>CAZQBU010000021.1:0-45576 GCA_964592175.1 uncultured Lentimicrobiaceae bacterium
TTTGGATCGCGCTTCACTGCTTTATTCAAATCGGGGAAACGATATGGGTCGCGCAGAAAGAATACCGGGGTATTATTTCCTGCTAAATCCCAATTTCCTTCTTCGGTATAAAATTTCATGGCAAAGCCACGAATATCACGCTCAGCATCCGCAGCACCACGCTCACCGGCAACAGTAGAAAAGCGTACAAAAACATCTGTTTCCTTCCCAATTTCCGAAAACATTTTTGCCTTCGTATACTTTGTAATATCGTGGGTCACGGTGAATTTACCAAATGCACCCGAACCTTTGGCATGCATACGGCGCTCCGGTATTACTTCTCTGTCGAAATGCGCCAATTTTTCCAAAAACCAAAAGTCTTCCATCAGCATTGGACCTCTTTTACCGGCTGTTTTTACATTTTGGTTTTCGGCAATAGGCCGTCCCGAAACTGAAAATAATTTCTTTTTATTTTCCTGATTGTCCATAATTTAAAGATTAATTGTTAGTAATTGCAGCTGCTAAGATAGAATTAAATTCATAACTTAATGCGCCCCATATGCTTATTTAGACACTATTTAGAATGAAATTCTTCGGTCGAGCGTCGTATTAATGCAAGGTTGAGCTTATACGCTACTGCACACCTAAAAAAACTAAGCAAAACGATTTCTGCTGAAATGATTTTTGAAAAAACATACATTATGAATTTCCTTATTTGCACAACATCGCTTTACGAATATTTATATGACTTGAATTTAAGAATGGTTATATTTGTTGCTTGAAAAAGGCGTTAGCTGATATTTTAAAGATAATATTAGGAATATGATAGACCCAGGAACAGGCCTTACAATTTTAGGTAGTGCGATAGGAGGGGCAAAAGTAGTAGAAAAAATACTTGGACCAACTTCTGAATATATTGGTGAACAAATTAAGGAGTGGACAAAAAAAAGAGTTGAAAACACTTCAAATATCTTTAAGAATGCAGAAGAGAAATTAGGCGACAAAATAAATAAAAATGGAAAAGTTTCACCAAAAGTTTTGAAAGGTATTTTGGAGGACGGCGCATGGTGTGAAGAAGAATTACAAGTTGAGTATTTTGGTGGCGCATTAGCTTCATCAAGGACTGGAGTTTCGAGAGATGACCGTGGTGCATCTTTTGTATCTCTTATAGGCAGATTAACAACATATCAATTAAGGACACATTATTTGCTTTATCATCTTTTAAAAAAACATTTCAATGGGCAAGATATAAATATCAATGACGGTAATAATTGGAAAAATTTAGAAGTATTTCTTCCATTTGGGACATTCTATAATGCTATGGATTTTACAGAAGAAGAATCAAAGAAATGGTCAGACTTGCTTTCTCATGCCATTTGGGGGCTCAATAAAGAAGAGTTGCTAACTGGATTTAGCTGGGGTAATAAGGAGCATGTTCAGAAAACATTTGAGTTTGCATTGACAGATGGGATTGTTTATCAACCAACAAAATTAGGAGTTGAACTTTTTATGTGGGCATATGGACACGGGCAAGAACCAGTCAATAATTTCTTTTCTAACAAAATGATTTTTAACAATACTCAAGAAATAATAATTGGTGATTCTTTTTCAACTAAAGAAGAAGAGAGAAAGGAACAAGAAAAAAACAACAGTTAACAGCCAAGTTTGTATTATGGACAAATTGACTAAAGAACAAAGGAGAAGAAATATGCAAGCCAACAAATCAACAGGCACAAAGCCTGAACTCATGCTGGCTAAAGCACTTTATGCAAAAGGACACAGATACAGAAAAAACAACAAAGCTGTTTTTGGAAAGCCTGATTTGACATTTAAACGAATAAAACTTGCTATTTTTGTCGATGGCGAGTTTTGGCATGGCAAAGATTGGGAAATACGGAAGTTTGACCACAAAACCAATAAAGAGTTTTGGCATAGCAAAATCGAACGAAATATTCAACGAGATAAAGAAGTTAATAAAAAACTGGAAAGTCAGGGCTGGAAAATTTTACGATTTTGGACAAAGGAAATTGAGAAGGATTTATTAAACTGTTTAGAAATAATTGAAAAGGAGATTTTGATATTAGAAATGAGATTCAAGAAAAAAATATCATTGGACAAGATTGGGGATAAAGCTTTTAGACAACAATTAGCCGAACCGGACAATAATAAAAAAGCTATATTGACACATTATTTACATAATGATAAAAACGACACATCACGAATTTACAAACCTGGTGCTATTGCTTTTACAAAGGAAATTTTAGAATATAAATATCCTGATGAGGAAGTCACGTTACAGGCCGCAGAAAAAGCATTACAGTATGGTTTATTTGACACCTTTGATGTTCCTTTTCCGCCAGTTGAAAAACCGAAATTCGAATTTATTGATTTATTTGCCGGAATTGGTGGATTTCGTTTAGCACTTCAGAATCTAGGTGGAAAATGCGTTTATTCGAGTGAATGGGATAAAGATGCCAAAATAACTTATAAAGCAAATTTTGGGGAAACACCATTTGGAGACATTACAAAGGAAGAAACAAAGTCATATATACCTGATGGGTTTGATATGCTCTGTGCAGGTTTTCCTTGTCAAGCTTTTTCTATAGCAGGCAAACGAGGAGGTTTTGAAGACACAAGAGGAACATTGTTTTTTGACGTAGCAGAAATAATTAGAAGAAAACAGCCTAGAGCATTTTTTCTTGAGAACGTAAAGGGACTAAGAAACCACGATAGAGGGAAAACTCTTGCAACAATACTCAATGTATTAAGAAACGATCTGGGTTATTTTGTTCCAGAACCACAGATAGTTAATGCGAAAGATTTTGGAGTCCCACAAAACAGAGAAAGAGTATTTATTGTAGGTTTTCATGGAAGTACTGGAGTTACTACATTTGAAAACCCAAAACCTTTAAAAAAGAAAGTAACATTTGCTGATATTAGGGAAAAAGAGGTGCCGTCTACTAAGTATTACTTATCTACCCAATATCTCAAGACATTAAGAGCACACAAGGCACGGCACGAAAATAAAGGAAACGGATTTGGATATGAAATTATCAGTAATGATAGTATAGCCAATGCAGTTGTTTGTGGCGGTATGGGACGTGAACGAAATTTAATTTATGATTTTAGAATTACCGATTTCAAACCTGTTACTCATATAAAAGGCAAAGTGAATCGTGAGGGTATTAGAAAAATGACGCCACGAGAATGGGCGAGATTACAAGGATTTCCAGATGATTTCATAATACCTGTAGCAGATGCTTCGGCTTATAAACAGTTTGGAAATTCAGTTGCGGTCCCTGCAATTCAAGCAATGGCTAAACAAATTATTGAAACTATAGGCATTAAGGCAAATGATAACAGGTAATAAAGGTGAATGGAGTGAAGTTTATACACTTTTAAAAATTCTTGCAGATAAAGAAATTAATGCAGGTGATGGTGATTTAAATAAAATAGAAAATTTAATTTTCCCCGTCATCAAAATTCTTAGAGATGAAACTGAAGGGAGTTTTGAGTATAGCTATGAAAATGATATTGTTATTATCAAAAATGATGATGAAATTTTTAGAATTGCTACCGATAAATTTAGTGAGCAAGCGCGCTCTTTATTAACTGTACTTCAAAGTAAAACTGAACGAACTTTTAGTGTCCCAGAAATTGAAGAATTTTTAAACTCATTTAACAGCCAATCTTTAAAAGCTAAATCGACAGTTAAAAGCGATATACGAATCGTCATACATGACCAAAGAACAGGAACGAATCCCGAATTAGGTTTTAATATAAAATCAAAGCTAGGTAGTCCTTCCACTCTTTTAAATGCAGGAAAAACCACAAATTTCATTTACAAACTCAACATTAAGCTAACAAGCGAACAAATAGATGAAATTAACCAAATTTCGACTCGTAGTAAAATTCAAGATAGAATTGAAAAGCTAACTAATTCAAATGCAAAATTTGAGTTTATAAAACCAGAAAGTACAAATTTTCAAAACAACCTGATTTTAATAGATAGTTCATTGCCAAGAATAATCTCGGAATTACTTTTATTGTTTTTTACTACAAACACCTCTAAGGTTTCAGATTTAACGGAAAGAATAACAGAAATGAATCCGTTAAAATATGATTTGACTCAAAAGCATCCTTTCTATTCTTACAAAGTCAAACGATTTTTGTCTGACATTGCCTTAGGAATGATGCCCTCGAAAGTTTGGTCAGGAAAATTAGATGCAACAGGTGGATATTTGATTGTAAAAGAAGATGGAGAAATATTATGCTATCACATTTACAATCAAAACGAATTTGAAGATTATTTATATAAGAATACGAAGTTCGAAACAGCAAGTAGCTCAAGGCACGATTTCGGCATTTTATACGAGGAAAACGGAAAATATTACTTTAAACTAAACTTACAAATCAGGTTTCTCTGACAAATAATACGCCAGCTTATAACAAGCGGGTAAAACGCAATGCGAGTAAATAGGTTCTATTGAACATTTTCGGCAAGAAAAAAGTATTATCTTCGTATCAATCTCGTTTTTATCGGAACTGGTAAAATCAACTTGCTTCAAGCCGACTAAACGTTATAACACATTATGTAAAAAACATGGACTACAACAAGATTGACAAGATAATAAAACAATTTTATGGATATGGATCACGTGGCAATAATTTTTCAGATGCTACCTATGAATATTTCAAGGAGGATTACCGTGAAATGCTTGAAATAAAAGATTTCCTAATCAAAGAAAGAATTCTCGAAAAGCTGGGTGACGCTGGGAAATATAATATTTCTAAAAAAGGCAAGAATATCTGGACTAAATTTGGGTCAATTGAAAAATATCTTGAAAACTGTGCCGCAGAATCAGCTGAAAATGAAAAACTAAAACAAATTGAAAAACAAAAATTAATCCATGACTCCAAAATTTCGAAATGGCAAGCACAAACATTTTGGTGGGTATTTTTTATTGGATTAGTCGGTGGTATTTGTGGTATTATTTCTCTTATAATGCAGCTTACATGAATAAAACACCTTAAAATATAACGGAAATTCACAAGTTTTATTTCGCGCGAAACAAAACAAGGTATGATTTGTTTCAGGTGAAAAAGTTATGGATAATAGTGGCACTATCAAACCGAAATACCCGGGTTTTCTATTTTTTTTATAGAGCCTTTTTCTCGTTTCCGTAAAATTCCTTTACGTATGTTATATGATTTAAATTTAGGAATGGTTATATTTGTTATGTGAAAAAGACGTTACCTTTGTTTGTCGTGTGAATAATTCAACATGACTGTGTTGATTGTCGGGGATTTATCAATGTCTGTTGTTCACAATATTTTTTGTAAACTTAAAGTTTTAAAAAATGGATTCGAGAAGAGTATTCTTCCCCATTCAATTTACAAAATAAGTCGAACTGCCTTTTTTTAGGCATTCATAAAAAATTATATAATGGAACATTTAAAAGGTGATGTAGTAATTGTTACAGGCGGTGCAGCCGGAATAGGTGGTGCAATAACATCTGTATTGATGGAGCGTGGAGCAAGTGTTGTAGCGGTAGATATTGATGAAGAAACCGGTAAGAAAAAAGTTGAAGAGAACCCTGAAAAAATAGTTTTCTTAAGAGGTGATATCTCGAAGGAGGCAGTCGCAAAAGAGGCGGTAGCGATAGCTGTTGAGCGATTCGGAAAACTTACGGGTTTGGTTAACTGTGCCCATCCTTCAGTAGAAAAACCGATTTTAGAACATACCGATGAAGATTGGGCATTATCAATTGATGCAGGATTATATGCTACTTTTTATTTTATGAAAGCAGCTTATCCGGAATTGAAAAAGAACAAAGGCGCTATCGTAAACTTTGGTTCCGGTTCTGCTATAAGCGGAAATATTGGACAATCCAGCTATGTTGCTGCTAAAGAGGCAATACGTGGTTTAAGTCGCGTAGCAGCAAATGAGTGGGCAACAGATGAAATCCAGGTGAATGTTATTAGTCCGTTAGCACTGACCGAAGGTCTCGCTGATTGGAAGATAGCAAGCCCTGTTGAGTACAAAAAAGTAGAAGAAAAAATACCCATGAAGCGTTTCGGCGACCCTAGAAAGGATATAGCTCCGGTAGTGGTTTTCCTATTAAGCGATGACAGTCGCTACATGACCGGCCAAACAATTATGGTTGATGGAGGAAGTACTAAGCTTACATAAACTTTAAACCATTTATCTGAGTCGTCTTAAAAATTCCGTTTCAGGTTTTTATTACAATTTTAAACTGAAATAACTCTGAACAGTTTATGAATATTCCGGTTTGATTTGTGCCGGCTGAAAAAGTCGTGAATTATAGTGGCGCTTTTAGACCGAAATACGCAGTTGTTCGAAATTTTCGAATAACTGCACAAAATGATCTTATTAATAAAGAAATAAAAAAACTAAACGATTAATAGCCGATAAAACCAATGGTCAAAAAGACACCGGATTAATTTAGAAAAACACATCCGATTTGGTAAGCGGAGCAAAAATTATTGATTTTAGTGGCACTATCAGACCGAAATACCCGGGTTTCCTTTATTTACAGAGCGTGCCTTGCTTTCATAAAATTTCGTTATACAATGACGCCTTATATCTCAGTTTTTCTAATTAATTTTGACATCCACAATAAATGAAGTATTTACAATTATGGGCGACATTTTTCAATTAAAAATTACGTTAAAAGGGACAAAGCCACCAATTTGGAGACGCGTGCAAGTGGACAGATTCACAACATTTGAACAACTTCACTACACTATTCAAATTGCAATGGGTTGGACAAATTCTCATCTTCACGAATTTAACATTAAGGGTTACAGAATTGCCGAGACAAACAAAGAACTTGATAAATATTTCAGAGATAAACTCACTGACGCTTCAACTGTAACTCTTGACAGCCTTATTTCCAACACAAAGGAAAAATTTACTTACGTCTATGATTTTGGTGACAATTGGCATCACGAAATACTTGTAGAAAAAATTTTAGCTCGTGATACCAAAATAAAATATCCAATCTGCATTGCCGGAAAACTAAATTGCCCACCAGAGGATTGTGGTGGGATTGGTGGTTTCTATGAACTACTTGACATCATTGACGATAATCAACATCCGGAAAGAGAAGATATGTTAGAGTGGCTCGGTGAACCATACAATGCTGAATATTTTGACAAAGATAAAATCAATCAAAGGTTATCATTACTTAACAACTACATAAATAAATAACGAGACAACGAATGACAAAAAACCAATGCGGAGATTAATAACCATATTCTCCGCAAAATATGCAGAGAATAAAGATTTATATACACGAAAAAACAGAAATGACAAAGCTTTATAAATCAAAAATCGGACTTGAAGTAGTTATCCCCCTCGTATTAGTATTCGGGATTGTTTTGTTTTTTACTTTTTCAAAAGGACCAAGCTGGCTTGGAATTGCAATTCTTTTACCGCTTATTGTTTTTATGATTCATATGATTATGACAACATATTACACGATAAACGGCAACAGTTTAACCATCAAATGCGGATTTCTATTCAACAAAACCATAGATATCAGCAGCATAAAGAAGATTTCTGAAACAAATAATCCTATAAGCTCTCCGGCTACTTCAATCGATAGACTTGAAATAACTTACGGGAAATATAACTCAGTAATCATTTCGCCAAAACAAAAGCAACAATTTATCAATGACATAACAACATTAAACCCGAAGGTTGAAGTGAAGTTCAAGAAAAAAAGAAATGAAACAGCTTCCACTACAAGACAATAAATCAGCTGCTTAAATTCATTGTAATAGTTCTTTTAGGTTTCAACCTGCTTAATTCATAAATTTAATTTATAATAAACAGCTTTTTAAATTACCACTAAAGTCTACTAACACACAAGATATAAGCATATTATGATAAAGTTAGATTGATAATCTTATGAATTGGTGAATTATGCAGGTTAGAAAGCAACACATATTTAGTTTTTGAAAAAGTATCAACCATTTAAGGTTTCATATTATAATTATCAGTGATAACCTGATAATTAAACTTTAAAATAAGATTCGACATTAAATAATGTTTTATATATTTGTTGTCAGTATAAACCTGATATCTTAGATATGAGAAGTAAAAACATATCGACACAATCTGCTCAACTTCTCTCGTACTTCAATGAACAGAACAAGGCTTGTTTTGATATATTCTTGGCTCAAAAAGCTTTGCCAAATTCAAAAGTAGGAACAATTAGAGAGCTACTGAGCGATATGACCAAACGTGGACTGTTAATGCGTTTGAAAGAAGGTGTGTATTACATTATTCCGTATGAAACCAATCCGGAAACCTTTATGCCTAATTGGCATTTAATTGCTGAACACATCGTGAACGATGCTCAACACTATGTTGGTTATTATTCAGCTTTGCAAATTCATAACCTAATTACGCAACCCTCTTTGAAAGAACAGATTGTTGTGTCAAAACAGCTACGACCTTCGGAAATCAAAATCAAAGATGTGCCATTTCAATTTATCTATCATAACGAAAAACATTTTTTTGGCGCCAAAAAAATATGGATTGATAGTTTTCATAAAGTGTTATGTTCTGATTTGGAAAAGACATTTATTGATTGCTTATTCAAGCCTGATTACGCAGGTGGAATTGTAGAAATAGCAAAAGCCATTTACATTTCAAAAGACAAGATTAAATACAACACTTTACTTGACTATGCAAGCCGTTTTGGTTCGCAAGCCGTGATAAAACGTTTAGGCTTCTTGTTGGAATTATTGGAAATACAAACAAACATCATAAATGAATTACAAAAACTAAAAACAACTTCTTACATAGTACTTGATACGGAATTACCAAAAAAAGGGAAGTACATTAAACGTTGGAGTGTATTACAAAATTTAGAAACAGAAACCATTAAATCGGCAATTTATACATGATTAAACCAAGAGAAATACAGCAAAAAGCAAGAGCAGTTGGCGTTCGAGACCAGCAAATTGAAAAAGACTATGTTCTTTCATGGATATTGTTTGGCATTTCACAACACGAAGAGCTATCTAAATCAATTGTGTTTAAAGGCGGAACTGTATTGAAGAAATTCTATTTTGAGAATTACCGATTTTCGGAGGATCTTGATTTTACATTCTTAGAAAATGATGCTTCGACAATCTCAGCACAGGCAAGCAATGAACAAGTTTTTGAATGGTTTAATCAAACATTTGAGTTCATCAAAGAAAAAGCCAATATTCCACTTGAGATTATTGATAACAATGAACACAAAGACGGAGGCATCAATTTTTATATTAGTTTTACTGGTCCACTTGGCGGACAAGGAAGCAACAAACGAGTCAAGGTAGATATTTCTCGAAGCGAGCAATTGGTTTTTGACCCCGTGATGAAAAATGCTTTTATAGATTATACGGATTTGTATGATTATCAATTACTTTGCTATCCATTGGAAGAGGTATTGGTCGAGAAAATGCGTTCAGTTATGCAACGTATGCAAGCTCGTGATTTTTACGACTTATGGTATTTATTGGAGGAGCATGGAATGAATGTGGAATTTTATGTAAATGAATTTAGAACTAAATGCGAGAGTAAAAATTTGAGAGCCGAAGCTTTTATAACAAAACTTACTGACCGTTTACCACAATACAAAGGGCGTTGGGAGTCTTCATTACAAGAACAAATAAAAGATTTACCGGAATTTGAACAAGTGAAACGAGAAGTTTTACGGCATTTTAAAAATTTGAATTTATAAAAGATAAAAAAAACTAACCTGTTTAATTCATGAATTTAATTTTATAATAAACGCTTTTAAAATTACTATAAAATCTCCTAGCGCAATGTTCATAAGTTTATTACGATAAAATTAGATTAACAAGCTTATGAATTGGTGAATTATGCAGGCTAAAAAAAGACTATGTAACTTAGCACAAAATATTCGCGCCATGAAACATCTCAAACGAATTGGCAAGTTCAGCCTGATTATCATTCTGGCATTTCTTTTACTAGAATTTATCTTCGCTTTAGTGCGTATTATATGGACAGAAAGCTTCGATTTCCCCATTTCGCTCCGCACTAACTTTCATTTTTTACTTATGGGTGTTATTTTGGGTAGTATCATTAGCGGAAGATTTGGACAGTCGAAACTGGAGATGCCTTATTCGGAAAAAAATGAACAGCAAGTAGTGGATTTGCTGTCTAAAAAAGAGTATGTATTGCATAAAAAACAAGACAATCAACGTCAATATATTCGGTCTTGTATTTTTAAACGCATCGGGATGTTTTTTGAAGACAGCGTATTTCTGGAGCAAACCGGAGACAAACTCAAACTGCAATTAAGCAATCGAAGCAGTATACTTAAGGAGTTCGAAGCCTTGGTAAAAAATGTATCGCCCGATTCAGCGGTGGGATAGTACCAACAAAACAAGCAATTCATTAAAGCTTATTCAATACGCGCTTTGCATGGCGCAGCTGTTGTTCTATGGGTGTTGCAGGCGATTCTTTGATAGTAAATCCTTTTAAAACTTCCTCCAGCTGCTTCAACTTTTTAGGATTTTCGGCATATTTCTCACCTAAAATCCGAATCTTTTCAAAATCCTGAATCCCTTCTATCAGTCGTTCAAAACGAATGCTGCTTCGTGCATCCGGATATACCAAATAGCAATCACCGGCGGGCCAAGAACGGAAGCGTGAATCCTGCAAGGGTGATTTTGTCCAGCTGTTGTATGCCCACCTAAGGTAGCCATCATAATCAGCTGCCGCCACATGCCAGCCAATCCAAGTGGCTTCGGCAGCTGCCGAAAAAGTAAAGGTGTTCGGAAAAGGCTCTGTGCAACAAGTGTAAACAGTGCTGTGCTTGGCTTCCGCAGCACGCCTTTTTCGTACTTCTTTCGGAAACTCTTGTCCAAACGAAAGGCAATAATCAAACAAATGAGCTTCTATCTCAGGATGGTAATTTCCTGCCAAGGATATTTTAAAATCCGGATCGGCTTCTTTAATTAATTTGATTGCGTTTTGCATATCTTCTAAAGCCCGCTCGTCCATGGCAATAGTTGTCTTTTCAAACCAGCCTTTCGATTTTAAATGGGCAGCAAAATCTTTCAGAAAAGGCAGCCAAAATTCAGCATATTCGTTTTCATGCGTTTGTGCATTTACAAACTGCTGCTTCCCACTTGCCATATCAAAATAATCAAAGCTCATTGCCCAAGGAATCATGGTATAGCAGTTAATTTGCTCTGTAATACCTACTTCATTCTGCATAAATTCAACCCATTTGTCAAAAATATCATAGCGGTATTCCCAACTGCCATCCGTATTTTTAATTCTGCTTACCATATTGTCAAAATGATCCTCTGTTTGCCCGTCCCATGGCTTGTGTACGATGGTTGCGGTAATTACTTTTTGTCCGGCCTTTGCAAGCATCTGCATGAGTGGCTTCATCAGTTCAAAATGCGCATTGCTCCATGGTTCAAGCTGATGATAGCGTGCCACGGCATATGGATTTTGCCATAAATCCAGATGGTATGCCCATTCAGATGCTTCCGGAAGGGTGTTATTTAATACCTTAAGTGAAATTTTCAACTCACTTGTTGTATCCTCATGCTGCATCCTCAGTGTTCCCATATATTGGCCCGGCTTTGCGTCGGCCGGAACCGAAATACGAAGCCAAATTGGTTTGGTGGAATATGCAGCAATCAAAAGATTCTCAATTTCGTGGTTCAACACATCAGCAACAAGGCTTGAGTCATACAATCCGGGGTCGGGACGATGCCCGCAACCGCCTTTGCCGTCTTTATTCAGCTCATCCGTCATCACATAGCTTATCGGCTGAATCATAATAGCCGATGCCGGGATACGATGGTGTTTATTTGTTAAGTCGGAAACCGAAAAGCGAATATGCTGCAACTCGCGCTTTGTATAAACTAAAGCCTGCGCATTCACTCGTTCACCGCGCCATGCAATAAGATTGATTTTTGTGGCACTTCCGTCCTTGTTTTCCATGCCCTGACGGTTTGGAACAGAAAGTTTTGGATAACGGGTATCGGTATTTCCCCAGCTAAACACATAATCAGTTGCTAAGCTTGCTTCCCAAAGCTCTTGATTATCAAAAACTTTACTGTCTTGAAGCTCGACATAGTCCTGCGCTTGAACGAAAAGGGCCAAAATTAAAAGAATGAAGGTAAAAAGCGTTCGTGCCATGATGAAAACTTGATTTACTGCTTACGCATAAACAGTATGTGCTAAGCCTTACAAAATTAAAAAATCCGCAGCAACTTGAATTGCACAAAAGGTTAATTCTATTCATTTCCCTAAGTTTCGGCAAAAGCTATTATATTTGTGCCTGAAAATAAATCGCTTTGACGATGAAAAAACCGAATTTCGACGTCACTTTTTCCCCTTTTCGAAGCTTTTCGCGCGAAGACTGGCGCCAGTTAGAAGATCATCCGATGTTTCCGGTGAAGGATATCGATTTAAGTAAGCTGAAGGCATTGAACGAGCCACTCACATTGGATGAGCTGGAAGAAATTTATATGCCGATGCTGCGTTTTCTGCAAATCCATATCAGTCATTACCGAAATTTACATAACGAGCGCGACGAGTTTTTCAAAAACAGCAGCCATCGCGTACCATATATTATTGGTATTGCAGGAAGCGTGGCAGTAGGAAAAAGCACCACCTCACGTGTCTTGCAAAAGCTCTTGTCGATGACGCCCGAGCAGCCCAAAGTGGAATTGGTAACCACCGATGGATTTCTTTACTGCAATGATGAATTGATTCAACGCGGCATCATGGACCGCAAAGGTTTTCCGGAAAGTTATGATGCCAAAAAGCTTATGGCCTTTCTTTCTGCTGCCAAATCAGGTAAAGAACGCCTTGAAGTGCCAATTTACTCTCACCTTTTATATGATGTTGAAAAAGATAAAGTGCACGAATTTGCTTTGCCCGATATTTTAATTGTGGAAGGAATTAATGTGCTGCAAGTTTCAAAAAACAAGCAAAACAAAAAGCGCCGCGTCTTTGTTTCCGACTTTTTTGATTTTTCAATCTATGTGGATGCCAACGAAAAAGATATCAAGCAGTGGTTTTTAGATCGTTTTATTACGCTGCAACATACTACTTTTCACAATCCCGAATCATATTTCTTTCAATATTCCTCTTGGCCCTTGGATAAACTGCTTGAGTTTGCCAATGAAGTCTGGGACACCATCAATTTACCTAATTTAAAGGAAAATATACTGCCCACCCGTTTCCGTGCCGATTTGATTATCGAAAAAGGCTCGAAACATTTCACACGAGGTATTCGGATACGGAAAATTTAATGTGCAATGTCCACCACTGCGGAAGCAATTAGTAATTTGATGCTGTTAGTTTATCGAAGGGAACAATAGGATGACTTCGATTTCGAAAACTTTAGATACTCAGCCATCTCGTAAGCCCGCATTCATGCTTGATTTTTGCGTCCTTTTTATCAAGAAAAAGGATGAAAGGTGTTCTTTTGTATGTAATGTAACTTTGCTTTACTACGGTTTTTAAAGGTGCTGAACTGACGTACCCATCGGCTTCGCTCAGGGTACCTTATTGCTGTGCCCTTAGCTCACCGAGGGGAGCAATACGATGGCTTCGATACACGAAAGCTTTCGGTATTCAGCCATCGCCTAAACTTGCTTGATTTTTGCGTCCTTTTTATCAAGAAAAAGGACAAAAGAAGGGTGTTTTGCATGTGAAATTGTCGCTAGAAAGGCGTTTCGTTCCTACAGAACGAAGTAAAATCAAAAGATAAACTACTTTAAAAAAAACCTACTTCAACCCCTTCACCTTTGGTATACCCGCAACAAAATCTTTGAGGTAAAAAGGTTCAAAATAAGCCAAATCCACAAATTGTTTCGCCTCATAAGCTTGCTGCGCAAGTCGCGCCATTGGTTTTGCCGAAGGTGTAAACCCATTCACAATATTCATTTGTTCGGGACGATGGAGCACCGGATTACATTTATCGGCACCATCGCCAAAAAACCAAAGTCGATGATTTTCTGCCAAGTCAGCATAACTGTTTTCATCAATGATACGAGCTGTTGTTCCTTCAATCCTTTCATTATCAGGCTTGAATTTGGCAGTATATACTTCCATGCGACGGGCATCTATCATTGGAATAAGTAAATCTGTCGGCTGCAGCAGCTCAGTATATTGTTCAGCAAATCCGGCTGCCATTGCTTGCAAGGTATCCGTGGCGATAAGCGGAATATCTTTCGCAAAGCAAATCCCTTTTGCAGTGGAAACTCCAATGCGCAATCCAGTATACGAGCCCGGACCACGGCTTACGGCAACGGCATCAAGCTGATCGAAATTTAGTCGGGCTTCATCAAGGCATTCCTGAATAAAAATTGTAATCAACTCGGCATGCGAGCGCTGCTCATGGCTTTCGCGCAAGCTGAGAATGTTTCCCTGCCGTGCAATAGCCACCGAACAAACCACTGTTGCCGTTTCAATCAGTAAAAGCGTTCCCATAATTTTTAAATTGACATCACTTATTTACGCTCAAAAAGCTTGTCTTTATCTACCTTTTTAATTTCTTCAGTATTTCTCAAGCTTTTCGAAACTACGCGATACGGACCGGTAATGACTTCTTCATCTTCTGTTACACCCTCCAATATCTGTATATAGGTATTATCTTGGATTCCGGTTTTTACAGCTCGAATATGAGCTTTTCCGTCTGCGGCTATAAACACATATTCCATCAGCTCTTTTGGTTTTGCTTCATCTTCTGCTGTTTTCTGCTGCCGGCGTCTGCTTGAGGTGGTATCTTCGCGTGTGGTCACAGCTTGAATAGGCACGCTGAGCACATTGTCTTCCACTTGTGTTTGAATATCCACGGTAGCCGACATGCCCGGACGAAAAGGAGAGGCAATATTATCTTCTGTTTTAATCAAATCGGCATAAGACTCTTTCAATAATCTGATTTTCACATCAAAATTTGTCACCTGATCTGCGGAAACACCCTGAGTATTTGCCGAGGTAGCTATTTCAGTGACATAGCCTTTAAATTTTCTTCCCAGATAGGCATCTACTTCAATAATACAGGTGTCATTCAATTTTACACGTGTTATTTCATTTTCACTTACTTCTACCTTCACCTCCATATCATTGAGGTTTGCCAGCCTCATTATTTCTGTTCCGCTCGAAAACTGTGATGCTCCTGACACCCGCTCCCCTACTTCTACATTCAGCTTTGAAACAGTGCCATCCGATGGGGCATAAATACTTGTTCGGCGTAGGTTTTCACGTGCTTCGCGCAGGCTGGCTTCCGCATTTTGCACCTGAAACTGTGTAGCACGCAAGCTTTCTTTTGAAGCATCCAACTCTGCTTTGGTGATCTGATAATTCGCACGAATATTATCCATATCAGCTTGTGATATCACATTTTGTTGAAACAGCTGTTCATTTCGGTCGAGGTCGAGCTTTGCCTTGGTGTATTGGGCTTCCATTTGTGCCACCCTTGCACGTGTATTTGCCATATTTGCCTTGGCACTATTGAGTGAAGCCTCAACCTGCTCAAAGCTTGATTGATAAAAGGTCGGGTCAATCTTTGCCAAGATGGCGTCCTTGGTAATATATTCACCTTCACGAACATAAAGCTCCACCACTTCACCGGAAATAAATGGGCTGATTTTCACTTCCAACACCGGTTGTATCTTGCCATTGGCAGCCACTGTTTCCACCAAAGTTCGTAAAGCTGCTTTTTCGACACTTACCTCCACTGCAGGCTGCTTTTTGTTTTTGGCAAAAAGCATGACAATGATAATCAGCAATAAAAAGGCAGCGGCATAATAAAGCCAGCGGTTCGATTTTTTATTCTTTTTTGCCATTTCCGTAAATTATTTGGGTGTGTTGCAAATCCATATTTCAATGAATCGAATCTGCCGCATTGTTTTTATTTTTCGTTTACTTTTGAATATCCACCAAACTCAACTCTTTTCCGAGATAAAAGTCGAGTATTTTCAGCTTAAATATGTAATCGTACTTGGATGAAAGCAGTTCCGATTCTGCTTTGCTCAATAAATTTTTAGCAATATTGTAATCCACTGCGTTCACCATCCCCAAATTAAATCGTTGTTCGGTATATTTAAAGGATTCAAGCAGATTAATCAGTGATTTTTCACGGGCTTGAAAGCTGGAATGTGCTGCCAGGGCATCGGCATAAGCGAGTTCAACGCTCTTACGAAGGGTGTTTTTTGCCTGCTCCAAGCTGTGAGATGCACTTTCCAGTCCGATATGCGACTGAGCGATATATGAACTGATTTGATATCCGTTAAAAATGGGGATATTCAGCCTGACTGATAAGGTAGCACTGCGATTATTTCTTAACTGATCTTCAAATGGTTTAACACGTTCATAATCCGGGTCAAAGGGATTATTACTCATGCGTATCTGGTCTGAATAATTTGTCCCCAATGCTGCCGACATGCTCAAGCTAGGACTACGGCTTCCTTTTGCAATTGCTAATGCCCTGTCGCTACTTTGCAGATGCATCTCTGCACTTTTTATCTCCGGCATCACACCCAAAGCATGCGAATAAATTTGTTGTACCGGCATTAGTATCGGTTCAAGCCCGATTTCCAATTCGGGAATTTCAATCTCAAAAGGTGTATCGCCCTTCAACTCCAGCAGCTGAAGCAAGTCAAGATATGCCAATTTGTATTGATTTTCGGCCTGAATTACCAATACATCTTCATTGGCTCCTTGGGCTTGAATTTCTAATAAACTGCCATGTGCCAAAGTGCCTGCCTCCACCAATTTACGTGTGCGGTCAATCTGCTGCTGGGTCACGGCAGCTTGCTCTTCCGCATTATTCAACAGTTCACGGCTAAACAATATTTGAAGAAATGCACCGGCAACAGTTAACGAAATATCGTTTTGTATTTTGTCGCTCGCATATTTTGAAGCCAGATAGTTTGCTCGCCGCTGCTTGATGGTATTCAGCTTTTGAAATCCGCCAAAAAGCGTCACATCACTGCTTAAATTGAAATAACTAGATTGGGTTTGAGTATTCACATATTGATAGGTCGCCATATCCACCGAACGCCCCCATCCAAAGGAATGCGAAAGTCCGGCATTTAGCCCGGGCAGAAGGCTTAATTTACTCTCCAGCTCCCGAACTTCATTCACTTCCATATCCAAACGGCTTTGCTTCACTTGGATATTATTCTCCAAAGCATACGCAATACATTCTTCTAATGTCCACTTCTTTTGTGCCGAGGCAGAAGGCGCAAATGAAATAAACATCAAAAACACAAATGCTAAAGCAGCAAGGCGTTGACGTATTAAACTATTTTGTATACGCTTCATGGTGTTTTATTTTCATTGATTTATTTACGAAGGTAATTCAAAAGCCCTTCCGAGGCATCTTCCAAGAGATCAATCACATAATAAAAATCTTGTTTTTCACCATAGTAAGGGTCAGGAATATGGTCTATTTTGTGTTGAGTCAAAAAATCACTCATTTTATAAAGTTTTTTTGCTTGTTGCTCGTTAGCTGCCAATGCTTCCAAATCACTGAAATTTTTATCATCCATTGCAATAATCATTTCAAAATGCTCAAAATCATGTGGCTTGAAGGGGCGTGAAAGACTTGTTACCTCATAACCTCTTTCACGAGCCGTTTGGCGTGTCCTTTTATCTGCTTTTTCGCCTTCGTGCCAATCCGACAAACCGGCAGAATCGAGTTCCACATTTAAATTGTTGTTGGCGGCAAATTGTGCAAATACGGCTTCGGCAGCAGGTGAACGGCAAATATTACCGAGGCAAACAAAAAGTATCCGAAGGGGGGGCTTGTTAATAGTCATTTGTTTAAAACACTTATCAAAAAAGTAATCGGAGCGGAAATTCTATACGCTTTTCCGCTCCGATGTGTTAATTCATTATTTTTTCTTGGCTTGATTTGCCACAGCTTCCATTAGTTTTTTAATTTCTTCGGGATCGCCCAAGAAATAATCTTTCACAAGATTCATCTGATCGTCAAACTCAAACACATATGGGATTCCTGTGGGAATATTAAACTGCAATATTTCATCTTGACTCATGTTTTTGAGATGCATTACCAAGGCTCTCAGGCTATTACCATGACCAGAAACAATTATTTCGCCATGTTTTTCCAGTGAGGGCTTCATATCGCTTTCCCAGAAAGGCAAGATACGTTCGATCACTTCTTTCAGTGATTCGGTTAAGGGCAATAAGCTCGGATCGATGCCTTCATAGCGTTTATCGTTAAAAACACTACGCTCATCATCTTTTGCCATAGGCTGCGGAGGCACATCAAAGCTGCGGCGCCACATAAGCACCATATCATCGCCATATTTTGCCGCTGTTTCAGCCTTGTTTAAGCCTTGCAATTCGCCATAATGTTTTTCATTCAAACGCCAAGATTTTATCACGGGGATATACATCAAATCCATTTCTTCCAGCGCAAGCCAAAGTGTTTTGATGGCACGGGTCAGATATGAAGTATATGCCATTTTAAAATGAAAACCGTGCTCCTTAAGCACCTTGCCTCCTTTAATAGCTTCTTCAACACCCTTTTCAGACAGCTGTACATCAGTCCAGCCGGTAAATACATTTAATTTGTTCCACACACTCTCGCCATGACGCATTAAAACCAGTCTTTTCATTGTTCTGAAATTTAATTTGTATTTGATTTTTGTTAAGCTGCAACAATATTCACTTGTAAAACGACAAGCTTTGCACAAAAGTATATAAAAAACTCATGCTTGTTACAAATTAAAACAGTCTGTACTACAGAATTTCCACCATATTTTTAACAAGTTAATCCCTTAAATTATTCCTGTGCGATTGAAAAAAAATCACTTCAGGCATTGAAATTCGTATTGATTTAATGTATATTTGCTATATGAAGTACGCAAGCATACCGGTTTATTTGCGCGTGTTTTATCCTTCACTGCTTTGGAAAATGCCTGAAGGAAACAACCGTTTATACCTCACTTTTGATGATGGTCCACATCCCGAAATCACAGCAGCAGTAATGGAAATGCTTGAAGCTTACAATGCAAAAGCCACGTTCTTCTGCGTAGGCGAAAATGTAGCACGATATCCACTCCTGTTTGAAGAAATACAACAAAAAGGACATCTTGTTGGAAACCATAGTTACAACCACATAAACGGTTGGAAAACAGATAATAAATCATATTACGAGAATGTATTGAAGTGTGCCGAATATGTTGATTCTAAATGGTTTCGACCTCCTTACGGACGCATTAGACCGGTACAAATCCAAACATTAAAATCGGAATTCACCATTGTGATGTGGACGGTTTTAAGCTACGATTATGCAGCTGAAATGGATGTGAAAAGCTGTATCGACAAGGTAGAAAACCATACAAGCGATGGCGCGATAATTGTATTTCACGATAGTGAAAAGGCAGTCAAAAACATGCTGCCTACCTTGGAACACACACTCAAAATATATAGCGATCAAGGCTTTAGTTTTGAACGTCTTGATGTGGAATAATCAAGGAAATTTCACAAGCCCCATGTGATTTTTAATTTAATACAGCAGTTTATTTTGCATCTTTGCAATATGAAAAGAAAACAGTTGTTTATGCTGTTCCATGGAGCCGCCTTATTAATGCTTTTTGCATTGATTCGCTGTGCCAATCCGGTTATGCCATTGGGTGGTGAAAAAGATATCACACCTCCGCGTGCGGTGCAAAGCGTACCGGAAAACTATGCTGTTAACTTTGATAAAAAGATCATCACCATAAGTTTTGATGAGTTTATCAAGCTGGATAAAATTTCACAGCAAGCACTTATTTCTCCTCCATTAAAAGAAAATCCCGAATATCGCCTAAGAGGAAAATCATTACAAATTATTTTTTCCGAAGATTTACATGAAAACACCACCTACAATTTGTATTTCGGTAATGCCATCGTGGATTTAAACGAAAACAACCCCTTGGAATCATTTAATTTTGTTTTCTCTACCGGTCCCGTACTTGATTCTATGTCGCTTGCAGGAACATTGAATTTTGCATTCGACAACAGTCCTGCTGAGGCAATAGTAATGCTGTATCGTGATGAACATGACAGCATTCCCGGCGATTCGCTCCCATATTTGGTGAAACCTTATTATGTGACACGTGCAAACAAAGAAGGGAAATTTCAGTTTCGCAACCTTCGAAATGAAGCCTATCGAATTTTTGCCTTAGAAGACAAAAACAGCAATTTCCTTTACGACAAAGGAGGAGAAGCCATCGGATTTGTAGACTCCTTGGTATATCCTCAATATATCAGCAGCTATCCTGCTGAAGAAGAGGAGGTTGACAGCACAGCCGTAAAATCGGCCGATCGCGTGAAAATTCAACTGGCTACAGATAGCTTGCAAACCGAAGAAATGGAACAAGCTGTATCAGATAAAATATCGGATTCATTGCTTTTTCAGAAGCACATTTTGCACAATTTACGTCTATTTTATGAAGTTGATTCCACGCAACGCCTGTTACGCACGGAATTACTTCGAGAAGGGCTGCTTCGTTTTGCATTTCGTTACAAAGCCAATCATGTACAAATTGAAACGCTTGACAGCTTGCCTGATGCATTTCAAATTATAAAACAATACAGTAAAGAATCTGATACCATTTGGTGGCATTATCCACCCGATATTATGGATTCATTGCATTTGCGTGTCAGCTTGGATACCATTATTGATGATACTTTGAATTTGGCACTCAAGCCAAGGCTCACCCCCGCACAACAACGTGCGCAAAAAGATGATGCTCCAAAATATCTCAACTTTATAACGAATTTTCAAAATCAAAGCTTTGAAATCGGGCAAGATTTTTTGTTGATTTTTCAAGAGCCTGTTGTGCATTATGCCATGCGTGATACAAATATTTTAATCGTAGGACCCGACAGCTTGCTGAATGCCGTATCATTTAAAAAACATGATAGCAATGGACTTAGATATGCATTGGATTACAAAGCATTGGGACCTGAAATGATTTACGGGATTTCAGTTCCGGATTCCGTCTTTTTTGGATTAAGCGGCGCCACAAATGACACCATCACAACCGGCTTTAAAGTACCTGCTTTAAGTGATTTCGGAAATTTAATCATGGATATCGAGCTGCCACCCGGTGAAGCCGTGATACTACAATTACTCAATGCAAAAAAAGACTTGGTAAAAGAAGCTTATTTGACCGAATCGGGGAAACAAACTTGGGAGCTTTTAAAGCCGGGCGTGTACAGCATAAAAGCCATTCACGACAGCAACCGAAATAAAGTTTGGGATACAGGAATACTAAACAAATGGCAACAGCCTGAGAAAGTGAGCGTATTTGAAAAAGAAATCGAAATTCGAGCCAACTGGGACTTAGAAGAAAAATGGGATTTATCGCATTAACCTTCTAGGACGCCCTAGTGAACAACAAGCTTTGATTTCGCAAGTGAAACACCCCTAACATCCTTTATCTCAATAAAATAAATACCGGATGCATAATTTCTTGTATCAATAGATAAGCTGTTCTTTCCGGCTATATTCTGCTGCTGCAATTGCCTGCCCCATATATCGCAAATTACTACGATGGCATTATCAATTTGTTCATCCAATTCAATTCGCACTTGATCGAATGCCGGATTTGGATAAAGCCTCATCCCTATAGCGGATAATTGATTTTGCTCGTTCAAACCCACAAAGGTTTTATCCCATACGGCAAGCGTATATTGTCCGGCCTGTATATTGTCGACATACAGATAACCCACCGACCACAATCCCATGGATTCACTTGGTATTTCAAGCCATTCACTGCCTGCATTCGGTCGATATAAGATAACTACTGAATCATTTTCAGTGAGTATGAGCTCTGCATCAAGCGCCAAGTCATTATTATACGAAAACCGTGCTTGTATTTCCGGCACCTCATCTGCCAGCATTTTTAACTCCCAATAACGTGAAGGTGACAAGCGAAGTCCTTCCGGCTTTTGAATCATGCTGTCGGGGGCTGCCCAATGATGGCTGAAATGATAAAAAACAGAATCCAAAACAGATTCGGGATAAAGAGTCAAACCAAATTTGGAAAAGCTTTGTGGTGCATTACCTGACATCCATCCATGCTGATCAGTGACCGCATCTGCCATTTTGTTGTGTGGGTCGACAACAACCATCAAGGGATAAAAATCGGTGGCAGTTGTCAGCTGACCATGCTTTCCACTAAACTCCACCACATCTGTAATCCATTCATATTCCGGACTTAAAAAGCCAATTTCAAATCGATTGTTATCTGCCAAAAAATCAGCTCCCCTATATTTTTGTTTTAGATATACGGTATTTTGCAAGCTTACGCCTTGTTCGATTGTTTGCACCGAATCAATAGAAAAATGGGGCGTGCCCGCTGTGAAAACCCAAGCATCAAAGAAAGCATCCATATCCATTCCGCTATAAGTTGTAAAGAATTCACGCATATCGGCAGAGCTTGCATGCTGAAACTTAAATGCGGCAAGAAATGCTTTCACTGTTTCAAAAAATCGATCTTCTCCCATATAATTCATCATCGTATGCACCACAATTGCGCCCTTATCATAAGCTGTATTTCCATAGGTATGCGTAATGGGAATATTGCTCAAAGGATGATAGCCGCCATCTCGAATATGTGCATTACGCAATACATCATAATGCGTTTCGAAAATCTCCTGAACATATCGCTCCGGACTGTATAAATCATGCTGATAAAAATGATGACAAAATGTAGCCCAGCCTTCGTTTAACCACATATCTTCGGCTGTGGCACATGTTACTTGATTGCCAAACCACATAAGCGACAACTCGTGTGCAAGCAAATATTCATTTGAAATATTGCCATTGATTACCGAATGCGGGTAAGCAATATTTCCCACATGCTCCATAGCACCCACGGCAGTCCCGGTATAGCCGATACGATCAAAAGGATATGGTCCGAAACGATTTTCGTATATATCCAAGATATCCACTAAATGTAAAAAAGTACCTGCAACCTTGGCAGTATCCGATGGGCGCGTATATATTAAAATTGGTACATCCGCTTCTATGCCAGAAAAATTAGAGGCCGTCAGGGCATATTCTCCTGCCGCAACAGAAATCAAATAGGTGGGGATAGCTTGATTTATCTTCCAATGCCATGTGATTTGATTGTCGTGATGGATGGTATCTGCCAAGATGCCTCCTGAAATACCTGTCATTTCTTCGGGCAGACTTATAAGCACTTCATAGGTCGCTCGGTCTTGAAAATCATCAATACATGGGAACCAAGCCTTTCCTAGATTATGCGGAATGCTTTCAAAACCAACCCCCAAATTAAAGGCATAATTCCCACTAAAATGAAAGCCGCCCCATTGCTCACTAAAGGGCTGCCCATGATAGTATACATCGAGCAAAAGCGTATCAGCGGGCGTATAGGCTGCATCAGCTATAATACGAAGATAATCAGCCTGTTGACTAAAGTTTTTTTGCTGTGAATATATGTTCACACTATCGACCGTAAGCGCCTTTAGTTCCAAAGTAATAGTTTCCAGATTTTGTTTTGGAACCAGCTCAAGTTGACAATGTGCCCGTATGCTTTTTTGAGCGAAATCTAATTCTTGAATATGGATTCGATAATGTAGCGCATCCAATGAGTCGCTCAAAGCCGAAGTTTGGAATGAATGAGTGAAATTAGGCTGTGAAAAAAGTGCAACAAACGGAAATAGCAAGAAAATAAAAACCAATAAGGGAACTCGTGCTTGCATAGTCATCAATTTTCAGTAAAATTACACATAGTATCGGATTCGAAAAAATAAAAGAACCGGCTATTAGTTTTCATCTAAAATCAATATGCCTCCCACATCCACTAAGGCCCCATCATACAATGCTTTTAAGTGTTTTCCATGCTTATGGCAAAAGTGTGCCACTTCTTCGAAGTCGGGCAAAAGTTCAGGATTTCCACATACATAAACTGTATCTTCGTATAATCCGCAACATCCCGGAAAAAAACCATTCCGAAATCCTTGAAGCTGTACCCTATCTGTACTGCATAGCAATACTTCTATCTGCTTTTGATTCAAGCTTTTATAAATACCGTGATCGGATGTTATAAAGACATCTCCACCAAGCTCCAAAAGATTGCAGCGACTGTAAGCTTGTGCGACATTTACTTGTTGCTCAAGCTTATAAAATGCTTTTATGCGTGCATCTGTCACTGATAACTTATGAATAAGCAATTTTTCTGTTGCCACTGCATTATATTTTGCTGTGGTCGGATAGGGAGCAAAAACAGTTTCATCACCTTTTATGCAGTTTACTCCTAATTTTGTAAGTCTTTCGATGATTGTGGAAGGCAGTTGAGGAGCGTACACAAGTCCAAAAGGAGTTTGACAAAAAAAGATGTCGGGATGTGCAGCAATAGCATCGTACAGCCCGGGCATAGAAGGAATTTCTATCAGCGGACCAAGCTTCTGCAAGCTCTGTTTTGCTGCTTCGGGCATCCGATGGTCAATAATGCTTATCATAGGATTTCACTGATTATTCGAAACTCATTGCGCCGAGAAAATGGCATTCCGTCAAAGCTCACTTTTTCATATCGCTTCAATAAGTGCTTTTTATTGGCTGCTTTATAGCCAATGGCAAAATTACGTTCATGTTGTGGCACTTCAATACGCAGCACTTTTGCATCGGGCCAGATTGCTTGATCGAACAGCTGCTTCCATATCTGCGTCATTACCAGCTCTTTAAAAGCAGGATGAAAAGGACCGGCTACATATCCATCAGCGAGCAGCTCCTCTGAAGGAAAAAGTCCCATACGGATAATTTTAACTCCTGCCTCTTCAAAAAGAAGTGTCAGTTGTGCTGTCCAATCGACTGCTTCATCCAAAGACAAGGGCAGATATTTAGCTTGGTGATAGGCTTTTTCAAGATATGTGTCATGAATTACAAGGCAGGGATAGATACGGGTTTCATCTGCTCCTGCCTCGATAATGCTTTGGGCGGTAAAAAGGGCTTTTTCGAGCGTGTCGCCCGGCAGGCCAATCATCATCTGCAGCCCAAGGCGAAAACCATGCTTTCGTATTAATGCCGAAGCATCCAATACTTCGGCAGCCGTATGTCCCCTCCCGGATTTCAGCAATACTTCCTCGTCAAGCGATTGCGCTCCAAGTTCAATGGTTGTTACGCCAAAATCAGCTATGAATTTCAGCTTTTCTTCATCAATATAATCCGGTCGTGTACTAAATCGTATGCCGTTTACCTGCCCGGATTTAACATAACGATGTGCCAAATCCAGGCATTCGGCTTGATAATCCATTGGAAGTCCGGTGAAATTGCCGCCATAAAATGCTATTTCAATCCAAGACTGCCCGGAAGGGATGCTGGCAAGATGGCTTTCAATAATCTGTTGCATCTGCGCAACAGAAGGAGCTTGTTTATGTCCGCTTATAGTCGCCTGATTGCAATAAATACAGCGGAAAGGGCATGCCAGCTCCGGCAGAAAAACAGGGATATTGTAATGCTTTATCATTAATTAGTTTTGAAGAGATTTAGCTCATCTTGGCTATGCAAAAATAAGGTTTTTGTGCATGAAAACTTATTGAGGTTTAAAAGCAGTTGTATGCACAATATTATTCATGTCAATATGCTTCAAACTGTTAACAATTTAGGAAAACATGGTCTTGCATAACTCAAAATGAGTATAAAACACGGAATAGCAATCATCTAAACCAATACATATTAAGAATTTATAATTCCAAATAAATTCCTATCCAGAAATTTATATATCATTGATTTATAATGCTTTAGCATACTGATTTAAAAATATTTTTAATTTTTAATTCCCGAAAAAGAAATTCTACGCTGCTTATTTAAAACAAGAAGCAAAAGAATTGGGCAAGTGTTAAAAGAACTTTTTAACTTTGTCAGGTTAAAAATCAAAAGCCATGCGTCAGAAAAAAATCTTGGTAATTTACCCCGAAACCCGTGCCACTCGTATTGCTATCTACCGCAATACCGAGCCAATGTTTTTAAAAACCATTAAACATCCTGAAGAGGATTTGGAGCGTTTCAACTTTATTCCGGATCAAACGGCATACCGCCGCGATGCAATTATTGATGAAATGAAGCGCAACGATTTTGATATCCAAAAGGTGGAAGTCATTATGGCGCGTAGTGGTTTGATAAAACCCCTCAAATCAGGTGTTTACCGCATCAACAACCGCATGGTTGAAGATTTGCGCAAAGGTGTGATGGGAATGCATGAAACCAATTTAGGTGGTTTAGTAGCATTTGATATTGCGGAAATGACCAAAGCCGATGCCTATATGGCGGACCCCGTAGTGGTGGACGAACTTTCCGACCTTGCCCGCATTACAGGGCATCCGCTATTTGTAAGGAAATCTATTTTTCACGCATTGAGTCATAAGTATTTTGCCAGAAAATATGCCAAAAGTATCAACAGGGTGTATGATGAACTCAATTTGATTGTATGCCATGTCGGGCTGGGAGGTATTTCTATCGGCGCACATCTCAAAGGGCAGGTTGTAGATGTAAATCAGGCTTTTGACGGAGGAGGCCCCTTCTCAATTACACGCACGGGAACACTTCCGGTAGGACAGCTTATTGACCTTTGCTATAGCGGTAAATATACGCAAGAAGAAGTGCGTGAAATGGTGAACTCCAAAGGAGGCTACTCAGCTTATTTGGGAACCGACAATATCAATCAAATTAATGCGATGTTGGCTGAAAAAAATGAACGTGCACTCTTTATTTCCGAAGCTTGTTCATATCAGGTTAGTAAAGAAATTGCATCCCATTATGCCACACTCGAAGGTGAAGTTGATGCCATCATTTTAACAGGAAACATTTTTAACAGCGAATTATTCTTGGATAATGTGAAAAAACGTGTGGGTAAATTAGCTCCCATCGCGCTTTATCCAACAATTAACGACTTGGAAGCACATGCCATGAACGCAATTTGTGTGATAAAAGGTGAAAGAGAAGTGCTGGAATACGAATAATGATAACAGATTATAAAACTGTATTATCACGTAGAAAACGATTTACGAATCAATTAACCAAAGGCAGTAAATGTAGATTCAACACTGCCTTACATATTCTATTTCTATTGATTTTTGGGAGTCTGAAGCTAACGGCTCAAATAAATCAATCCCCATCGGTTGCCGATACAATCAGGCATATTGACAGTATATATATAGCTGCGGATAATCCTTTTTTTAGCGTGTTCGATGAGCAGCTGCCGATAGAATATCAACACAAAAATGTACTGCTCACATTCGAAGTAGAGCCTTCGGATTCTATACGGATACAAGAAGCGATTTTTGTGGTTGAGCTGCATCAAAACAATCAGCTAATTTACTGGAACGGAACGAATCTTGCTGATAGCATGGATATTATCCGTAGCTCCATGCATCTGCCACGATCATATACCGACAAGGCGCATTTCAAGGCATATATTTGGAATAAAGGAGGTGAAACATTTAATCTGAAAAACCTGAAGATTGTGTTTTCCGAAACTCATTTGCCGGATTTTATGCCTGAAATTCAAATTCCAAATATTCTAGGCAAGCCCGAAATGCTTTGGCAAAATCATTTTTTTGAACTTGTCTTTTATCCCGAGTCGGATGCTTTTGTAGTACATGATGCCCGAGGCAGATTATTAGCTGGTCCGCTTATTTGGCATAGCGAAACAACAACGGATGAAGTGCCTCAGCAAGTAGCCGGCCATCAGTGGAAACGAATTAAAGTCAAAAAATCCGAGCAAGGTGCAGAAATAAGGCTTCGAACAAAGCAATTAAACCAACGAATGAGGCTGCAAATTCGTGCAGAAGCCAACTCAGGGAAATTAGAATTCATAGTGCAAAATAAATTTCTGGAACACACGAATGTGCATAGAAGCAGTTTGATATTTCCTTTTGCAGATTCCGTTCAAGAAGTATATCGAAAAAATGCATTACTGGATACAAGCCGCTTTCAGCCTTCATATCATCTTGCCGGCAATGGTTTTAAAGCCGGAAAAGATAAGCGAAGCTTCGTGGTTTACCATAATCCCGAGCTTTCTTCCCTACAACTGAACACCACAAATCAAATCGCAGTATTTAATTTGGATTATGAAGCGGATCATCCTTTTATCCATTATCCGCTGCTAGAAGACAGCAACGATTATTATTTAGATAAATCCGCCACATTCAGGCAAAAGCGAGAATCATCTAAATATGCATTTCAGCTTCAAATTGGAATTTCAACTAAGCATATTCCCCGTTTGATGCCACTTCCAAATGGATTCGAAGCCGGAATTATTTGGACTGAGCATGCAGATTGGACAGACATTCGCACCCAAAGAGCAATTAGTTTTGGCCATGAAGATATAACACATGCCGAAGATGCAGTGGGCGGATTTGCAAAATGGGACATACCTGTTACAAAATCAGTTTTTTTTGATAATCCCGGCAACATCAGTAATAATGAAATAAGTAAAGGGCTATTCCCGGGGAAACACGCTACCATTCAGAAGGATACGCTGTTTTTTGACTTGCTTAAACAACTCCATAAGCTCGGATTTGAAATCTGCTTGCATACTCCCGAACAATACACATCCAACAAATCGGATATGCAGAAAGCACTTTCATTCATGCAAGAACATTTTGATTCAAAAAGCTGGATTGATCACGGTTATAACAACAAGCTTATCAATAACAGAGAAAATATTGTTTGTGACGGCTTTTTAAAAGACTCGGAATGGTATGGCAAAGATTTATGGAAACAACACGGGATTACCTACTTCTGGAATGCCGCCATTGAAGAATTTCGTCCTTTTGACAAATGGGCTTTTGACGGACAGCTAATCATTCCTTTCCCGGGCTATGGCGATGCGTTTCCGGATAATATCATACAGCTTCACCCAAATCATCAAGATATTTGGATGTGGAGCACAAGCGGCACCTTGGAAGTGCCTAGCGAAGATTTATGGGATTATTACTTTCATCCTCAACGACTTGAACAATTAATCCGTTTTCGAAGTGTTTGGATTAATCATGTGTATCCGGCATGGGTGGTGGAGCAAAAAGGCTATTGGAAATGGGATGAAGACGGAAAAATTCAATCGATGAGCGGACTCGATAAAAGCCTGGAGCGGATAAACGAGTATCGCTCTGAAGGAAAAATAAATGTGTTCACGCTCAAAGATTATTTAAACTATTTTACGGCATTGCAACAGCTGCAATTCGAGTTTGAAGAAGACGGCAGCCTTGCAATTCAAAATGGCGGAACTGACATTTATGGACTGAGTTTTATAATTAAAGGCAAAATACCGCTCGTTGACGGCAAAATCCCTCCATCCAAACCATTGGATAATCAAACGGTTTTTTGGTTTGACCTACCCGCAAATCATAAGGCAATTTTACGATTTTAGGCTCGATGTTTTTAAAAATCAGGCATCTAAACCCTTGTTTAATGTTATCAAATTAACAGTTTTAGAAAACACATCAAAACCAATGGTTTTTAAAATCTGCTACAAATCTGAATATTTTCTTATTTAGAATCGTTATGTTCTTTATTTACAGTACTTAAACCAGCTAATATTTCATTAATTTTTCGTAATTTTACAGCCCGTTTTTGTAGTGTGACAATTGATGACGCAATTACACCTTATAAGACTTGGAATTAGATACTTATTATTAAATTAAATATAACGAAACTATGGAAAAAGTAATGATTCGCTTGCGCATGGGCGCTAATGATGCGCATTATGGTGGCAATCTAGTTGATGGTGCCAAAATGTTGCAATTGTTTGGTGATGTAGCTACCGAACTGCTTATTCGTCATGATGGCGATGAAGGGCTATTTGTTGCCTACGATATGGTTGAATTTACTGCTCCGGTTTATGCAGGTGAGTTTATTGAAGCCGAAGGTACAATAACAAGTGTAGGAAAATCCTCACGCAAGATGTCATTTGAGGCGCGTAAAGTAATTATTCCCCGCCCTGACATTGCTGATTCGGCAGCTGACTTTTTGGATGAGCCTATCGTAGTTTGTCGTGCGACAGGCACTTGTGTGGTTCCACAAAAATTACAGCGTAAAAATGAATAGACGACTTTAGCTTGTTAGCTATTACGGGTATATAAATCAGTAAAACAATAACTATGGAAAAACTTATTATTACAGCGGCTATCAGCGGAGCTGAAGTACTTAAAGAACACAATCCTGCGGTACCCTATACCACTGAAGAGTTCGTTCGTGAGGCTAAATCTGCTTACGATGCCGGGGCAAGCATTCTCCATCTCCATGTTCGTTGGGATGATGGTACGCCCACTCAAGACAAAGGAAGGTTTAAAGAAATTATCGACGCAATAAAAGTGGTTGCTCCGGATGCAATTATTCAGCCTTCCACCGGAGGTGCCATCGGAATGACTGACGATGAGCGTTTGCAGCCCACCGAATTGCTGCCGGAAATGGCGACATTGGATTGCGGAACCTTAAACTTTGGCGGTGACGAAATTTTTATAAATACCGAAAATACCATCAAATATTTTGGCAAAAGAATGATTGAGTTGGGTATTAAACCCGAACTTGAAGTATTTGACAAAAGCATGATTGATATGGCATTACGCCTGCACAAAAGAGGATACATACTCGATACCATGCACTTTGATTTGGTAATGGGTGTAAACGGAGGTATTTCCGGCGATTTGCGTGACTTTGTTTTCATGCGTCACAGCCTACCTGCCGATGCCACCTATACGGTTGCCGGAATAGGTCGATTCGAATTCCCGCTAGCAATGGCTGCCATCATCGACGGAGGTCACGTGCGTGTTGGATTTGAAGATAATGTGTATCTGTCAAAAGGCGTGTTGGCAAAATCAAATGGCGAGCTGGTTGATAAAGTGGTACGTATGGCAGGAGAAATGGGACGTCAGATTGCCAGCCCTGCTGAAGCACGTCAAATATTAGGACTGAAGCCGTTATAAGATTTTGAAACAGTATATTTTGTATTCAAAATATACTAATAAAAGGTCCAAACTAATTAAAACCTTATGAAGAAAGGAAGCAAGTACGGTGTACATCGTGTTATAAAGCCTGTTGGCGTGCTGCCTCAGCCGGCCGATAAGCTTGACAATAATATGGATGTACTTTACGACAACGAAATCCTAATCGATGTGATGACGCTTAATATCGACTCGGCCAGTTTTACACAAATAAAAGAACAAGCCGGAAACGATGACGAAAAGATTAAAGAAATCATGTTCGACATTGTAGAAAAGCAAGGCAAACATCGAAATCCGGTGACCGGGTCAGGAGGAATGCTGCTTGGAACAGTTGCAAAAATTGGAAGCGCACTTGAGGGTAAAATTGACCTGAAAGAAGGCGATAAGATTGCCACGCTCGTATCATTATCACTAACTCCACTCCGAATCGATAAGATTAACGAAATCCGTAAAGATGTGGACCAGGTAGATGTTGAAGGCAAAGCAATCTTATTTGAAAGCGGTATTTATGCCAAAATTCCAAATGATTTACCGGAAAAGTTGGTGCTTTCTGCTTTGGATGTGGCAGGAGCTCCCGCACAAACTGCCAAGCTTGTAAAGCCGGGCGATACCGTGGTTGTTATCGGAGCAGGAGGAAAATCGGGCATGCTGTGTTGTTACGAAGCAAAAAAACGCTGCGGCATTACCGGAAAAGTAATCGGTATTGACTATAACGATAAAAGCACAAAACGCTTGTTAGAACTTGGCTTCTGCGATCATGTATTTGCCGCAGACGCAACCCAGCCCATACCTACCATGGAAAAAGTTGCCGAACTGACAAATGGTGAAATGGCTGACTTAACCATCAACAACGTGAACATAGCTGATACCGAAATGACAAGTATCTTATGTACTAAAAACACGGGAATGGTATACTTCTTTTCAATGGCCACCAGCTTCACCAAAGCTGCATTGGGTGCCGAAGGTGTTGGAAGTGATGTATCCATGCTGATTGGAAACGGTTACACACGCGGACATGCTGAAATGACACTTGAACTGTTTCGCGAGAACGAAAAACTTAGAAATCTTTTTACCGAATTATACGCATAAACAAAAATAATTATTCAAGCTGTTCTTTTTGATAAGGCAGCTCGCACAAAACTAAAATAACATGACAGCAGTTGAAAGAAGATACAAACTGTATCCCGATGTGACGGATGAACAGTGGAATGACTGGAAGTGGCAAATTAAACACAGGATTGAAACCCTGGATCAGCTTAAGCAGTATATCCAACTGACTCCCACGGAAGAGGAAGGTGTAAAAAAATCATTGCAAACACTTCGCATGGCCATAACACCTTATTATCTGTCGCTTATTAACCCGGACGATCCGCACGATCCGGTACGTAAACAAGCTATTCCTTCAGGAAACGAAACAATTATTTCGGCAGCTGACCTGCTTGACCCATTGCACGAAGATGAAGATGCTCCCGTGCCGGGCCTTACCCATCGCTATCCCGACAGGGTATTGTTCCTTATCACGGATATGTGCGCCATGTATTGTCGTCACTGTACCAGAAGACGCTTTGCAGGGCAAACGGACCATTCCGCCCCTTCTGCAAGAATCCAAGCAGCAATAGATTATATTGCACGCACCCCACAAGTGCGTGACGTACTTTTGTCAGGAGGTGACGCCCTCATGGTAAGTGATAAGATGTTGGAATCTATCATTCAGCGCCTGAGAGAAATTCCTCACGTAGAAATTATTCGTATTGGAAGTAGAGTCCCGGTGGTTTGTCCACAACGAATCACAGACGATTTGGTAAATATGCTGAAGAAGTATCATCCGATTTGGATTAATACGCACTTTAACCATCCCAACGAAATTACGCCCGAATCTGCAGCAGCATGCGAAAGGCTGGCAAATGCAGGTATGCCGATAGGAAACCAATCGGTTTTACTGAGAGGCATAAATGATTGTGTACACGTAATGAAACGCTTGGTTCACGGATTGGTAAAAATAAGAGTACGCCCTTATTATATTTATCAGTGTGACCTATCCATGGGATTGGAGCATTTCCGTACCCCGGTTGCCAAAGGAATTGAGATTATAGAAGGCTTACGCGGACATACTTCCGGATATGCCGTGCCCACATTCGTAGTGGATGCACCCGGTGGTGGTGGTAAGATACCGGTAATGCCTACCTATCTCATTTCACAAAGCCCCGAAAAAGTAGCCTTGAGAAACTTTGAAGGAGTTATTACAACCTACTCACAGCCTACAAATTATACCGATGTTTGCCACTGTGAAGATTGTACAGAACATGATTCCGAAGGAGTATCTTCATTACTTGCCGGTAAACAACTTGCTATTGAGCCGGCAGAGCTGACGAGAAAACTCAGAAGCACTATGGAGAAACAAGGTGTGATGCGGGTTGGTACAAAATAATGAAATAACGCTTGTAGTAAGCGAACGAATGCTTACTACAAGCTTTTACCGTATTCAAACACGGTAGCGACCCAAAAAATTCATCTTAACCTCTTATGCCTTTTATTGATGAACTCATAAAATATAATAGTGTTTCCATTGTAGGAATGGAAAAAAATACAGGCAAAACCGAATGCCTTAATTATATTTTACGACGACTAAAAGGCAGCACACATCGATTGGCAATCACTTCCATCGGACTCGATGGAGAAGGACTTGATCAGGTTACAAACACACATAAACCTGAAATCACTCTCGATACAGATAATTTGTTCATTACTACCGAAACACATTATCGAGCAAAGAAATTAGATGCCAATATACTGGACCTCAGCAGCAAACATACTGCATTGGGAAGATTGGTAACCGCACAAGCCTTAAAGCCCGGCAAAATAATAATTGCAGGTCCTACAGATACCTTATGGCTAAAGCAATTGATTGAAGCTATGGATAATTACCGAGTTGATACCATATTGGTAGATGGAGCCCTTTCACGTAAAAGTATCGGCTCACCGGCAATTACCGAAGCCATGATATTAACCACGGGAGCAGCACTTTCTGCAAATATTAATAGCCTTGTTTCGCAAACAACATTTGTTCAAGAATTAATAAATCTCCCCAAATGGGAATCAGAGCAAAATGAGGCATTAATAAATATTTCAAAAGGTATTTGGGCGCTTGACAATGAAAATAAATGGCATGATTTACAAATTGAATCTGCCTTTTTACTTGAATCAAATAAGGAAAAGCTGTTTAATTTTGGTCATACACTATTTGTGAGTGGAGCTGTTACTTCAGGGATGTTAAACTTCTTGCGACTTCAAGACGGAATAACTAAAACCAAGCTCATTGTACGTGACTTTTCCAGAATTTTTGCAGACAAAGAAAGCTATAGTGCTTTCCTGCGAAGCGGAGGTCAGATTAATGTACTTTTGCAAACAAAGCTTATTGCAATTTGTGTGAACCCCGTTTCGCCACAAGGATATTTACTTGATTCCGAAATGCTTATAAATAGCTTGAAGGAAAAATCAAATGTTCCGGTTTATGATATTTTTAACGTATAACCTATTATGAAACTTGCCGATGCACTATATCAACATAGCGGAATAAAATTCGTGACAGACAAGTTGAAGCTGCTGTCACCGGCAGGGCGTAAACGCATGCTGCTACAAAACTTCATGACTAATTCAGAAGAAATAGCAGATGAGTTGAATGGGATTGAACAAATTCTGGAATGTATCCAAAATCCGGATTATAAGACAAATCTCACGATTATCACGGACTATCTTTCGCAATTGCATGATATCGAAAGCACTGCAAACAACTTAGGACACAAAGCCATACTGGATGATATTGAATTGTTTGAAATCAAACGCTTTGCTCTTTTTGTAGAAGAAATCCGTTCACAGCTTGAAAAGATTCAATTCAAACATCTTGAAATACCAAGTTTGTCGGAAGTAATCCAACTCCTTGATCCCGAGGACAATCGTACGACCCACTTTTATATTTATTCGGCTTACGACAAAAAATTAGGTGAACTCCGACAGCAACATAAAGAAATTGAAGACCAGCAATCCGCCATAGCACTTCAACTTTATCAACAATGCATGGAAATCGAAGATACCATACGCAAACAGCTTTCCGAAAAGCTTTGGGATTTCCATTCAGATATTGTACAAGCTTTACAAGCCACTGCAGAATTAGACTTTTTCATTGCACGTGCGCATGTAGCCATCGAACTGGGATTAAACAAGCCTGAAATCGGCAGCGAAATCACTTCCTATACCGATATGTTTCACCCGCTCGTGAAATTCGTTCTCGAAAATGAGCATGCTCGGTTTCAGCCTTGGACAATCAGTATGCAGCAAGCACCAATACTTATTACCGGCGCCAATATGGCGGGAAAAACTGTTTTGCTCAAAACGATTGGACTTAACCAATATCTGTTTCAGTACGGATTTTATGTAGCTGCCAAAGAAGCGGAAATTGTAGCTGTTGATCATATTTTGGTTTCATTCGAAGACGAGCAGTCGGAACTGAAAGGCTTGTCTTCCTTTGCAGCCGAAATGCTAAATATACAGCAAATGATAAGTAAGGCACGTGAAGGAAAAAAAGTTCTGGCACTGGTAGATGAACCGGCACGCACCACAAATCCGCACGAAGGCATTGCCATTGCAAATGCACTCTTGGATATGTTCGAGATTTTAAAAATAAGAAGCCTTGTTACCACACATTATAGCGGTCTACGTACAAACTGTCGTAAATTACGTGTCAAAGGGCTTTCATTTGACAAAATCACGGAAGCAGTAAGCACTTCCACTATTCATCAATATATGGATTATTCCCTGCTTGAAGTAATGACGGATGAAGTGCCACAAGAAGCATTACTCATTTCAAAAATTTTGGGGATAGATGAAGAATTGATTCAAAAAGCTCAAGAATATACAGAAATAAATAAAATAAAATAAATAAGTTAATAGTTTTAACAGCATGCAAAAGAGTAAATTAGGACTGGATTTTCAGAAGGTGGCAAAAGCCAGAGAGCTGGCAAACCGTATTGCGGAGCCGGTTCAACAATTTGTTGAAGGCTATACTACCGTTGCAGTAGAACGCACTTTATGTCGCCTGATGGGAATTGACGGTATTGACCAAAATGAAGTTCCACTACCCAATGTTTTTGTGGATTTCTTAAAAGAAAAAGGCGTTCTGAACCAAGGGGTCCTCTTTCATTTGGGTAACGCAATTATTGAAACCGGTTTAAATCCTCAACAAATTGCAGAGCAAATTGCGGAAAACAAGCTGGATTGGAGCAGAATAAATATATATGATGCCGAAAAGAGAGAAGCAGCGCTAAAGCCTTATTTCACAAGCGCAATGGAGCGTATCCGCTCCAATCGAGAACGGAGGCAAAACTATATTCAAACGCTTGGCGAAGGCAAAAAGCCTTATATATATGTCATTGTAGCTACCGGAAACATTTATGAAGATGTGGTACAAGCCGAAGCAGCTGCCCGTCAAGGAGCTGATATCATTGCAGTGATTCGTACAACCGGACAAAGTCTTTTGGATTATGTACCATATGGTGCAACAACCGAAGGATTTGGAGGCACTTATGCCACCCAAGAAAACTTCCGTATCATGCGTACGGCATTAAACAAAGCCGGAGAAGAAGTTGGACGTTATATTCGTTTATGTAACTATTGCTCAGGTCTTTGCATGCCTGAAATAGCTGCAATGGGTGCGCTTGAAGGGCTTGATGTCATGCTGAATGATGCCTTATACGGCATACTCTTCCGCGACATAAATATGCAACGCACCTTGGTAGATCAATATTTTTCACGCGTTATCAACGGATATGCCGGTGTGATAATCAACACCGGAGAAGATAATTACCTTACTACCGCTGATGCTTACGAAGAAGCTCGTACCGTATTAGCCAGTGATTTGATTAATGAACAGCTTGCACTATTTGCAGGGCTGCCCGAAGACCAAATGGGATTGGGACATGCTTTTGAAATGAATCCGGAAATGGAAAACGGCTTCCTTTATGAATTGGCTCAAGCCCAGATGACACGAGAAATATTTCCACATGCTACACTAAAATATATGCCGCCTACCAAATTTATGACTGGAAATATTTTTAAAGGACAAATCCAAAACGCCTTGTTTAATCAAATTTCTATTTGGACAGGTCAAGGTATTCAGTTGCTGGGAATGATGACGGAAGCCATTCATACTCCTTTTATGAGTGACCGCTATATAGCTATCGAAAATGCACGCTATATCTTTAATAATATGAAGGATTTAGGCAATGAAGTAGAGTTTAAGGAAGGCGGTATTATCCGCAAACGTGCCCAACAAGTTCTTGATGAAGCTATTGAGTTGCTGGAGCAAATTGACAAGGAAGGCTTGTTCGCATCGCTTGAAAAAGGAATATTTGGTGATGTAAAACGCTCTATGACAGGTGGTAAAGGCTTAGAAGGAGTAATAAAAAAAGCAGTAGAATATACAAATCCATTTATCGAATTAATGAAAGGAGAATCAAAATAATGAGTAAAGAATCACAAGCAGATGAAGCTAAAAAAGTAGTTCAATCCGTTGATCTTACAAAGATTCGACCTTATGGCGACACCTTAAACGATGGCAAAACGCAACTCAGCTTCACCTTGCCCCTAGCATGCACGGATGAAGCAATAGAAGCAGCCAAGCTCTTAATGCGTAAGATGGGTTTTGAAAATCCTCAGGTAGTGTATTATAAAGAACTAAGCGAGGGATTTACTCATTTTGTTTGTTACGGAAGCTGCACACATACAGTGGATTACACTGCCATATCGGTTCCAAAAGTTGATACAAACGTGATGAGCATGGATGAAACAGATGCATATATCAAGCAGCATATCGGAAGGAAGATAGTTGTGATTGGAGCCAGCACCGGCACAGATGCCCATACAGTAGGTATTGACGCCATAATGAATATGAAAGGCTATGCCGGACATTTTGGATTGGAACGCTATGAAATGTTTGAAGCACTTAATATGGGTAGCCAAGTATTAAACGAGGATTTTATTGCAAAAGCAATCGAGTTAAATGCTGATGTGTTATTGGTTTCTCAAACGGTGACCCAAAAAGATGTACACATACAAAATCTTACCGAGCTGGTTGAAATGCTTGAAGCAGAAGGTTTACGACATAAGTTGTTATTAATATGTGGCGGTCCGCGTATTTCACACGAGCTGGCAAAAGAATTAGGCTATGATGCCGGCTTCAGCATGAACTCCTATGCAAATCATGTGGCATCTTATATTGCCGAAGAAATGAACAAGCGAGTGAATGGAAATAAGTAACTGATAATTAAACAATTAAAATAATATAAATCGGCCTTAAGGCACAAAACAAAAGAATTATGAGTAAAATATTTATTGTAGCAGCAAAACGTACTGCTATAGGGAAGTTTGGCGGCTCTTTAGCTTCAATGTCAGCAGCTGATATGGCAGCTGTGGTTATCAAAGATATTTTATCTGAAACCAAAATTGATCCCGCAAAAATTGATGAAGTAATCGTTGGAAACATCCTTTTGGCAGGTCAAAAACAAGGTGTTGCACGTCAGGCAGCCATTAAAGCAGGAATTCCTGTTGAAGTGCCTGCTTGGGGTGTCAATATGATATGCGGAAGCGGCATGAAATCCATTATCACCGCCGTAAATAATATTAAAGCAGGTGAAGCTGAAATCATCCTTGCAGGTGGAACAGAAACTATGTCAGGAGCTCCATTTTTGCTGCCGGCAACAGTAAGAAACGGAATAAAAATGGGTGATATTACCGCTGTGGACCATATGATTCTAGACGGTCTTACCGATGCAATCAATGATTATCATATGGGTATTACCGCAGAAAATATTGTGGAAAAATACCAAATCACACGTGAAGAACAAGATGCATTTGCATTTGCTTCACAACAAAAAGCAGCAACAGCATCCGATGCAGGAAAGTTTAAAGATGAAATCGTTCCTGTAGAAATCGTAACGCGCCGTGAAACCATCACTTTCGACACCGATGAATACATCAACCGTACTACTTCACCTGAAAAACTGGCTAAATTACGTCCAGCATTTAAAAAGGACGGAAGCGTTACTGCCGGCAATTCATCCGGTATCAATGACGGTGCATCATTTGTGCTCGTTGCCTCCGAGGAAGCTGTAAAAGCACATAATCTAACTCCACTGGTTGAAATTATTGCAGTAGGACAAGGCGGCGTCGATCCCGCAATTATGGGCATGGGCCCTGTTCCGGCAATTGCAAATGCTTTGAAGAAGGCAAATCTCAAATTAAATGAGATTGAACTGCTTGAGCTAAATGAAGCTTTTGCTGCCCAATCAATCGGTGTTATGAAACAATTAAGCGAAGACCATCAAGTGGATGCAAAATGGTTTGATGAACATTGCAATATAAACGGTGGTGCCATTGCCCTCGGACATCCTATCGGAGCATCAGGAAACCGCATTACGGTAAGCCTAATCTACGAAATGAAACGCAGCAATAAAAAGCTTGGGCTTGCCTCACTCTGCATTGGCGGTGGAATGGGCACGGCTTTAATTGTAAAAAACGTATAAACAGCTAGTTATATATAATTGTAATACTTGCTTTATCGACTTTAACACAGTCTTTAGAGCAAGTATTATTTTTTCATCTCCAATATTTCCAGATCCGAAATGCGTGCCCCATCAATAGCAAAGCGTAAAACGGTTGAAACAATATGAAAGCCGTAATTTCCGGCAGCCCCCGGATTCATATGTAACAAATTGAAAGCTGGGTCATTCATGACTTTTAAAATATGGGAATGCCCGCTAATGAATAGAGTCGGACGATAGGCTCGAATAAGTTGCAACGCTTCTTTGGTATATCTGCCGGGATATCCACCTATATGTAGCATAAGCACACGCACATCTTCGCACAAAAAGTTTTGATATAAGGGATAAACCGCACGCAATTCCGCACCGTCTATATTGCCATAAACCGCACGCAATGGCTTTACTGCTTCCAATTTACGAGCAGTCTCCATATTACCGATATCACCTGCATGCCATATTTCATCGCATTCCGATAAAAACGACAAGGCTTTATCGGGAATAAATGAATGCGTATCCGATAATAATCCGATTTTCTTCATGGAAGTTAATAATATGTCCTCATAAAACCCTAAAGTTTTATTTGATCAATAAACCTCATAATTAGCCTATTAGCTAAGTACTTGGTATTTCATTCCTTTTTTATCAATTTCTTGCAAAATAGCAGGTAATTGCGTGGCATCCTGCAAATTAAATGTGATTGTTACGATTACATAACCAACCGGCACACTGGTGGTAGTACGTTCATGTTCAATATCATGAATATTGGCTTTCACTTTATCCAAGATTGTAATTATCGACTTCAGCATACCTGCTTGATCGGGAATTAATACTTGGATACGTGCCCTCATCCCTTCATCCATCACTCCTTTTTCCAGTATTTGCTCCATGATACTCATATTGATGTTTCCACCACTTATGATAGGCACTACTTTCCTGCCTTTTACATCTGTTTTTTTGTATAAAATGGCAGCCATGGCAGCAACTCCCGAGGGCTCTGTCAGTATTTTGGTTCGTTGCAAAAGCAAATAGGCAGTACGCGCCATTTCTTCGTCATTTACTACCACAAACTCATCTACTAAATCTTTTGCAGCTTTAAATGTTTGAATACCGGGCGATTTCACGGCTATGCCATCCGCAATGGTTTGTATTGAATTAAGAGTGACCGGTTCTCCTTTTGCAATGGATGCTCGCATGCTCTGTGCTCCTTCTGCTTCCACACCAATAATGCGTATTGCAGGATTTAACTGCTTTAGTGCAATTGCCACGCCGGCTATTAAGCCTCCACCTCCGATAGGAACAAACACATCCTGTACCTCGCGCAGCTGCTCAAATATTTCAAGCCCGACAGTGCCTTGCCCGGCAATGATATAAGGGTCATCAAAGGGATGAACAAAAGTGGCACCAGTCTTTTTCTGAAACTCAAGTGCAGATTTATAGGCATCATCGAAAGTTTCTCCTGTCATAACCACTTTTGCGCCATAAGCACGTGTGGCAATCACTTTCAAAGGAGGCGTAAACACGGGCATATATACCGTGCTTTTCACTTTTTGCTGCGTCGCTGCATAGGCCACACCTTGTGCATGATTGCCTGCCGAGGCACACAAAACACCTTTTGACGCTTCGGCAGCAGTAAGGCTGCTGATTTTATTATATGCTCCTCGAACCTTAAATGATCCCGTAGTTTGGAAGTTTTCAAGCTTCAAATAAACTTCCGCATTCGACATATTGGAAAAGGACTTGCTCTTCTCTAAGGGAGTCTTCTTGACTATATCACGCAAACGCGATTGTGCTTGGATAATATCGGAAAATTTAGGTAATGAATCGGGATTTGAAACTGCTGTCATACATATAAAATTTAATCGCTGCAAAGGTACGAAATGCAGGACACAGTATAAAGAAAAGCAATAAAATATACATGCTTGCCCCTTAGGTTTCGGGCATTATCATTCAGCTAGGGTAAAACCGGAAATGCTGCGAGCCTCATCTAAAATTTTCTCGCGTATTCGATTGCTGAAATTAAATTGATTTAATAAATCAGGCTGTTTGTCCAAATCGGCACATAATACTGCTCCTTCTTCAATAAGCTTAGCCTTTTGACTTTTATTTAATCCTGTAAGTACGGTAAGGGGAAACAATCCCGTATTTTGAATCAAGTCTTTTAAACTTCCTTGACGGGGATAATCCCATCCCACTAAATGCATCCCCATACATTTGCCATAACTGAGTGCATCGGTAGAAAAGCGCGTATTGGTTACTACCCATGCCTGAAATAGTTTGTCTGCATTTTCGGGAATGCGTTCCCAAACTGCCTTCACATCAAGAAATCGAGATTGGATGTATAAAGGAATTTGTACGCTGCTGATACGCCCCTGTGCATTATGGTATTTACATTCTATCAATAATTTCTTTGCTTCATTTGTAGCCACCACATCAACTTCGTGCTGCACACATCTCCCGGAAACCATTTGACCAACCGACACATGATAGCCAAGATTTTGTAAAAGCTCGCCTACATATCGCTCAAAGGGATAGCCTGTAGGACCAAGCTGCATAATAGCATTTTTCAAACTATATCGGGCAGCTAATACATTGACATGACTCCTTAAAAGTTGAAATGCCTTTTTGTAAATCGTCTTGGTAGGTATCCCATCATACAATTCCTGCCTTAGTTTGGCAAGAATCATAAAGGCAATCTCATCCGAAGCCCCTACATTTTTTAAAGACTGTAGTAATTTATCTTCCGAAAACTCCTGGCTCTCGCCGGAGGATTTTCTTACTTGAAACCGTTTAGACATCAAAGCAACATATATTGTTACTTGTAAAATTAATAAAATTTAAACAAAAAACAGCTTTCAAAAATTATTTGGCATGAAAACAAAAGAATCAGGAAAGTTCATGCAATAATTTTAACAAAACTACCGCATTATTATGCTGTTCATCTTTGGCTGCATAAAGAATGGTCAGGTTTTGAGTAGCAGAAATCTGCAGTAATCTTTGCAGCTCATCATTAAAAGCTTCAAGTTCGTTACGATATCGGCTTTCAAATTCAATAAAGCGTTCCGGTTGGTGCGCAAACCACTTACGTAATTCAGTGGATGGAGCCAGGTCTTTAGCCCATTCGTCAAGGGCTGCTTTTTCTTTTGACAGCCCACGAGGCCAAAGCCTGTCAATTAAAATACGGTAGCCATCCGATTCAAAAGGGGCTTCATATACCCGTTTAATCTTTATTGTAAATTGATGGTTCATTTTTAGCATGAATTAGAGGTTTGCAACTATAGCCTGCAATTCCCCAATTCATAAACTTGTTATTCTTATTTTATCGTAATAAGCTTATGAATTGGTGAATTAAGCAGGATAGAAATAAATCAGGCTGAAGATAACGAAACAATCCCCTTGCCTGATTTAAATGATTCATAGTAACTCTTGTTTTTACAAAATAAATCCCATTTATAGTATGTGCAAACCAGCTATTTAGCTCGCCCATCCTATGCTTTTACCAGTTTCTCCTCCAAAACAATGGATTTCGGAAACAGTATGTTATTTTCTAAATGAATGTGTAAGTGTAAATCTTCTTCAAATTCCTTTAACAAAGAGAAGGTTACTCTATAGGTATTACAAGCATCTAAAGGAGGATTATAATTATCCGTTAGTTTAGAAATGGTTCTAAATCGTTCGCCTTCATTATCATGTTCCATCATCATTGCTTTAATTGGATTTTGCACACTGCCAAAAGGAGCTTCAACAGTACTTCCTGCTACTTCAGCTTTTACCATTTTACGAATAAAAGGAAATAATGTCAGCTCTTCTTTCTTCATATGCATGCTCAACTCTCCGGCAGATTCGTAAAACAACTTGCTCACCTCAATCAATTCGGGATGACGGTCAGAATGTACGCGTACCACCTTATCTAAATAGGGTTTTATCTCCATGATTTTAGCATCCACATAACGGTGATGCTTCTTTTCGATATAGTCTGCCAACAAATCAAGTGGCCATGAGTTAAAGTCAATTGTAGAATCATTTACTGTTGTCGTAGCTTTTTCCAATTGGCTTACCAAATCGGTGAAATCCAATTGTTTCTTTTCACAGGCAGCTTCGATTGTAATATTGCCATTGCAACAAAAATCGATTTTATTTTGCTTAAATATAGAAGCGGCACGATAGTCTTTTGCAACCAAGTCTGCAATAACAGTGTCTTTAGTAATATTCATAAGTAGTTAATTTTAAGATAATTAAATTATTAGAACCTTGTTTTTCCGGAAACAAATATACTAATGTTTTGATTTCGGACAAATTTATCTTAAATTTTTAACTTTCCTTATTATTTTTCTTGGTTTTATACAATGAAGCATTGAATAATCAAATGCTCTTAGAATAAATAATTCAATCCAATATATAAACCACCATTTCCATCGCGTTTATCCAACGGGCTGCCATAATCCACCGCTACTATGAAGTTTTCGTTCATCACGATGCGAAAACCTCCACCCAGCGTAGTATGTAAGCGTTCGGCATCATAAATAAAAAACTGGTCTGTTGGATGAAGTATCGGAACTCCGGACATATCAAACTCAATCTTTTTCACAACTTGTCCTGCATCTAAAAATGCATTTAAGCCCAAATAAATATTTTGGTTAAAAATCACCGTACGATAAAACTTCCAACGAAATTCTATATTTCCAAATGCAAACGCATCTCCCACCACACGGTTGCGCATCATTCCGCGTATGGTTTTTGATCCTCCCAAGCCATCGGTATTGGAGGAGTTACTAAATGAATTTATCATATAAGGCTGCATATAAAAGGGCACATTACCGGCTATTGTCCCTTGATAATTAAGGCGATACACAAATGATAATTTATCTTTTACCAAGGTAAAATACTGTCGGTGGGTGGCGGAAATCTTTGCAAAGCCAAAATCACCATTTCCAAAAAAGCCGGGCGCAAGAAAAAAGACTACTTCACTCCAAATTCCTTTCATCGGATTCGGTTCAAAATCACGTGTATCGAACACAAGTCCAAGTTTTACGTTATTGCTCCATCCACCCTCTTTTTCATCTTCGCCAATAACACCCCATTCTACATATTTATCATACAAAGTAGGTACATCGGGTAGTTTTTTGTCATCGGATTTACCTTTATTAAGTGCTTCAATATCAACAGTTCCCACTTTATTATTAAGTAGCGAAAATCCGGCTACCCATCCTAATGGCGTTCCACTGATTTTCCCTTGAAAGTCAGTCATAAAGCGAAACATTTTACGTTCATGCCGATAAAACATACGTGAGATATAATCCGATGAGCTATCATCACTCCATAAAGGGTTAAAAACGGCATTATAGCCATTGAAGCCATAAAAATCCAGTGCTTTATCGGTTAAAAGGCTCAAATCTGCCGTAACCCGAATATTGGGAATAAGGTATTCCGAATCATAAAAGAATCGGTTTATCCCACTACCCTTGGTATAACGCGACACCTCAGCATACAAGGAGTGCATATATTTGGGATAGCTGCTGCCATCACCATAATAATAGAGATTTATTAAGCCTCCATACTGAAAACCTAAATCAGTATTGTAGGAAACTGCTGGTAATGCACCGAAATTCCAGCCGGTTTTAATTTTACTTTTTGCAGCCGAAGCTTCTTCCTGTGAGCGTGCACTGAAGGGTATTACAAAAAATAAAATAATAGCAAAAGCGATGTTTTTTACGTTCATAGCTGTTAGATTTTGATTAACAAATATAGTGTTATCCATCAATAAACAACTTTTTTACAAGAAAATAATGCAGACAAAAGTCAAAAGTGTTTATTTATCAGCTAATTTTATTCATTTTAGCAGACTTAAGGTCAAAGAAGCATTAAATCCTGCATAATTCACCAATTCATAAGATTATCAATCTAACTTTATCGCAATAAGCTTATTATAATTGTGTTATTAGGTATAATGCTTCTATAATCCTGGACAACTGATTAAGTTGTATATTTAACAGTTGT
>CAZQBU010000022.1:0-44289 GCA_964592175.1 uncultured Lentimicrobiaceae bacterium
TACGGTGGTGTGAGAGGACAGTAAGGGAATTAATCCCTTACTTCCTACTCGATTGTTGTTAATAGTAGGATTTAAAACATCAATCGATTTTATTTGTTGAGTTAATTTAAATTTCACTTTATTTGCCAAATTATTGCCGGGATAAATCAAATGCCTTAATCAAATGCCATTACGCAAAATAATCTTATGTATAACAGCTTGCTTATGCTTTCTATCAGTACATGCACAAGGTATTAGGGGTAAAGTGACTACGACTGAAGGGAATCCGATAGCTTATACTTCTGTTTTTATTCCAGATCTTAAAAAAGGAACAACGGCAAATGAAGAAGGAAATTTTCAACTTGCACTTCCTAAAGGGAACTATGAGTTACATATTCAATATTTGGGTTACCAAACTTTAAAATATGCGGTTACCATAGATAAAGACTGGGTTTCACTCGATATTCAGTTGGTGCAACAACCCATCACCTTGTCAGAAGTAATTATCACGGCAAGCGGTGAAGATCCGGCTTACTATTTCATGCGTAAAGCAATAGGAATGAGCCAGTATTATAAGAATCAAATAGCCAGTTATACTGCCAATGTATATATTAAAGGAAGTGGAGTGCCGCTTAAAATCCCTCCTTTATTGCGTAAACAATTTAAAAAAGAAGGTATTGAAGAATCGAAGTTATATATATCCGAAACAATTTCGGATATCAGTTATGAACGGGGCTCTCCACTGTCATCCACAGTTACTTCATTGCGTAGTGCGGGCTTTGGAGATGAGTCCATTCCAATGGAGTTTGTAACAATTAGTTTATACGATAATATTGCCGGAACGATTTCCCCTTTTAGCCGCGATGCCTTTGGAGTATATAAATTTAAGCTTTTGGGCAGTTTTATTGAAGATGGGGCAATGATTCATAAAATAGCTGTAATTCCCAAACGTAAAGGTAATGACTTATATAAAGGAATTTTGTATGTGCGCGAAAATAGTTGGTCAATTCATTCAGTAGAGCTGCAAGTAGAACAAAAGCAGTTTACTGCCCTCATAAATCAAGTTTATGCTGCAATTGAGCCATTCGTTTGGATGCCGGTAAGCTATGATTTTAAACTTGATCTTTCATTTATGGGAGTAAAAGCCGAGTTTAAATATTTAGCGCGTATAGATTATAATGATATAGTATTGAATCCTGCAATAAATCATTCTATTTATACGGATAAGATGGGAGTTGATGAAGAATTGCTTCTGCTTAATGGGGCAAATATTGATACAGGAAAGAGCCCGGTAATTCATCAAAAATTATCTTCCAAGGACGAAAAGAAGTTGTCCGTTCTTTTAGAGAAAGATGATTTGACAAATCGTGAATCCCGTCAGATGAATCGATTGGTGCAGAAAACAATCGGTATTAACAAAAAAGATGCTCCTCTGGAAATAAAAATGCACGATACAAGGGTTGAAGATAGTGCTGCCTTACGTAATAAAGAATATTGGGAACAAAACCGCGCTGTACCTTTAACAATAGAAGAGCAGGCGAGTTTTGACCAAGAGGAAGTTAAGACACAACCAAAAGACAGCTTATCCAATGCTACCTCCGGATTGCAAGCTTTTTTATTTGGTTTTCATAAAAAGAAAATCAGTGACAAAAATTTATTGACATACCACGGATTACTTAATCCTTTATTAGCCAATTTTAATACGGTTGACGGTATTGTGTATCGGCAGCGAATTGCTTTGGAGCATGAATTGTCAAATGCAGCTTATTGGAATATTCTAGCCGATATAGGCTATGCTTTTTCGCGCAAAAGCCTTTTGGCTCAGGTCCGTACTGACTTGTTAATTGACCCTATTCGACGCACTAAATTTTCTGTGGAAGCTGGGCAGCTTTCTCGTGATTTTAACAAAGAAGGGGGGATGTCTCCTTTGGTAAATATTGCTACCACACTGTTATTTAACGGAAATTTTTTAAAGTTGTATGAAGATCGCTTTGTCCACTTTGCATTTGAAACAGATTTGGCAAATGGATTAAACTTTTCCGGAAAGGCAGCCTTTAAGCGGGTGAAGCAGTTGGATAATGCGATAGAGGGCTATATTTTCAATAAAAACAGCGATTTAACCCCAAATATACCTCCTTCATTTGCAAATCAACCACAGTTTTTTGAAGACCATAATACGTTTGCTGTTGATTTAGCAATTTCGTGGACGCCACGTTATTATTATCGAATAAATAAGGGGAGAAAAGAAATGTTACGCTCTGCATATCCTACTTTTGAAATGAAGTGGACACAAGCAATTCCCGGGCTTCTTCGGGCAAATTCCGATTTTAGTCATGCACAATTCTCGATGCAGCAAACCCTTCGTTCCAATCGAAGAGGGAATCTATTTTACCGTCTAAACGCCGGTGCCTTTTTCGATGTCAAAAAGATATATTTTGAAGACTTTAAATTCCTGCATTCATATCCTTTGTTGATAGATGCTTCAGCCCCAGCAACCAGCTTTTTTGGATTGGATTATTATGAACGAGCTTCAAGTAATGCATATTTTTCGACTTTTGTTTCATATAATCACGCTCGAATTTTAATCAAACGTATTCCTAAACTTTCTGAAAGCTTGATTCGTGAGTCCTTATTTGCTCGAATGCATATTTCACCTTCTCATCATCCATATTTTGAGTTTGGCTATGGATTGAACCAAGTGTTTTTACTGTTCGACTTCTCGGTTTTTGGTGGTTTCGAGGATGGAAAAATGCGGAGTGTCGGCTTGCGGATTGGATTACCGTTGCAAGGTTCTGTTATCGCATTCTAGGTCTCCGATACTACTTTATACAATCACATCATAATTTGAAGAAATCATAGAATATTGTTTGAATAATTCATGGTTTTGTCAAAAAAATTCACGAAATTTACCTAAAAATATTTTCGGTAAAATAATTTAAATTGGGGAGTTATGAAAGCTGTTTTTACCATTAAATACCATACTAATTGGGGACAAAATCTTTTTCTTTCAGGTACAAATGATGTATTAGGTGACTGGAATCCGTCCGATGCTGTTGCGATGGAATATTTGGGCAATGATATTTGGTCTGCAACTATTGAACTCAATGAAAATAGTTTTTACGAGTACAAATACTTATTAAGGGAGGCAAATGGCGTTATTCTTTGGGAAGGCGGAGAGAATCGCCTGCTGTATACGCTTGAAGACCATATCGCAATACAGGATAGCTGGCGTGCTGTTTTAGATGAAAATAGGGTGTTTTTATCCAAAGCCTTTACGGATGTCATCATGAAGCCACAACGAAGATGGCACTCGGAAAAGAAAACCAAGGCTGTACGAAAGATTCGTTTCAAAATTCTTGCTCCACGAGTTGGTCCCGGCTATGCCATGGCAGTTTCCGGAAGTACTATTGCATTGGGCAAATGGCAAAAGCCTGTTATTATGGGAAACAAGAATTATCCCTACTGGGAATTGGAAATTAATTTGGATAAAGTTGAATTTCCAATTGTATATAAGTATGTGATTGTAAACTTGAGCACCAAGCAAATAATCAGCTGGGAGGAAGGTGATAACAGATTGCTTTATCCCGAAATAGCTTTGGACGATATTTCGCTTATTAAAGTAAATGATGAGGATTTTCGTTACGCTAGCAATAGGTGGAAAGGCGCCGGTGTTGCCATCCCGGTTTTTTCGCTACGAACTAAAAATAGTTTTGGTATCGGTGAATTTCATGATGTGAAGAAGCTGGTTGATTGGTGTGTAAAAACCGGACTGAAAATGATACAACTGCTTCCTATTAATGAAACAATCGCCACCCATTCTTGGACCGATTCATATCCCTATAAATCAATTTCTGTAATGGCCTTGCATCCCGTTTACTTAAATCTATCCCAAATGGGTAAGCTGAAGGATAAAAAAGCAATGAAAGCATTTAAAGATATGGGGGAGAAATTGAATGCCCAATCGAAAATTGCATATCCTGAAGTAATCGAAGCAAAGTCACATTATTATAAACTTTTATTTGACCAAGACTGGGAAACTATAAAAAAAAGCTCGGATTATAAACGTTTTTTTACTGAAAATAAAGAATGGCTAGTGCCTTATGCTGCATTTTGTTATCTGCGTGATTTGAATAAAACCAGCGATTTTATGAAATGGGGTAGCTATTCGGTTTACAAACCAAAACTTATTGCGACGCTTACACAGGAAAATCAAGCTCATCACGAGCATATTGCAATTCATTACTTCATTCAGTATCATTTAGATAAACAGCTTCGTGACTTAGTAGATTATGCCCATTCAAAAGGAATTGCTTTAAAGGGCGATATTCCCATTGGCATTAGTCCGCAAAGTGTAGAAGCATGGACTGAGCCGCATTTATTTAATCTGAATGCACAAGCGGGTGCACCCCCGGATGATTTCGCTATACTTGGGCAAAACTGGGGCTTTCCAACATATAACTGGGATGTGATGGCACAAGATGATTATGCTTGGTGGCGAAAGCGTTTACGGATGATGGAGAAATATTTTGATGCCTACCGAATTGATCATGTCCTGGGTTTCTTCAGGATTTGGGAAATTCCAACTCATGCTTCCCATGCGGTACAAGGCTATTTTAGCCCGGGTTTACCTATGTCGACTGATGAAGTGGAAAACTATGGTTTATGGTTTGATTACGACCGCTTTGTTAAGCCCTATATTCGTACTCATTTCCTGGCTGATTTCTTCGGTGAATACGCAGATTTTGTGCTTGAAAAATATCTTGTTGAAACAGATTTTGATGTCTATGAAGTGAAAGAAAAGTTTAATACACAGCGTAAAATTTTGTCGCACTTTGCCAATATTGAAGCAAAAGGAAAGTTATCAAACCGTGATATAGTGGTGCGGGATGGCTTGCTGGGCTTATTGAATGAAGTATTATTCATTCCTGATCCATATTCCAAAACACCTGCTTACCACCCACGTATTTCACTGCATTTCACCTATTCATATCGTGAACTTGATTCATGGCAGAAAGATGTTTTCAATTCAATTTATATACAGTATTACTATAAACGCCACGAAGAATTTTGGAAGTATCATGCCTTGGCAAAATTGCCTGCTTTGGTCAATGCCTCCGATATGTTGGTTTGTGGTGAAGACCTCGGCATGGTACCTTCAACGGTTTCGGAGGTTATGAAGCAGTTGAATATATTGAGCCTTGAAATTCAGCGCATGCCAAAAGACCCGAGCATTGACTTTGACCATCCTCAGAATGCGCCCTATTTAAGTGTGTTGAGTCCATCTACACATGATTTATCTACTTTGCGAGGCTGGTGGGAAGAAGATAGGGCAAAAACAGCAAGGTTTTATCGGACAATATTGGGGCATAATGACGAAGCTCCTTATTTTGCAGAGCCTTGGATTTGCCGGGATATTATTAAGCAGCACTTATATTCTCCGGCAATGTGGGCAATCTTCCCGATGCAGGATTTATTGGCAATGGATGGTGATTTACGATGGGAACATACGGATGATGAGCGCATTAATATTCCGGGCGACTCGAATCATAAATGGCGTTATCGGATGTATCAATCCATGGAAGACTTATTGGTTGCCGATGACTTTAATGAGTTCCTATTTGATTTAGTCCGACTTTCCGATAGGGCTACGGATTATTAGAAACACAAATTGTTGAAATGATAAAAGCCTGCGTTTTGCGCAGGCTTTTATCATTATTATCTAAATAAAAACTGGTTAATATTATTGGACAATTAACTTCTTTACTGATGAAGTAGTTCCGGCTTTAATGCGCACGAAATATATTCCACTTTCAACTTGAGTTAAGTCTAATCTTACATTATGAGGGCCTGCATATCCAAACAAATAATTGCTTGAATATATTTCTTGTCCCATTAAGTTCATGAGGGTAACATCGCCTTCCACAGCTTTATTCACATTTACAATAATTTGTACTTCAGAAGTGGCTGGGTTAGGCCTGATCTGATCAATAGATAAAAGTTGTGGGGCTTGTTCTGACAAACCAACAATTTGGTTAACAGGGAGATAAACTATTTGATTATCGTTGTAGGGATGCTCTTCAAAACGTGCTGCATTGCCCGGGATATTGTCCGAGTGGAACAGCACGTGCACTTTATCAGTTACTCTTGATGCTGCCGATGGCCATACACATTCACTAAACAGGTGGAATACATCACCGGTTAAGTCTTCTTGCTCACTCCAGGTAACACCGTAATCTTCCGAGAAGCGGTACCATATATGACGATAGTTGAACTCATCGTTGTCAAATCCCAGAGTGATAGCTGAATAGAATGCATATAATATTTTACGGCTTTCATCAAATACTAATTGAGGCATGGAAGTGAGTGAAGCCTGGTATCTTGCAACATCTACAATATCATCAATTCCGTTGTCATACACTTCAGCCAACAGGTACATGGGATTCACATTTACTACATTCAAGATGCTGTCTGTGAGTGCCGTGCTATCCATTGCGGGCATGGTTTCATTCCAGTATAACAAGCCATTTGAATAGGGATAGTAGTTTGTTCCGGTAGCTCCGGGACCATCAGAAGCCAAAACCATGCGTCCAACTGCTATATGTACGCGGTCCTGATCATCTAATACGATTGCCTGATGCGCATCAAGGCCTCCATGGGCAGGAAGTGGTATCTGATGATTAAATGCAGGCACGGGAGCTTCGTAATATTTCATAGTTTCCCATGTGTCCCCATTGTCATTTGATTTCAATACGATACCGTCAGCAATAAAATCGCCATAGCAAAAGGCAATAGTTTCGCCTCTTGGGGCTGCCCAAGCATAGATGTCACCACCCACACCATAGATTTCACCTGCGGCAAGGCCGGGTAAAATAACGTTATGTGGATCCCAAGTTTGTCCGCCGTCAAACGAACGGCTGTATAAGAGTGCACCGTCCAAGCCTTGGTATTCTGCATCAACTACAGCAATTACATGGATTACATCATTGAAATCGCCGCTTGTAATCATACGTGGCCATAGCAGGTCTTGAAATCCTGCAGGACCTTGTAGGTAGAAGGTATTCCATTCGCCTTCGTTTTTGTTTTCTCTCCAGCTAAAAATCAGCCCATCGGTACCACCGGTATGGGCACAAATTATCTCACCATTTTCTAGATATGGTTGATAGTCCGGCCATCCGGTTCTTACGGACTCTATTCTGTCAGTAGGTACGGGAGCCCAACCGGTTCCGTCATTAAAGTTATAGCCGGTTCCACGTTCAGCAAAGTTTGGGTCATTATGTCCCATGGTCCAAGTTGCTCCAATAGATCCATCTTCGAAGGCATGTATGCGTCTTTGCATGGTGGCATTTGTGGGCAGGTCGTAACGTGTTGTCCCTATAACGATGTCCGGTCCCTTGTCGTTTGCAACATAAGGATTTAATTCTGTCTCAAAGCTTGGGGAATAGTCCTTTACAGCTTTGGTGGCTGTCATGGTGATTTTGCTAAGCTCCTTACTTTGTTTTTGTAAAGGCGTTTGTGCCATAAGGCTACCAGCAAAAATCAGTAAAATAATTAAGGTAAAAAATCTTTTCATGGTTATGGTTTTTAGTGAAACATTTATAAGACAATACAAATATATAATCAAAATCATGAAACTCCAACAAAATTTCATAATGATTTAAAAAATAACCAAATTTTAAATACCCGGATTTTATTAATTTAGAGCTTGCTGCTGAAATAGAACACAAAAAAAAGCCGATTCAATTGCTGAATCGGCTTTTAAAAATATTATTTATGATGTTATTTAACAATCATTTTGCGAGTTACTTTTTCTGCACCTACTTGAACAGTATAGAAATAAATTCCTGTGGTCAAGTCTTCGGCACTGATAGTAAAGCTGCTATGTCCTGCAGGCTTATATCCTAAGTCAAGGTCAATAACTTTTTGTCCGGTCAGGTTATAAACTTCAACGTTTACTTGGCTTCCTTTTACAAGGTTCAAGTTTACATTTGTTTCATTGCTGAAGGGATTGGGGAAGTTTTGACTTACTTGAATAGCTTCTACAGCATGGATTTCTTCGTTTCCTACGATGCAGAAGTCATCATTTGTAAATGAGAAGTCAGTGATATATTTAAACTGAACTGCAGCACCCGGGTCAGCGTCAGGAGCTAAAGGCTGATATGAAATCGGAATGGTATATTTTCCGTTTGCGTAGAAGCTTCTTGAAGCAACGCCATGGAATGAAGCATTCCACATTGCAGCTGAGAAGTTAGTTACGTTAGTAGGAGTGTCATTTCCGTTTTCACAAGTTAAATCAGCAGTACCCCATGGGTTTGGACGTACTCCGCGTGCGAAAATGTTAGGACGGTTATTTGATTCAGCTGACTCAAGGTCAGAATCAAGCCATAATACGAAAATGCTTTGACGATCAGGTGAGTGGCTTACTTGGATTCTGTTATCTTCAGTAAAGTCACCATTATCCCATTCGCCACGGAATTGACGGATATTACCTAATTTAATGGCATGCCAAGTGGTTCCACCGTCAGTGGTATAGATATCATAAGCAGCAAAGAAATATTCAGCTGAAACAATGCTATAGTCGTTGCTTCCAACAACACCAATTACAACACCAATATGTAAGTTTCCGTCGGCGTCAACTACGATATCATGGTCAAATGCAGTGGTATAAGGGATTTGCTCACGAGTGGGTAGTGGCTCCTCATATAATTGTGCAATTTGATCATCATCAAGTAATTCTTGTACAATGCCGGGTAATCCGTTGGGACCAGCTAACTGGATGCCTTTTGGCTCTGACCAGGTTTCACCACCATCCGTAGTTTTCATGATAATAGGATAATATCCGGGTGCTTCTGAAACAACCGGAACAGTTTCGTTATCACCAATTACGGAGATATAACCAATTTGTCCGTCATCGGAGAAAGCGGTTTTTACGTGTGCTGGGCGTGTGGTTGCTTCAGCAACGGGTAGGTCAAGTAATTCGCGAGTAAATACGAAATCTTCTTCACCATCATCCCATACACCTTTGTTAAGGATAAGGCTGCCTTGATAAACAACGCTTCCTGAACCCCAATCTTGATTCACGTCAACAGCAAAGATAGTACCGGCACGGGTAACATCATATGCATCAATAATATACTGATAGTATGGTGGTTCTGAACCTTGGAGGTTTTTGGTTTTGGTGCCTTCAGGGTCTGAAAGATTAGCAACACCATAGCTGTATCCACCCCAGCTGTCGGGTGAGTTTGTACCGTCTAGGTTGGGAGCATGAAACGCTAACCAAGCATTGTCAACATCAGTATTTCCAAAAGGATTGTAAATACCGTGTGAAGGATAACGACCGGCATCGGTGTAGTATTCACCACCGGCATTATTTGTAGCGGTATAAATTTCAATCATATTGGTCCAAGTGAGACCACCATCGAATGAAACGTCATAACCGAGGTCTCCGGAATACCCACCCGGATCCAATGCACCACCCATACGGTGGAAGTTCGATACTACTCCAACTTCAGGTGCTGCAGCCAAAACTTCTTTTTGACCACCACCGTAGCTGTAGCTATAAGCGTTTGCTGAAGTTCCTATGTCAACAATAGTAACAACGTTTACGTTTTTGCCGTCTTTAAGTTGAGGTAAGAAAGCAGGAACATCATTTTGTTGATTGCTAACAACAGTAGTAGCTTTTGTAGGCTCAATGCCAATCATCATTTTTTCGATGGCTTGATGCTCTCTTAAATTACTTTTCAGCGTATAAGTCCTTTGAGCAAAGGTAGTTACTCCAAAACTTAATGCTAAAACAACAAGTAAAACTTTTTTCATAATTAATACATCTTTTAAGTTAGTAAGTAGGATAAATATTATATTGGGTCAAAAGTAAATAAAATATACGTACCAACAAGCAGTTTTTTCTTTTTTTAGAGAAACTTTATATAAATTAACACTCAAATGCGCCGAGAAGATGAATAGCAGTTGCTTTTTGGGCTTATATGGAGGTTTGTGTATGTGTTTAAAGTCACCCTAAATGCGTGACTGCAAAATCGAAATGCATAGTTTAATATTTTAAACACATATATCAGATATTCATTAAGTTAAACTGCTCTTTATATAGGAAAATCTATAATCAATGAAACACTTTTCCAAAACAAAAATTTAGCCGTGTGCATGCAATGCATATCTTTGTACAAAATTGGATAAAATGCGTAATCGGATTTTTGTTCTGTTTCTTTGTCTGTTTTTCTTTAAACCATCTGTTTTTTCACAGGTTTTGGAGCCCATCCGGCTTGAAATGCCGGCTCGTTACGATGCTGCTCCTGCCTATCATATTGAAGTACTTGGTGAAAAAGGTGTATTGGTATTTTATGAAAGTACCGAAATTGATGAAGATGGGAAACGGCATTGGTATTTTAGCTTGTTGGATACGGAATTGGACGAAATATGGCTGCAATTTCTGCCTTTGACAGACGGCCTTACGTTTCATAGTGTACAAAGCTCAGCAACGCATAGTGTTTTGCTTTTTGCCAGCCCTGCCGGAAAACGAGCCAAAGATATTTACGAAATTGTTCGCTTCGATCACGAAAATGCCGCCTTTGCAATAATGGGAGGCGATTTGCCGGAAAAAGCTAAAATAGAAGGTATGGCAATCGTTGAAAATCAGATTTTATTGGTCATTGATTTGCCAAAATATACCACCGACCTGCTTTTGTTTGATTTTGAACAAAGCAATTTGAAAAGTCTCTCGCATAATATAGGCGGACAAACTGTTCTTCAATACATTGGCTCATCTGAACAATCAAATTGTTTTGTGTTGGCTTTTAAGCATTTTGAAAATAATCGCTTTGTGAAAGATGTGTTTCTCACTGTTTCGTCTGCGGGTAAACTACTCAGAAGTATTGATTTTAAGGACGATACCTATTATCTGCATGCGCTGACCGTAATGATGGACCATGATGACGTGGTAGTGGCAGGCAGTTATGACCTTCAAAGGCGCAGGGCTTCGGTGCGTGATGCTGCAAATGAGCCCGAAATGACAAATGAAGCAAAAGGAATGTTCTTTTTGCGCTTTTTACAAGATGAGTCATTTGTGAGTTCTTATAATGATTTTGATAAATTCACAAATATTTATCGTACGCTTTCAACCGAAGACCTGATTCGTGCGCGAAACCGGATGGGGCGATCAAAAAATGAAGACAAAAGACAAAATATTGGATTTCAGTTTTATAATCCGCAACTTATTCGTTTGAACGATCAATATGTGTATAGTGCGGAATCTTTTAAACCGAGATATAGGCTTGAAACCCGCATGGACTATGATTTTTATGGACGTGTAGTACCTTATACCTATAGTATTTTTGAAGGATATCAGTTTTATTCGGCATTGATAGCCGCCTTTGACAACAATGCGGAACTGCAATGGACAACGGATATGGAGCTAAGAGATATGCTATTGCCCCGCCTTACAAAAAATGTAAACATCATGGAAGATAGCAGTATGTTGCTGGTTAGTATGTTGCAAAAAGGCATTTTAACATCAAAAATCATTACTTCCGATGGCAAACAGTTAGGACAACTGGAAAAGGCAAAGGTGGAGAATACATTTACCAATGATAAATTGCTAAATGAACGTAATTCATCATTTTTGCATTGGTATGGTCCTTATTTTATAGCAACGGGATATCAGCGAATATCGAATAATCGCTTACGAAGCCATAATCCTCGTTCTGTTTTCTATATTCAGAAGATGATATTAGAATAAAAAGTATTTATTCCGGCTCATTGTATCATCTATCAGGGTGAAAATTAACAATCTTACAATTTGATAATTTTCTCGGCATGTATTTTTCCTTGAAAATTGATTATCAGTACATAAGTGCCTGCTTCAAGCTCTTGCAGATCCAACTTATAGGAACCTTTGATAGCTTCTTTTTTAATCAGTTGTTTTCCGTGAACAGTAAAAACTGAAAGTTCGTAGCCTATATTTGTGGCAGCAGATATTTGCAGAAAATCTGTGAACGGTTGTGGATATATGCTAAAGCTATCAAAAAACTCCTCCAAAAACACTTTCTCTTCCAATATCACCTCTATTGTAAGGTCCTGACTGATGATTTCAAAGCTATCTGTGTAGCTATTGTATGCTTGATGTGAAACAATATAGTCGTAATGTCCCGGGCTCATATTTTCAAATACATACTGCCCTTCCGGATTTTCATACCCGTTAATTGTAATAACTGCATCCGTTACTGTATCTCCATTTGTATTTTTGACGTCAAAGCTAAGTGTATAAGTTTCTGATTCGGTAGTAACAAACACGGTATATTCAGCTGTTTCTCCGTGAGGCGTGTGAATGGAATAAATTACTGCTTCAGTAAAATCTGTGGGTATACCTCCGGTAGGTTCACTTGTAACCCCAAGCTCCAAACCAATTTGTGGTATCATATTTGAAATATCCACACTTGGCGGCACGCTTACTTCAATCGTATGTGTTTCTTGGTTAATTTCACCATAAACATCTGCCTCCAAGCCCGGATTGTCGCTTTTTGCGAACATAAAAAGATTGATTAGGGGCTCAAGACTATGAATGGGTAAGTAACTTACCAAGCCCAAATCGCCTTGGTCGGGCTGGTGAAATATGTAGTTTTCAGCTTCATCAGGATTGTTGGTCCCCCAATAATTCCCTATTGCTGACACATCTTTTTGGGTATTATTATATAGCGCATAAGTTTGTCCGCCGTTCCCATTGTTAAATATAACATTTTGACCATGAATGTCTTCAGTACCAAATTCCGGATTTGCGGTACCTTGTAGGGTAATCCCCCATAAATTGCCGCTAATATAATTCCGTCGTACGATGGCGGTGTTGGAATTTGCTGCACCTTGAAAGTTCAATCCGCTTCCACCTAAGTTTGGTTCATTTTGAATATCATTGTCAATAAAGTGATTATCTGCAATAAATGCTGAAATTTGATCACCAATTTGTGCGAAGCCGTATCGATTACCTACTATATAGTTATTTCGGATAACAGCTTTTGTGGTTCCACTTGCCATTAAATTACTTATTCCGATACCGCCTGCCATATCATAATGTCCTTCAATATAGTTGCCCACGATATATAGGCTGTCCTCGGCACCCGGTCCTAAATTAATCTGCGGGCGATTACTGTTATCGCTGGTGTTGCGAATCAAGATATTGTGCATAATTTCAGGTGATCCCATTACATTTGCTCCGGATCCAATGGCAGATCGCTCATTTTCAATGAAGTAGCAGAAACGAATAATTGGGCTGCATGAGCTATAAGTAATTGCCGCCGACACATTGGAAGAGCCGTTATGGCGAAATGTGCAATATTCAAATAGGGCTTCGGAACTGATTAATTGAATGCCGCCTCCATGCGATACAATGGTGTTGCGCATCAGATTTGCAGGCGAATCGCTAAAACGCAATCCTTTGAAGTTGGCTGCGGTACTGCTCGTGTCAATTGCTGTGAAATGCACATGTCCTTCAGCAGGATTTGAAATTAGCGTGCCAAAAAACTCAGGTCGGATTCCGGCAGCAATACGTATAATGGCAGCTTCATTAATACGCAAGGTATCTGTTGCCGACAAGGTGAATGCATCATTAATTTGATAGGCATTCTCATGATAGCTCACCACACCTCCCGAGGCGGAAACCAAGTCGTCAAGGCTGAGGCTGAGGTTATTACCGGGACTAATGTATTGTGCTTGTGCCAAAAAGCCAAGCAAGCTGATAACTGCAATAAGCAGAAGGCGATAAATATAGCGCATGGTTTTATTCGTTTATTTCTAACAAAGCTACGCAAATCTTTGAAGAAATACACAAAAATCAGTTGCTAAATTGTAATCTTATCTAAAAAAGTTTCAACCGGCACCTTGGCAGACAGCTTATGTTTTGAATATGCCGATACCAACGATTTCATGCTGAGTATACCGCTATCGGCTATAAGCCTGAAAACGCTGTACATAGCTGCATTCCTTCCTCCAATATTTTCCCGTGCTGCTACCGACACAAAGCTGGAAGCCGACTTGGGTTGTTCTAATGTGGCATCAAGGAATACATGTGATGGATGACCATTTGTAAGGCGTGGCATTGCATAATCCAATCCGTCTTTTGAAGTAATGACAATATAATCCGGTGTGGCCGAGCCGGTATAATAAATGGGTTCATTTGATATAATCACTTCTGAAGCAGAAAAACCCACTCCAACAGTTACAGGCACATGACTTTTGCGGCTCACATATAGTCCCGACAGCATGGCAGTACGTGCCAAAAACTCTGCTGCCGACTGAATGCCTTCACTTGCAGTGCCACTGAATAATATGCTGATCTTTTTTGTTGTGGTAGCTTCAAATTCCTTGGGTATCACTAATTTATCGGATATTAATGAGTTGTGATAGCCCTCATATGCCGGTAATTCTTTATGTGTGGCAGTTTCTTTCTTATGTTTCACAAATTTTATCCCCGCATCTTCTATCACATTTTTTAGCTTCATTCCGGGATTTGATTTCAGCCCGTAACTTGTGCACAGCTCCATCACTTCTACCAGCGAGAAGCCAGGCTGTGAAAAAGCTTCCGCCAGCTCAGCGGTGAAGTTTCCGATACCGTAAATACGACTCACATAGGGAGCTCCGGCTGCTGCCACTACGTTTGCAATATCGATTGCTCCGGCTGAAGAGCGGTGTGGGGCGGTAGGCGTGTTAAATCCATCAGGGGTAAACTCACTGGGCTGTCCACCTGTCATACCGTACAACATATTGTTGTGCACAACGACGGTCATCGGGAAGTTATGATGTGCTGCAACCAATAAATGCTGCATGCCGATGGTGGCTCCGCCATCACCGATAAAAACGATGACTTTTTTCTTGCTGTCTTTTGGCAATCCGGCGGCAATGCCTCCTGCAATTGCCACCGAGCGTCCATGTAGCCCGTGAACGGTATGGCTGACTAGGTTTTTGTCGATAATACCGTGACAGCCTATGTCGGTGACAAATATGACATCAAGGGGGTCGTAGCCTAGCTGTTGCAGTGCTCGTTCCGTATTTTGTGCCGTTCCTGTATGTCCACATCCCTTGCAAAAGGGGAGGGACTTGCTATCTGTTAAAAATTGTTTATCCATGCTTTTTTACCTCCTCTATGATTTCGTTGGGATGAATCATTCTGCCAATTGCATTAACACCGCTTATTCCGGGACGGAATCCATTGCCAAACAATAATTTGCGGTACTGCCCATCCAAGTTTTCTTCGGCTATGATTGTATGTTTATAATTGGATGCTATTTCAAAATACTTTTGCGGGATTGGGAACAAGGTTTTTGCAATCAGATGAGAAACTTTTTGCCCTTCGTTTCGTAATCTACTCACTGCTTCGCGTGCTGCTTGCGCCGTGATATCAAAGCTGATTAAAAGTACATCTGCCTGATCTTCTTTATCATATTCATAATGCAGCAAGAAATCGGCATGCTGTTCAAGTTTTTCTTTTAGACGTTTGGTGTTACCGAGTGCTTCGGGCGTGGTATTTTGTAGTATGCCGTCTTTATTATGTGTAGATGCAGTAAATCGAACTTGGTGTTTGTTTTGCGATACCGGTAAAAATTCCGGGATGAGGTTTTCATCGACATCGTATGGTCTGTACTTGTCTTTGCCACTATAAAACTGCAGTTCATGCTTTTTTAATTCAGTCAAATTCCCAAGATCGTAACTCATTTGTGTCATCACCATTTCTTTTGATGTGAGCAATACCACCGGGCTCCGAAGTTTAAATGCAGTTTCTACTGCTTTAGCCGGCAAACTCCAGCAATCATCCAAGTTGCTGATGCTGAAGGTTGGTATTTGAAACCCACCTGAAATTGTTCCGTAAACTCCATTAATATCTCCTTGTGCGCCGGAAGTGGCAGTGCCCGTTGCCGGTCCAAGGCGTTGTGCCAGGATGATAATCATGGGCAATTCCATCATGAGCGCCATATTGATGGATTCCATCATGAGCGCGTATCCGGGGAATGCCGTTGCCGTTACGGGTAATTTTCCCAAGGTGGCAAAACCTGACATCCATTGAAGGGTGGTAATCTCGTCAGGAGCAGCCATCATTGTTGGAAAACGCTGATTTGCATATGAATATAAAAGATTGGCCGGAGTAATCGGGTAGCCAATGAAAACTTCAGCCCCTGATTGAACGAGTGATTCCACGATTAATCGTGAACCATCAATAAAGGCTGTTTGAGGCACTGTGGCAGTAGTCATAGATAATTTGTTTTTAAATTAGAACTATAACAAATGAGCATTCAAAAGGTTTACCTAACGTAAACAAAGTCGATTTGTTGAAATGCAAAAATAATTGCTTTCAATATGTATCCAACAGATTTCACACCTTTTAGGAATTTTGGTTGCCTTTGATTTAAATCTGACACATAGCAAACCAAATCAAGTTCATGAATTTTCTATACTGAAATACATGACGTTTAATAAAATAGCACGAATATTTTGAGCTGCCGGCTCAATAATTTAGATGGTTTTCATGCATGCCGGCATCATGGTAATTTGAGCAGTTCACTATCCAAATATAGTTTTAGCCTTTCAATAGCTTTTCAATTAAAATATCCAGTTGGCGCATCATGATATCGTTGCCAAGAATTTGTGATTTCACTTCTGCCATCAAATAATCTCTTGTTTCATCCGAAGAATCCGCCATATCGGAGTATTTCCGTTCTCTGATATTCAGGTTGATTCGTAAGAAATTTCCTGACTTGGTCAACTCATCTGCCATATAAGTAGTGGTTTGGTTAACTGCCTGCATCATGACATCGGTAATGCTTGTTGCCCAATTAAGCAGCCCCCATCCTTCAACCTTTTTTCTGGCAATATCGGCAGAATATTCTCCTGTACCTAAGGACAAAAGCTGGATATTTTGAAGCGTCACCGATTCCATTTCATACGGACGCTCTTTATGGTATTTGGTGATTTCAACCAATGAGGCAACCGCCGGATTGTTGATATATACTCCTCCATCCACACATACTCTGGTTTTATTGTCGAAATTGAACTTATAAGCAGGCAGGTATGTGGGTGCTGCCGAGGTGGCTCGACAAATATCTTTTAGCAATGCATTTCGGCTTGCCCGTGAAATGGCATGACGGGATTTGAAAAACAATGCCTCATTATTAAATAAATCAAATGAAGTGACCAAAATAGGAGTGATGCAGCTGCTCATCCTTTTGGTGCCAAAAAATTCGGTTAATACCTCATCAATGCCTTTATCACTAAATCGAGGGCTTTTAAGTGATGAAATGGAGTTGAATATCTTTCCTGCCAAAGTTTTTTTAGGGAAGATATCATCACCCCGCTCCACATAAATATTTTCGATATCCTTTAATGTGTAAATGGGATTTAAGCCGTCTTCTGAAACGGTTAGTCCACAGGCTATTAAACCTCCTGTTGAAGTGCCTGAAATTAAATCAAATAAATCATTGATGCGCTTCCCGCTTCGACGCTCAATTTCTTGCAATATTAAAACAGGTACAATGCCTCTAAGACCGCCCCCGTCAAGACTTAAAATTCTAAAGTTGTTTTTCATAAGCTTTTGGTTTTTGGGTTCAGCGAACCATGATTTAAAAAGTAAATATACGACATCAAATAGCAAAAGGCAATTTAATTACAGTTTTTGTCATGATTTTAGGTGGTTTATGAAGTTACAAGCGCAATTTCTTATGAAATTTCAGAAAATAGAAGCTTTGTTTTGAGATGATTTTAAGTAAAACACCCAATTTATCTCGTAAATCTTTTAGATATGTGTAATTTTACCGCCTTATTTAGAGTTATTGAATGGTGTTTGCAATAAGAGCTTATATAGTTATTCTTGTCTTTCTTCTAAGTCCTATGGTACTTTGGTCGCAACTGCCATTTCAGCCGACTCAAGTGGTGGACACCACACCTAAGCCTGATTCCACAATCGTATCTTATTTTGTGAGGAGCTATGATAGTTTAAAGCTGTTGAAGACACATCATATAGATACCGCATTATTGAATTTCCCTCTTTTTGACCCGCTGAAACGCGATATGACTTTAAGGCAAACTTTAAGTAATGCCGGATTAAGCCATCAAGACATGCAGTGGGCGCCCGTATTTCATAATGGTTTTGCCAGGGGGCATACTCCATATTCTTCTTATCTGAGGAATTCGGATAATATTCGCTATTTGACGCCTTTAATGCCGTTTACGGAGGTGAATTATTTGATGGGAATGGATAAGGAGCAGCAATTGAATGCACGGCTGAGCCGTCAAATCCGTCCAAGGTTTTATATTGGTATGGATTATGAACTATTGAACTCCCCTGGACCATATAAACATAACCTCACCAATATCAGTAGTGTGTATTTCAATACCAACTACCGTACGAAGAATAAAAAATATGGGGTTTTAGCTCATTATTTTCATAACAAATTGGTTATGAACGAGAATGGCGGTATTAAAGATGATGAAGTCTTTGAAAATGATTTGGAAATAGATCGGCGGGTGATTGCAGTGCATCTTGTGGATGTTAGCAATATGGTCAAGCAATCCGGTTTTGGACTTGAGCAGGAATATGCATTGATTTTTGATCGCAAGGTAAAAATTAATGATACTGTGGAAGAAAACCGCCCACTTGGTTTCGGGCTTGTTTCGCACCGCATGGAATATGAGCGTAACCAAGGCATATATAGGGAGCGGAGCCCATTGGAGTCTTTTTATAATCCCTTTGATATGGTTTTGGACTCCACTCAGTCGTATGACTCTGTTTATGTTTCAACATTTAGAAATATGTTCCGCTGGAGTAATCTGGGAATAGATGAAGCCGATAAAGATCGACCACTATATATTTATGCCGGTGTTGAAACTGTGCAAACCGTGATATCTGATTCCTCTTGGCGGCGTAACGACTGGCAACTAAACCCTTATGGAGGTATCCAAATCTCCTTGTTTCGGTCTTTTTTTATTGATGGAGAAGCCAAGCTTATTACCGGGAGTTTTGCGGGAGGGGATGCCCGAATTCATGGAGGAGTTCGACAGTTTTTAGGCACTGAAGACCGCAACTTTGGTGATGTGTTTTTCAGGGCTCAGCTGATAAATCAATCGCCTTCTTGGTTTTTTCAACGCTATCAGTCGAACCATTTTCGTTGGGAAAATGAATTTGTGAATGAACATTATCTCAGCATGCAGGCAGGCTATCATTATAAAGGAGTGAGCTTGGGAGCTAATTGGCATCTCATTGACAAATACTTATATATGGACCGCTATGCCCGCCCTGCTCAAACTAGCGGTACTTTTAGTTTGATGCATCTTTTTGCGCGATATCATTTGAAGCTGGGGAAATTTGATATCATTGGAAATACCCATTATCAAAAACCTGAAAATGATACCTTGATGCATTTACCCGAGCTTGCAGGGGTTTTAAACATGAGCTTTACATCAGATATTTTTAAAAAAGCCGCTACTTTTCAAACTGGAATAAATTTGAGTTGGTTTAGTAGCTTTTATGCCGATGCATGGATGCCTGCCACTCGTTCGTTTTATCTGCAATATGACAAAAAAGTGGGTGACTATCCTTATCTTGATGTGCATTTAGCCTTGAAAGTGAAACGTGCTCGAATTTTTGTGCAGGGAACCAACTTATTCGGACTTTTGGGCTATTATTCGTATTATACCACGGTACATTATCCGATGCGCGACCCGGGCTTTTACTTTGGGGTAAGCTGGAGGTTTTACAAATAAGCGTTTAATCTGCTTAATTCATGAATTATGCAGGTTAATTGAAGTTTCGTTCCTTTTTAATGGTTTCGTAGGCTTCCACCAGTTTTTGAAACTTTCGTTCGGCCGCTTGTCGTACGTCTTCACCTAAATGGCTGACCTTATCGGGATGGTATTTCATTGCGAGCTCCCTATATGCTTTTTTAATTTCTTCAGGACTAGCATTCGGACTTATTTCCAGTATCTTATATGCAGAGTCTGTTTCTTTGACAAACATTGCTTTTATGGAGTTAAACTCGGAAGGTGATACGTCCAAATATCCCGAAATCATTGAAAGTAGATCGATTTCTGCTTTTTGAACCAGTTGGTCGGCTGCGGCAAGCCCGAATAAATAATGCAAAAGCTGAAGACGGGCAGGATAATCCATGTATCGGCCAATCTGAAGCGAAACTTCACGGACATTAATTTCCTGCTTAAGTATTTCACGTATCATTAGCAACTGCTGCTTTGCCTTTTCTTCTCCGAAATTATGGCGTAGAAATACTTTCACATAATTTAATTCAGAACGTGTGACGCTGCCGTCTGCTTTCATCATTGCAGCAGTAAGCACCAAAAGGCTTACGTTGAAATCACCTTGTTGTGTAGGCTGATAGGCATATTCGCCTCCTTTTATGTCGTCGAACATCTTCCCGAAAGCAAAGCCTAATAAGGCACCAATCGGTCCGCCGATGGTCCAGCCTAAACCGCCGCCAATCCATTTTGAATAGCCGCCTTTTTTAGCTGCCGCAGGAGCATCGCTGCGCTTGCGCTCCTTGTTTGACCAAACAAAAGCGTAGTAAGCCACTACTACAATTAATAATATGGAAAAGAATGAAAACATAATTGCATGCAAAAATAGGAATTACCTATTGGCTTTAACACGAAATACCAAAAGACTACGACAGTATAGGTGAATCAGCCTTGGAAACAACCTTGAAGGCTTGAGTAGTTATAAAGCGGTACTGCTCTTTATATAAGCTTTATCCAATATTCTCCGTCAAAGGCAAGCCAAATTCTTCTTCCATTTTGATATTTAGGCTTTCCAAATGATCCAAAATGGGATTGTAAATTTCGGGCAATACAGGGATATGCACACCACTTAAATTGATTTTTCCTTGAAGGATGAGCTCGGTGCCAATTGCAGCAGGCAGTGCAACAGTTCTGGAAATGGCAGTATCTGTGGCCGGCATGCCGTAATCTACCATAGAAGATTTAATAATTTCAGGATTTTTTCCTTCATAAGATACCCTGAAGATGTGCTGCATCACAACCATATCGCGTTCATTTGCTTTAAGTTCCATCTTGTCAATCATCAGATTGCCCGTAATTTCTATGGGTGAGTTTTGCTTTTCATCCATCGAAGCTGCATCAAAAAGCCCGAGCCATTTCATTGCTTTTATTGCATGGCTGTCAATGGAAATGCCGAGCTTATCAGCGATTTTTTGCTCAATATTTTCAGCATTCAATGCATTTAATTCTTTCAGCATATCGCGATATGTTTTATTGCTGAAATCATATGTTTCGGTGGAAAGCAAATTCAGTGCTTTCAGTACATCCATGCTTTCACAAAATCCCGGATAGCGGAAGGTGCCACGCATTAATGTTTTGGCTTCATCTATGCCATAGATATGTTTATAATTTAGTGAATCGCGATTGGGATATACTTCAAGCAATCCAATCTCCGGAAAATCAACTTGAATGGGATTTTTGAATAAATCAATAGAAGGAATCGTGTGTAATTTGCCATGGCGAAGGAATTTTCCTTCATTATTTCCTGCCATGATTACTCCTTTGGGGCTCCAGCTGAATTTGTATCCAAAAGGGTTGGAAGCAGCTTCAGGGGCAGGTAATGCTCCACAAAAGGAATAAAATTCTTCGATTTTTCCTCCTTTGGCATGTACCGAATCAATAATACGCATGGCTGACATATGGTCGATTCCGGGGTCAAGTCCTAATTCGTTTAAAATTAACACGCCTTTTGCTTTGGCTTCTTCATGAAGCTCTTGCATTTCGGGCTGTACATAGGAAGTGGTAAGCATGTTTTTTGCATGCGCGATACAAACTTTGGCAACCTGATGATGGAGGCTCCAAGGCAATAAGCTCACCACAATTTGGTGCTTTTCCACAAGCTGATGTAGCATTTCACTATCTTCCGATGTCCAGTAAACTGCTTCTCCCAAAGGATGATTGTCGATAAGCTGTTGTGCTCTTTCGAGGACTGGGGATGCTACCGTAAGGCTGTAATTCTTTTTAAGTAAGTAATTTATGATGGGTTTTGACACCATTCCGGCGCCCAAAATCAAAACATGTTTCATGTGCTAGTAAGTCTCTTTATTTGCTGTAAGCTTTATTTTAAAAACTCGGAAATATACCGATAAGGCGGTGTTAATTCACCTTGATGCAAAATAAGTGCTTTTTTTATTGGCAGCGGCAATCCGAGTGCATCATAAGCTTGTCGATAGTCAGTTTCTGCTATTGCTTGAATATAGGGGCTTAGTGCTGCACTGAATGATAAAGATGCTTCTCGTGGTAATTCACTGGGTAAAATATCCACTGCCATAATTAATATTCCATTTCCAGAAAAGCCAAATTGAGGCGTTCTTTTAAAAGGCTCATACACGAATACAGGCTCATCAATTTTCATCCCTTGATGTGTTGCTTCAATGGAGCCGTCAGGGTCACAGGTGATATCGCCTATCACTTTCAATTTTGGTTCGCCTTGGCTGTAAAGCGTTTCTAGGAAATCTTTGGTGACAATTCGCGGAAAACGATGATCCCAATACATGCAATTTAAAAGCATGGATAAGTTCGGGACATATTGTTCAAACTGATTTTCATATTGCTCCGGATGTTGTGTATAGTGCTGAGAATCAAATTCTTCATTCGCATGCTTAGCTTTTAGCTTTGAAATATCATGTTTGCGAAATACTACTTTATACACATGTTTTCGAGAAGCGGTGGAGGCTTTTAGTTCCAAAAGCTCTGCCGGACTGATTTCAATAACAGGAAGCAAATCAATTATTTCTTGGGCTCCCAATGACACATTGCCGTAACCGGTGATGCCAACCACAAGCGGAAGCAAGCTTTCCGGTATTCCTTGCTCTTGAATTTGTTTGCCAATTTGAATAATTTCATCTTTTGCTTCTTCGAGCGAATGATATTGGAAAGATTGACGAAGTGAAGAAAATATATTTGGTGTTCCTTGTGCTTCCAGGCGTTGCCCAAAAGACCATAAGCTGTTTATGGCGCCTGCCAAACCGGCAAAACGACCGAAAAAAATCAATCTTTTATCCTGATCATCAACGATCTTCTCATAATCGATAAGGTTACAACCAAGCTCCATCATTTGTTTTAGCATTGGCATATTGTATGCCTGACCTTTTATTACATGCGAAAAGAATACATACGTCTTGCCTTTCTCAAAATGTTTATTTGGAATTTCTTTAACGCCAAAAATCAATGAGGCATCTTTTAAGTCATCTGCTACGGAAGCACCGGCATTTTTGTATTCATCATGACTGAAAACACGTTTATCTGATTTTTCTACAATGATTTTACATCCCTTTGAAATCAATTTCTCAGCATCGCCCGGACTAATGGCAACGCGGCGTTCCATCAAGTATTTGTCTTCGTGTCGTATTCCAATAATATGCTTCATTTGTGTTGTTTTTGAATTAAAAGCACGAAAATCAATTATTATTTTTGATTTTTGGAATTTAAGATGCAAAAATCCTGATATTTTAAACATTTTTAATAAACATCCGATATTCGCTATGATTTTTATGAAATTGTATAAAATCCAGGTCGGAGAATGTTATAAAATCAATCTATTTTATTATCTTTGCCAAACTTTTGAAAAAACGAAAATATTCTCTATAATTAATTGAAATTCAGTATAAAATATATTAATTTAAAAGCATGACGATGACTAAACACGTTTATTTTTTTGGCGATCGAAAAGCTGACGGAAATGCTTCGATGCGTGATTTATTGGGCGGCAAGGGTGCCAACCTCGCAGAAATGAATCTGATTGGTGTACCGGTACCTCCCGGCTTTACCATCACTACAGAAGTTTGTACGTTATATAATCAGAAAGGATCTGATTATGTGGTTGAGCTTATAAAAGCAGAAGTTGAACAAGCAGTTCGACAAGTGGAACAAGTAATGGGAACCAAATTTGGTGACAGCAATGACCCTTGTCTGTTATCTGTTCGTTCCGGTTCAAGAGCTTCCATGCCCGGCATGATGGATACTGTATTAAACCTTGGCTTAAATGATGAAGCTGTTGAAGGTATTGCCAAAAAAACAGGCAATGAGCGTTTTGCTTGGGACTCCTACCGTCGTTTCATTCAAATGTACGGCGATGTAGTTATGGATATGAAACCCAAATCAAAGGATGCACATGATCCTTTTGAAGAACTCATCGATCAGCTGAAGAATGAAAAAGGTGTTCAGCTTGATACCGATTTATCTACAGAAGACCTAAAAGAGCTTGTAAAAAGATTTAAAAAAGCTGTTAAAGATACTACCGGAAGAGATTTTCCCACCGATCCATGGGAACAATTATGGGGTTCGGTTACTGCAGTATTTGATAGCTGGATGAACGATCGTGCTGTTTATTACAGAAAACTGAATAATATCCCTGAAGAATGGGGTACAGCTGTAAACGTTCAGGCGATGGTTTACGGAAATATGGGTAATGGCTCCGGTACAGGAGTTGCTTTTACCCGTGACGCCGCAACAGGAGAAGATATTTTCAACGGCGAGTACTTATTGAATGCACAAGGTGAAGACGTTGTTGCCGGAATTCGTACTCCTCAAGAAATTACGCTTGAAGGCTCACGCCGCTGGGCAGCACTCCAAAATATTAGTGAAGAAGATCGTGCCAAAAACTTCCCCTCACTGGAAGAGGTAATGCCCGAAGCATATAAAGAGCTCGATGAGCTGCAAACGCTGCTTGAAAATCATTACCATGATATGCAAGACCTTGAATTTACCATTCAAGAAGGAAAATTATGGATACTTCAAACACGTGGTGGAAAGCGTACCGGTGCAGCTATGGTTCGTATTGCCATGGAAATGCTTGAACAAGGTATGATTAACGAAGAAGAAGCGTTGATGCGTATTGATGCTATCCGTTTGGACGAACTCTTGCATCCCGTTTTTGATAATAAAGCCTTGGAAACTGCTAAGGTACTTGCTAAAGGACTACCCGCTTCACCCGGAGCAGCAACCGGACAGGTTGTATTCCATGCCGATGATGCCGAAACTTGGGCAGCTGATGGCAAAAAGGTAATCTTGGTACGTGTGGAAACCTCACCCGAAGACTTGAAAGGCATGAATGTGGCAGAAGGTATTTTAACTGCCCGTGGCGGAATGACCTCACATGCTGCTGTGGTTGCTCGTGGAATGGGTAAATGCTGTGTGTCCGGTGCAGGACTTATTAAAATTGACTATAAAGCCCGTACATTGACAATGGACGGTACAACCTATAATGAAGGTGATTATATCTCATTAAACGGTTCTACCGGAGAAGTATATGATGGACGTATCGATACCAAAGACCCGGAGCTGAGCGGACATTTCGGACAGCTGATGGAATTAGCTGACAAGCATTCCAGAATGACAGTACGTACAAATGCCGACACACCGCATGACGCTACCGTTGCACGTAACTTTGGCGCTACAGGTATCGGCTTATGCCGTACCGAACATATGTTCTTTGGCGATGACAAGATTGTGGCAATGCGTGAAATGATTCTTGCAAAAGATGAAGCAGGACGCAGAAATGCATTGGATAAGCTATTGCCAATTCAGCGTGAAGACTTTGAAGGTATTTTTGAAGCGATGAACGGACTGCCCGTAACAGTACGCTTGCTGGATCCTCCATTGCATGAGTTTGTTCCGCACGAAGAAAAGGAACAACGTGAAATGGCAAATCTGATGGGTGTTAGCTTTGAAGAGGTAAAAGCAAAAGTTGATGAACTGCATGAGATTAACCCCATGCTCGGACATCGCGGCTGTCGCCTTGGAAACACTTATCCGGAAATTACTGAAACACAATCACGCGCCATTATCGAAGCCGCTTTGAATCTTAAAGCACGAAATATCGTTGCCGTTCCTGAAATAATGATTCCATTAACCGGTACCCTCGGTGAATTGAAATTGCAGGAAAAGATTGTTCGTGAAACTGCCGAAAAGGTGTTTGCCGAACGCAATGATCGTATCGACTATCTCGTAGGTACCATGATTGAGATTCCGAGAGCTACCTTATTGGCAGACCAAATGGCTCAATCAGCCGAGTTCTTTAGCTTCGGAACCAACGACCTTACACAAATGACCTTCGGTTATTCACGTGATGATGCCGGAAAATTCCTTGAGATTTACAAAGAAAAAGGCTTGCTCGAGCACGATCCTTTCGAAGTAATCGATAGGGAAGGAGTTGGTCAGCTGATGCGTATGGCTGTTGAAAAAGGACGCCAAACACGCCCTGATATCAAGCTTGGTATCTGCGGTGAGCATGGTGGTGAGCCGAACTCAGTTGAATTCTGTCATATTATTGGCCTCGATTACGTAAGCTGTTCGCCTTTCCGCGTGCCAATCGCACGTGTTGCAGCAGCTCGCGCGGCAGTATCCGAAAAACTGGCTAAATAATATTTATTTAGGTATATATTGAAAGCGCAAAAGCCAAAAGCTTTTGCGCTTTTTTAATTGCCAAAACACCGCAATTCTCACTAAAAAACAAATTATATGTATAGATACAGATAATTTATTTTAAAAATAAGTTTGGACACTAATCATTATTGTTAAATTTGTCGAATAACAATTCTTTCGTATTATTTAACCAAAATATTATGGCAGTGAATATGACAAAATTAAAAGCAGATTTAGCAAATTACGGTATTCAAGATGTAGTAGAGATTTTTCATAATCCTTCTTACGATCTGCTTTTTGAACATGAAATGGACTCGAAGCTCGAAGGCTTTGCAAAAGGTGTTTTAACAGATACCGGCTCAGTGGCAGTCGATACGGGAGTTTTTACCGGCAGATCCCCTAAAGATAAATACATTGTTTATGACGATGTATCGAAAGATACAGTATGGTGGTCTACCCAAGGACAAAATGACAACCGTCCGTTGGAACCCGCCAAATGGGATAAGCTGAAAGTACTTGCAGGCGGACAGCTGAGTAATAAAAAGCTGTATGTGGTTGATGCTTTTGCAGGCGCAAACCCCGACACACAACTGAAAGTGCGCTTTGTATTAGAAGTGGCATGGCAAGCACATTTTGTGAAAAATATGTTTATCCGTCCCACAGAAGAGCAACTTGCTGATTTCGAACCCGATTTTGTGGTGCTGAATGCTTCTAAGGTCAGTAATCCCGATTGGAAAGAAATGGAAATGAATTCCGAAAACTTTGTGGTGTTTAACCTAAGTGAACGCATGGCACTGATTGGCGGAAGCTGGTACGGAGGCGAGATGAAGAAAGGTATCTTCACCATGATGAACTACTATTTGCCACTAAAAGGCATTGCGTCAATGCACTGTTCTGCAAACCAAGGTAAAGATGGTGATGTGGCTGTTTTCTTTGGTCTTTCGGGAACCGGAAAAACCACCTTATCCACAGACCCAAAGCGTATGCTGATTGGTGATGATGAGCATGGATGGGACGATGACGGAGTGTTTAACTTTGAAGGCGGCTGCTATGCAAAAGTAATTAACCTAAGCGAAGAAAATGAACCGGATATTTTCCGTGCAATCCGTCGTGATGCCCTGCTGGAAAACGTGGTAGTGCGTGAAGATGGCAGCATCGATTTCGACGATAAGTCAAAAACTGAAAATACACGCGTAAGCTATCCGATATATCATATTGATAATATTGTAAAACCGGTTTCAAAAGGCGGTCATGCCACAAAAGTTATTTTCCTTACCGCAGATGCCTTTGGTGTGTTACCTCCGGTTGCTAAGCTTACGAGCGATCAAACCAAATATCACTTCCTTTCAGGCTATACTTCAAAACTTGCCGGAACAGAAAGAGGTGTTACAAGCCCGCAGCCTACCTTCTCAGCATGCTTCGGCAATGCATTCTTGGCACTGCATCCCACAAAATATGCTGTAGAACTTGTAAAGCGTATGGAAGCAGTAGGAGCCAAAGCATATTTGGTAAATACCGGATGGAATGGAACCGGAAAGCGTATTTCAATTAAAGATACACGTGGCATTATTGACGCAATCCTTGATGGAAGCATTGAAAAAGCTCCTACACGTGTAACACCCGGATTCCAACTTGAGATTCCAACCAAACTGCCGGGAGTAGATACAAATATTCTTTGTACAAGAAATACATATGAAAATCCGGAAGAGTACGATAAACGAGAAAAAGATTTAGCAGAACGCTTTATCAATAACTTCCAAAAGTATACTGATAACGAAGAAGGTAAAGCACTCGTTGCAGCCGGACCTCAATTATAATTTGAAGCTTTATAAGCAAAAAATTGATTTATTTTATAGTAAAAAGGGGGATTAACCCCCTTTTTTATTTATTTTGCTTTTCGAAACCATGCCCTCAATTGTTTCATTAGGTGAAAAATAGAGTGGTAAATTTGAGGTTTGACAAAATATTTTTTAATATTTGTGCAACTATTGCCTTTTTATTTGCGTCTGATATTACGCACCCGAGAGGCAATACTTTAGTTTAGTGATGGAGGAAAAACAGTTAGTAAAGGATTGCATCAAGGGTAGCCGAAAAGCGCAAAAAGCTCTGTATGAGCGTTTTGCACCAAGGATGTATGCTGTTTGCCTACGCTATGCTAAAGATGCCGATATGGCGCAGGACTTTCTTCAAGAAGCATTCATTCGGGTCTTTACATATTTGAAAGATTTCCGTTTTGAAGGCTCTTTTGAAGGCTGGATTCGAAGAATTGTTGTGAATACAGCAATCGAAAAGCTGAGGCAAGCCGATGTGTTAAAAAATTCATTGGAGTTGGATATGGTAAATCCTGTACATTACGAAACGCATAATCTTCAAGAACAAATTGATGCGGAAGAGTTAATGCAGCTGATTCAAAGCATGCCGACAGGCTTTCGAACCGTATTTAATCTTTTTGCCATTGAAGGTTATACACATCAGGAAGTAGGAAACATACTTAATATTAGTGAAGGTACATCCAAATCGCAATATGCCCGGGCACGCATGTGGCTCATGCAGCGATTGAAACAAAAGGAGGAAAGAGGATGAAGAATGATTACGATGAAATGACGTCTTTGTTCCGAAAGCAAATGGAACAGCTGGAAGTTAAGCCGCCCGAATCGGTTTGGTCCGGGATTAATGCCGGCTTGCAGCGCAAAAGAAGACTCGTTATTTATAGATATGCCGCCGCCGCTGCCATGATAGCGGTTCTTGTTGGCCTGGCTTTTCTTTTTAGCCCCACCACACAAAAGCCTACATTTGAAGCAGAACAAAGTGCTTTATTGGAAATGCCGATAAAAAATAAAGCTGCTGCTGAACAAATACAGCATGAAAAAGCCAAAGCTGAACAATCTGAAACAATAAAAAGCAGTGCCATAGAAGTAGTTGCACCTGCAGCCAAAGCAGTTGTTGCAAAAGCTGAAGCTATCATCCCTCCAAAAATCAGTGAACATAATTTGACCGAAAGCAGTACGGAACAATTCGAGTCTATTTTAAGCGAAGCTACAGAAAAGGTTTTATTTGAGGAGGTTTTAGTTGAGATGGATGCTGAGGAATCAACTCCCATATTAGCTGAAGATATTTCTGTTGAAGCAGAAGAAGCAGAAGAATCAGCTGAAGAACAAATGCGAGTAGCTGAACAGCTGCTACAAGAGCACCTGGAAATGCTGAAAAGCATGGAGCCTGAGCTTGAAATAAAAACTGGAGAGAAAAATATGTTTGCTGTGTCTTTTGCGGTAAACAGCATTCCTACTGCCATAGGTCCAAAACCTGAAGTTTTACTCGGCTCCGATAAAATAAGCTATGGCTTGGATCCGTTTCAGTCGAATATTCGATATGAAACTTCCGATTTTGAAGAAATTGAATCCACTACCTATCATCCGCCGGTTTCGATTGGAATAAAGCTGAACTTTGGATTGAATAACAGATGGTCATTAGAAACAGGTATACTATATACCGAACTGACCATTTCAAATAAAACATTCGAATTTGATCACCAATACAGTAAATACGAACAAGTACTGATTTATATGGGAGTCCCGCTTGGTGTTCGATTCGATATTTGGCAGCGCCCCACTTTTCAGCTTTATCTAAGTCAGACAGCTCTCATTGAAAAAGGAATTCAGGCAATTAATCGTTCGTTGTACTTTGACGAAGGCCGATTGACAGATATTGGAAGGCAATATGCCCCAATTACCGGACTTCAATTTTCCAGCGTGAGTAATTTAGGATTAAACCTGCCTATTTATAAAAGCATTGGCTTTTTTGGTGAAGCCGGACTTCAAGTGTTTATGCTAAATTCCACTCAACCTTTTAATATTCGATCGGCTAAAAAAGCCTGGCCGGTTGTTCATGGAGGAATTCGCATAAAAATTTAATTTTTTTCTTGTTGCCATGCAACGTTTTGCCCTTGGTTTTCATCTTGCCTACAACAAAGCTAATATAGATGAAAACTGTTGTAAGGCGCATCCTAACACTTTCTTTGCTGCTTGCTATTGTAGTTAGCATTCAAGGCTGTCGAGATATGGTCTTTGAAAAGCTGCAATACAATGCGAATGTGCCTGTATATATGGAGTTTAACGAGTTTCGCTCGGCTATTGCAACCGACGAAGTTCGTATGCTGCAAAAACCCGGCAGAATAAAAGCAGTGAACGGTTTTCTGTTTATTAACGAAGCACAACAAGGGATTCATGTGTTTGATATCCGAAATGCAGCGACACCGCGTCCACTAACTTTTATTTCTATACCCGGAAATAATGAATTTGCAATTCATGAAAATAGCCTTGTTGCAGATAGTTATATCGATTTGGTGGTGCTCGATATCAGCAAAGCAGATAATCCTATTACACTGCAACGCTTTGAAGATTTCTTTCCGAATATGTTGCCATTAATGGATGTGCAACTGCCTATTTACGGATTGGATTTTAAAAAAGGAGTGGTAGTTGAATGGAAAACAAAAGATATTACCGAAGTGGTAGATAAAGATAGCGAAGGACGTGCTGAGTTTATCAGTTTTAATCATAGCACCGGCCCGCAAATTGGCGATATCGAAGTAGGGATTTCGGCTACGACCATCGAAAGCTTGTCTTCAATGGGTGGCTTTGAGTTGGCTGATGATTATTTATACATCGCACATAATGATAAACTGATTGTTTTGGAGGCGCATAATCCAAAACAGTTGATTTGCACTGATAAGCTGAAGATGCATGCACATATCGGTTCAATAAAAAGAACAGAAGATTATTTGTTTTTAGGTGCATTGAGCGAAATGCATGTGTACGATATAGAAAATCCGAAAAAGCCGCATTTTATGGCTGCTATGCCTACACTTGCAGCTTGTGATCAAATTGAACAGTTTGAAAATCATGCTGTTGCACTAAAAAGAGTAGATAATAATTGCGCTGCTACGGACGGATATTTACAAGTTTTTGAGCTTATCCGGCCTTTTAATCCCAGCTTGAGTGATGCCTTACCCACAAGAGCTACGGCAATTGCAAAATTGGGAGATGCATTGTTTGTGGGCAAAGCTAACGGCGGATTAAATGTGTACAAGGTGGATACGCAAACTAGTGACTTAGTCTTTTCTGAAATGACTGCATACCCGGATGTAAATGTCGAAAAGCTATTTGTTGAAGAAGGGATTTTGTTTGTGCTGGGAGATGGGAAAATATCACTTTTTGAAATTATTGGAGACTATGAGCTGCAACTTCTTAGCACAATTGGTATCATGAAATCATAGAAAAATTATTATAACATACTTAAATACTTTAACTATATGTTTGGACTAACTAAACTTTTTAAAAAACGATCGGAATTTATTGTAACTGTCAGCGAGCGCCCTTTATGGCCTATGTCTTCGTTTAAATCTGCGGGACTAAATCAGCCTCGGGCGTGGAACAATCGTTTTGGAAAACAAAATTTTTTGACAAAACAGTTCAGTAAACTGTGGTCAACAAGTTTGCGCTCATTTTGGTAGCAAATAGGGACCATATAACCGATTTCAAAAATAATTTCGGCAGGAATGTGATTTCTTGCCAAGCTATCCTGTTATGGCTTATAGTTTTCGCCTTGCCGGCTTTTGTATTGGCACAACCAATGCATCAGCAGCCTGAGTTTGGCGAGTTATTGTCTTCATTTGAAAGGGAGTCAGCGCATTTGGACCATAAAGCCCATAAGATGTCTTTTGCGGAGAATTTATTTGGTTTCGATGATTCCACAAACGAGCCGGATTTGGAACAAATAAAGCCGAAAGGATATTTTAATTTTAGCTCACTAGCCCTATTGTTTGGCAAGGGGCAGGATGATTCCCATCCTGTCCCCTCGCTAACAGTGGTCAATGGATACCGGTTTAACGACCGCATGTATGCGGGTTTGGGATTGGGATATGAGATGTATAAGTTTAGGCTTATACCGATTTTTACCGACCTGACTTATGTGTTTAAGTCAGATAGTTTTAGACCTTATGTTACAATTCGTTTTGGTGGGGGTATACCACTACATAAAAACCTAAGGGATAAAACTTCGGGCGAGGAACAGCGTGCTTATGGCGGGGTGCTTTTAGCTCCGTCAGCAGGTATGTTGTTCCCGCTAGGTAAAAAGAATGCGATAAGCCTGAGTATTGGATACCATTATCAGGAATTTTCATACGAAACATCCGATTATGGGTCCAATTTATGTTTTTCTCCGCCGGATTTGATGCGCCGGATTTATATCCATTATAATCGTATCGAATTTCGAGCGGGCTATTTATTTCGATAAGCCTTCTCTGTTATATTTCTGATTATGATCCCGGTCCAGGCCGGGATTCTTCTTTTATGACAATCGGCTTTGATTTGTCATTGCAGATTATTGTATTTTTGCCGCCATATTTTTAAATGAAGAAAGAATGAAGAAACTTTTGTTTTCCTGGCGAACAAATAAAAACCTTGTTGATTTATGGCTTTTAATAAGTCGTGTGGCTCTTGCAACTTTTATGCTCACCCACGGATACCCGAAATTTCTAAAGCTTCTAGCGGGTGGTCCTTATAGCTTTGCAGACCCTTTCGGAATTGGTGTCGCTGCTTCCTTGGTTTTAGCAGTTTTATCTGAATTTATTGCTCCTTTGTTTATACTTTTTGGGCTATTTAGCCGCTTAGCAAGTGTGCCGGTTATTTTCACCATGTTTACCGCTGCTTTCATTTTCCATGCCGCAGATCCTTTTGCACGGCGGGAGTTGGCATTATTATATTTAGTAGGTTTTCTTGCTATTCTGATTTTAGGTCCCGGAAAATATTCGGTAGATCGAATGATGAAAAAATAATAGCCTTTATTTGGCTTGGGTGGGTTTTATTCATCACCTTTCCTATAAGTGTACTGATACCTCAGATTTTATGAAATAAAACAAGGGCTGAAGTCGATTACTTCAGCCCTTGTAATCCTGCTTAATTCATGAATTTAATTTTGAGAAATTTTAAGGCGTGAGCTGTGAAGCTGTAGCCAACTACTGCGAACAACTCATAACGTAAAAATTGCCAAAATTAAATCAAAATTCATTTTATAATAAACAGCTTTTTAAATTGCCACTAAAGTCTACTAACACACGGAATATAAGCATGTTACGATAAATTTAGATTGACTAGCTTATGAATTGGTGAATTATGCAGGTAACAAATTTTATTTGAGAGATTAAATAATATTTGTCTCAATTAAACATTTTTTAATTCGCTGCCAAGTGAGTTCAATATCGTGGTCAAGTCCAACACTAAAGCGTACCAATCCTTCGCTGAGGCCCATTTCACGTTGGGTATCTTCGGGCACTTCGGATGAAGTACTCTTGCCGCTATTGCTAAATAATGTTTTGAAATAACCCAAGCTTACTGCCAGATATCCTACATCAGCAAGCTCCATGCATTCCATCAATGCATTGGCTTTCTCTTCACTGCCCAAGTCAATGGCAATCATTCCACCAAATCCAAAGTCGGGATTCATCATGTTCTTCATCAATTCGTGTCCGGGATGCTCGGGCATGCCGGGATAGTTGAATTTAAGCCCTGCTTCTTTGAATTTTTTTGCCAAATACATGGCATTGTAGCTGTGCTGCTTCATTCGGATGTGCAGAGTGTGCAGGTTTTTTAGTACGCTGCTGCTGCGGAAGGGGTCAAGTACTGGTCCGAGGAGCATGGCGGTGCCGTCATTCACATCAATCATTTCATTGATGGTTTGTTCTGAAGCGCAAATGGCTCCGGCAACACAATCGTTTTTACCGTTTACAAATTTTGTCAAGCTGTACACCACAATATCGGCTCCCAACAAGGCAGGGGCAATAATCATCGGGGTGAAGGTATTGTCAACCACCAATTTTATATCGGCAGCACGAGCAATCTTTGAAAGCTCCGGTATATCACTGATTTGCAACAACGGATTGGTCATTGCTTCAGTATATATCATTTTGGTATTTGGTTTTATTGCCGCTTTAACAGCATCTAAATCGGTAATATCTACAAAACTTACTTCGATATTGTATTTTGGTAACCAGTTTAGCATAAATGCAAAAGTACCGCCATAGGTTGTCATGCTGCTGATGATATGGTCTCCGCTTTTACATAAATGAAGTATGGTTGTAGTAATTGCTCCCATGCCGCTTGCTGTTACCCAGCCTGCTTCGGTGCCTTCCATGGCAGCCATGGCATCAGCCAGATATTTATTGGACGGATTCCAGTGGCGTGAGTACAGAAAACATCCTTCTGCTTCGCCTTTGAAAGTTTCGGTCATGGTTTTAGCCTGCATAAATGTAAAAGTTGCAGAATCGGTAACGGAAGGGTTGACATCACCAAACTCACCAAATTGTTTGAGGTCAAAAAGATTTTTTGCCGGATCGTGTTTCATAATATGTTAGATTAGTTTTAGTTTACAATGCAAAAATACGAATATAACATGAAATTTTCTATAATCATGATAAATTGAAAGTGAAAAACGTAATAAAAATGAAAACTATAAGTAAAAAGCTTTAATTTTGGAGAAAATATAAAAAATTTAACAAAATGCCACTCCCTCCCTTTAAAATTGATAGTCTTGATCGCAGGATACTTAAAAACCTTATTGATGACGCACGCATGCCATTCGTTGAAATTGCGCGTAAGTGCAATGTTTCCGGCGCTGCCATTCATCAACGTGTGGCGCGCCTGCAGGAAGCCGGTGTTATATCGGGTTCGCATTTAAAGCTAGATCCCCATTCCATGGGATATATGACTTGTGCTTTTATCGGGGTGCAAGTCAATTTGACGACCACCCGCACCCATGATGAAGTATTTGAAAAAATCAAACAAATACCGGAAATTGTTGAGTGTCATCATATTAGTGGTAAATATTCCTTATTGGTGAAGATTTACACGAGAAATAATGAGCATTTGAAAGAAGTTATTGTAAATAAAATTCAAAGCATTCCGGAAATTACGTTTACCGAGACTTTTATATCGCTTGCAATAGGTTTTGAGCGGGAGTTGTTCATCAATGCATAATGCGAAAACAGCTGTAGCTTGTACGTGATTTTATCCGATGAGAATAAATCATGCTATTTACTTTCGATAAGTCGTAAATATTCGTGCATGGCATATCAGTTTAACGTACATTTGTGAAGCGAAGAAATTTGTACCATTATGAGAAGCTTTGTTACAAGTGGCATTATACTTGTTTTTATATTAATTCAGTTTTTGAGAGCGGGGGAGGCTGTGCGCACGATTGACGGTGACGGAAGCGGTTATTATGCCTATTTACCGGCTGTGTTTGTGTATGGTACAACTGATTTCAGCGATGTGTATCAAGCTGAAAAAGGGCGTCACAGCTTGGATTATATGGCGCATTATTTTCATGAAGAAGAAGGGAAGCTATACAATAAATACTATTTGGGCACGGCTTTGATGCTTTTGCCATTCTTTTTACTTGCCATGCTGTATTCTTTTATTATCGGCATGCCTGTGGATGGCTACACCATTTTATTTCAGTATGCGGTTTCCTTGGCGGCGGCACTTTATGCGGCAGCCGGTATTTTTGCCGGCAGAAAGCTGCTCGAAAGCTTCGGCATCAAGCGAGATATCAGCTTGCTTGCCATGCTGGCAGTACTTTTTGGGACTAACTTATTCCATTACAGTTTTCTCGCCCCATCTCATTCGCATGTGTACAGTTTCACTGCCATCAGCTTATTTCTGCTTTCGGCACGTAGGTTTTTCTTAAACGGCAACTTTGCTTCTTTTCGTTGGGCAATGGTATATTTGGCTTTGGTGGTGTTAATACGTCCGGGAAATGGAATGGTGGTGCTTTTACTACCGTTTTTGGCTGAATCGACTACGGTTTTATGGGAAAAGATAAAGTTGATTTTGTCAAAGCCGATGGTGCTTGCTTCGGGTATTGCCTTATTTATTCTTATTGCCGGCTTGCAACCCTTGTATAATTTCATTCAAACCGGCAGTTTGATTTTGTATTCCTACCGTGATGAGGGATTTGTGTTTAATAATCCTGCTTTCTTATCTTTTTTATTTAGTTATCGAAAAGGATTTTTTGTGTATACACCTCTCATGTTGTTAATTGTACCCGGCATGGTGCTGTTTTTTCAGCGCTCAAAATTCATGTTCTTTAGCTTTTTATCTTTTCTTTTACTTTTGATTTTTGTGCTTTCCTCATGGTGGAATTGGTTTTTTGGCGATAGCTTTGGAATGCGTGCCATGGTTGATTATTACAGCCTGCTTGCCATCCCGATTGGTTTGCTATTGGCGCAGTTATTTACTCTCGTAAAAAATATAAAATGGCTGTATTTGCTGCTTTTTCCATTTGTTTTACTGAATTTATTTCAAACCTACCAATATTATCAAGGCATTATACATCCCGATTCTATGACAAAAGAAAAATATTGGTATGTATTTCTTAAAACTGCTCCGGCTTATCGCAATGTATTGGGTGCTTTCCCCGAGCCGGTATTTAGGGGGATGGATGAAACGCCTCTGCTTAGCTATTTTAATGATATGGAAAGTCCCTCCAACTTATGGACATCAAACGGTGTACAAGAATCAAAAGAATCGTATTCGGGGCATTATCTTTCCGAAATGAGTCAGTCAAATATTTACAGCCCTACTTTGGTGCTTGAAGGCAGTCAACTGATTGAAACCACTAAAGAAGTTTATGTTAGTGTGAGCTTGATGTTCAGGGAGTTGGATTGGAATGCGGCATTACAATCGGTATTGGTTTACGCTGCCGAAAATGAATCAAATGAAACGGTATTTTATAAGACATTTAAGCTGAAGCAAATGCCTGATGATATTGTTGACGATTGGCGCAATGCTACTTTCGGCTTTAAAGTCCCCGCTTGGAATGAAGCGTTGCATCAATTGAAAGTATATGTATGGAATCAAGAGCAAGGTTTGTTTCAGCTGGATGATTTCGATATTGCATTTTATACGGTTAAATAGGTGTTAGAGTAAATTTAATGAGTAGTAGAAAATTAAATTAATTAAACAATTGATAGACATTATGGATATCAAAAATTGTATCATTAAATTATGCTTGGTTGTATTAAGCATATTTGTAATATTTGGTTGCTCAACAGAAAATATGGAAAGTATAATTAAAGGAGAAGTAATAGACCGTCCTGAGAGCACACAACTTATTCTGATAAAACACGAGGAAGACCCGCGATTTCATGGAACATCAATTCCTATTGTTGATGGAAATTTCGAATATATTTTGAATTGTGAACACGAAGAACTTTATGAATTAGTATTTTATGATGAGTTTGAGCGTGGGGCATATATGCCTGTGCGATTCTTTTTGGAGCCCGGTATTATCAACTTTACTTTACATCCTGCAGAAGAGTCTAAGAAAAATACTGTGAAAGGAGGAAAACTTAATGAATCATACATAAATTATAAAAATGAAATAGCACAAAAATCTCGAGAACTTAATCCGGGTAAATCAGTTAATGAAAAAGTCAAACAACAAATAAATAAGGATGGATATCTTACTAACGATACTTATTCTTTATATCTCCAATTATGCCGCGAGGATTCATTGTATCAGGAATGGCTCCGTTGGAAAATAGAATACATTAGAGAACATCCGGACATCGTTGGCTACAGTATTTTATTATCAGAAGCACAGGCTGAAATAGATAAAATACAAGATTTTTCGCAGTATGCAGAAATATTTCAAACAGTTTTTGAGCCCAAATACCCTAATCATCCCCTTACAGAAAAGATGATAAGCCTAATTATGGGCTCATCGTTACAATCAGGGAATCAGTTTATTGATTTTACAGTCCTTGACCTGACAGGAAAAAGAGTAAGATTTTCTGAACAAATTGCAGGAAAGCCAGCTGTACTTCATTTGTGGACTTCTTGGTGCGGCCCTTGCAGGCGCAAAGGGATAGAATTGATTCCTCTGTATGAAGAATTTAAAGACAAAGGTTTTGTTGTTATCGGAGTAGCCCAAGAAAAAGATATTTCTTCAGCCGAAGCTGCAATAAAATCAGATAAGTATCCGTGGGAGAATTTTATAGAATTGAATGGTGCAGAACAAATTTGGCATAAATACGGAATTGGCAATTCCGGAGGTAGTGATTTTTTAATAGATGAAAATGGAATCATTGTTGCTGTTGCTCCATCAATTGATGAAATAAGAAACTTTTTATTAAGCAGGTTCTGAAAAAACTTGTAAAAAGCCCGGCAGATAACAGCTGTGTGATTTCGAAAGTGTTGTTCCCATTCTAGCCTTAGCGGAAACCGTCACTTCGCCAAGCTACTTGGGCGTTTGTTTGAAAAAATATTTGGATGTTATCAGGGCTTTTCAGATATTTGATGTTTAGATGGCTGTTATTCTGATGAATGTATCGGATTTTAATAGCAGAATCACCGCCTAAAGAATAAGCTTATGAGCAAGGAGGCACGTGACATATTACTTAAATATTGGGGGTATCCTTCATTTCGCCCGATGCAGGAAGATATTGTCGACTCGGTTTGTGCCGGACGCGATACGCTGGCACTTTTGCCAACAGGTGGAGGAAAATCGATATGTTTTCAGGTCCCCGGCTTGTTGATGGAAGGCTTGTGTTTGGTTATTACCCCTTTGATAGCCTTGATGAAGGATCAGGTGCAGAATTTGCGAAAGATTGGCGTTTCGGCTGCGGCCGTTTATTCGGGTTTGCATCCCAATGAGGTAGAAATAATTTATAATCAGGCAGTTTTTGGTCGCCTGAAGTTTTTATATGTTTCACCCGAGCGTTTGCAGACCGATCGATTTATTACTGTTTTCAGGCGTGTAAAATTGAATTTGATAGCTGTTGATGAATCGCATTGCATCTCCCAATGGGGATATGACTTTCGCCCCCCTTATCTGCAGATTGCGGATATACGCCCTTATTTTCCTAAGGTGCCGGTATTGGCGCTTACAGCCACTGCCACGCCAAAGGTGGTGGAAGATATTATGGAAAAGCTACGGTTTAAGGCAAGAAACGTTTTTCAAACCAGTTATGAGCGAAGAAATTTGACATATAATGTATTACGTGATGCGGATAAATACGGCAGTTTGATTCGTTTGCTTGGCGGGCTTCAAACCGGTAGCGCAATCGTGTATGTGCGAAACAGAAAGCGCACGCGTGAATTGGCTGAATATGCTTCGGCTCGTGGCATTTCAGCTACCTATTATCACGCAGGACTGGATGCAAATCAGCGCGACAAGCGGCAGGCAGCATGGATGAGAGGACAGGTCAAGCTGATTGTGGCTACCAATGCCTTTGGCATGGGAATTGACAAACCCGATGTGCGGCTTGTAGCACATATGGATTTGCCGGATAGCCTTGAAGCTTATTTTCAGGAAGCAGGACGCGCCGGACGTGATGGGCTGGAGTCAAAAACTTTTTTGTTGGTAGCCGATCAGGATGTGCAGCAGTTGAAACAAAAGCTTGAAGCCAGCTATCCGCCTTTAGCAAAAATACGTGCCATTTATCAAGCATTGGGAAATTACTTGCAAATCCCGATAGGAGGTGGAAAGGATATGTCGTATGACTTTCAGCTGAATGACTTTGTGCGGCATTACGATTTCGAGATTCTTGAAACATATAATGCCTTGCAGTTGCTTGAAAAAGAGGGTCTAATCATGCTTAGCGAAGGGCTGAAAGTAGCGGCACGACTGTTTATTAACGCTAGCCGTGAAGACTTATACCGTTTTCAGATTGAACAGCCTGCTTATGACGACTTTATTAAGATGATGTTGCGGAGCTATCCCGGTATTTTCACTGATTTTGTTTCGGTGAGTGAGTTTGAGATGGCTCGAAAAGAAAATATCACGGTGGAAAAAGTCAATGAGATATTGATGAAAATGCACAAACTCGGCTTTGTAACCTATGTGCCCCAAAAAGAACTTCCACAGTTGCATTTTTTGAGCGAACGCCTTGCTACTGCAGATATTCAACTTTCGCGTGAAAATTATGCCGACCGCAAAATATCGGCAGCGGAGAAAGTACAAGCAGTAATTGATTTTGTGTATAACGAACAGCGTTGCAGAAGCTTACAGCTATTATCCTATTTTGGCGAAAATTACGACCGCCGCTGTGGCAAATGTGATGTGTGCATACAAAGAAATCGCCTGAAGCTGACAGATATAGAATTTGCAAATATCAGCAACAGCTTGACAACTTTATTGCAAGTACGTCCATATCCTTTATATGAAGCAGTGTCGATGGTGCCAGATTATCCCGAAACAAAAGTCCTTGAAGCAATTCGTTGGATGTTGGAAAACAAGCGATTGCATAAGGATGCAAATGATAATTTAATTATCCGCACACAACTTGATATTGGACATTAATATGATGTTGCCCCAAAGTTTTTTTCAGTCGAATGATGTGGTCCGTATTGCCCGTGAGCTTATCGGATGCAGTTTACACAGCTTGACGGATGGACATTATTGCTCGGGCATCATTATCGAAACCGAAGCTTATGCGGGTATCACCGATAAGGCATCGCATGCGTATGGAGGACGCTATACCGAGCGTACAAAGGTGTTGTATCTCCCTGCAGCCCATATGTATGTGTATATGTGTTATGGCATGCATATGCTGTTTAATATTGTAACTGCGGATGAAAATACTCCACATGCCGTGCTAATTCGGGCTTTGCTGCCGTTACAAGGCATTGAAGTGATGCGCGAAAGGAGGGGAGCTAAAGTAAAAGATTCGGCTTTGTGTGACGGACCCGGAAAATTAAGCCAAGCTTTGGCAATTGGTAAACAACACAATGCGAAACTGCTTTCGAAAGATTCGGTATGGATAGAAAGGCATAGCGTATTTCCGGAAGAAGCTATTTTGGCCGGGGCTCGTATTGGCGTAGATTATGCGGAAGAAGACGCTCTTCTGCCGTATCGATTTAGTGTAGATAAAAACTTATCCTCGCTGTAGCGGAAGCAATGAGCAATTAATAATTGTATGCGCTTGACTCTGATAAGTTTGCCGCTTTTTATCATATTTAATTTACTTGTAAAACGGTCAACCTATATCAGGGAATGACATGCCGAAACGGAAACAATTAACAATTGGATTGCACATATGAAAACACGAAACACCTGCCCTCATAACCGGGTCGGGCGGGGAGGAGCGCATGAATGCTGAGCAGCGCCCGCCTGAGAATTGGCAAAGCATAATAAATCTTGCAAGGCAGCCCTGCGAAAGCTTTCGCAGGGCTGTTATAGCTTGTTAGGAGTAGAAAAAAAATTCTATAAAGCAAATTTACCCCACTTAGTTTTATTAATGAACAAGAAAAATCTCCTAATAAGCGACGCAACCTTGCTTAGATTTATATGCTTTGTCAAGTGCGGGGAGACCCATTCATTCATGCTTGATTTTTGCGTCCTTTTTATCAAGAAAAAGGACGAAAACCTTATATGTTTTGTGGGTGCAACTGTCGATGGGAAGTTGTATAATCCCTACAAAGCTTGTGTTTTGCATCCATTGAAAGGCTGAGCTAGTTATGATTTGGAGCCTTGTTTGTGAAAATAAGATAACAATGTAACATGATGGCAGTTTCCAATAAATCTATAAATTTCATAAGAAGTTGAATTTCAATGGTTCTGTATGAAATATTGTTATTCATTATGAATTGTTTTTTGATGATAAGTTTTGTATCTTTATGCGTTCAATTGGAATCAATTTTTGACATATTGCATGACAAAATATATTTTTTGGCTAGGGAAAAACGACTTTGAGTCTTAAGCTCAACTTGTTTATATGATATGGGCAGGCTGAGCAAAAAGGAACATATTATAGAAACCAAATTAAAATGAAACCTTAATCAAAATTATAATGAAACGATTTTTATACACATTTTTATTCACGCTAATTATTGGGTTGTTTGCTACTGAAAGTCGAGCCCAGGAATATGTGCCTTTCCCGCTTTCAAACGCAATATGGAGTGAGGTATTTACGAGTAGGCAGCCTGATGAAGTGGAAACATATCAGTTTGGTATTGAAGGAGATACTGTTTACAACAATATTCAATATTCCAAGCTGTATTTACTCAATGATACTGTTTATCCGCTTTCTGTCGGGCGCTATTGCGGTGGAATACGGGAAGATGACATGAAAAAGATTTATATCATTGATTGTGATTGTGTTATGTTCCCAATAATACCAATACAAGATGAAGTAGTATTATATGATTTTTCAAAATCTATAGGTGATACACTTTTTGTGGGGATTTATAGTTTTTATCCTTTTAGTTATTTTATTATTAATGAAATTGACTCTATTTTAATTGATGGTAACTACCGCAAACGCTTTGATTTCGGTGTTGAAGAATGGATTGAAGGTATTGGCAGCACCAGAGGGCTTTTATCTCCCATTCAAGAACAACCGACAGGATTTCAGAAATGGAAATTGATTTGCTTAAACCAAGAAGGGTCCATAACATATCTTAATCCGGAATTCGACTCATGTTTTCCTATTTTAACTTCGATAGAAGAGCAAGAGCAGCAGCCTCATTTAATGATCTATCCGCATCCTGTAACAAATACAAGCTATTTGGAGGTTGGCGCGCAATTGGCATCATATGAAGTACTGGAGATTTACGATGTGTTAGGCAAACTAGAAAAGCGAATTGCCATAGCTCCGGGCGCAACGCGAATTGAACTCAATAACAAGGACTTTAGAACCGGAATTTATTTGGTTGTGTTGAAAGCAAAGAATCAGTTGCCTTTAAGCGATAAAATACTAATCATTAATAACTGATGAAATCATGAAAAATTCACCAATAACTGTTTTGTCCTTTATTTATTTACTGTCTTTTCAGATATTATTTATGCCTGTTGTGCAAGGGCAGAATTATAAACCGTTTATTGATACAGATAAACAGTGGAATACAATGATTACCGGTTATTCTTCTGTTGGTTCACCGGCTACAAAAAGCACATTGGTGTTACATATTTCCACAAATGACACCCTAATCAACGAAACTCTTTATCAAAAAGTTGTCAATACAGGACATAGTGATGGTATGTATCCTTCAGGTGATATTGGTTTTATTAGGGAAGACATTGATGAAAAGAAAGTTTATTTCCGGGAGCTTACAGATGTCTTTTATCCGCCTCAAAACAAGCTTCTTTATGACTTTTCTCTTGAGGCAGGCGATACCACTGAAGTGTTTGGATTACACTATTGTACGTCTTACTCAAATACCTATAAGGTTGTTTCTACCGGAACTATTCAGCTGTTGAATGGCGAAGAGCGCAAAACTTGGCATCTTGAGCCTATAGGGGACAATGTACAAGAAGCGGATGTATGGATTGAAGGCATAGGCAGCCTATACGGAATGCTGTTCCCGGCTTGTAGTCAATTGGCAAGCATTTCATTTTCACTAAAGTTGTTATGCTATTACGAAAGTGATTCCGAACTGTATATGTCAGATGAAGCCAGCTGTTATATTGATTGGATATCAGGGCTTGACATAAATGCTCAAAATAGCTTCGAATTGTCTCCCAATCCCACTAGCGGAAAAACCCAAATACAACTTGCCGAAAATATAGTCCTTGAAAACGCAATGATTGAGCTTTACAGCCCCAGCGGCAAGCTGCTGTACAGCGCAAAGCCTAGGAGCCAAGTTTATATCTTGGATGTCGCACATTTGTCACAAGGCATTTATTTGCTACGCCTCTGGGACGGCGAGCGCTGGCGGGTGCAGAAATTGATTAAGCACTAAATAAATTCACATTATTTATAAAAATTAAAAACAGAAACCATGAAAAAGATTCTTTTGGTTATTCTAGTTTTAATGAAAGTACATTTGCTGTTTTCTCAGGATTTTGTCTTTCCCATGTATTTCGAAGATTCACAAGGTAATCGCGATACAATTTATA
>CAZQBU010000023.1:0-42181 GCA_964592175.1 uncultured Lentimicrobiaceae bacterium
CGGACGAGATTTTATAAAACAGGCTATTCAAAAATAATCAGAGGGTCGCTGTCCGTCACGGCGGACAAGTCCAGCAGGGGGAGCATAAAAGAGGTCGCAAAGGCGACCTTTTTTTGTGGCTTTTTGTTTCTTTTCCCATTCGGATTACAACCCAAATAATAAGCTTTGCATCTTTATTGTAAGCTTGTAAGCTACTGTTTAGGGTCGCTGTCCGCCGCGGCGGACAAGTCCAGCAGGGGGAGCTTTAGAGTCAAGCACTTACAGAAATATGAGGACTTTCTTATTTTTGTATCTTTTTATTCCTATTTCCTTTCTGCATAAAAATACCTAGTTATGTTTTTTACTTATGTGATTCAAAGTTTATCTTTAGGAACGTTTTATACCGGACATACTCAAGATTTGGAAACCAGATTGTTTCAGCATAATAATGGTTTGCTTGGGAAATATACCAAAGGAAAAGGTCCATGGAAACTAGTCTACTTTGAATCTTTTGAAACAAGGAGTGAAGCTGTAAAAAGAGAGAAATACTTTAAGACAGGTGCCGGACGAGATTTTATAAAACAGGCTATTCAAAAATAATCAGAGGGTCGCTGTCCGCCACGGCGGACAAGTCCAGCAGGGGGAGCTTAAGAATCAAGCACTTGCAGTTATGTGAGTGCTTTCTTATTTTAAACTACATCCCGATTGCAGCCTAAAATCAATTACAACACAGATAGTTGAATAAAATCAGAATAAGCGTGCATATTTTGCTGAAATATCGAAAAATCAGTTCAAAAAAGCATGAATTTCTTAGATTTTGGTAGTTTCTTTCCAGAAGATAGCTTTGCGCCTTTAAGTTGTTTATTTCATTTCCATATACACTTTAGAAGTTATAAAAGTTGAACAACTAGGTGGCTTATAGGTCATCGCGCTATCTCATATCCCGCTAATCATAGTTAGATATAGCTACATTTTCGTATCTTTGTAAACAGCTAAGCAAAGTAAAAATACGATTGTTTTACAAACCATAGATTTCACACAGCTTTACCCGGAAGTCGCAAAAGAAGTAGTTGGCAAATTGTAGATTTTCAGGTATTTTACAGCAAATTAGGAGATTTTCATTCAGAAGCTAAAGGCTAAAAACATTAAAAATCGTCAATATATTTATTAAATTTCCAATAATATTAACACTAAAAACACATTATGAAAAAGTTTATTGCAATAGCTGCTATTTCAGCACTGTTAATCGGTTGTCAGGCTCCTGTGGACAGTGAAAACAAAGCAGTTGAAAGAGTAAGGGAGGAAGTAGTATTTAAGGACTTCGGTGGAAATCCGCTTGTAATCAATATTGAAGATTATACGCTGGAAAATGAAACTTTCCGCACTGCCATCTGGACTGGCGAATATTTGCAGCTGACAGTTATTTCGATACCCGTAGGCGGTGAGGTAGGTCTGGAAGTTCATCATGATATTGAGCAATTTCTCAGGGTTGAATCGGGGGAGGCGCAGGTTTTGATGGGCGATAGCAAAGACAATCTCGATTTTGTAAAAAATGCGGCTGATGACGATGTGGTCCTTGTTCCGGCCGGGAAATGGCATAATTTGCTAAATGTAGGTGATACGCCTTTAAAACTTTACTCGATTTATGCCAAACCGGAACATAAATATGGTACGGTTCACATGGACAAAGCTGAATCGGATGCCGATGAGCATGATCACGATTACGAATAGTGGTACCCGTAAAATAACGCAGTTAATTCTCCGGTTTTTCTACTATTTATCTGACAGATTTTCCAAAATCAATGGCAAATTTATTTACAGCATATTTTGGGAAAGTAGCTATCAATGTGGGAAAGCAAGTTTAAAAAAGCACGAATTTCCTTAAACTTCGAAGTGCTTTTATGGGAATAAAAACACAAAACCCTGACTTTCGCATGAAAGTCAGGGTTTTGTTGTACCCGGAGCCGGGATCGAACCGGCACGAGTATTACCTCACTGGTTTTTGAGACCAGCGCGTCTACCAATTCCGCCATCCGGGCAGATGTAGCAGTATGCAATACAGCTGCAAAATTAATCTTTTTTTTAATCCGACAATTTAAAAAGTAAAAAAGCTTTGCTTTAGCTAATCTTTTTCGTTTTTTTCAAGGAAAATAGCTACTTTTGTACAGCATTTAACAGAAGGAGATTCATGCATACCAAAATGAGTAATAAGTTGCTAAGGGCATTCACGGACAAGCAAGATTATTCACAACTTATTCCCTTTAATTTTAAGCCTTTAGTTGATTTACGCCTTGCTGTTGCTTGTATTTTCCGACATTTTTTATCGGATAAATTTTCTGAACATTTATAAGACTTATGGATTAATACACGTAATACATGAAAAAAGTAGTAAAAGACGCAAAAGAAGCCATTCGCGGCATCAGTGATAATATGACGCTGATGGTTGGCGGATTCGGGCTGAGTGGTATTCCGGAAAATAGTATTGCTGCATTGGTTGAAAGCAATATTACCGGACTTACCTGTATTTCAAACAATGCAGGTGTGGATGATTTTGGATTGGGCCTCTTATTACAAAAGCGGCAAATCAAGAAGATGATTGCTTCTTATGTGGGCGAAAATGCCGAGTTTGAGCGTCAGCTTCTCAGCGGTGAGCTGGAGGTTGACCTAATTCCTCAAGGCACGCTGGCTGAGCGTTGCCGTGCAGGTGGCGCAGGAATTCCCGCATTTTTTGTACCGGCCGGTTATGGCACTGAGGTTGCCGAAGGAAAAGAAGTAAGAGAATTCAATGGTAAGATGCATCTGCTGGAGCATGCGCTCACAGCCGATTTTGCCATCGTAAAAGCTTGGAAAGGCGATACACACGGAAATCTCATCTACCGCCATACGGCAAACAACTTTAATCAAGCAATGGCAATGGCAGGAAAAATCACCATAGCCGAAGTAGAAGAATTAGTGCCGGCAGGAACGCTGGACCCAAATCAGATACATACTCCCGGAGTGTTTGTTCAGCGCATCTTCCAAGCGCAAGACCTTGAAAAACGCATTGAATTTGTAACCACGCGAAACGCATAAAGAGATTGATATTATGGCTTTAGATAAAAATGGAATAGCAAAACGTATTGCACAAGAATTGCAAGACGGATATTATGTAAACTTGGGAATCGGTATTCCTACCTTGGTAGCAAACTATATACCGGATGGTATGGAAGTTGTTCTTCAGTCGGAAAACGGATTATTGGGCATCGGACCTTATCCCCTTGCCGGTGAAGAAGATGCAGACCTTATTAATGCAGGAAAACAAACTGTTACCTACACTACAGGAGCATCATTTTTCGATTCTTCGCTCAGCTTTGCCATGATTCGTGGCGGACATATCGACTTGACCGTATTAGGTGCTTTTGAAGTAGCAGAAAATGGAGATATCGCAAGCTGGAAAATTCCGGGCAAACTGATTAAGGGAATGGGTGGCGCCATGGACCTTGTAGCGGCAGCAAAAAATATTATTGTCGCAATGACACATACCGACAGAGCCGGAAACTCCAAGCTGCTGCCCTCATGCTCGCTGCCTTTGACCGGCGTAAGATGTGTAAAGAAAATTGTAACAGACTTGGCTGTTATTGAAGTAACCGATGATGGCTTCAAACTTCTGGAACGTGCTCCCGGAGTGAGTGTAGAAGAAATAAAAGCCAAAACAGCCGGAAAATTAATCGTTGAAGGTGAAATACCTGAAATGAAATTATAATTTATTTTGAATAAGCAGGCTGTAAAAGCCGACTATACAAACCTATTTCATATAATTAAATGCCGCTTGTCTTAAAAAAAGATGAGCGGCATTTTATTTTTTCTAAACATGTATATTTAGTAATTGAATATATTTGTAATATGCTTTGTGTATTTATGCTACAAAATAGCTTAAAATCATATGAAGGCATCATAAAGTTGTTAGAAAGAGATGATTACACCATCAATATTCTGATAAAAACAGCAACTTGATGCTTCGTTATTTCAATCAAAAGAAAGTATGATTCAAGAAACAAATAGCTAAGGCACAATTATGGAACATTAGAAACTTCAAAACAAGGTATTTACACAGCATAAAATCGATTTCAAATTGAGATATTAACCAAACACTTACTTGCGATATGAAAAAATCTACATTATCTATTTTATTCCTACTATTGGGAGTGTTTTCCAATGGTTTTGCCCAATCTACCTTTCCAGGTTCAAAAATTTCGGACAGTTATGCTGAAAGGCGTATAAAAGATGGGGTTTTTGAAATTACTGACAGTAATTTATCTAAGAATCTTGAATCAACTGCTCTCAGACCACTTATTAAGGCGGAAGGGCGTGCTATTAAAAATGTGGTACTTGAAGAAAGCACCGGCACTTGGTGTCAATGGTGTCCGAAAGGCACTTACTTTAGTGATTCTATCTCACTTAATTACGATAATGTGTTCGTAATTGCCGTTCATGGCTATGACCAGATGGAAAATACGGAACATATCGAAGGGAGTGGATTAGTAGCCTTTCCATCGGCGAATATTGACCGCAGCTACACAAAACAAAATATAAATCAGTGGTTTTCGGCTGTTGACGATGCACTACAAGAAGAGGCTGTTGCTGAGCTCAGCGTATCCAACAACTTTGACCTTGCATCCCGTTTGCTTAGTGTAACTGTTACAGCAGATTTCGTACAAGACGTAAGCGGAGATTACCGTCTTGCTGCCATTATTTTGGAGGATGGTGTTACAGGACCTTCTCCGGCATATAACCAAGCAAATCAGTATAGTGGGGGAACAAATGGTTTTGCAGGAGGCTACGAAATTTTACCTTCTCCAATTCCGGCACATATGATTGCCTATAATCATGTTTCACGTATGCTATTAGGAGGTTATGAGGGTGCAGAAAACAGCCTGCCTTCAAGTATTGCATCCGGCAGCACACATGGTTTTAACTTCGAGTATACAATAGCTGAAACTTGGGATGCTGATTTAGTGTATGTATTGGCAGTACTACTTACCCCCGAAGGGAAAATTGACAATGCCGCAAAAAGTTTATACCTGAACGGCGCTAACAATGCAAAACCTATTTTCATGTCAAGTCCACTGAGTGTGGCTTATGTTGGAAATGAATATGTGTATACGATATATAGCCACGATCCGGACAACCCGAACCTTCAAATTGAAGCCGATATATTGCCGGATTGGTTAAGCATAAGTCAAACAACTTCTGTTGGACATATTCATGATAAAGCAGTACTTTCCGGCACAGCAAATACACCCGGAATTTACGAGGTGGTGCTTAGTGTAAGTGATGGTATAAACAGGGTTGAACAAGCATTTACAATTGAGGTTGAAGGTGCTTCAGAAGGTGAGTGGACACTTATTGGAGAAGCCGGCTTCACTACTGGAGGGGCTTATAATCAAGGCTTTGCCGTTGCCGATGACGGGAGCTTATATCTGATAAGCGTTTCAAACAGCATTATGGAGGTATATAAAAAAGAAGAAGGAAGTGAATGGACTGCGCTTGGTTTAAATCAGGCGGATGCATCAAGTGGTCAAGTGGCAGTTGCTCCCGATGGTACTCCTTATATCGCATATTCGCATAACTGGAGTTCAGTGTATATTAAAAAATATGAAAACGGAGAATGGATTCAAGTGGGCGACTCTCCTACAGATGGCAATCAAATAGGTATGCTGGTAAGCAGTCAAGGCGAACCCGTCATAGCCCTGCAAGATGCAAGTCACAATTATCAAGGCAACGCCTATAAATATAATGGAACAAGCTGGGAACTACTCGGTGGCGGAGTTTATTCAACCATTGGCGATGGAGCAGCATGGAATGTAATTCGCGAGGATAATAATGGCAGTATTTATGTTCTATGGGGAGCATTTGGTTCAAGCGGTACGGCAGCCTATGTTTCAAAATTAACGGATAATGGATGGGTGATTATGGGTGAGCAGGCTGTAGGAGAAGCCAATGTGTATTATTATCAGTCATTTGATTTGGATAATAATGGTAATATATATGTAGCATATCCGGCAACAGCTTCCGATAAAAAACTGGAGGTATATCATTTCGATGGTACAAACTGGTCACTGATAGGCGATGATTTAACAGCTGGTGCAGTAGAGTCTTGCGGCGTTCGGGTAGCAGATGATGGAACAGTATATGTTAGTTTTCTTGATTTTGGCTATAGCAACACAATTTCGACAATGAGTTATAACGGCTCCGAGTGGTCGTATGTCGGACCAAGAGGATTTTCAAATACCGAAGGGAAATTTCCACTGATAGTAGTGCATCATAATACCCCCATTGTTGCCTATTCCGATTTCTCTTTGGAGGAAAAAGCCACTGTTAAAGCCTACTTAGTGCAAGAATTTGCTACAATTCACATCGTGCCGGAAGCTATTGATTTTGGTATCACACCTTTGGATCAACCTTTGGAAGCTGAAATTTTAATCACAAATCTTGGAAATATCGAATTAGTAATCTCCGAAATTCATTCAAGCAGTGAGGTGTTCGTGCCAAGCAGTACCAGCCTAACGATAGATGCCGGAAAAAGCGAAACAATTCTACTTACATTTGCCCCAACAGAAGAAAAACTATATGAAGGCTTCATTAGCTTTTATAGCAATGATGCCACAAACCCGGTTGTTGAAGTAGAAGTATCAGGTACGGGAATAACCATCATCGGCTTGGATGAACAAACAGCAAATACAGCAGTCATTTATCCAAATCCAACAAAGGGGGATGTTTATATTTCAGGAATTGAAGGTTTAAAACAAGTTTATATCACAAACAGCAGTGGACAAACTGTTTTGAAAGCAGAAAGTAGTGAACAAATAATGCATTTTTCAATAAAAAACCTGAGTTCCGGAGTGTATTTTATTCACATCGGCAGTGAAGATTATCAAACAACAAAAAAATTAATCATAAAATAATTCGTTGCTATGCAACTGTATGCCGCTTGTCTTAACAAAGGATGAGCGGCATTTTTTGTGTTTCTACTTTTAAGGATATTTTTATAAATTGATCCGCGCTTTGCTTGGATTAAATATATTGAAACAATTGTGACAACTAATTTTTTGTCAGATGAACTTCATTGTAAAAGTGGTTTTTGGGAAAGAACAAATTTGGAAATCTCATTAGCAGATTCCATTTATTGATAAGATAAAATAGCCTTAGCCTACATTTAATCTATTTGATTAACCCACCATCAATTTTGCGCTTTCCTTCCAAAGATAATTTGGAATCGGTGTTGATAGCTCCCATTTAATTGACATCGGCTTTGAGCCTTTAAAACTAACAAATTGTGCCGGTCCGAGAAAGACATATCCTTCCGTAAAGCCATCGGCATTGCGGGTGGCTTCACGTACAAAAAGTAAAATTCTTTTATTTAATGCGGCTTGTGCAATATATGACTGCCCTTTTTCTGATTCGGGAGAAGTAGCATTCTGAGACTGCCAATGAAATAATGTTTCGTTAATCGCATAATCATCATACATTGTTGTGGGAGAAAAATCTTCTTCAGTCTTTTTCAGATTGATAAACAAAGCTTCAGTATTTAATGCTTTATTTAAAGCAACTCCTTCCCTGTTAGAGCTTTGTTTCATATAGGTACTCAAACCCAATGCAACCAATATTTGGTCTCGTGTATATCGAGCATGTATTTGCAATGGAAATGCAAAATGAATATCGGAATAGAAAATTTCTTCAAAGCTTATTTTATCTATTTTAAAATGTAAGAAAGCTTTCATCTCCTCAACCATTTGCGCATTCATTCCAATTTCCCGAATTGCATCTTGAAAATTTTTAGCCTGATTTGCTTTTTGATAAAAGTCATAATAAAGCATCAACACATAAGTTTGTTGCTCGTTTGTGAGTTTCATTCTTTTGAGATCAAAACCTTTCTCAATCAGCTGTAAAATAAAATTGAAATATGAAAAGGATTCTGTAACCATCCATTTGGTGGACAACATGCTTTTATAGCGTGCATAATTGGTGTCATCCAAAGTTTCATGCAGAGCTTCTGCTTTTAATGCACTGAAAGTATGATGCTTATAAATATATGATAGTCGGAGGTTATAAATCTTCAAAAAGGTTTCAAGTGACAGCTCTTCATGAGTTTGTGATGAAAAACGCTGAAAACGAGCTAGTAAGGCAGATTTACTAATTGCAGTTGCCTTGCGAATATTATCTAAAATATGTTCTTTGGCTTGCTTTTCCAGAATAATGGAACTTCCCAAAGGCAGATTCGGAAAATCTTTTTCAATTTCGTTTGATACGGATGTATTGGTCTTACCTATTAAAGCCCTGAATTTATTTTCAAAATCATATTCTTCTCTCGACCTGCCGACAAAGTCTAAGACTGTTAACACATCTTTTCCCTCATGCAGTCGCAAACCCCTGCCAAGTTGTTGCAGAAATATGGTCAAGCTTTCGGTAGGCCGTAAAAACAAAACCGTATCGATTTCCGGAATATCCACACCTTCATTGAAAATATCCACAACAAATAAGTAGTTGATTTCCTTCTTTCTAAATTGCTCCAAGATTTCTTTCCGCAGGTAACTGTTTTCAGAAACAAGATAATTACTTTTCAATCCTGCTTTCTCAAATTTTCGATGCATAAATTTTGCATGTTCAATCCCTACACAAAATCCCAAGCAACTAACCTCTTCTATATCCTTGGTGTACTTATCAATATTGTTGATGATATCACGTACTCGTGCATCATTTGCCGTAAAAATATTTGTCAGCTCCGAAACATCATATTTACCGTTTCGCCAATTTATTTTGGAGTAATCAATGGAGTCGCTAATGCCAAAATATTGAAATGGACAAAGTATTTTTTGATTTAATGCATCGGGCAACCGAATTTCTGCAGCAAAACGAAAGTTAAAATCGGGCAAAATGCTTTTACCGTCCATTCTTTCAGGAGTGGCAGTTAAGCCAACTAAAATTTGCGGCTTGAAATACTGTATAATCTTCTGATACGTAACTGCCTGTGCATGATGCACTTCATCGAAAATTATAAAATCATAATAATCAGCTGCGGCATATTGGTCATAGTTTAGGTTATTGAAGCTTTGTACAGTGGCAAATACCGCATCTTTTCGGGTAGCTTCATAGCCTCCACCCAATAATTCACCAAAATTTTGATCTTTTAATACATGGCGAAATGTTTCTAAAGACTGTTTTAATATTTCAATCCGGTGTGCAATAAAAAGGAATGTACATGAAGGATTTTCTTGTTTGTATCTTTTGAAATCAAAGGCAGAAATCATGGTCTTTCCGGTGCCTGTTGCTGCAACAATAAGATTTCTAAACGACTGATGCACTGTCCGTTCAACCTTCAGCTTTTCCAATATTTCTTCCTGATAATGATAAGGTTCTAAATCAAAAAAGCGTGTTAAAGTAGCTTCCGTTTGTCTTCCAAATCTATTTTGCAAAAGTGAGCTACTAAGCTGTTGTACAATTTTATCATCATTCGGATTGTAAGGAATAAACTCCTTGCTGCTCCAATAGGATTCGAATGTTTTTTGAAACTTATCAATTATATGAGGTATTTCTTTGGTGGTAATTTTAACATTCCACTCCAAACCATCTGTCAACGCAGAGCGTGAAAAGTTTGATGAACCGATATATCCGGTGTGATAGCCCGTATTTCGATAAAACAAATAGGCTTTTGCATGCAAACGTTCACTTGCATTATTATATGAAACCTTGATTTCAGTATTATCCAATTGACTTAAGACATGTATCGCCTTTGCATCGGAAGCGCCCATATAGGTTGTGGTAAGAACGCGCAATTTACCACCCCTTCCCGTAAATTCTTCAAATGCAGTTTTAAGAATTACTACTGCCTTCCATTTAATAAAAGAAACCAAAAGGTCAATTCTATCTGCTGATCGAATCTCTTTTTTAAGTTCGGAATCTAATGACAAACCCACATTGCCGCCAGTAAACAGCTCACTTTGGGTGAGCCGAGTAGTGGGCATCATCTCTTTAAATTGGATTTTAAAATCATGATAATTGCTTGTTATCTTGTCGAAAACAGCTTCTAAAATTTTCCCTTCAGCCAAGATTAAATCATCATTAAAATCATAATTCTCAATCTGTTGTGTAATATATTAGAGGATACTATTCGAAACTTCAATTTGCTTACTTACGAGTTCAGTTTTTGCGCCCCTAATTTGTTTTAATGCATTTGATATAGCTTGTGCCAAATGAAGACTCAAGAAGTAAACCGCTTCTTCAACATCAACTTTTTTATCTGCCAAAATGAAATATCGGTTGGTATTCAACTGATTTAACCTTTGATACAGGGACTGTGTAATAAGGCTTTCATAAATTCCTAAATCCATGATCGGCTATAAATTTACAGTGATAAGTTTTTCTTTAACTGCTAACCTACATAATTCACCAATTCATAAGCTTGTCAAGCTAACTCTATTGTAACACACTTATAATCTGTTCGTTAGTAGGTTTTAGTAGTTATTTAAAATAGCATTTATTATAAAATGAATTTTGATTTAATTTTGGTAATTTTTACGTTATGCGTTGTGCGCGGTAGTTGGGCTACAGCTTCACAGCTCATGCCTTAAAATTTCTCAAAATTAAATTCATGAATTAAGCAGGCTAAACTATAAAACTAATTTCATTCCTACAATTATTCGATTAGATCAGCTCGCATATATTTCACCTCATATCTATTTAAATCGATATGAAACGCAATAGAATCAATAGTTTAGACTATTTCTAATTTAGAAAAAACTGCTTAAATCAGCGAAAAAAAGGATAATTTTGCCTCAAATTAAGATTAATTGTTAAAACACAAAGCGTATGTTATGTAATCAATGTCAAGAAACGGTTAAATCAACCGGATGTATCACGAAGGGCGTTTGCGGAAAAACCGCTGAAACTTCTGATTTACAAGATGTTCTCATTTATGCATGCCAAGGACTTTCTTATCTTACCATCGAAGCCCGCAAAAAAGGCATCGACACCACGGAAGAAAGCAGACTTATTACCAAAAGCCTTTTTACTACTATTACTAATGCAAACTTTGATGACGATTCCATCAAACAACTCATCAAAGAATGTCTTGAATTTCGTTACAAGCTGCTGAAGCAGGTAGAAGTGAGCGAAAATCATTGCTGCATCCATTGGTCGCCTAAAAATGACGAAGAAATTTTAGCTAAAGCAGCTGATGCAAGTATTGCCAATTACGATGACAATATAAACATCTGCGGGCTGAAGCAATATGTATTATATGGCTTAAAAGGTATGGCAGCTTATGCCGAGCATGCCTGTAATCTGGGATTTGAAGATGCAGATATTTACAACTTCATGGAAGAAAGCTTGGTGATGATAAGCAAGGCTATCTCCATTGATGATGCATTTGCATGGGTCCTCAGAACCGGTGAATACGGTGTGAAAGTTATGGCATTGCTCGACAAAGCCAATACAAGCACTTACGGAAATCCCGAAATCACAAGTGTAAATATAGGTGTTGGAAACCGTCCCGGAATCCTCATCAGCGGTCACGACTTAAAAGACCTTGAACAATTGCTTATTCAAACCGAAGGGCAAGGAATCGATATTTACACCCATTCCGAAATGCTTCCCGCCAATGCATATCCCGAATTGAAAAAGTATAAGCATCTTGTCGGAAACTACGGTAACGCCTGGCATCGCCAGCTGAGCGAGTTTGAAAGCTTTAACGGCCCCGTATTGTTTACCACAAACTGCTTGGTACCTCCAAGGTCTTCATCTACCTATAATGATAGAATTTTCACTACAGGAGCTACCGGAATGCCGGGTTGGAAACATATCGACAGCTATTTGCCAAACGGTCATAAGGACTTTAGCGAACTAATCGAACTGGCAAAAACCTGTCCCCCACCGACAGAAATTGAAAAAGGTGAAATCACCATTGGTTTTGCACACAATCAAGTATTGGCATTAGCCGATAAAATTTTGGAAGCCGTGAACTCAGGTGCCATTAAGAAAATGGTGGTTATGTCAGGCTGTGATGCACGCGCCAGAAGCCGTGAGTATTACACCGAATTTGCTAAGCAATTACCTAAAGATACGGTTATTCTCACCTCAGGATGTGCCAAATATCGCTACAACAAACTTGATTTAGGCGATATCAACGGTATTCCGAGAGTGTTGGACGCAGGGCAGTGCAACGACAGCTATTCATGGGCTTTAGTAGCACTCAAGCTGAAAGAAGTACTCAATCTGGAAGACATCAATCAGCTGCCAATCGTATTCAATATTGCATGGTACGAGCAAAAGGCAATTATTGTACATCTTGCGCTCTTATACTTAGGTGTTAAAAATACGCATATCGGACCCACTCTGCCACAATTCCTTACTCCCAATCTATTACAGATTGTAAGCGAACAGTTTGGCATTGCTTCCATCACCACTGTAGAGGAAGACATGAAGATATTCGATATTGCGATGAACTAATAAATACAGCTCCGGCTGTTACAAACAAAAAACCCGAAGCATACGACTTCGGGTTTTTTTGTTTGTATTGAAATAAATATCGAACCTAAACGAAGGTGTTATTTCAAAGAATAGTAATGAATCGACATGAAAATAACGTTAAAAAGTGTTAAACATTTGGAAGTTAGTGATTGTTAACTAACTTTGCGTTTTTATTATGATTGATATGTTTACAGAAAGGCAAATTGAAATTATTTATGCGGCAGCCGATTTAATAGCTGAAAAAGGTATACAGGGTATGACCATGAAAAACCTATCAAAAAAAATTGGCATTAGTGAGCCGGCCATTTATCGCCATTACGAGAATAAGATTGATATTTTAATCAATATTATTGATTATTTCACAGATACTATCAGTGAGATTTTTGATATTCAGCACAGTAGTGAGGATCACGCCTTGTATCGAATTGAGAAAATTTTTGAAAATTATTTTCTTGCCTTTGCTAATTTACCTTCATTGATAACTGTTATTTTTAGTGAAGAAATTTTCCGCAATGAACCATTACTCACTCAAAAAGTACAAGAAGTGATGACACGAAGCAGCAGGAATATTCATACAATTTTAGTGGCTGGTCAGGAACGCAAAGAAATAAATCCCACCTATGATGCGGATGACTTGGTTATCCTCATTTTAGGATCAATACGTCTTTTAGTCAAACAATGGCAGATGACTAATTATTCTTTTGACTTAAAACAAAGAGGCGCCAAATTTTTTGAGAGCTTACGAAAAATTTTAAAATGTTAATTTATTATTCACAATCAAATTCGTTAATTTTATGAACATCATTGACTGGAAACAGACAACAATCAGCGAAACACCTCATAAGGTGGATGTACGCCTGTTATACGACAAAGATAGTGCACAGGCTGTGCTAATTACGCTACAACCGGGCGAACAGCTTAAACCCCATATCACCGCAGTGGATGTTTTCTTTTTTATAGTAGAAGGAACTCCTGACGTACAGATAGGCAAAGAAATTGTCAGGGTAGAAACGCATATGCTAGTTGAAAGCCCGAAGGATATAGTGCATTGCTTATTTAACAAAAGTAATCAAACGGCTAAAATTCTTGTGGTAAAAGCTCCCAAGCCTACTACAACAGCTCGGTTGCTTTAAGTAATTAATGGGAAGCCTGTCTTCCTTTTTTTAATCATCAATAAGTTAGTTAATATTAACAAACATGGAAAAACAGATAACAGAAAAACAACTGAAGGTATACGCATGGGTATTAATTCTATTCACACTTACAATCAGTGGATGGTTTATTTCTAAAATATATCAGAATTCCCGTATGGAGACCAATCTTGATAAATACATGCCTCAGGACCATCCGGCATTTATTTACAGTGATATGGCCGAAGACTGGTTCAATATAAGGGATGGGATATTAATTGCTATCGAACACCCTGACGGGATTTACAATAGCGGCACTTTGGAGAAGATACGGGAAATAACTCTTGCATTGCAAGAAATACCGGGTATTGAGGCCAATGATATCACCTCTTTATATACTGCAGACAATATCGTTGGCACGGAGGATGGACTTGATGTAAAGGCGTTTTATAAGCGAACTCCACAAAGTCGTGATAAACTTGATGAGTTGCAAAGGCTGGTTCGTACGAATGATATGGTGCAAGGACGTATTGTGTCAAAAGATGAAACAGTATCACTCATCGTAGCTTCTATAGCCGACTCAGTATTTTCTATGGAGTTTTATAACCAGATATTAGATTTTGCCAATGGATATAAAGGTCCTGAAAATATTTATGTTGCCGGAAGACCTATCGTTGAAGGTACTATGGCTTTTTTAGGCCCAAAGGATATGAAGACCATGGTACCCCTGGTAATCGTGGTAATTATCGTGGTACTGTATATTGCCTTGCGCAGTATTCGACAAACTATTGCAACCCTTTCCGTAGTATTGCTTAGTACCACTTGGGCTTTCGGCCTGATGGCAGCTTTAAACATACCAATTTATGCAGTCAGTATTATGATACCTGTGATGTTGATTGCGATTGGAGTAGCTTATGGTATCCATTTGTACAATAATATACAATTGTATACAGGTAAAAACCCTGATGCAAACTTGAAAGAAATCATCTGGGATATGTTCCGGAAAATGTGGAAGCCGGTCTTTATAAGTGCGTTTACTACCATTGTTGGGTTTTTATCTTTGCTAACATCTGATGTGTATCCGATTAAATATTTTGGATTATTTACAGCTTTTGGTGTGTTAATGGCTTTTATGTTTTCTCTGTTTTTTATTCCGGCTTTTGAATTTGCAATGCCCGGAAAATATAAAGGCACAGGGGATAAAAAGGAACGCAATCAGAAAAAAACCGAAAGATTTGCGCAAAAATTTGCAGATGCCGTTCTAAAACATAAAGCATTGGTAATAGGCACTACCATTGTTTTACTTATCGTAGCTGTTATCGGGATACAAAGGGTGTGGATCAATTCCAGCTTTTTAGAAAATTTTGAACGCAACTCAGAGATCGTACAAACTGATGCATTTGTAAACACACATTTTGGAGGTACAAGTACCATTAATGTAGTGTTAGAGTCGGAGGAAAATGGAAGCATGATACGCCCTGAGGTTGAAAAGCTGATGGTTCAAATGCAAGCCGATGCCGAAACCCTTGCTGTAGTTGGTAAATCACATTCCATAACCAACTTTATCAGACGAATGAATCAGGTGATGCATTCAGATGATAAGGCCTTTGATGTGATACCTGATGATCAGGAGTTGATTGCCCAATACCTTTTGTTGTACGAAATGTCGGGTGATCCGGATAATTTATGGAAAACAGTGGATTATGACTATAGAAAAGCAAATATAGTCGTTCAAATAAAAAGCGATAACAGCAAAGATTTAAAGCAGGTTATTGAGATCCTGGAAAAATACCGTGAGCCTTTCGCTGATTTGAATGTACAGATGAATTATGCCGGCTCGGGATATAAAGCATTGGTATTTACCGACTTGATTCTTAAAGGTCAAATAAAAAGCTTGTTGATGTCGGTAGTGATCATCATCATATTGTTAGCTTTGATGTTTCGTAAACTGAGTTTAGGATTCATAGGTTCTATTCCTATTGTAATAACAGCAACTCTTAGTTTTGGATTGATGGGCTTATTTAACATCCCGTTAAGTACTACTACTGCTTTGGTATCAAGTATAGCTGTCGGGATAGGAGTGGATTATGCAGTGCATTTCATCGAGCGTTATCGTGTCAACGCAATTCGAACAGGGTCGAAACAACAAACTGTTATAGAGACCATGCATCAGTCAGGGCGTGCTATATCGTTCAACGCTTTTGTGGTGATTATGGGCTTTATGGTATTACTTTTCTCTGCTTTTCCACCCAACAGATCGTTAGGAGCCTTAGTATCTCTTAATATGTTTTTCAGCTTTATTGCAACAGTAACTATCATGTATCTGGTTATTTACAGATCAAATATTTATTTCAAAAAGAAACGAAAATAATTTTATAGGATTGAGTGCTGTCATGAAAGGAATTAGTTTAAATATGATATTGCTGTTGATGCTAACTATCTGCCCGGAAAGCTTTTCGCAAGCTGGAGCTATCGGGCCTGAAAGTAGTTTCTTCCGTGCCATACGAGCTAATCAGAACGAAAGCACTATAACTTTCACACAAGGTTTTGGCAATTTAGAGCCTTTGATCTTTGAAGCTGTCATTGAACCTTATTTTTTAATACGTACCAGCCGTGATGCGATATGGGGTGCCACTCTTTCGCCAGCTTTAAAACTGCGTATGTACGCCGAGGAATCACTGCCTGTACGTACACCAAGCTATCTGCCACATCTTACCTTTTACCATCATTTAAGGCATGATAATCCAGATCGACTACAGCTAAGCTATTTGTTTTTAACATTAGCCCATCATTCAAACGGACAAGAAGATGATTTCTATACAGAAGATGGGGCTATCAATTATACTTCAGGTAACTTTTCTACCAATTATTTTGAGTTTGGTTACTTTTTCAACCCTCAAGTGCTTCCTTTTCAAAATACGAACGAATATTTTAAGACTTCTATTGAAATTCATCCCAGTATTAATACAAATGATGAACTGAAAGGGCGCTATGGTTTTGTGCGATGGCACAACCGGCTGAAAATTTATAGGTTTAGCTGGAAACGATGGCTGAGTCATGAAGAGCAGAAAACGGCAAACAACTCAAAAATACCTATGTGGAACGCTGTCTTTGATACGAGTTGGATTTTTGGCAATAAAGATGGTGCCAAAGCTTTTGAGTTTTCTAAAAGACTAAATCTGATGGCAAAAATAGCGTATAAGCCACCTAAAACACAGGATATAAGCTTTTTTATCAAGTTTTATTCAGGTGAAGACTATTACAATATTTATTTCGTCCGACGTATCTCCTACATACAGTTTGGGCTACAAGCATTTGCTTTTTAATTATAAACTAAATTATAAAAAATCATGAAAACGATTCAAATTTTATTGCTTTCAGTACTTAGTGTACTGATGGGGACTATTCAAGTATCTGCTCAGAAGAGCGGAAAGGAAATTATGGAAGCTGTGTATAATAATCCAACAGGGGATGATGTGCAGGGGCAGCTCGAGATGCGACTTATCAACAAACAGGGAAACACACGGGTTCGCGAACTGCAACGCTATATCAAAACCGAGAATAATGTAGAAAAAACTATCATGTTTTTTCTCAATCCTGCCGACGTAAGAAATACTTCATTTATGAATTGGAGCTACAGTGATGGACGAGATGATGATCAATGGATTTATCTGCCGGCCCTCAAGAGGATAAAACGTATCTCAAGTGATAGTAAAAGCGACTATTTCATGGGGTCCGATTTTACTTATGATGATATGGGCGACCGTCATCCTGATGAAGACAATCACAAACTTTTAAGAGAGGAGGTGTTGGAAGGGCAAAACTGTTATGTGGTTGAAAGCGTTTCAAAAGATCCTAACTATATGTATTCCAAGACGATTACTTGGGTTATGAAAGATAATTATCTGGGATTGAAACGCGAGTTTTATGATGAAGATGGACGCTTGCTTAAGATACTGCATATCAAAGACTTTAAAAAGATAAGCGGGTATTGGGTTATTCTTCATACAGAAATGCATAATATACAAAAAGATCATCGTACTGAGATAATATTCAGTGAGATACAGATTAATAAAGGGATTCCTGCCTCAAAATTTACCGAGCGCAGCATGACGATGGGAAAATAATGACTAAACTTTAAAAAATTGAGTTATGAAAAAGAAAACCATTATTTGGATTTTTATAAGCTTTGCTTTATTAGTAGGGTCTCAAGCATTTGCTCAAGGTGTTGATATTAGTGGCTTTGCACGTAATTATACCGGCTTCTTGATGAATGATGCAAGCGAGTTTTCTATTGTACAAAACACCTTTAACCTGAATTTTGAGCAGCGAACAGATAAGGTGGGATTTAAGGTAAATCCGGTTTTATATCATTATTTTGATAAGGAAATTGATTTTCGTTTACGCGAAGCCTATTTGGATGCCTATTTCCCAAAACTGGATATCCGTATTGGACAGCAGCAAATTATATATGGTAAGGCAGAAGGAGTGTTTATTACCGATATAGTTTCACCCAAAGACCTAAGTGAATTCTTGCTTCCCGATTTTGATGAGATACGGATGGGAGTTACAGCGGTCAAGCTAAATTATTTCTTCGGGATGAATAATCTGGAAGCCGTTTGGGTACCTGTTTTCACACCTACACGTATTGCCGAACCCGGCAGCATTTGGGCTCCCAAACTATTTACTCCTCCGCTTCCTTTGCTTGATTACTCTTCGAAGGAAATAAAGCCATCATTAGAAAACAGTGAAGTCTTTTTGCGGTTTTCTCGCATGACCTCAAAAGCTGATTTTGAGTTGGTGGCAGGCTATCATTGGTTAGATGACCCGGCTATACATATGACAACTGTCATCGATCAAACCACTATGCGGCCAATTGGATTGGATGCGAATGCAGAGTACCATCGTATGAGCATGGCAGGCGGTAGCTTGAGTACAACGCTGGGTGGATTTGTCATACGATCAGAAGCAGCTTATAATCATGGTCGCTATTTTCAGACTACTGATCCATTAGCGACAGACAAAACAGTGAAAAAAGATTATCTGCATTATATGGTTGGTTTAGACTATAGCCTTAAAGGCGTGAAGCTGAGCGCCCAGTTTATGCAAGAATTTATTGCTGACTATGAAGTAGGAATAAACCAGGAAGAGTTTGAGAGTACCATGACTTTTTTAGCCGCCAAAGATTTCTTTCGTGAAAAAGTATGGCTTGAACTGTTCGCGTATGCAGGTCTAAATAAAGGAGATGCTCTGATACGGCCTAAAATTAGCTATGCATTTGCCGATGGATTTGATTTACAGATGGGTGCAAACCTATTTACAGGCGATAGAGAAGGCCGCTTCGGCCAGTATAAAGATAATAGTATGTTATACTGGAAGATTAAATACAGTTTTTAATCTATGATATTCTGAACAATGGGTATCACAAGCATTTTTACACAATCGCAATTTCTATTATGGAAGTGATATCCTCTTTATGTGAGAAACCAGACTAGTAATAATGGATCAATACAACACAAAGTTAAATGAATACCTCAAAAAGAATATATTTAGCAGCAAGGCGTGAGTTTTTGCGTTATGGATATCATGCTTCAAAGGTCAAGCGTATAGCAAATCAGGCCGGAGTGTTGCGCTGCTTGGTCCATTATTACTATGCAAATAAAAAAGGATTGTATAAAAGATTTCTTGCCGAACTAATCACCGAGTTCATGGATAAACACGAAGAAATACATACATTTTATTATAATAGGAAAGCAGATTATCTGTGGTTTATGCTTACGGAACTTCATAATAACCATGCGATGTTTATCAATTCACTCAATGATATTGATCGTAAAGATTGGAAAAGTGTTTTTATTGAGTTGATATTGAAAGAGCATCAATATCTAACCCTTGTATTCAGACTTACCGGACAATCAGTTTACAACATGAATACACATCTTCCTGATTTGGCGGAGTGAGTGTTCACACATTGGTTTAATCTGAAAAACCCAAAAACATCATATAATTATGTGGAATATTATAAAATCACGTGCGTACAAAGCTACAACACCCATTGTTCGTATGCTGAATAAAACCGGTATTACCCCCAATGGTATTACCACCATTGGTTTTGGTATAACACTGGTATCAACCATTGTACTAATTATTGGAGGTGAAGCAGGCAACCGTGACGATTTTAGATATGTGTTTTGGTTTGGAGTTATCACGCTTTTTGGTGGACTGTTTGATATGCTTGATGGACAACTGGCTAGGCTAACAAAAAAAACAACCGTATTTGGTGCACTTTACGATTCCGCACTCGATCGTTACAGTGAAATGTTCATGTTTTTGGGCGTCAGCTATTATCTGGTAGCACATCATTATTTTCTGAGTTCACTTTCTGCGTTTATTGCCATGATTGGCTCTATTATGGTAAGCTATGTTCGTGCCAGAGCTGAAGCATTAGGAGTAGAATGCACTGTTGGTATTATGCAGAGGCCTGAGCGTGTGTTAACTGTTGGTATTTCTGCCATACTTGCCGGAGTAGTTTCTTTTGTGTTTGGCGATTTTAAATTTTCAGTCTCTTGGTTGCCATTTCCCTTGTTTGAAAATATCTCTGTGTTTACCATTCCAATATTTTTTCTTGCCATCTTGACCAATTTCACTGCTTTTCAACGAATATATCATTGTAAACAAACTATGTAACCTTAAAAAATATTAACATGAATCATAAAATAAATATTATGCCAGCCGACGGGAAGCTTGGTATTCTTATTCCCGGTCTTGGGGCAGTATCTACCACTTTTATAGCTGGAACAATTGCTGTTCGTAAAGGTATGGGTCTCCCTATTGGCTCCATTACCCAAATGGGTAAAATCAGATTAGGCAAACGTACTGAAAACCGAAATCCGGCAATTAACGATGTTATTCCACTTGCTTCTATAAACGACTTGGTTTTTGGCGGATGGGATATTACTCCTGACAATGCCTGGGAGGCAGCCATGAAAGCCGGAGTTCTGGACAAGGAGTTGTTAGAAGATTTGAAAGAAGAACTAGAGTCTATTCAGCCCATGAGAGCTGTATTCGATCATGCTTATGTGAAAAACCTGGACGGAGAACACGTAAAAAGCGAAAAAACCAAGATGGATTCAGCTAAAGCTTTAATGACCGACATCAAAAATTTTAAAGAGAAAAATGGTTGTCAGCGTTTGGTAATGGTTTGGAGTGCATCAACTGAAGTTTATGTTGAAGAACAAGATATACACCTTGACCTGCCTAGCTTTGAAAAAGCACTCGAAGACAACCATCCCGGTATAGCGCCAAGTATGATCTATGCATATGCAGCCATTAAAAGTGGAGTGCCGTTTGTGAACGGAGCACCCAACCTCACTAACGATGTGCCAGCCATTGTTGAACTGGCAAATAAGTTAAATGTACCTATAGCCGGGAAAGATTTTAAAACAGGTCAAACCTTAATGAAAACTATACTGGGACCAGGTTTAAAAACCCGATTAATTGGTATTGATGGATGGTTTTCAACCAATATTCTTGGGAATAGAGATGGAAAGGTACTGGATGACACCGATTCATTTAAAACCAAAGAAGTGTCCAAACTAAGTGTGCTTGAAAGCATCCTCAAAGCAGATCTTTATCCGGAACTCTATAAAGAGATGTACCATAAAGTAAGAATAAATTATTATCCGCCTAAAGGGGATGACAAGGAGAGCTGGGATAATCTAGATATTTTTGGTTGGCTGGGTTACAAAATGCAAATCAAGGTGAATTTTCTTTGCAAAGATTCCATTTTGGCTGCTCCGATAGTACTCGACTTAGCGTTGTTTATTGATCTGGCACATCGTGCCCAAATGAAAGGAATTCAGGAATGGCTTTCATTTTACTTCAAAGTTCCACAAACTTTGCAAGGACTACAACCCATTCACGATATATTCCAGCAAAAGATTAAACTCGAAAATACCCTGAGGTATTTGATGGGTGAAAATTTAATCAATCATCTGGGACTCGATTATTACGAAGAAAAGAATGAAACGGCATAAACGTATTGTTACAATACTGGGTGTTGGATATGTACCTTATGCTCCAGGAACAGCAGGTTCAATAGTGGGAGTTGCTTTGCTTTTCCTTACTAATAGCCTCTTAGTTAAGTTGGGTTTTGGAACAACTGCTGTTCTTTTTATTAATCTGGCACTAATTCTATTTATGTTTTTACTAGGATCATATTCCATAAAAAAGATTCAAACAAAATGGGAATTTGATGATTCAAAAATTGTAATAGATGAAGTGATCGGAGTATGGATTGCTGCTTTAGCCCTGCCACTCCGATTGGAATACTATCTGGTCGCACTATTGCTATTCCGTGTTTTCGATATAGTAAAACCGCTTTTTATTAAAAAAATTGATGCTATAAAAAGTCATTGGAGCGTGATACTGGACGATGTATTGGCCGGAATATATACTCGTGTTGTGATACAGTTCATTGTGTTTTTTAATCTCTTTTAATTCTATAAATGGAAACCTATAAACCCTCTAATTGTACCTCATTTATTCGCTACAATATTGTCGCAGGCCTGGCAACAGCAACAGACTTTTTGGTATTGGTTCTGCTTACAGAAGTAGTTCAGCTGTGGTATATATTTTCTGCTGTTACAGGTTTGGTGAGCGGAGGTATAGTTTCCTTTTTTTTAGAAAGAAATTGGGCCTTCCGTAAACGGCACGGTAATATCTATAATCAAACATTAAAATACTTTATCGTTTGGATTTCAAGTATTTTTTTAAATACAACAGCACTTTTTCTATTGGTGGAGTATGTTCATCTTCACTACATCTTATCAAAAATAATTGTGGCAATGGTTATCGGGATGGGATTCAATTATTTTACCCATAAGTATTTCATTTTTAAATAAGTGTCATATTATAATAATGAAAAGATTGCTTTATATATTACCTGTCATAATTTTTGTCTTGTATCCCACACATGGATTCGGTCAAAAGCATGTGAATATAAAAGGTAGGGTTATCGATGCACATACCAAAGAGCCTTTACCTTTTGTCAATGTTGTTTTTGTAGGAAAGAATATCGGCACCATCACCGATTATAATGGAGATTATTCTCTTTCAACTCCGTGGGCTTCGGATCAATTGCAAGCTTCTTTTATTGGATACAAAAAAGAAATTAAATCAGTAGGACAAGCCAAAAATCAAACTATCAACTTTGAAATTGAGCCCGAAAGTATTACCCTAAACGAGGTGATGGTAACTGTTCAGCGGAAACGGTATCGCAATCGCGATAATCCGGCGGTGGAACTAATCAAAAAGGTTATAGAAAACAGGGATACCAATAGCTCTGAGAAGTTTGAATATTACGAATTCGATAAACATGAAAAAGTAGAATTCGCACTGAATAACATTACGGATGAATTTAGGAATAAGAAAATGTTCAAAAACTTTCAATATGTTTTCAGTTTTGTAGATACTTCTGAAACTAACGGAAAACCCTATTTGCCTGTCTTTCTCAAAGAGACTATCTCAAAAGTTTATTACCGTAAAGAGCCCAAAACCAGTAAAGAATATATTTCGGGTACCAATATGGTTGGGCTGCATGACTATATTGATAACGAAGGTGTTGGCTTTATTATTGATAATCTTTATCAGGATATCAACATTTATTCGAACAATATTACCCTACTTACCAATCAGTTTATTAGTCCAATTTCCACCTTGGCCCCTTTAATATACAAGTTTCATATTATAGATACTATTCAAATCAGCAATCTACAAGTAATTAATCTAGCTTTTCAGCCAAGGAATAAAGCCGATTTTGCCTTTAAAGGGAATCTTTATATTACTGATGATGATAAGTATACGGTAGTTAAAGTAGATATGCGAGTTACCGAGGATATCAACTTGAATTTTGTAAATGATTTACGGATTATTCAGGAATATGAGAAAGTAAATGGTGAAGGATGGATGTTCAGTAAAAATGAACTAGTTGTCGATTTTAACTTTACAAACAAAGGAGCAGGGATGTTTGGTAAAAAGACAGTGTTTTATGACAACTATACTTTCAATCTACCTCGCCCGGACAGTACTTATTCTGGGATCGAAAACACTATAAAGATAATTGGTCATGCCGAGCGCGACAGCTCTTTTTGGGAGACCGGTAGGATAGAAAAACTTACCGAACAGGAACAGAATATCTTTGTAATGGTTGACAGCATACAGAATGTGCCAGCATTTAAACGAACCATGGATATTGTAATGCTGTTAGTGGCAGGATACTGGAAATTTGGTAACACAGAAGTAGGACCAGTAAATACTTTCTATAGTTTTAATGATGTAGAAGGGTTCCGACTTAAAATAGGAGCTAGAACTTCTGAAAAATTTAATGAGAGGCTTAGGTTAGAGGGATATTTAACCTATGGATTCAAAGACGATAGGCTTAAGTACTCTGTCAGTACCACTTGGGCGTTGAACCAACGTCCATTAAAAGAAAATCCAAGACATTCCATAATGGCAATGTATCAGGTTGAAACCAACTTCCCGGGTATGGAAATGCAGTTTATTAATGAGGATAATTTTCTGCTTTCTTTTAAACGAGGCGTGGCCGATAAAATTCTTTACTATAAGATGTTCAAGCTTGAACATTATAGGGACTGGGGTGATGGATTTTCAACTTTATTAAATTTTAAAAATATTTCGCAAGAACCGGGGGGTACTTTGTTTTTTAGATTTAGCGATGACCGCGAACTATATTCTATTACATCAAATGAAATAGGCGCAACCTTGAGATTTGCACCTAATGAGAAATTTTATCAAGGATTGAGTTACCGGACACCTATTATTACCGAGCACCCCATCTTCCAACTATCATACACACAGAGTATCAAAGGTTTACTTGGTTCAGATTACGATTATGGTAAGCTGAATCTTAATGTGTTTAAACGATTTTATTTATCTCCAATCGGGTATATGGATGTAGAACTTGAAGGTTCTAAAATATTCGGTCGAGAAATTCCTTTCCCTCTGCTTACCGTTCATCGGGCAAATCAAACCTATTCGTATCAACTATTGTCCTATAATCTGATGAATTTTCTGGAGTTTGTGAGCGATCAGCATGTGAGCTTGTTTGCAGAACAACATTTTAATGGCTTTTTTTTCAACAAAATACCTTTGATTAAACGTTTAGGTTGGCGTGAAATAATATCGTTTAAAGGTATTTATGGAAACGTAACCGATAAAAACAATCCAAATGTCACTGCAGGTCTTATGCGTTTTCCAACCGATGCATTGGGGAATCCAACTACCTATACTCTCGAAGGTACACCGTATATGGAAATGAGTGTAGGGATTGGAAATATACTCAAGTTTTTCAGGGTGGATTATGTACAACGTCTTTCACACCTTAAAAATCCTAATGTTGCTGACAATGGCATACGGTTACGTTTCAAATTTGATTTCTAAACACTAAACAACATGAAAACACTACTTAACAAAATGGCCGTCTACGACCGGCCTCAGCTAATTAAAAAAATGGGATATTATCCTTATTATCACCCTATTGAATCAGGTCAAGATACCGAAGTGCTGATTGATGGAAAAAGAATATTAATGTTCGGATCAAACAGCTATTTGGGTTTAACCAATCATCCAAGATTGATTCAGGCTGCAAAGAATGCATTAAACAAATATGGAACCGGCGTTTCTGGATCGCGTTTAATGAATGGAAATCTTGATTTACACGAGGAGTTGGAAGCAAGACTGGCTGAATATACCGGAAAGCCGGCTTCGGTAGTATTTAGTACAGGCTTCCAAACTAATTTGGGCACGATTTCAGCTCTCACTGGACGCAATGATTTTGTTATCATGGATGAAAAAAATCATGCCTCAATTATTGAAGGTAGCCGACTCACTTTTGCTAAAAGTCTTAAATTCAGACATAATGATATGTCTTCATTGGAAGAAAATCTCCAAAAAACCAACCCGAATCAAATTGTACTAATTGTTGTAGATGGAGTATTCAGTATGGGAGGCGATATAGCACCTTTAAATGAAATTTGTCGCCTTGCCGACACTTATTCTGCATCTGTAATGGTAGATGATGCCCATGCACTGGGTGTATTGGGAAAAGATGGTGCCGGCACTGCATCTCATTTTAATGTAACTGAGAAAGTGGATCTGATTATGGGTACATTCAGTAAATCACTTGCTTCGCTTGGAGGCTTTGTAGCCGGGGATATAGATACCATCAACTATCTGAAACACAATGCTCGATCGCTACTATTTAGTGCAGGAATTTCGCCAGCATCAGCTGCTGTAGCCCTCGAAGCCCTTCAAATCATTAAAGAAGAACCTGAGCGGCGCGAAAGGCTATGGGATAATACAGAATATGCACGTTATTGGCTGCAACATTTTGAATTTAATATAGGCGAAAGCCAGACACCCATTATCCCTATTTATATAGGCAACGATCAAAATACATTCTCCATTGCTACTATGTTAATGGGGCAAGGAATATATGTTAATCCAATAATTCATCCTGCAGTGGGTAAAGACGAAGCTATGCTGCGATTTTCACTCATGTCAACGCATACCAAAGAGCAGATTGATAGGGCTATTGAAAAGCTGGTACACTGCCGAGCAATGATGAACGGAAAAATTTCTAAAATAATTTCTTGATATGAAAAATGTGATAATAAAAGAGGTTCGATCTGCAAAAGAATTCAACCAATTCCTAGCGTTTCCTAATGCCTTGTATAATGGAAACCCTTACAGGGTTCCCCAATTATTTGGATTTGAAAGGTCAACACTTTCGCCCACAAAAAATCCTGCACATACTTTTTGCAAAGCAAAATATTTCTTGGCTTACGACCAGCAGCAAGTGGTTGGGAGAATTGCTGGTATTATCAATCAAAGAGCTAATGAAAAGTGGAATGAGAATCGAGTACGTTTTGGCTGGATTGATTTTGTGGACGATATAGCCGTTTCGTTTGCATTGATTAAAGCTGTTGAAGATTGGGGTAAATCCGAGGGAATGACCGCGATTCATGGTCCGCTTGGCTTTAGCGATATGGACCTAGAAGGAATGCTCGTGGAAGGATTCGATGAACTGGGAACACAAGCAGTGATTTATAATCATCCTTATTATCCAGTTCATATGGAATTATTGGGATTTGCAAAAGACGTGGATTGGATACAAGTAGAGATCCAGGTGCCTAATCAAGTACCTGAAAAAATAAAACGATATGCTACTCTTGTTTCTGAAAAGCATGGACTTCGACCACTAAAAGTTAAAAAGGCTAAAAATTTAATTCCTTATGCAAGGAAAATGTTTCATACTCTAAATGCGTCTTTTGTTGATCTATATGGCTTTGTTCAATTAACCAACGAACAAATTGATTATTATATAAAACAATATTTTTCCATCGTAAAGTCTGAATATGTTTCTTTTGTACTAAACAAAAACGATGATGTTGTAGGGTTTGGTATCTCCATGCCCTCTTTATCTAAAGCACTGATAAAAGCAAGAGGAAAACTTTTTCCATTTGGTTTTATCCCGGTCTTGCAATCTATCTATGGCAAAAATGATTTAATTGACTTATATCTGACAGGTATTCACCCCGACTATCAGGGCAAAGGGGTACACGCTATATTTTTTAATGAGCTTACGCAGGCTTACATTAATCGTGGTATTAAGATGGCCATTTCGAGTCCTCAACTGGAAAACAACTCCGATGCACTTAAACTTTGGAAACACTTTGATTATCGCGAGCATATCCGTCGAAGGTGTTTCGTTAAATATTTTTAATTATGAAAAGTGTATTAATCACAGGTGCCAATGGATTTATTGGTAGCTACCTGGTAAAGGCTGCAATTGAAAAGGGGTATAAGGTAACAGCAGGCATAAGACCTACAAGCAACTTGAGCTATCTTGAAGGATTATCCATAAGGTATCTCGAAATGGATTTATCCGATAAAATAGCAATCTCTGAGGTATTAATGAAACAAATGAACCAAAACGGTCATTTTGATTACATCATTCATAATGCCGGAATAACTAATTCATTGTACAAGCAAGAATACCATACCGTAAACTATCAATACACAAAAAACTTAGTTAACGCTATGATTGACTGCCATTGTGTGCCTGATAAATTTATCTATATGAGTAGCCTAGCTTCCTATGGCCCATTGAATGAAGAATTTATCCGGCCTATTCAAGAAGACGATCTGTCAGAGCCCATTACTTTATATGGTCAAAGTAAACAAAAAGCAGAACAGTTTTTAGCTTCTAAAACTGATTTTCCTTATCTGATATTTCGTCCAACCGGAGTTTATGGGCCCCGTGATAAAGACTTTTTGTTGATGTATAAAATGATTAACCATCATATGGAAACCTATATTGGAACTTCTGATCAGACATTGACATTTATATATGTGAAAGACCTTGCGCGACTGATTATCAATGCTATGGGCACTGATATTTCACGAAAATCCTATTTTGTTACCGATGGCAATCAATATTCAGCTTTAGAGTTTTCTCGTATTATTAAAATAACGCTTAACAAGAAAACGCTGCGGCTGGTTTTCCCAAAAATAATAGTACAGGCCTTGGCATTTATACTTGAGACTATTTCAAGGATAAATGGTAAAACACCCATTCTCAATACAGAAAAGTTGAAAGAGATAAGTCGAAAAAATTATTTGTGCGATAGTAGTCCTATTTTTACTGATTTTGGATTTAAACCTCATTATGACTTAACAAGTGGTATACAAGAATCCATTGCATGGTACAAACAAGAGAAATGGCTTTAATATGGTTAAAGGAATGTCAACAATAATATTTAGCCTGTTTTTTCTTACAGCAACCCATGGTGATTATCCTGTACCTGAAAAAACAGCCGGCAGGCTATTTTATATTCAACGAAACCATAACGCCAACACTATTGTTTATGATGGGAGTTTTGATGAAGAAGGAATTTTGAAGGAGGAATCTCCTTTGGATGTATATTGGTTACGGTACCAAGAGCAAGGACAAAGAATGGAACTGCGGAAAATTGAAAAGTTATATGCGTATGGTGTGGAATGTACAGCTGTAAAAGACAAAAAGCATGAATACAATCTGAAGCTGGTAGCTGATCGTAAACGAAAATTTTGGTTAGTGCAAAAGGAACCATTCAATGCTATGGTTATTACTGAAATCAATAAACAAGAATCGAAGCTAGACCATATTTATATTTATGCCGATCATGTATCTTTTTGGCCAAAAGTAAGATATATTGAACTTTTTGGATCCAATATACATACAGGCCAACCTACTTATGAAAAAGTTTGGAATGAATAAAAGAACTAAAAATACGACTTTCTCAAGATTTACCCTAACAAATATCATGGTTAATCTGATGCTCGTACTAGTTTATATGGGATGGATACTCAGGATGGGTCCCATACGTAGCGATCATTTTTTCTTTATAGGTTTTTATTTATTGCTTTTTTATGGAAATGAAAAAACCCGAAAATTCATCCTCGGATTCTCTATTTTTATGGTATATTGGATTGCTTATGATTCAATGCGTATACTACCAAACTATCAGGTTTCACCTGTGCATATTCAGGAACCTTATCTATTGGAAAAAAGTCTATTTGGTATATCACTGCAAGGAGTAGTCTATACACCCAACGAATTCTTAGCCTTAGTTCATACTGACTTTCTTGATGTTGTTACGGGCCTGTTCTATCTAAACTGGGTACCAATACCATTAGCTTTTGGAATATATCTCTATTATAAAAACAAGCATTTGTTTGCACAATATTCACTGGTTTTTCTATTTACTAATTTACTTGGATTTGTAATTTATTACTTGTATCCGGCAGCCCCACCATGGTATGTTGATTTGTATGGTTTTGACCTATATACTGACATTCAGGGAAATAGTGCCGGACTAGCACGCTTTGATGCAATAACCGGAGTGCCCATTTTTGCAAGCCTATACAACAAAAACGCAAATGTGCTTGCAGCTATTCCTTCTCTTCATGCAGCATATCCGGTGATTGTATTGTATTATGGAATACAGAAAAAATTAGGCTGGATAAACGCTTTGTTTGTATTGTTCATGCTGGGAATTTGGTTCGCAGCTGTATACTCTGGGCATCATTATGTTATAGATGTATTACTAGGAGCATTAGTAGCTTTAGTAACCATAGGACTTTTTAATTTGCTAATGTTGAACAAGTGGATAAAAATAATGATAGATTGGTTTGTTCGGAAAATTTAAAATTAAAAAAAGACCTAAGCTGCTTAATTAAGTATTAAAACCTCCTAACGAAATGATTATAAGCCTGTTACAAAAAGGCCAGCTTGACAGCCTTATGAATTGGTGAATTATGCAGATTAGCTTTTAAAGATACGCATATGGGAACTACTCTGCCACAATTCCTTACACCCAATCTATTACAGATTGTAAGCGAACAGTTTGGTACTACTTCCATCACCACTGTGGAGGAAGATATGAAGATATTCGATATTGCGATGAACGAATAAATACAGCTCCGGCTGTTACAAACAAAAAACCCGAAGTCGTATGCTTCGGGTTTTTTGTTTGCATTGAAATGAATATCGAACCTAAACGAAGATATTATTTCAAATGCTTTTCCAAAAACTTTTCCATGGCTCTATAAAAGTCGAAACGATTTTCTTCATTATGGAAGCCATGTCCTTCATTTTCTTTTACCATATATTCCACTTCCACACCTCTGCTGCGTAATGCTTCAACAATTTGGTCGGACTCGGCAATATTTACGCGCGGGTCTTTTGCTCCTTGAGCCACAAACAAGGGTGCCATAATGCGGTGTGCATTCAGTGCGGGGGATGTAGCTTCAAATTGGGCTTTCAGCTCTTCCGGATTCCCTACCATTTCGTACATCATGTCCAACATGGGTTTCCAATAAGGCGGGATGGTCTGCATAAAGGTAAACAGATTGGATACACCCACATAATCAACCCCTGCGGCATACAGTGTAGGTGTTACCACCAAACCCTGCAAAGTTGCATAACCACCGTAGCTACCACCATATATTGCAATCCGTTTGGGGTCGGCAATACCTTGTTCAATCAGCCAATATACGCCGTCGGTAATATCATTTTGCATATTCAAGCCCCATTGTTTAAAGCTTGCTTCCATAAAAGCCCTGCCATAGCCTGTGGATCCTCGGAAGTTCATCTGCATGACTGCATACCCACGATTTGCCAAAAATTGTATTTCCGAGTTAAAGCCCCAGCTGTCGCGAGCCCAAGGTCCTCCATGCGGATTGATAATTACGGGAAGATTTTTATGCTCGACACCTTCAGGCAAAGTCAGATAGCCGTTTATAATCAATCCATCGCGCGAGCGATATTGAATAGGGTGGGTTGAAGCCATGTTTTGTTCTTCAATCCAAGGGCTGACATCGTGTAGTTTGCTAAGACGATCCTTCTTTTTATCATAAAAATAATAAGCACCCAACGAGCGGTCGCTATAGGTACGAACAATATATTTTTCTTCTGCCTTATCAACTGCACTAATCGCAATCTCATAGCCGGGCAATTCTTTTTCGAAGCGTTCAAACAGCTGTTGGCTGCTTTTGTCAAAGAAATGGCGCTCGCGCTTCCAAGATGTATACGAAGCTGAAGTGATTTTCTTTCTCTTCTTAGAATAGCTGATTGAACCGATATCGTATTCATCATGCTCAAACAGCAAGTCTGTTTCCTTTGCCGTATTCGGATCAAATATTACGGCTGCTGCTTTATCACGCCCTAGATTTGAAACTGCATATAACTGTTTATTATCAAATGTAAAGAACAAGGGGCTCATGGATTCCCTAAAATCGGTCGTTAAAATCGGGCGAAAGTCTTCATCTTCGGTATCACGATACTGCAATTGAGTGTTTACTCCGTCAACAATTGCCACAGCAATACGCAGGCGGCCGTCGTGGTCTGTCATCCAGCCTTGTATATTACCTGGATTTTCTGCCAGCATCTCCATTTCACCCGTATTGATATTCAGCCTGTAAGGGTCAAAAATCATTGGGTTTCGCTTGTTTAATCCTACGATAACGTAATCCGGTTGATCTTCCAGCTCATCAATTAATTGGGTACGTACATTTTCAAAACAAGTAAGGCATTTTTCATTTTTGCCATTGATATCTACTCCATATAAGGCATAATTTTCATCGCCTCCATTATCATTGATAAATAAGATGCGTTTGTTATTTGCCCAAAAATAACCTGCAATATCTCGTTCGGTAACCGATGTAATCCGTGTAGCAGTAGTACTGCCAATTTTTTGGATAAAAATATTCAGACGGCTTTCGTAGGGCGCCAGATACGAAAAATATTTACCGTCGGGACTGATATTAAAGGCCGTTTTTTCAGGATTTTTAAAGAAGTCTTCCAAAGGAAGTTGAGGCGGTTTTTGTGCCATGATTTGTGATGAAATAAAAAATGTTAAAGTAGTCAGTTGGATAAAAACAATTTGCAAAAAACGCAATTTCTTCATTGTATATGTATTAAATTATTTCGGCAAAAGTACGTTTTTGTTTCATTTCTCTGAAGTTCAAATTCAAAAAACCATATCGGCAAGCGAAAATTGTATAATTTTACCAATTGTTTTCGTTAAGCTTAAAAGTATTGCCGTGAATTTATACGAACGCAAAAAGCGCTGGAAATTGGTTTTGGCTGTTGTTGCTTTGCTCATCATCAGTGCTTCGGTATATTACACCAATAGTCTTGTAAGTCAGTTTGCACGTGAAGAGCGCAATCAGGTGCGTTTGTGGGCTGATGCGGTGGAGCGGCGTGCCAGCCTAATGCAGTATCAGGAGCAGTTTTTTGTGGAGCTTCGCAATCAAGAGCGTAAGCGAGTGGAGCTTTTAGCCGAAACTTATCGTAGGGTACTTTTTGGACCATTGGATGAAGAGCTTACTTTTTATCTGGAGATAATCAGTAATAATACCAGCATTCCGGTAATTATTGTGGATGCGTCAAATCAAATTGTAACACATCAAAACTTGGATGAGAAATACCATGGTATTTCCATTTTTGAAGCTGAGATAAAAGAAGCTTTTTCAGAATATGATCCAATTCCCATTCAAATTTCGCGTGGCGTATACCAAAAGTTATATTATCGTGAATCGCGCATTTTTACCGAGCTAAAGCAGGTGCTTGACGATTTGGTTTCATCTTTTTTACTTGATATCGCCTCCAACTCTTCTTCTGTACCCGTGATTATTACGGATAGCACCGCCATGCATGTACTTCAGTACGGAAACCTCGAAATCACTGCCGAAGCCGACTCCATGTTCTGGCAAAATCAAATCAGTTTGATGCGTTCGGAAAACAAACCTATTGCAGTCAGTTTTTTGGACCACGGAAAAACACTTATTTTTTACAAAAGCTCTCCCCTACTGACGAAGATGCGATTTTTCCCGCTCATGCAAATTCTCATTATTGCATTTTTCTTACTCATAGCTTATCTGCTGTTCAGCTATGCCCGACGTTCGGAGCAAAATCAGGTTTGGGCTGGTATGGCAAAAGAAACGGCGCATCAAATTGGAACTCCTTTATCCAGTTTAATGGCATGGGTAGAACTGCTTAAGATGGAACCAATTGCTTTTGATGGTGCACCCGAAATGGAGAAAGATATTGCACGCCTTGAAGTGATCACCGAACGCTTCTCAAAAATTGGGTCCGAGCCGGTATTGGTGCCAACAAATCTCACTCAATTGTTAGAAGAAACCATTGATTACTTACGACTACGCACTTCCAAAAAAATCAGTTATCAGCTGAATGTTTCTCAATCACCACCACTAATAATTCCTTTAAATGAAGCCTTGTTTCAGTGGGTCATTGAAAACTTATGTAAAAATGCCATTGATGCCATAGAAGGGCATGGTACTATTCAGCTTGACGTAAAAGAAGAAAGCAAACATATCATCATCGATGTGAGCGATACCGGAAAAGGCATGCCAAAATCGGCTTTCAAATCCATATTTGAGCCGGGCTATACCAGCAAAAAGCGCGGTTGGGGGCTCGGCTTATCCCTTGCAAAACGTATTGTAAGCGATTATCACAAAGGCAAAATATTTGTGCGCTCCTCCACTGCGGGCGAAGGAACCACCTTCCGAATCATTCTCAAGAAATAACTCTTTTAACCTGCCTAACGCAACTGCTATTCGATGATAATTTCATCGATAAAGATATAGGCATTGCCACCGGCGCCCAAGTGCCATTCGGGTATGATGCCGTAATTGATAGCTTCGATTTTCACATAACGTCCTGACGTATTTAGCTTGGCTTCAAAGTCCTTGCTAATGATTTCATGCTCATCATCCGCTAGGCTGTTTGGGATATGTGCCACTTCTTTAAAGTCTTTTCCGTCGTCGGACACATAAAAGCGCACATCTTTTGGCATCCAAATCCAGGAACGCACATCTTGTACAAATCCGGCTCCCAGTTTTCGGATGGTTTGTTTGTTTCCCAAATCTACTATAGCTTCGAAATTGGTTCCTTGATAGCCTTGCCAGCCACCCAGTCGCCAGTTGGCGGCTCCGCGTAAACCGTCAATCAACACTTCGGGACCACCGGCTTGGTAGCTTGGATGTGCTTCGGATAACAGTTCAATCGAGCGATGCAAATCAATCTTTACAAAATTACTTTCGGCAATATGGCTATAACCCATGCCTTCTTTCCAAGCCACTGCACGCAAATTTGTTGTTTCCGACAATGCAATAGCTCCGTCATAACGCAATGAGTTTTTATTGGGCGTACTGCCGTCAAGGGTATAATAAATTTCACAATCGGGTACTATAGTAGCAATACGCACCTCCACCACATCTTTTATTTTCGCAGTTTCGGATTCAAAATAAGGTACCGGAAGTATCAGCTCCTCCTCAATTGCGGATTTAGGCAAATATGCATCGACTGAAGCCCATTCTTTATTGGGGCTACTACCCATCACAAACTCCAACTCACCCCCTTCCATAATCATTTGATGCGTTATATAAGAATATGGATACGGTTCACCATTATAGCTGGCCGATTGGATGTAAAAATTCTGCTTATTCACTCCTTTTGCCTTGATTGTAAACTGTTTTCCATTTTCCAACTCAATACTTGTTTCGGGGAACCAGGGTGTACCAATAATATAATCGGTAGAGCCGGGTGTTACGGGATAAAAGCCCATGGCACTCATTATCAGCCATGCCGACATTTGTCCGCAGTCTTCATTTCCGCTCAACCCATCGGGATGATGCGTATAAAGCTCATCCATAATTTGCCGAACGCGCTGCTGGGTTTTCCACGGGCTTCCGACGAAATTATACAGATAAGCCATATGATGACTGGGCTCATTGCCTTGGGCATATTGCCCGATTAATCCGGTGATATCTTTCATATCACGACCACCAACTTCTACCTCCGTATCAAAAAGCTCGTCAATTTTAGCTTCCAGTTGCTCTTTCCCTCCATGAAAATCACTAAATCCCTTAATATCTTGTGGCACATAAAAGCTATAATGCCATGAGTTGGCTTCGGTAAAATGCCAGTCCACTACGGTAGGATCAAAAGGAGTAAGCCAGTTTCCATTCAATTTAGGACGCATAAAGCCGGTTTGCGGATCGAAAATATTTTTCCAGTACTGTGCTCTTCTTATGAATTCACGATATACATCATCACGTCCAAGATCTTTTGCCATCATGGCGATACACCAATCATTGTATGCATATTCCAAGGTTTTGGAGATGGATTCATGCTCTTTATCTCCTGCAATATAGCCGTCTTCTCTGTACACATTCAATCCAAATTTATCCGTATTCGCACTGTGCAACATGGCATCCAAAGCTTTATTGCCATCAAAATTGCGTATTCCTTTCATCCATGCATCCGCAATGACGCTTATGCTGTGATTTCCTATCATACAATAGGTTTCATTGCCTGCCAATTCCCATATGGGCAGCAGCCCGCCTTGTTCATACATTCGCATCATGGTATGTATGAAATCGGCAGTTCGCTCTTGTTCAATAATTGTCATAAGCGGATGCCAAGCTCTATAAGTGTCCCAAAGCGAAAATACGGTATATTGGGTTGCGCCATCCGATTGATGAACCTCCCTGTCCATTCCCCTGTATCTGCCGTCAACGTCCATAAAAGTATTGGGCTGCAGCATGGCGTGATACATAGCGGTATAAAACACTTTATTTTGTGTGCCGGCACCGGCTTTTACTTTAATCTTACTTACTTCTTTATTCCAGCTGTCAAAAGCCTGCTTACGCACTTCTTTAAAATTCCATTCTGGAATTTCGGCATGTAGATTTTGTAATGCACCGGCTTCATCCACTGCCGAAAGCGATACTTTTACTTCAATAATTTCATCGGCTTCGGTTTGAAAACTAACAAAAGCTTTAATATTTGTTCCATCAGCTTTTTCAAGTCCTTGCTGCAAAACATCATTTATTGCAATACCTTTTGTTTCAAATGGCTTGGAAAATTCCATATGAAAGTACCAAATCATATCTTTTGCCCAATTGCTGGAGCGACGCATGCCGCGTATTTCGGTAGGACTTACAAATTCAATCCACGAATCCAATACAAAATCACGGTGCTGAAGGTCAATAATAATATTGGCTTGTGCTGTTTCAGGGAATGTATAGCGATGATATCCCACCCGGGTGCTAGCCGTCATTTCAGCCAAAACCTGTGGTTTATCCAAAAATACGCTATAATATCCGGCTTCGGCCTTTTCATTTTCTTTTTGGAAAGGAGAATTGTATTCTGTATTTAAAAACACTGGTTCGCCCACTAAGGGCATCAATAAAATATCTCCGTAATCCCCTACTCCGGTGCCATTCAGAGCAGTATGCGCAAATCCGTAAAGGATGTTATCGGTATAATGGTATCCGGAACAGCCATCCCAGCCATCGAGTCGCGTTTGAGGGCTGAGTTGCACCATACCAAAAGGCGTGGTGGCACCCGGATAAGTGTGTCCATGCGCATCAGTGCCAATAAACGGGTCAATATAAGATGCAGGCTCCATCACAGGCTGCTCTGAGCAGGAATAGATGAAAAATATACTGAAGAAAATGAAAATATGGGCAAATCTTTTCATGCTAATAAAGGTTTTAAAATTGTGTTTTTTACAATTGTTTCTTTTCCAACTCATTCACTGCGAAGGCGTATGCTCCCAGTGCAACAGCTTTATTGGTTCCCAAAACCGAACTGCCGATACCTACCCATTTTAAAGGGGAGTAAGCTACAGTTTTCTCGGAAAAAGGAACAGGAATTTGTTTTGAAGTTTGTTTTAATATTGCTTTTACCGTTTGTTCGTCATCAAGATTCACGGCTACCGACTCAAGGCGGGTTACTTTATGGCCTTTTTCTGTTTCATAAAAACCATTTACAACCTCTACGGCCTTTTCCAAAAATAAGGGTGCCGCGTTTGCAACCCCACCTCCTATCACAATAATCCCATCGGTAAGTGTGATGAGCTCGGCCATCACCAAGCCCAAGGCTTCTCCCAATAAATTAAAGGATTCGAGGGCTGCATTTCTGTTTCCGGGTTTTTGAGCGGTAGCAATTTCATAAATATCGCGCGGCTGCAATCCTTCTTCTTCAATGCCGCTTAATCGATAATAATTGTTTGTCACAGCTCGAATGCTAATGCTTTCTTCAGCAAATAAGTTGCTATTATGTGGATTACGCATTAGCCATACTTCGGCACCGGCTGCATTATCACCAAGCCATAATTCGTTATTGCGAACCAAGCCACCTCCAAAACCTGTTCCGATAGTCAGTCCCATCAGGTTGGAGAATCTTTTATTGCTACCGTTCTTCTCTAGCAAAGCGTTCAGCAAAGGCAATAAACCATAGCGCGCTTCGCCATATGCGAATAAATCACCGTCATTGTTAATAAACACCGGAATATTAAAATGTTCTTCCAGCATGGGACCAAGAGCCACGCCACCGCGGAAAGCAGGCAGGTTTCCCAAATCTCCAATAATACCCGCCGCATAATCGGCCGGTCCCGGAAATGCAAAGCTAATGGCTGAAGCCGATTTGTCCAGCTTCTCATAAATGTTTTCAAAGCCTTGAATAATCGTGTTTAAACACTTCTCGAGATTATCGGCATTTGAAGGAAATGTAACTGGGGAAACAACCTCTTTTGCATCTCGAATTGCAGAAAAGACAAAATTAGTGCCGCCGGCATCCAGTGTCATCACGGTAGGCGAAACAGGTGTGGGTTTACTCATAGTACTCATTTTGAACAGAATAGCCTAATAGTTCAAGGATCTTACAAAGCTAAGAGTTCCATTGAACAAAGCAAAAATACAAAAAATCTAAACCGATTTAGTAAAATGATAAATATTTTTTATTTATATCTCAGAAAAAGTATTTTAACATATTTTTGCTTTTTCAGCGAATTAACCGTACTTTTATTTCGCAATTAAATGCATTTCATTTAAAGGAATTTAAACCAAAATTAAAACACGCACATATGGCAAAAGTAGTAGTACTTGGCGCCGGCATTTCAGGACATACTGCAGCGGCTTTCCTAAAGAAGAAACTAGGCAAGAAGCATGAAGTAGTTGTTGTCAGTCCGGCTTCATATTATCAGTGGATTCCATCCAATATTTGGGTAGGAATCGGGAAGATGAGCGTTGATCAGGTACGGTTTAAGTTGAAGCGCGTATACGACCGCTGGAAGATCGACTTTAAACAGGCCAAAGCGACGGCTATTTATCCGGATGGCTGTGCCGAGCTGGACAAGGCATGCGTAGCTATCGAATACACATCTCCCGAGCGAAAGGGGGAAACGGAATTTGTGAGTTACGATTTTCTTGTAAACGCCACGGGACCTAAATTAAACTTTGCGGCAACCGAAGGTTTGGGACCCGACAAGCACACTGTTTCTGTTTGTTCATACGATCATGCTGCACATGCATGGGAGCAACTGCAATTATGCATTGAACGAATGAAAAAGGGTGAGCATCTTAAGTTTTTAATTGGTACAGGACATGCCACTGCCACTTGTCAAGGAGCGGCATTTGAGTATGCACTGAATGTGGCGCATACCATCAATAAGCTGGGCTTGCAGGACAAGGCTGAGATTACTTGGATTTCCAATGAATATGAGCTGGGCGATTTCGGTATGGGCGGCGCCTTCATCAAGCGAGGCGGCTATATTATCCCTACCAAAGTGTTTAGTGAGTCGATTTTTGCGGAATACGGTATCAAATGGATAAAAAGAGCTGCTGTAAATCGCATTGAAAAAGGTCTTGCACACTATGAAACATTAGATGGTAGCTTTAAGTCGGAAGCTTTTGATTTCGCCATGCTGATACCTCCTTTTTCGGGAGTGGATATAAAAGCCTTTGCAAAAGATGGAAGCGATATCAGCGATAAACTATTTGCTCCCAATGGATTTATGAAGGTAGATGCCGACTATAGCCCAAAAGATTTTGAAGACTGGAGCGTAAATGACTGGCCCTCCACTTATCAAAACCCCGATTATCCCAATATTTTTGCTGCAGGGATTGCATTTGCACCTCCGCATGGAATTTCAAAACCACTCAAAAGCCCGAACGGTACGCTTATTACACCCGCACCGCCAAGGACAGGAATGCCCTCAGGTGTTATTGGCAAGATTATTGCACTAAATATTGTGGGGATTATTAAACATAACCGCAAAGAATTTAAGCACAAGGCTTCCATGGGACGCATGGGAGCAGCTTGTATTATCTCAGCAGGTTACGGCATGTTGAAAGGAAATGCAGCCACCATGACCGTATTTCCCATCGTTCCGGACTGGAAGAAATATCCGGACTGGGGACGCGATTTGAGTTATACAATTGGTGAAGCAGGACTGGCAGGACACTGGGTAAAAATATTCCTGCATTATATGTTCATCCACAAAGCAAAAGGCTATCCGTTTTGGTGGCTCATACCCGAATAACAGATTAATAAACTTTAAAACAATCCTATTATGGCAAAAAATATAGTAAGAGGATATTATGAAGAATCCTATCCGCCCGTACCTACCCGGCAAACTCGTTTTTGGCGGCGCAATGTATTATGGCAACTATGGCGGTTTATTGTGCTGAACCTCAAGATGATGCGTATTATTGTTGGAGGTCACTCCTAAACAAAATCAAAGTCGAATCAAAAAGAAATGGGCAAAGTTACTTTCTTTACCCATTTCTGTACGAATAAAATATGTTTTTAAATTTTCACTTGCATAATTCATATCCAATTGAAAAATCAGTAGTGTTTAAGTTGAAAAAACAATAACTTTACATCATGAAAAGAATACAAAAGCTACTTGCCGTTTTTTTATTGCTGTTTTCACTACCTATTATTGGAGTAAGTGCAAATGACACAACTTTTGTTTGGCCTATTAAAGGGAAATCAGCCGGATTAAATATTTTGTATAAACCGAACGATTATTTGTCAGATGAACATGTTTTTAGCGATTTAATTATTGCTACACATTTAAAGGACACTATTATTTCTCCTGTGGATGGCATTATAACAAGTTTTCATTTCACTTATAAGCACTCTTTGAGTAGCGGGGTTGCATATGATCCGGCATATTATTTCGATAAAAAAGCAGATTCAGCTTTGAATAACAATAGGAATCTTGAAATACAAGACTCGAAGTACTTTACAGCCACAATTGCATTATTAAATAAAGATGGTAAAAAAATCTACCTTACCGGTTTCATCCCCTACAGATGGTTTAAAACCGGTGAAAGGCTTCATAAGGGAGATATTCTCGGAAACGCATCTTATGCCTACCATAAAATCCCTGAGCCATGCTTATTTATCAATATATCAAAAAATGCTATTCCGGATGACCCTATGATTCCTTTCGGTTTAAAAACTTCCTTTAAAGCAGCTAAGAAAAACAATAAAGTAACGATTTCTGAGGATGAAATGCTTGAAGATATGGGGGTTTTAGAAACATCACTCAGGGAAGGGCACCCCGGGCTTTTTGATTATATGAGTGAGTCTGAGTTTCAGCTGGCAATTAAGCATTTGAGGCAAAAAACAAGTGCAATTACCAGTGTACAGGAATTTAAGAAGCAAATTGATGGTTTCTTACGATTAATACGAGATAGCCATTTATCTGTAATAAATACAGAACAAATGGTTATACCTCCATTTACAACCTGGCCGGCTGTGAGCTTTGGATTCCTGAATGATAGTTTGATAATAGACAGAGCTGCAGCAGAGTTTACTGATTATCTTGGTCGAAGAATCAGTCAAGTGAATGGTTTTGAACCAGATACAATCAAACAAGTTATTAAACAGACTATAGGTGAACATGATGGTAATGTTGAAAGCTATCCGGATTTTGTACTGTTGACCTTAACAAGTATCAGGTTTTTCCGTGAGTTTTTTCCGTCCCAAGAATCCCGTGATTTGATAATAAGGTTTTATGATGGTGAAACAGTGGAATTTAAAGGAGAAAAGCATCGTAGCAATTCTTGTATTAAATATTATCCTTCAATTAGAGAGTATTATAGTTATCCTAAAGAAAAATTCTTTACTAAGATGATTTCAGATTCTGTTGCGCATATTGCTTTGGGCACTTTCGATCTGAATGATATTGAAATGATTGAAATACAAGATTTTATACATTCATTAAACACTAAAAACTGTACGAACCTAATTATCGATTTACGAAACAATTACGGTGGAAATTCGGAGAACCTTAATACACTTTTTGATCTTATTTCACCACACTCTTTCAGTGAAGGTGATAAGATGATTGTTAATAGTAATACAGGCTATTCATTCTTTCAGCACACAGATAATTACAATATAAATGATACATTGTTTAAAGATTACTATTCAATTGATGGTAAAAGTGGTTACTTCTTTGACACCAAACTCATAGAAAAGAAATTCAGTGACGATCAAACATTTAAAGGAAACATATTTGTTTTAGTGAACGAAAGATCTTTTTCAGCCTCAGCTGTATTTGCCGGATTGGTTAAAAAATATAAACGTGGATTAATTATAGGAAGAGAAACGGGTTCAACTTATTATCAGATTAACGCATCGCGTTTTGCAAATCTTTTGCTTCCAAATTCAATGATCAAAGTACAGATTCCTCTTATTAAAATTGTTTTCGATTCTGTTATAAGATCTGGGATACCCTGGGGTAGAGGTGTTATGCCTGATTATTATATTGATTTTACTTTAGATGAACTGGCATGGGAGCATGATACGATTTTAAATGCAGCAATTAGCTTTGCAGGTTTACCCTACAATGCATTTGACAACCAAATGGATGAAACTGAATCATTATTATCGGAGGAAGTGACTCCTCAATTCAGCTTTGCAAGAAATCTAAAGTATTTAGGAATTGCCATTATCATCCTTATTGTACTTTCTCTGATTTACTTTAAGTTTAAAAAGAAAGTTTAACAATTATAAGATTATGACAATCTATGGAAAAATCTATTTATGCTTACTTTTATCTTGATAGGCACTTTCAGAAAACGCTTAAATATTTGGTTGTCAGTTAAATAAGTTGTAT
>CAZQBU010000024.1:0-29828 GCA_964592175.1 uncultured Lentimicrobiaceae bacterium
TCGACTCGGCATCTTTAAGGGCACGGTCGATTAATACGTGCGGGATTCTACTAGATCTCAGATTATTAAAATCTTCTGCACTTTGTTGAGAAGATGAAATAATTAAGCCGTCAATGCGGCGGTCGAGCAAAAGTTGAATTTGTTTTTTCTCCTTATCCACTTTTTCATCGGTGCTGCAGATAACCACGCTATAGCCGTGCTGCCAAGCCATATCCTCGATATTTCGTGCAATACGTGAATAAAAGCGGTTCGAAATATCGGAAACAATCAGACCGATGGTATTTGTTTTACCGGTCCTGAAGCCACGTGCCAACACATTCGGTTGATAATTCAACTCCCGTATTTTTTCTCGAACACGTTGCTGTGTTTCTTTACTGATTCCGTGTGCATCGGCTTTGTTGTTGATAACTAATGAAATAACTGTTTTTGACAGTCCAAGGCTATTGGCTACATCAGCCAGTGTGATACGTTTACTCATAAAAAGCGGGCTTTGTTGAGACAAATTTACGTATTTATACTGATTAAGATAGCTAAAAGGCAGAGTTTCTCTTTAGTAGGCAGTAGGTTAGAGAATCAGTCTAGCCTGCATAATTCACCAATTCATAAGTTTATCAATCTAACTTTATCGTAATAAGCTCATGATCACTAACTTAAGAGGTTTTAGTGATAACTAAAAAACTATTTATTATAAAATGAATTTTGATTTAATTTTGGCAATTTTTACCTTATGAGTTGTTCGCGGTAGATGGCTACAGCTTCACAGCTCATGCCTGAAAATTTCTCAAAATTAAATTCATGAATTAATCAGGCTAGCATGTTTTTAGCTGATTTTCTTGAAAATTATCTAAAAAACAGCATATATTTCACTGTTTTCGTGTTAAATCATTTATATTTGAGCACGCATAAAAATATATAGCTATGAAGAGATTTCTACCTGCATTACTTGTTGTATTAACCAGCATATTGTTTGTTCCTGTGCTTCATGCGCAGCGCGAAACGAATCATAAAGCCCTAGAAAGCCTTTCCATTGAGTTTGAAAAGCAATGGAAGCAGGCTGAAAAGCGCGCCAAAGCCTGGTCAAAAGCCAATAATATTCCGCTTATTCAAGAAAAGGCTGACGGTACCATCGTACAGCTTATCGATGTTGAAAACGGACGACCAATATTCTTAACCACCGACAACTATGGTGCTGCACTTACAACACGTGCTGCCAGCTTGTGGGAGGGTGGTAGCCTTGGACTAGGGGTGAACGGCGAAGGCTATGACCGTATTGGTGAGTGGGATAGTGGATTGGTACGTGTCACGCACCAAGAATTTTACGCTGATGGCGAGTCCCGTGTGCTAAAAATGGATGGAGCCACCTCATTGAGCGATCATGCCACCCATGTGGCCGGTACCTTAATTGGCGCAGGTGTGGATACAGATGCAAAAGGGATGAATTATAAAGGCATATTAAGGGCTTATGACTGGACCAATGCCGAATCGGAGATGACTGCTGCGGCAAGCGCATTTGGACTGGAGCTTTCAAACCACTCTTATGGTACTACAACAGGCTGGACAACAGATGACGGCAACTGGATATGGACCGGTGATGCATCTATATCACCATACGAAGATTATCGCTTTGGTTATTATGGAACAAGTGCCAGAAACTGGGATGTAATTGCCAATAACGCACCTTATTATTTGATTACTAAATCAGCAGGTAACGATAGGGGGCAAGGACCTTCAAATGCCGGAACCGGTGATGTGCCTCAGTTAGACGGAGGTGAGTTTGGCTACGACTGCATCGGAAGTTACGGAAATGCCAAAAATATTATGACGGTTGGAGCCGTGCAAGAAGTATTGAATTATACCGGACCTTCATCAGTGGTGATGAGTAGCTTTAGCAGCTGGGGACCGGTAGATGACGGGCGAATTAAACCCGAAGTGGTGGCAAAAGGAGTTTCAACCTACTCGGCAGGCTCTGATAGTGATACCAGATATAGTAGCAAAAACGGAACCAGCATGGCATCTCCAAATGCTGCCGGAACCATGGCTTTGCTGCAACAACATTATCAAAACACACATGGAGGGCTGTCCATGCTGAGCAGCACTTTACGTGCACTTGTAATTCATACTGCAGATGAGGCAGGACCTCATGAAGGACCCGATTATTCGTTTGGCTGGGGATTAATCAATGCGGAACATGCTGCAACAATTATTTCGCAAGATGATGTGCAGCAGAATGTGATTGACGAAATAGATTTGAATCAAGGTGGAAGCTATAGCCGTGAGATGCAAGTGCCCGGTAATATACCGTTGCGCGTAACCATCGCATGGAACGACCCCGCAGGCGATGTGCCGCCCAAATCTTTAAATAACAGAACACGCATTCTCAAGAATGACCTCGACCTTCGTCTAATAGGACCAAATGGCGAAATAAATTATCCTTACAGATTAGATCCGGATAATCCGGCTGAGCCACCCAAGACAGACGGAAAAAACTTTGTGGATAATGTAGAGCAGGTGTTTATTGCAGAACCTGAATCAGGTACTTATACATTGGTGGTAGACCATGACGGACCTCTTGTGAATGGCATGCAGACTTTTAGTGTGATAATCAGTGGTATCAACGAATATGAAGGCATCCCATTCTGCTCCGGAGGTTTAATCACGCCCGCCGAAAACTCAGAAGATAACCCATTGGATATCACCATTCAATGGCAGCATGCACCCTACGCATTGCAGTATAAAGTATATTTCGGTACAGATGGAGAGGGTATTGAAACACCCACAAATATTTATAATGGCATGCTAACTGATCTGGCTTCGATCACAGAAAATCTACAGCCGAGCACAAGCTATTACCTACAGGTACAGCCCATTAACGATTTCGGTATTAATGAAGATTGTATGGATATTTGGAAGTTTACCACCTTGACCGCCATTGATGAATTTCCTTATATCATGGATGTAGAAGATGTAAGTACACCCGGCTTACCGCCTTCATGGCAGCAACTGCAGTTCACCAATACCAAATGGCTGAGTACCAGTCTTATCAGCCATGGTGGGAGCAAGGCATTCGGCTGTTATAATCCTTCGGGAATGAACCTGATGGATTATGATAACTGGTTGATTACCCCGCCTGTGGTAGTTGAAAGCGGTAAAGAATATTTAATCAGTTTCTATTACAGAGGATTTCTTCCGGGCACATCAGAGCGTTTTGGAGTTTACTGGGGCTCAGCAGCTGATATGGAGTCCTTGGATACGCAATTGGCACTATATACCGGCTTTGATGGAGGAGACGATTGGTTGCTAGGCGAAATATTGCTTGTTCCTTCCGAAAGTGGATATGGATTTATTGCCTTCCGTGCCGAGTCAGAAAATGGATATGGTGTATTCCTAGATGATATTATGATTGAAGATTGGGGTGCTGTAGGGCTTTCTGAACAGCATGCCGATATGATACATGCATACTATTTTAATGGCACACTGAGCATTAATTTAGAAAAAGAAGCTGTGAATGCCGTGCAAAAGCTGTATGGAACTGACGGACGCTTGCTATTTGAAAAGCAATTCTCAGGCAATAGCTTGCAATATGGAGGATTAAATTTATCAGCCGGAATATATGTCATCACCATTGAAAATGGAACTGAGGTGCTGAGAAAATCCTTTATGGTACACTAATTTACAACATATTATATAAAACAAGCTGGGATGTTTGCCGTTTTAGGTATCTAATCCCAGCTTTTTTATTTTATAATCTTTATGTGTTCCTTTGAAGATATCAAAGCGTTGGAAACGACATTCCAAGGGACCGTTGAAAACGGTAATATTCTTTGAAGGCTTAAGCCCCACATGTTTTAAGGCATCCAAGTCGCTGCTGATGACCCATGCTTCAAAGCCGTTGAAGTTTTGCTTTAGTGTGTTCCCGATTTCTTTGTAGGTTGATCTCAGATTGCTAACTTCCAAACGCTCGCCATACGGAGGGTTAAGCAATATAATACCCGGCTCGGCAGTTGGCTTTAAATTTTCAAAGGGTCTTTTGAGTAATACGATATCTCGCTGAAGATGTGCCTTTTGAATATTGTTTTGTGCAATATCTATTGCTCGTGCCGAACGGTCGGAGGCAATAATTTTTATGTCCGTTTCTTTTATATTGGCATTTGCCTCACGCCAAACTGTTTCCCATAACTCACTATCAAAATCTTTCCATTTCATGAAGCCGAAATCGTTTCGATAATAGCCTGCGGGTATATTCATTGCAATCATGGCTGCCTCAATGGGAATTGTTCCCGAGCCGCACATCCCATCAATAAAATTGGTGGTGCCTTGCCAACCGCTCAGCAAAATAAGTCCTGCCGCGAGTACTTCATTCAGCGGTGCTTTATCCACCTGATAGCGGTATCCTCTTTTGTGCAGCGATTCAGCTGAGCTATCTAATGAAATATTTAGCGTAGTGCCAAAGATATGTATGTTGATGCGTAAATCAGGGTCAAGGGTGTTTACTGAAGGGCGTATGCCAAAGCGGTCACGAAACTGATCGACTATGGCATCTTTTGATTTTAGTGCCACATATTGAGAATGCGTGAACTTGGTACCGCTTACCACCCCGTCAATTGCAAAAGTTTGTTCTGCATTCATGTATTCGTGCCACTGAATCTTTTGTACCGCATCGTATAATTGATTTTCGTCATGTATGCGATAGGTCGCGATGGGGCGTAGCACCCGCAAGGCGGTACGCAGCTCGTAATTCGCGCGATACAACAATTTGGTGTCACCTTCAAAAGTAACGGCACGCACAGCTTCTTCTATATTGCTTCCGCCGAGGCGACGAATTTCATCGGCAAGCACCGTTTCCAAACCGGCAAATGTCTTAACGACAATAGGAAAATGATCTTGTGAATTTTTCAAGTCGAATATTTTTGCAAAGATAGCTGTTTCAAACTGTTGAAGCCTGATTTTGAAATAATCTGCCTTATTTTTGCTGTTATTTCTTCCAAAAGCGTAGTGGATTTACTTCTTTATCCTCCGGCTCTGCCTCAAAAAGTTGTGCAATTAGCTGTGCAGTCAAATAAGGCGCAAGCAACACACCTTTTGCTCCCAACCCATTGAAAATCCAAACATTATCATGCTCCGGATGCTTGCCACATACGGGGCGACGGTCGGCTATGGAAGGGCGTATGCCTGCCTGATGTCCAATCACTTCATAGGGCAGCTTCAAGAGTTTACTTAATTTGTCTTCAATCTGCTTTCTCCCTGCCAAAGTGGGCTCCAGACTTAGGTCGTCCCAGTCGTAAGTAGCTCCGCAGCGGTACAAATCATTCCCAAGGGGGAGTAAAAACACATCTTTGTTGATAATCATATCGCTTTGCAAGCCTTTGATGGACAGCTCCAAAACTTCTCCTTTTACAGGTCTGAAAGGGATGAAATCGAAAAGTGGATTTGTTGCCGCTGCTGCACCTTCACAAAATACAATCTGCTGAGCTTCAATATCTTTATATTGAATTTTATTGGAATCTATTTGAAGTTTATCATGTTCAAATGCTTCAAAGCTGATTTGATTGTGTGCTTGAAGGCGGCTTCGCACTTCATTCATGAAGGCATTGATATCGAAGCGCCCGGCTGTTGTAACCATAGCTGCTCCATAGGGGCTGTGGATATGTTCCAAAAACTTTAAATCGCTGTTTAGTAGGCTGATATGCTCTTTAAATGCTGCTTGTTTCAGTTTGCTTTCCCATAAACTCTGTTCGCCTTCACCAAAAATCCGCAATATGGGAATTGTGCGATAAAAGCTTTGTCCGAAATCGGCTTCAACTTGCTTGGCAAATGCATGCAGATACTGCAAATTACGTGCTGCTTCCCAGCTGAGGGTGAGATAACGAAATACCAGCGGATTTACTAGTCCTGCTGCCACTGCGGAGGCTTTTGGTAGGGCTGCATCCATGATATGGAAGGGATGTTTTAGGCGCAGCAGCTCGGCTGCAAGCATGCTGCCGGCAAGCCCTTGACCAATAATAAGTGTTTCGGTATGTATTCGCATTTATGCAAAGCGTGCAATCAGTTCCACCAAGCGGCTTGCATAGCCCATTTCGTTGTCGTACCAAGCAACGACTTTTACTAATTTATTTTTATCACCCAAAACAGCTGTCAAACCTGCATCAAATATAGCAGAATGTGTATTTCCGATGATATCCACCGATACAATCGGGTCTTCCGTATATTGGATGATGCCTTTAAGCGGACCTTCAGCGGCGGCTTTAAAGGCAGCATTAATTTCTTCTTCACTCGTTGATTTGCTAAGTGTGCATGTTAAATCGGTGAGCGAGCCATCCGGCACGGGCACACGTATGCCGGCACCACCCAAATTGCCTTTCAGATGTGGAAAAATACGGGTGGCAGCTTTGGCAGCACCGGTAGTGGTAGGCACGATAGCTTGTGCCGCAGCACGACCGCGACGCCAATCCTTGTGCGGACCGTCCATCAGGTTTTGATCCTTGGTATATGAATGTACTGTGGTGATAAAGGCTTTTTCAATGCCCCAGTTTTCGTCCAAAATCTTAATCAAAGGTGCTACGTTATTTGTGGTACAGCTGGCATTGCTGATGATGACATCATTTCGATTTATCTTGTCGTCGTTCACGCCCAACACGATATATGCCACATCTTCGCTTTCGTCTTTGGCAGGTGCCGAAATAATTACTTTTCGTGCACCGGAGGCATGCACATGCTGCAAAGCTTTTTCCGGCTCGGTAAATAAACCGGTAGACTCCACCACCACATCAATCGCCAACTCTTTCCAAGGCAGCTTGGACGGGTTGGGCTGAGAAAAAGCTTTTATTATACGTCCGTTGACAATAATTTCATGCTCTCCGCTGCTAACTTCCGCCTGTAATGGACCATGAATGCTGTCATATTTAAGGAGATGAGCCAGATTGGCTGCATTGGTGAGGTCGTTCACGGCTACAACTTCCATATCTTGGCGCTCCATCAGCTTGCGAAAACTAATCCGGCCGATGCGACCAAAACCGTTAATTGCGATTCTTATCTTGGACATATTTTTTGCTGCAAAAGTAAAAGAAATATAAATTTTCTGCCATAAATTCGATACAATTTGTAAAGAAGCCCGCTATATGCAAGCAGTATCACAACATTTACCACGTTTTCCCCTTTCCATCTGAATGGTGATATGTGTGATGCCGTACTGCTTTTCAATCTCATTTTGAAGCTCACATAATAGATCATCCGAGCAGTCTTCTTCCACCACCAAATGTGCGGTAAGCGCATATTGGGTGGTGCTTAACGCCCATACATGCAGGTCGTGCACTTCTTTTATTGATTCTTTGCCATCGAGATAGGCTTTGATTTTTTCAATATCTATATGTTTTGGCACTGCATCCAATGCCAAATTAATTGAGTCGATAAATAAATGCCAGCTACTCCATAAAATCACTGCAATAATTACAAAAGATGTAATCGGGTCGATCCATGCTTTTCCGGTTAATGTGATGAGCAGCCCGGCTACCACCACTCCAAGCGATACCGCCGCATCTGCCATCATATGTAGGTATGCACCGCGTATGTTGAGGTCGTGTTTTTGTCCTTTCACAAATAGCATGGCTGTAAATCCGTTGATGAGTATGCCTATCCCGGCTACTATCATCACTTGTGTGCCTGCCACCGGTGTGGGATTATTGAATTTACGAATGGCATCCCAGGCAATAACGCCTACGGCGGCAAAAAGCAGCAATGCATTCAATACCGAAACCAAAATAGTGGTTTTACGTAGCCCGTAGGTGTATTTCCCTTTGGGGCGCAGCGTAGCCATCCATGCCGCTGCCCACGCAAAAATAAGGCTTAGCACATCACTGGCATTGTGTCCTGCATCGGCGAGCAGCGCAGAAGAGTTGGCTATAAAGCCGTAGCTGACTTCGATAATGACAAAAATGATGTTCAGCCCAATGGCAATGGCGAAAGCCTTGCTGTGGCTCATGGGGTTTATATCATGTGAATGATGTTCGTGTGACATATGCTAAACTCGCGACAGCAAATACTGCCGTGTACAAAATTAAGGCATAAAAGTACTATTTTATTGAATACTGCTTGGGCTTTTAGCAAAAATTGAGATTTGATGCTGTTTGCGGAATAAAAAATGCTCCCTGATTATGGACAAGGAGCAACCCAAATGTTTTCACAACGGAATAATCCTTATTGTGAATTGCTTTATAAATTGGTAAAGCAAATATACATACTTTTGATTAATAAACCATCAAATTTCAAAAAAATATTTAACTTTACAACTTAACAATTCGTTGTTGAATTAACAATCATTCAATCTGGTTATTTAACTGGTTTATAAAGTATTGACATATGAAAACTATATTAGGATTAGATTTAGGAACAAGCTCCATTGGCTGGGCTGTTGTAAAAGAAGCAGAAAATGACCATGAATCTTCTGAAATAATTGATCTTGGAGTAAGAGTAATACCCCTAACCATAGATGAACAATCAAATTTTGAAAAAGGAAAACCTTTTTCAATTAATGCAGAAAGAACCTTAAAAAGAGGGGCGAGGAGGAATCTTGAAAGATATAAAGACAGAAGAAATAATTTAATTGAAATATTAAGGGAGTTTGAAATTATTAAGGACGACAGTGTTCTTACAGAAGATGGAAAAAACACAACTTTCTCAACTTGGGAGTTGAGGTCTCGGGCTGCGGTTGAACGCATCGAACTCGAAGAGCTTGCTCGGGTATTCCTTGCCATAAATAAAAAGAGAGGATATAAAAGCAGTCGTAAAGCAAAAAATGAAGAAGAAGGTCAGCTGATAGACGGAATGGGAATTGCTAAAATGCTTTATGAAGAAAAGCTGACTCCCGGTCAGTTTGTATTCAACTTATTGAAGCAAGGAATTAAAAGCTCCCCTGATTTTTATCGTTCTGATTTACAAACAGAATATGAGCGTGTATGGGAATTTCAAAAACAATTTCACCCTGAAATATTGACTGATAAATTTTTGCAACAGCTTGAAGGAAAAGGGCAACGAGCCACTTCCGCATTATTTTGGACGAATTATAATTTTAATACAGCTGATATCAAAGAAATTGATGAGGATTTGATAACTCAAAAGACTTTTAAATTTAATCTAAGGGATAAAAAGAAGTTGCAAAGCTATAGATGGAGAAGCAATGCTACGAGTCAACGTCTTGAGAAAGAGATGCTTGCTACTGTAATAACGGATATTAGAAACAATTTGAATAACTCAAGTGGGTATTTGGGAGCAATTTCTGACCGAAGTAAAGAGCTTTATTTTAATAAACAAACCGTAGGACAATATTTATACCGTCAATTAGTAGAGAATCCACATACAAGTTTGCGAAATCAAGTGTTTTATCGCCAAGATTATCTTGATGAATTTGAAACAATTTGGGAAACACAAGCTAAGTTCCATCCGGTTTTAACTAAGTCCTTGAAGGAGGAAATTAGGGACACCATTATCTTTTACCAACGAAAACTTAAATCACAAAAAGGACTTATTAGCTTTTGTGAGTTTGAAAGCAAGGAGGTGGAGCTTGTAAAAGACGGAAAACAAATGAAAAAAACGCTTGGGGCACGTGTTGCACCACGTTCTTCACCGATTTTTCAGGAATTTAAAATTTGGCAGATACTCAATAATATATTACTCAAATCAAAGCATGATAAATCACAAATTTTATCATTAAATGAGGAAGATAAACAGCTTTTATTTGAAGAACTGAATTTAAAAGGTAATATCAAAGCAGCTGCTATACTTGATTTGCTAGGGTTATCAACCAAAGATTGGGAAATAAACTATATACAAATCGAAGGAAATATAACAAATCAAAGGCTATATGATGCCTATCTAAAAATCTTGGAAAATGAGGGATATGATGTAAAAGAATTACTTAAAGTACAATTGAATAAAGATGATATTGAACTTGCTGATTTAAAAGTTTCTGCTGCTGCAATAAAAAATATGATAAAAGAAATCTTTGCAAGTTTAGACATCAATACAGAATTGCTAGAGTTTAATGCAGAACTTGATAATCCTAAATTTGAACAACAAGCTGCGTATCAATTGTGGCATTTGCTATACTCTTATGAAGGGGATGATTCTACAAGCGGCAACGAAAAATTATATGAATTACTCCAAAGTAAATTTGGATTTACACTTGAACATGCGCAATTTCTGGGGAATGTGGCATTTTTAGATGATTACGGCAGCTTATCAACCAAAGCAATGCGTAAAATTTATCCATATATACGTGAAAATAAATTTAGTACTGCTTGTGAACTTGCCGGATACCGCCACTCAAAGCATTCACTTACCAAAGAAGAACTTAAAAATCGTGTTTTAAAACCGAAATTAGAACTTCTTAAGAAAAACAGCTTGCGACAACCTGTTGTGGAAAAGATTCTAAATCAGATGATTAATGTGGTTAATGCCTTAATTGATAAAGAAAATAACAAATTAAAGGCTGCAGGGAAAGCAGCTGATTTTCATTTTGATGAAATTAGAATTGAACTTGCACGTGAGCTGAAAAATAATGCGGAAGAACGTGAAAGAATGACGCGAGGCATTAATGATGCCAAAACAAAACATGAAAAGATACATGCACTACTTCAATCTGAATTTGGACTTAAAAACCCTACCCGCAATGATATTATCAAATACAGATTATATGAAGAACTAAAAAATAATGGCTATAAAGATTTGTATACAGATACTTATATCCCACGGGAATTGTTGTATACTAAAGATATAGATATTGAACATATTATTCCTCAATCCAAGCTTTTTGATGATAGTTTTTCAAATAAAACCATTGTGTACCGTAAAGTAAACTTGGAAAAATCAAATCAAACTGCATACGATTATCTTGATAGCAAACAAAATGAAAAAAAGCTGATAGAATATAAAAATAGAATTGAAAAACTTTATGAACTTGGTCAAAAGAATAACGAGGAAGGTATTTCAAAAGCTAAGTATTTAAAGTTGCTGAAGACAGAAAGTGAAATTGGGGATGGATTTATTGAAAGAGATTTACGAGAAAGCCAATACATTGCAAAAAAAGCTAAAGAAATGCTTTTTGAAATAACACCGGCCGTTGTTACTACTACAGGGCGTATAACCGATCGCTTACGTGAAGATTGGGGACTTACTAATGTGATGAAAGAGCTGAATTTACCAAAGTATAGGGCTTTGGATATGACAGAAATGGAAGAGCGGAAGTTCGGTCAATTTGTTGAAGTTATACAAGACTGGAATAAACGTAATGATCATCGCCACCACGCAATGGATGCACTTACTGTAGCCTTTACAAAACATAATCACATACAGTATTTGAATTATTTAAACGCTCGTAAAAATTCAAACCACAAATTCCATATTATAATTCAAGCAATTGAACAAAAAGAAACGGAATTATTACCTAAGGATAACGGAAAACAGCAGCGGCTTTTTAAAGAGCCGATGCCAAACTTCCGCACCCACGCCAAGGAACATCTTGAACGAATTTTGATTTCGTATAAAGCTAAAAATAAGGTTGTTACAATTAATAGAAATAAGATTGCAGGAAAAAATAAGCCGCAGATTACGCTTACACCTCGTGGACAGCTTCATAAAGAAACAGTTTATGGAAAATACCACTTTTATGACAGTAAACTTATAAAGGTAAATGGCAGACTTGATGTGGCTACCGCAAATATGGTATCGAACAAACTATATAAAAAGGCATTATTGGCTCGCTTGGCTGAACATGATAACGATCCGAAAAAGGCTTTTGCCGGAAAAAACGCAATAAGTAAAAATCCAATTTATATTGATGCCGAAAATAAAGTAGAACTGCCCGAGACACTAAAAATAGTGTGGCTGGAACAAGATTACTCCATTAGAAAAGATGTGACACCCGATAACTTTAAAACAGAAAAACTGATTGATAAAGTAATCGATCACAAGATTAGAGAGATTTTACGCAAAAGACTAAGTGATAACGCTGGGGACTCCAAAAAAGCCTTTTCTGATTTAGATAAAAATCCGATTTGGTTGAATAAGGAGAAAGCCATTGCAATTAAGCGTGTTACAATAAGTGGTGTTAAAAATGCCACTGCCCTTCATCATAAAAGAGACCATAAGGGAAATCTTATTTTAAACAAAGAAGGAAAACCAAAAGCAGTGGGTTTTGTAAGTACGGGCAATAATCATCATGTGGCAATTTATCGCGATAAAGACGGTAAACTCCAAGAGAGGGTGGTGTCCTTTTTTGAAGCAGTGAACCGAGTTAACCTTGGCTTGCCGATTATTTTTAAAGAACCACAACTTATTATTGATAGCTTGGTGGAGAAAAATATTGAAGATAGCATTATTTGGGAAAACCTTCCGGAAGCAGATTGGGAATTCCTGTTTAGCATGAAACAAAATGAAATGTTTGTGTTTCCAAACGAAGAAACGAATTTTAATCCGGCAGAAATAGATTTGATGAACCCTGAGAATAAAAAACTTATAAGCCCCAATCTATTTAGGGTGCAGAAGATTTCAACAAAATATTATGTTTTTCGCCATCACTTGGAAACAACAGTTGAAGAGCTTTCTGTTACGAAAGAAATTGCATGGAAACGAGAAGGGTTAATTGGTATAAAGGATATTAGGAAGATTCGTATAAACCATCTAGGAGATGTTATTAATGTAGGTGAGTATTAAGCCTGATGATTATGATTAAACGCAGCCTTTATTTTGGAAATCCGGCTTATCTTTCATTAAAAAAAGAACAATTGATTGTGCGTTTGCCTGAAGTGGAACAAAATGAAAGCTTGCCTCTTAGTTTTAAAAACGAAGCAACAGCAAGTTTCCCGATTGAAGATATTGGTGTAGTGGTGTTAGACCATCGCCAAATCACAATTACTCAAGCTTTGATGGAAAAATTATTGGCAAATAATTGCGCGCTTATAAGTTGCGACAGCAAAAGAATGCCTGTGGGTTTAATGTTGCCATTGGACGGTAATACAACCCAAACAGAACGATTCAGATATCAAATCGATGCGTCCTTGCCATTAAAGAAACAACTTTGGCAGCAGACAGTGAAATCAAAAATTGAAAATCAGGCATATGTACTTCATTCGTTAACCGGTAAAGTGGTGAGCAATATGCAACACTGGGCTGCAAAAGTGCGAAGTGGCGACCCTGATAATTTTGAAGCGCGTGCAGCAGTATATTATTGGCGTCATTTGTTTGCTGATATTGAAGATTTTACACGCAGTCGTGAGGGAGTGCCGCCCAATAATCTGCTTAATTACGGCTATGCCATTTTACGTGCGCTTATTGCACGTGCCTTGGTTGCCAGCGGTCTTTTGCCTACACTCGGCTTTCATCATCGTAACAAATACAATGCATATTGCTTGGCTGATGATGTGATGGAGCCTTATCGTCCTTTTGTGGATCGATTGGTTTTTGAAATTGTGGCTTCCGGCATCGATATTACTGAAATCACTAAAGATATTAAAGCTAAACTACTTGGCATTCCGGTTTTGGATGTAATGATTGGGAGCCAACGCAGCCCACTTATGATTGCTGCAAGCCAAACTACCGCTTCCTTATATCAATGTTATGCGGGGGAAACGAGAAAGATAAAGTATCCGGAATTTCTACATATGTAAATAGCGTATTAAGTATATTATTAATGAACACGCGTTTTAGTCAATACAGGGTTATGTGGGTAATGGTGTTTTTTGATTTGCCAACCGAAACAAAAAAGGATAGAAAGCAATACACAGTTTTCAGAGATAGATTATTAACAAGTGGTTTTAATATGTTTCAGTTTTCAATTTATTTACGCCATTGTGCAAGTCGAGAGAATGCCGAAGTACATATTAAACGTGTAAAAAACTTTTTGCCACCCAAAGGGCATGTGGGAATTTTATGCATAACCGATAAGCAATTCGAGAAGATGGAACTGTTTTTTGGTCCAAAAGAAGAGAAAATCAAAACACCTTATCAGCAACTTGAATTATTTTGAAACAATAAAACCCGCCTTAATGACGGGTTTTTATCTATTGTCGGAACAGTTTTTTATTTTCTAAATATCGTTATAAACATCTGAAACCCAGTAAGCTATGCGTGTCCAGATGTTCCGAATCTCAAAGATACCAATTTTCGAAAGCAATTCACAACGAGAACTTGAAGTGTACTCCAAAACATTAGGATGTTCCGAATCTCAAAGATACCAATTTTCGAAAGCAATTCACAACAATAAAAGCCGATTTGCTAACAATGTATAGATGTTCCGAATCTCAAAGATACCAATTTTCGAAAGCAATTCACAACTCCGGGGTTAAGGGTTTGTATTTTTTCCCAGATGTTCCGAATCTCAAAGATACCAATTTTCGAAAGCAATTCACAACAAGAACAATCCCATCTCAAAGTTACGATGGGATGTTCCGAATCTCAAAGATACCAATTTTCGAAAGCAATTCACAACCTACACACAGGATGTATAACAAAGTGCAGAGATGTTCCGAATCTCAAAGATACCAATTTTCGAAAGCAATTCACAACATGTGATTTGGGAAGAAATCAAGAACCCAGATGTTCCGAATCTCAAAGATACCAATTTTCGAAAGCAATTCACAACGCATCAAGCAGGTGGTTGTATACTCTTTCGGATGTTCCGAATCTCAAAGATACCAATTTTCGAAAGCAATTCACAACACGAAAATAACCCTGACAGCGTATTTAAGGATGTTCCGAATCTCAAAGATACCAATTTTCGAAAGCAATTCACAACTGGTTACTTCATCTATGTGTTCGATGATGTGATGTTCCGAATCTCAAAGATACCAATTTTCGAAAGCAATTCACAACTCGGATGCAACGGAAGCCATACCGAGTGCGGATGTTCCGAATCTCAAAGATACCAATTTTCGAAAGCAATTCACAACGACGATGCAAATGTAAGCTGCATATTTGTAGATGTTCCGAATCTCAAAGATACCAATTTTCGAAAGCAATTCACAACTATACGCAGTTTGAATTTCATCCCAAGAAGGATGTTCCGAATCTCAAAGATACCAATTTTCGAAAGCAATTCACAACAAGTTTGGGTTTTCAGAGCATAACGCAGATGATGTTCCGAATCTCAAAGATACCAATTTTCGAAAGCAATTCACAACTACTGTTGTGCGTAATGCTAAAATACACTAGATGTTCCGAATCTCAAAGATACCAATTTTCGAAAGCAATTCACAACTCACTACACAACCGACAGTATGTTTATTGAGATGTTCCGAATCTCAAAGATACCAATTTTCGAAAGCAATTCACAACCTTGGAGAATATTTGTGTGGTGGGGTCGAAGATGTTCCGAATCTCAAAGATACCAATTTTCGAAAGCAATTCACAACCTATGGACTTCGAGCTTCGCGTATTGTTTTGATGTTCCGAATCTCAAAGATACCAATTTTCGAAAGCAATTCACAACAAGTAATATAAAAACAGAAAACCCTGTCAGATGTTCCGAATCTCAAAGATACCAATTTTCGAAAGCAATTCACAACGAGGTCCATCATGGGGTCAAATTCTTCGAGGATGTTCCGAATCTCAAAGATACCAATTTTCGAAAGCAATTCACAACAACTATTTCTGAACAGTTTCGATATTTTGCGATGTTCCGAATCTCAAAGATACCAATTTTCGAAAGCAATTCACAACATACTTCTTTGTAGAAGTCGGGGTGAAGGAGATGTTCCGAATCTCAAAGATACCAATTTTCGAAAGCAATTCACAACGAATTACTACGGCTTTGTCTTTTCTGATGGGATGTTCCGAATCTCAAAGATACCAATTTTCGAAAGCAATTCACAACTCAGTGTCCGGATTACTATATACATTAAAATGATGTTCCGAATCTCAAAGATACCAATTTTCGAAAGCAATTCACAACGTATAGATAGAGATGTGCTATAAATTGATTGATGTTCCGAATCTCAAAGATACCAATTTTCGAAAGCAATTCACAACTAGCTTGTGCGGAGTTGTTTCTGATATTAAGATGTTCCGAATCTCAAAGATACCAATTTTCGAAAGCAATTCACAACCAAAATGCGTATGGTATTTGTACGTGGTATGATGTTCCGAATCTCAAAGATACCAATTTTCGAAAGCAATTCACAACAGGGTCTAAACTAATCAAAAAGTCGTTATGATGTTCCGAATCTCAAAGATACCAATTTTCGAAAGCAATTCACAACGCAACCCAAACAAAGGCTACAACCTACAAGATGTTCCGAATCTCAAAGATACCAATTTTCGAAAGCAATTCACAACACCTCAATGACAGCAATGGCAGCAGGAATGATGTTCCGAATCTCAAAGATACCAATTTTCGAAAGCAATTCACAACACAAAATAGCTTGCTTGACCTCATTGAAAGATGTTCCGAATCTCAAAGATACCAATTTTCGAAAGCAATTCACAACGGCTGGCTGGTTATCTGCCTGGCTGGTTATGATGTTCCGAATCTCAAAGATACAAGTTTTTGAAATAAATTCACACAGCTATGCTCATTTTATTCCTGCAAAGATTGCTTCATTTATCAAAATAATTGTTAAATTATATGGTGTAAATAAAAATATAAATTACATTTGAAAACTATAAATAATAAATGTAAATATATTATGGCAACATTTACCAGTTCGCTCCCGGATGATTTGCTTGCATTATTAGCAAACAAGGCAAAAGAATTAAATGTCCCTAAAAACAAGCTCATTGAAAAAGCCCTAAGGATATACCTTGACCAACTCAACAAAAGTGCATATTTAAAGTCATGGAAGCAAATGGAAGATGATGTGGATATCTTGCGTATGGCGGAAGAAGGAATGGAAGAGTATTTAACTCAATTGGATGAAGAATGAAACAAGGTGAAATTTGGTATACTGACTTAAATTCAAGCAAAGCAAAAGAGCAAAGGGGTATCCGTCCTGTAGTAATAATAAGCGGAAATCTTCTTAATGAACACACGCCTTTGGTGATAGTGTGCCCCTTAACTACCAAGTTAAAGCATTATCACGGAAACCTTATCTTATCTCCAAATAAACGGAATAAGTTAACGGCAGAATCTGAAGTGATGACTTTTCATGTGCGTTCCATTTCTAAAACCCGCTTAAAACGGAGAATTGGAAAAATTACTCCGGATGAGCTTCAACAAATCAAAAACTGTCTGGATGATATTTTAAGATATTAAAAACTGCTTCGTTTCGGCTCCGCTCAACGAGCGGTTTATGGAGAATCATCCGTAAATATAAGAACATGGGCTGGGCGAACAGCCCCTCGCATTTATTTGGACTTTTTGTTTAAAATAAAATCTTTGAAATATGTAAACCGCTTTGAGAGCTTTTCCCGGTTTTTCTTGACCGAAATCTCTAAAAATAAAAGAACCAAGCAAATGGAAACAAAAAAGAAAATCTCAAATAAACCATTGTTTCCAAATAGGAATAAAAGCATGACCGAGCCTCCGGCAGAAAGCATTAACAAGAAAAATGAAATGGAAAATATGCGCTTATTGAATATTTCAATGTATTTGATGAAATAATATATGGAAGTAACCAAGGACAAGCCGAAAAGGGCGCCAAAAACTGCATGCATTTTATGAAGTATGGGCCATAATTCTTCAATGGCAGGAATTAATACGGTTAACACCAAAAATATACCGGAACGAATCAAATGCCGCCTTGCTTTTTTGTTTTGGAAGGCTCCTAACTTGAAAAGATGCAACACATATAAAATTAAAAGCGAAGCAGTGATGATGCCCCATACAATAAATTCCAAGCGAGCATCAAATCTGTTTCCAATCATACTTAAAGTATAATCAAAAGGGGATTCTCGGGTGCCAAATGAAACAGTAATTATAGATATAATCAGCGTGGCAATAATGGCAAAACGATCTTCGTATCTGACTTTATATTTTTTCATTGAATAAGGTTAAACCGCAAGCAAAAGCCGCATATTTTTCGGCAAACTAGTGCTTTTTGAATTAATTTATTTGTTAAAAACACAGCTTTCACCATATGCACTATGCGGACGGATAAAGATAAAAAAAAGATTCATCTCCAAGAAAGAAAATTTTCAAATTTGTGTTACTTTTAAATGGTATGATGGAAGTGATATCGCATATTAGAATTAAAAAAGGAGCTGTAAAAGCAGCCTGCCATCTTTATCATTCAATACTTCCCGAATTATGGAGTTTTTTTAATTTGGTGGTCAATAACAAGCTTAATAATACATAGATTGTAAATGCAAAAAAGCCTAATTGCAGCTCCGAATGGTTAGTAGTGAATATTTCTGCTTGCCGCACAGCGCCTTTAATCTGCTGAAGCTGACTATTGATAATACCCGAGAAGCCAATATATGCCATGAAAATTGCAATAACCATTACATCAGCCATTGACCATTTCCCGGTTTTATATACCAGAAAGTGGATGAGCTTATGTCGTTCAAACCGTGGCGAAATAATCAGCAACAGGCTTGATATGAGCTTTGAAAATGGAAATAACACACTAAAACTGAACAACAGTATCCCCACAAAAATCATATCTATACCGCTTTCTTGAAATAATACTTTTACAACGCCTAAAATGCTTCGACTGTTGTAATAAAGTATCTGATTATCAAACTGAAGGGCTTCGCCAAACAAATTAAAACTAAAGCTTGAAATGCGGGCATCAATCTCCATCATGGGAAGGTAAATGCCAAGAAGAAGAAATACCGTACTAATGAGTGTAAAAATAATAAATTCCGTTTTTGAAACTGTTGGAAACCAAGGAGCAAACAATAAAAACACAAAAAGCAGCGAAAGCCCGAAAAGCTGATATTTTAAATTGTTTAATGCCTGTTCCATTTCATTCAGCTGCTGACTTAAATAATTCTGAAGAGTCTCATTATCAAATATTTGATATTTTTGCATTAAGGCATTTCTTTGAGAATAATCCACTGCTGAAAATGTATCTTCGCTGTATTCTTCTAGCTTTTTCAGTAGATAATTCTTCAGCAACTCCTTGTTATCGGCCTGGTCTGCAAATTCTATGATGTGTTCTGTAATATATGGTATCAGCTTTTTTAGTTCGCTAAACACACCAAAAAGCTCAGCTCCGAGAGATCTTAACCAGCTATTGTTTTCTTTGTATCGATCTTCAAAATGCTGTACTTCTTCATAAAGAAATGCAGTTATTTTTTGATGTAAAAGCGATTTGTTTTGCGAGCTGAGTTCAAAGTCTTGGATTCGTTTCGCAAGCAAATCAACCAGCAAATCCCTCCAATTATCTACATTGAACAGTCCGTATTCAATATGAGATAAGGCAACCAAATCTTCTTTCAGCACATTATATTGCTGTTGGCGGCGAATGCTTGTTGCCATGAAAAACAGTAAATAGCCCAAAAACCCTATTAATAGAGCTGTCCGGACTAATTTTCTGTGATTATGTTGTTTCATGCTGCAAATGTACATTCTTTAGCTTGAATTATTTTTCATTTTTTATCACTGAACAATGAAATTATTCACAAAAAAACCGGCTAAAGTCCTGAAGTTTAACTTCTACGGACTGAAGCCGGCTTAACAATTAATTAAAACTTAAATTTTATGTTATGTTACAGAAACCCTGCTAGTTTAAAAATAAATAGGCATACATTGCCGGGAAATCCGGGTTTTTTATGATATAATCATGCCAGAAATCTACTGCTTGTGAAAGTAGTTGGGAGTGTATTGAATTTACATAATTTTGTTCTTCTTCATGGTGAAAATCATCTTGGAATTCATCATCGGTGTTAAGTCCAATAAATTGCTGCGTGGCTAAATAAAATGTACGTCCTTGTACGTCTAATTTTGAAAACTCATTGAGTTCTTTCTTAATGGTTTTTTCGTCTTCCTCAGTCAAAAAAGTTGCTTCCAAAACTTGGATAACGGCTAAAAAGCCTTCTTCATGTGTTGCTGCTAACCAGCCTAGTTTTTGGGATAAATGAATCACTGTCATAGATTATATGATTAAGTTAAACATGATTGAAAAGCATGAAAAAAATTCGTCGTTGGCTCAATAAATGCTACTTTCAGGTTGTAAATTTAAGTGTCATTTTTCATTAAAGTATACGCGAACATACGAAAAATACCAATACGAAGCAAGTAAAATGGCATATTTATTTTCGTCCCCATATTTTAGTAAGAGTGTAAACAAAAAAACAATGTATATTTGTAGTTTATGTATTATTGGATGCTAAATAGCTGAAAATGTACTTGTAAGCAATTAAATTTAACCAAAAACTTAAATACAGAAACTATGACAAATCAGAAAAAATTTGTAGCAAGTTCCGAAGCCAAGGGGAAAGCTAAACAACTGCGTTTATTTGCTTTACTCGCATGGATTATTGCCATAGCCGGTGAGGTTTTTGCGATATTGAAGCTCATCAGCAACGAAACGCTTGTATGGCTGATTGTTGCCATTGTCGTAATTTTAGCCTTGGCTATTACCGGTTCACTATTGTGGAAAAAGGCAAACCGCCTCGACCCCGCCTCGGAAGAAGATAAATTCCGCTTCTTTGTTCAAAATCAATTGGGTGCCATTATTAGCGTATTGGCATTTTTACCTTTGGTGATACTCATTTTTGCCAACAAAGAAATTGACGGCAAAACAAAAGGTATTGCCGGTGCTATTGCTGTGGTTGCTTTGCTGGTGGCAAGCATTGTTGGTGTTGATTTTGATCCGCCGTCCATTGAAAAGTATACACAACAGATTAACGAACAAACTGATGTGATAAAAAGCTTAAACAATGGTGTGGACTTGGTTTATTGGACTCCAAAAGGCAATAAATACCATTTGGACGAAGATTGCCAGCACATACGCGGTCGTGAGATTTCAAATGGCACGGTGCGTGAAGCCTGGGAAGAGCGTAAAATTGGCGACTCAGAATTATGTTTGACCTGTAGAAAGAGAGCCGAAAAGGAATTGGAGACCCGGCAGCTTTTACCTGAAGAAGACGAGCTTCCGGAGCTCCCGGAAATACCTGAAGGAGAGGATTAACCCGTTCGTACGCGATAATAAAAAAAATGCCCGCTTCACAGGAAACGGGCATTTTTTTGTGAAATGGAAAATATTATTTCTTGGTAAACTTTCCAAGCAAATCGCCTAAAGGATTGCCACTGGTTTTTCCGCCACCCAGCATACCTGATACCATATCCAATAATCCGCCTCCGCTCTTTTGTGCAGCACCTCCTCCGAGTATACCACCCAATAAGCTATCCAATCCGCCTGCATTTACATTATTGGCTTTCTTTTCTTTTCCAAGAAATGCCATCACGATGGGTGCAAGCATTTTGATGATTGAAGCGGCTTTGTCACTGCTGATGCCCGCTTGTTTGGCTACATTATTTTGTACACCGCTTAAGTTATTTCCAAAAACATGACCTAAAATGCCGCCTCCGTCTTGGAGAAGTTCATCCATATTGCCGCCGCCCAATAATCCGCCTAAGCCACTAAACAGGCTGCCGTCATGCTTTGATTCCAACGCTTTGTTCAAGCTTTCGGCACCGGCAGTAGTTTTGGAATTATTTTGAAGACCGCTCAAAATAGCAGGAAGGGCAGCGCCAACAGCTTTACCGGCTTCCTTATTGCTTAAGCCAAATTGACTGGCAGCACTATGAATAATGGTGTTGCCTAAAGGTCCTTGTAGTAAATCAGTGATATTCATTGTGTTGTGTTTGAGATTTTTATATTAACAGCTTTAAAAATATTGAAGAAAAAAGAGGTGGAATCTTGGTAAACCACCTCCCTTGTTTTCCTTTTCCGGATTGGAATATCACTGTCTGAAATAGGGCAGTAAGCTATCCACTCCTATAGATAAAGTTGACAAAACAATTGTTGTTTAGTCGTAAATCGATTGCTTATTAAACTTAATAGCCAATAATGCATAGAATAAAGCTCTGTACTTGTTGCGGTTTGAGCTGCCTAATTTTTCTACAACTTCTTCAATGGCTTTGTCTAACTCGGGTCCGTCTTCTAATCCTAATTTTTTAATCAGGAAATTTTTCTTTACGGTTTCTAATTCAGACTGATCTGATGATGAAATGAGTTCAGCGTCAGGTCTGTATATTGAGGGGCCTAATCCTTTAGTAACTTTTACCAGAAAATCATGAGGAATATTCAGGTTAAGTCTTTTGTTTTCTGCTGCGTATTTTTCTACAGCTTCATCAAATTTACTCATAAAACGTTGAATTTAAAATAATTGGTAATCAAATTTTGCGCAAGTTACAATATTATTTAATAAATCAGAGGATGTTTTTTTTATTAAATGTTAAAAAATCTTGTAATTGACTCAATGCCAGCATTGAAAGCTGTTTCGAGAATGAATTGATGAGCTTGCTTCGGGGCAACTAATGTGTAATAAACATGACTGTATTACTGATTTTAAAATACATATCTAAGCAGGCTAAATCTCACTCATCTCCAATGCGTGCGCCTTTTCGGGTGGCGATGACACTAATTGCAAACAGCTGAAATGCATGGAAAATCATAATAGGAAGTAAAATAATTCCGATAGGCATTGCGCTTGCACCAAAAATAACTTCCGAGAAAACCGTTCCATGAAGCAAGGATTTTTTTGTCCCGCTAAACTGCAGCGTAATTGTGTCTTTAGTATTGAAACGCAATATTTTAGCAATACGTTCTGTAATGAAATATACGATATAAAATAAGGCTATTGAAAAGAAAATCACCAAACTCAAATCCCATGCGCTTACCACCGAAAATACCTTGGCTTTAAATGAGGCGGCAAAGCTTTCATATACAATCAGTAAAATAATAAACTGATCAAATCTGGTAAATGTGGTTTTGAACTTTTGAGTAAAATTATGGAAATATGGAACATAATATTGCAAAACAATTCCGAGTATTACCGGAACCAGTATTTCTGTCAGCAGCTTAATATAAATTGGACCCCATTCGTACTGAATTTCATTTTGTGATACAAAAAGGCCCATCCACAAGGGTGTTAGCACGATTCCTATTAGCCCCGAAATGGTTGCATTAAAAATGGAGGCGGGTACATTACCCCTTGCAATAGACACCATTACTACCGAAGAAGAAACGGTGGAGGGTAAGGCTGCCAAAAACATAAAAGCCAACCAAATAATTTGTTTGTCGGCACTTTGGATAAATGGTTTTGCAGCTAATACCAGCAGTGGGAAAAGTAAGAAGGTTGACAACTGAATTAAAACATGCAAACGGGCATTATTCAAGTCTTTTTTTATGTCTTGAATGCGCAGCTTCAGCCCATAAAAGAAGAAAATCAGTGTGATGCCTATGCTGATAATTTGCTTTAAGGGGATATGGGGCGAAAAGGCAAGTTGTGGAAAGAAATATGCCAATGCGACTACCACAAAAATGAGCAGTACAAAATAATCGGGTTTTATATTTTTAAGCAGCTTCCACATTTTGTTGAATAATAGCTGTGCGAAAGTATGTTTTTTATGATTTGCTCAAGCTTCAATCTTTGATTTTTTTATTGAAAACCGGCTAGCGATAAAAAAAGGCTGCCTTTCGACAGCCTTTCCATTCTCTGTTCGTATTTTATTGCATATAGAATGCTACTTTTCCTTCTTTAAAGTTTTGTACTCCTTGTTCAAGGAATTTCACAAATTCATCTACATTCAAATTATAAGCACGTGGCTGTACCAGCACATCATTTTCATGACCGAGCAGCACATAATAAGGTTGTGCGTTTACGTTGAATTTACTGATTTGGAAGTCAGCAAACTTCTTGCCGATGGATTTTTTAACTTTTCCGTCATACTCGGATGTAATCCAATCTTCTTCTTTTAGCGATGTTTTATCATCCACATATAATGCAATGATTAAATATTCCTCGCTTAAAATACGTAGTACACGCGGGTCGCTCCATACGTTTGATTCCATCTCACGGCAGTTTACGCATCCGTGTCCGGTAAAGTCCATGAAGATGGGTTTATTTTGTGCGATGGCACATTCAAGTCCTTGCTCATAATCGAAATAGCCTTCCAAGCCATGTGGCAGATGCAGTATTTCATGGTATTTGGGTGTGTCGCACATTTCGTGTCGCTTGCTTGCTGACTCACCTCCGGAAGCAGCTCCCATGGTCACCAATCGTGCATTATCGCGTATGATTTTATTCAAGTCGAAGTCATGTGTATGCATCGGTGGCATATAGCCTGACAGTGCTTTGAGCGGTGCGCCAAACATGCCTGGGATAAGGTATACCACAAAAGAGAAGGTTATAATGGCAAGCATGAGGCGTGGCACGCTGATAAACTTCACATCCGAGTCGTGAGCAAACTTGATTTTGCCTAATAGATACAATCCCATGAGGAAGAAAATCACTATCCATAATGCGAGATATACTTCTCTGTCGAGTAAGCCCCAGTGATAGGTTTGGTCGGCGATGCTTAAGAACTTCAATCCTAAGGCAAGCTCAAGGAATCCTAAGATTACCTTTACCGAGTTGAGCCATCCGCCTGATTTTGGTAGTCCGCTCAGCCATGAGGGGAAGAATGCGAAAAGCGTAAACGGTAGAGCAAATGCAAGAGAAAAGCCGAGCATACCGATAATGGGTTTTATCACTTGTCCGCCTGCCGACTCCACTAAAATTGTTCCTACGATAGGTCCGGTACAGCTGAAGGAAACCAATACGAGGGTGAGTGCCATAAATACAGGTCCCATCACGCCGCCTTGGTCGGCTCTTGCATCCGATTTGTTTACAAGCCAGTGGGGAAGTGTGATTTCAAACATCCCGAAGAACGATGCAGCAAACACAAAAAAGATAACAAAAAACAATACGTTAGGCAGCCAGTGTGTACTTAGCCAGTTGGCAATATCGGGTCCGGCAACAACAGCCAATACGGAGCCGATTAACGAATAAATCGCGATAATGGCTATACCGTAAATAATTGCTTGTATACGTCCTTGAGCCACATGCTCCGGATCCTTCATAAAGAAAGAAACCGTCATCGGAATCATTGGGAACACACAAGGAGTTAAGATAGCAGCCAAACCTCCCAAAAAGGATAAGAAGAAGAATCCCCATAAATTTGACTTTTTACCGCCTTCGGTAATGGGGGCTTCGGTATCAATATCTTCTTGGATTGAAAGTGCTTCATCCGAAATTTGTCCTTTCCCGGCATAATTGATTTCAAAGTCGTGGTATTGCGCAATACATCCTATGTCGTTACAAACCATATAGGCAATTTCACCTACTATGGGGAATGATTTATCTTTTTTAAATGTGATATGTTGTTTGAATAAAGCCTTTTTTTCATACGACTTAATGTCCATTTCAAAGATATCGTCATACTTGACAATGCCTTCAGTAGCTTCAACTATATCCTTATCAAGCTTGTAATTGCTTGATTCTTCGAAGCTGAACTCTGTTGGTAGCGGACCGTCTTCCGGTATATCTGTTGCATATAGGTGGAAACCATCGTCGATAAGGGCTTCAAACACTAGGTCGAAGCTTTTGCCGTCAAAGTTTTCAATGAAATAGTTCCAAGTCACCGGTTCCACAACTCCTTGTGCGGTAGCGGCTGCCACTTCAAAGTCGGGGCTGGCTGCAACTACTGCATCGCCCTGCAGCTTAAAGCTGAAATCTTCCTCGGTGGGAGGGAGGCAACGCGTATCATCGCAGCACATGAATTCAATCATGCCGCTTACTTCGACGGGCTGATCGCTGAGTAGCTTTACCTTTTGCTTGAAGGTAGCCCGGTTGGAGAAGAATTTCAGTACCATCTCGAAGTTGGGATCGTACTGTTCAACTGATTCAGACTCGGTAACATCCCCTATCAATTCATAGGTGTTAGCAGCCTCAAAGCTGAAGGTAGTTGCCGGTGGCGACATGGGAATATCTTGCGAATAAAGATGCCATTTCGCATCAATATCAGCAATAAAAATTAAGTTGTATTCATTGTTGCCCAATGATTCAGTAGAATAGCTCCACTTGACCGGCTCTAGAATTTGCCCGGATACAAATAATGGGAACAATAAAATTAGTGTAGAGATGAGATGCAATACTTTCCTTTTCATGCGTTTAAATTTCAGAATCCTGCAAAAATACAATTTATCACCATTAAACGGCACCTAAGCTGCCGCTTTTAGAATTTTTATAACCTTTAATAGACAACTCATAAAGCATTTTGGTTGCGCCAAGAGTAGTAATCATCGTAATTTCATTGAAATTTACGCAATTTGAGGGCTTGTTATTTAGAGATGTTTCTAAATAAGGCGTTATGACACAATTTCGATTCGCAGCACTTCATCTGTATTATCTTCCACCTTGAAACGGTTGTCGCTTCGTCGCCCTATCACCCATAAAATATTGTTTTCGGCATCGGTAAGTACAAGGCTTGCTGCTTTTTGTGTAGCCGTGAGCTTGAGGTCAATGAAAAAGTCACTTAAAAGCTTGCTGCCTTTCATCCCGAAAGGATGAAAACGGTCGCTAAATTGCCAAATGCGAATAAATAAGGGATATCTCAGCTTGCTTTTGTCGAAAAAAGCAATCTGATTGCCTTGATTCAATGAATCTATTTCACTCCTTTTAATATACTGAAGCTTCAAGTGCAGTGGAATATGTACTTCCTTGGTTTCTTCTTCAATTTTTACTTCCGTCTTGGTATCTGCAGTTTCTATTCTTTGAATTTCAATGCCTTGGCTGTTGATATGTAAAATAAATTCGTCAGCAATAAATTTTGCCCCCGGTTGTGCATCCAACGCATACCGGATGCTTTTAACTTGGGCTGTATTAAATCCAAAATCGCGTAAAAGTGCATATAATAAAGACTGGCGGCCCGGATGGCTGATCAGCTGCGATCTTTCGATGAAGTATCCGTTTTGTGTAGGATGTAGAAGTCGCTCTTTTTCTTTATCTACCAATGTTTGAAATAACAAATGGTCTTCGGCAAGCAGTTCCATTGAGCGAAGCAATCCTTCAATGGCATTGGGATGCATTTCACTATATCTTTCGATAAGCAGATGCCGTATTTTATTGCGTAGATAATCGGTTTCTTTATTGCTGTTGTCTTCTCTATAGTTTAAATGTTGTTGTTCGATATATGCATCAATTTGTTTGCGGGATGCAAACAGCAAAGGGCGAACGATATTATTTTGAGAAGCTTTCATCCCTTTCAGCCCACCGAGGCTGCTGCCACGGATGAGGTTGATGAAAAATGTTTCAATCTGATCATCGGCATGATGTGCCAAAGCAATTTTTGTGAAGCCATGTGTTTTGCAAAGGCTGTCAAACCATTCAAAGCGAAGCTCGCGTGCTGCCATCTGAACAGAAATTTTATTGTCTTCCGCATACTGCAGGGTGTCGAAACGCTTTTGGAAGAAGGGCAGCCCATTTGTAGCAGCATATTTTTCAGAAAACGAGGCATCCTGCTCTGATTCTTCAGCCCTTAATTGAAAGTTGCAGTGTGCCAAGCTGAAGGAATAACCGCAGCTTTTAAGCAGCTGTGCCAAGACCACTGAATCGCGCCCGCCGCTAAAGCCTAGCAGTAGCTGTTCATCTGCTTTAAAAAGCTTGTGTTGTTTAATATACTCCTCAAACTGCGCAATCATTGTGTAAAATTACGTATTTCATTTTTAATTGGGCTAAAAATTAAATCCCGCTTCAATTGTTACACTGAAACGGGATTTGTATTTATGAAAACAAAGCTGTCTATTACTTAATTTCCCAGGTTGCACCACTATGCAGCAAATCATCTACAGATTTAATATCAGATGTAGCTTTTTCGTGGGTAATTGTGTCTTCCATGGCGCGTTCATAGGTTACAGCGGCTATCGAGCGAATTACTCCGAGTGCCACCGGGTATTCGGGCGGCATCATACGTGCAAGCATCATATGAATTCCGGGGTCTTTTTCATGCTGATCATGAACTAGTATATCGGCTTCGGTAATGCCGTTTTCTCCTATTGTAACCACCTGAAGATGTGAGTCTTTCAGTATGATTCCCTTATTCTTTTCTTTTCCGAAGATTAAAGGTTTGCCATGTTCGAGCAACAACTGGTTTTCGTCTTTCGTTTCACGTCCGGTGATGAGTTCATGTGCTTTATTGAAAAATATCACGCAATTTTGAAGGATTTCCACTACGGAAGTGCCTTTGTGCTTTGCTGCTTCAATAAATACAGCTGTCATCATTCTAGGATTTGTATCAATCACACGTGCGAAAAAATTACCTTGAGCACCTATAACCAGCTCACCCGGATTAAACGGTTTCTCATATGATCCTTGAGGGCTTGTTTTAGTTTTCGTGCCTTGCGGTGTGGTAGGCGAATATTGACCTTTTGTCAATCCGTAGATTTTATTGTTGAACAACAATAAGTTAAAATCGATATTTCTGCGTACGGCATGTATAAAATGGTTTCCTCCAATTGCCATGCTGTCGCCATCACCGGTAATCATCCACACACTTAGATTCGGGTTGCTTAATTTCACTCCTGAAGCCAAGGCGGCGGCACGTCCATGTATGCCATGAATTCCATAAGTATTCATATAATATGGGAAGCGTGAGGAGCATCCGATACCGGATACCACTACAAAATCTTCTTTGGGAATACCTAAGTTAGGAAATACGTTTTCCACTGCGCGAAGGATGGCGTGGTCACCACATCCCGGGCACCATTTAACCATTTGGTCACTGGCGAAATCTTCTTTTGTAAGCTGAATAGGCGCTTTTATAGTTTGATTTTCCATGGCTTATTTATTAAGAAGTTCATTAAATTTGTCTTCAAGCTCTGCTACCATAAAGGGCAATCCTTGAATCTTATTATATTGTTCGTACTTGAACTGTGGATAGTTCATGCGTAAGTATTTTACAAATTGTCCGTTGTTTATTTCACAAACGACAATTTTCTTATGGCGTGTGAATACCTCTTCTGTATTTTTAGGTAGCGGCATAATATGTTTGAAATGCGCCAATGCAATGGATTTTCCTTGCTGCTGCATCTTTTCCACTACTGTAAGCATTACGCCGTAGGTGCCACCCCAGCTCACAACCAATAACTCAGCATCTTCCGAGCCTATTATTTGTTGTTTGGGTATATAATTTGCAACACGCTGTACCTTTTCTTCTCTGAAGTAGGTCATCTTTTGGTGGTTTAGCGGGTCGTGCGATACATTTCCGCTGCCGTCAGCTTTTTCCAAGCCACCAATTCTGTGACGTAACCCTTCTGTGCCGGGTATTGCCCATTTACGATTCAGCTTTTGCTCATCACGCTTATAGGGCATATAATCCGGATCATTGGCTTCAGCCAGTGGAGGTATAATAGATGGTAAATCAGCTACTTTAGGTATTTTAAACACTTCTGAACCGTTTGCAAGTGAGCCGTCTGTCAAAAGAATAACCGGTGTCATATGCTCTAGGGTCAGCTTGGCAGCTTCATAAGCACTATAAAAACAGTCTGAAGAGCTTTTTGCAGCTAATACAATTACCGGCGCTTCTCCATTACGTCCAAAGAGTGCTTGCATCAAATCACTTTGTTCTGATTTGGTAGGCAGTCCTGTTGATGGACCTCCTCGCTGTACGTCTACAATAACGATGGGCAGCTCTGTCATCACGGCTAGTCCGATAGCTTCCGATTTGAGCGATAAGCCGGGACCGCTGGTGGTGGTAATGGGGAGTGAGCCCGCAAAGCTGGCACCGAGTGTAGATACTACACCTGCAATTTCGTCTTCAGCCTGAAAGGCTTTCACGCCCAGGCTTTTGTGTGTTGCAAGCTCTTGGAGTATCTCGGTGGCAGGCGTAATGGGGTAGGACCCTAAGAACAAGG
>CAZQBU010000024.1:29838-37858 GCA_964592175.1 uncultured Lentimicrobiaceae bacterium
AAGGGGCGACCGCTGCGCTCGGAAGCTGCAATAAAGCCCCAAGCTGTGGCGATATTTCCGGTGATATTCCGGTAAGTTCCTTTTTCAAGCGGAGCAGGCTCTACCTTAAATACATTCCCAATCAATTCGACTGTGTCGCCATAATTATATCCGGCTTCCAACACCAGCTTGTTTGCTTCAACAACCAATGGATTCGCTTTGAATCGATCTTCAAAGTACTCATGAATCATTTTGGTGTCGCGGCTAAACATGAACATAATCATGCCGAGGGCAAACATATTCTTCGACTTGAGCGTGGTCTTTTGGTCTAAGTCGAGCTCTTTTACAGCCTCTCTTGTTAAAGTGGAGATAGGAGTACGTAGTATCTTATAACCACTTAAGCTTCCATCTGTGGTCGGGTCGCTGGTATAGCCTGCTTTTTCAAGGCCTCTTTCAACGAATGCATCTGCATCCACCACAATAATGGCATCCTTCTTAAGCCAACGCATATTAGCTTTGAGCGAAGCGGGGTTCATGGCTACTAATATATCAGCAAGGTCACCGGAAGTGTGTACCGTTTTTTGACCAAAATGAATCTGAAAGCCCGAAACACCTGAAACAGTACCTTGAGGCGCCCTGATTTCAGCAGGATAATCCGGGAAAGTAGCAAAATCGTTACCGGCGAAAGCCGTTGAATCAGAGAATAACGAACCGGTCAGCTGCATACCGTCACCGGAATCGCCGGCAAAACGAATCACTACCTGTTCGAGTTCAATAATTTTATTGTTTTGACTTGTCATAAAACAAAATTTTATATTGATGCAAAGTTACGAACTTTCATCTGCTTCCCATACATGCCTCCTTATTATATAAATTTACCTCAGAAAGAAAAAAGTTAAGCTTTTGCATGTAATATACAGAATCACAATATGTTGTAATTTAAAATATGATTAGAAACTTAAAAAATGATATGCTATTTTATAATCAGTCTAAATTCAAAACAAGCCTAAGCCTACAATTAGCAGGGAATTTGCAAGTAAAAGTCTAATTTAGACAGGCTATAAATTATGCATTTATGTGTCTTGTATGTGATAAGTGTTATATCTTTGCAGTGAAAATATATTGTTCAACTTAAAAATATTAAGGTTATGGCATATGTAATAACAGATGATTGCACGGCATGTGGTACTTGCATTGACGAATGTCCAGTTGAAGCAATCTCCGAAGGTGATATTTATGTAATTGACCCGGATCTGTGTACAGATTGTGGAGCTTGTGCAGATGTTTGCCCCGTTGAAGCAATCCATCCGGAATAAGATAAGTTTTTTTTAAGGACGTTTATGCGGCTGTTCTGTTTATCGGAATAGCCGCTTTTTTTTAAATTGATGCACATATAATAAGATTTGTTACGCTCCAAGTGTTAAAAACATACATAATAATCTTACTTTTTAGTTTTCTTAACGCTTGCAAACGATTTCGGCATGTGATGTCCTGAATTATTTCTAATTTTGCAATAAATTTAAAGCAACTTTTACATGGATACATATTCCTTTTTGAACAGTAGCGATCCCCGGGTTATTGAGGACTTATATCAAGAGTTTAAAAATAATCCTGAAACGGTTGACCCGGCTTGGAGGCGATTTTTTGAAGGCTTTGATTTTGCGGCAAAAAGCTATAAGCCTACCGCAGAGCCCGAACAAGTGACGCCAAGTGAATTTAAGGTGCTTAATCTGATTGATGATTACCGCAAACGCGGGCATTTGTTTACCCGAACAAATCCGGTGCGTAAACGCCGTACCTACAGCCCTACACTGGATATAGAAAATTTCGGCCTGACAGAAAAAGACTTGGATAGTGTCTTTCAAGCCGGAAGCGAAGTGGGGCTGGGAGCCGCAAGCCTGCGAACAATCATTTCTACACTCGAAGATACATATTGTCGCTCTTTTGGAGCTGAGTTTATGTTTATCAGAAACCTCGAGCTGGTTGATTGGTTGATTAAAAGGATGGAGCCGATTCGTAATCGTCCGGTTTATACTGCCGAAGATAAACGATTTATTCTCCAAAAACTGGATAGAGCCGTTAACTTCGAAAAGTTTAGCCATACACGCTTCCCCGGACAAAAGCGATTTTCACTCGAAGGAGGCGATTCGCTTATACCCGGACTTGAAGCATTGCTTGAAAAAAGTGCCGAAATGGGAGCAAAAGAACTTGTTATCGGTATGGCACATCGAGGCAGACTGAATGTGCTGGCTAATATCTTGCGTAAGCCTTATCAAGATATCTTTAATGAGTTTGAAGGAAAGGAATATGAAGACGAAACCTTGTTGGGAGACGTGAAATATCATATGGGACATACGATTGAACGTAAAGCAACAAATGGACAAACAGTAAAACTGACTTTAAGCCCAAATCCTTCACATCTTGAAACGGTAAATCCTGTTGTAGAAGGTATTGCACGTGCTAAAGTAGACTTGGAATATGAGGGCGATTTCAGTAAAGTAATACCCATCTTAATCCATGGTGACGCATCCATTGCCGGACAAGGCATTGTATATGAGGTTGCCCAAATGTCGGAGCTGAAAGGATATAAAACCGGTGGAACCATACATATTGTTATTAATAATCAGGTCGGATTTACCACCGATTATCTGGATGCCCGATCAAGTATATATTGTACTGATATTGCAAAAGTTACACAATCGCCTGTGTTTCACGTGAATGGTGACGATCCGGAAGCGGTGGTTTATGCAATGGAAATGGCTGTGGAAATTCGAAATAAGTTTAATAAAGACGTATATATCGATTTGCTTTGCTACCGTAAATACGGACATAATGAAGGAGATGAACCACGTTTTACACAACCATTATTATATAAGATTATTGAAAAGCACCCCAATCCGAGAGATATTTATGCAAAACAGCTGATTGCCGAAGGTGTGATTACACAGCAAGAAGTGGATGAGCAAGAAAATCAACATATGCAAAAGTTGGAAGAAAGCCTGAAGGTTGCCAAGCAGTTGGAAAAGACTCAGCTTTCCAATTTTGCGCATGAAACTTGGAAAGGGATACGTAAAGCCACTAAAGATGACTTCATGTCTTCGCCAAAAACCGGATTTGACAAAAAGAAATTAGATGAAATAGCCGAAAAGCTGACCAAGCTACCGGATGACTTACGCTTTTTCCGCAAAACAGTATCGCTACAAGAGCAAAGACATAAGATGTACTTTGAAAAGAAGCAGATTGACTGGGCAATGGGAGAGTTGCTGGCATACGGCAGCTTACTTGTTGAAAAACATCCGGTTAGGCTGAGTGGTCAGGATGTTGGACGAGGTACCTTCTCGCATCGACATGCCGTGCTGCGCGTTGAAAACTCGGAAAAGGAATATATTCCACTAAATAACTTGGACGAAAATCAAGCACGCTTCGATGTGTATAACTCCTTATTATCTGAGTATGGAGTATTGGGGTTTGAGTATGGATATTCACTTGCTTCGCCCTATACACTTACTATTTGGGAAGCACAGTTTGGTGATTTTAACAATGGTGCACAAATTATATTCGATCAGTTTATCAGCAGTGCCGAAGAGAAATGGAATGTGATGAACGATTTGGTGGTGCTTCTTCCTCATGGATACGAAGGACAAGGACCGGAGCACTCAAGTGCACGCATCGAGCGCTTCCTGACTCTATGTGCCGAAAACAATATGCAAGTGGCAAATTGTACTACACCTGCTAACTTTTATCATATTTTACGCCGTCAGCTGAATCGTGAGTTTCGTAAACCCTTGGTTATTTTTACACCAAAATCATTGCTGCGCCATCCAAAATGTGTGTCATCCATTGATGAGCTGGTAAACGGTAAGTTCCAAGAATTAATTGATGATGTAAACGCTGATGTATCTAAAGTGAAGAGCTTGATTTTCTGCTCCGGCAAAGTATATTATGATTTGTTGGAAGAGCAAGAAAAACTTGGAAAAGATGATACGGCAATCATCCGTATTGAACAGCTGTACCCCTTGCCGGTAGAACAAATGCGTGAGCTGATTGCAAAATACGTAAATGCCAAAACTTATTTATGGGTACAAGAAGAACCACTGAATATGGGAGCTTACCATTTTATTGAACATGCGTTCAAAGATGTGAAATTCCGAATGATTGCACGTCCAGCAAGTGGCAGCCCCTCAACAGGCTCGTCCAAATTCCATGTGATTCGTCAACAAAAGATTCTGGATAAGGCATTCCATGCTTGCGATTGCCCATTGGTAGATGAGGACTGCGGCATGATTTGTATTGGAAACAGATGGAAATCGTTTGAGAAAGAATTAAAAGAGCTGAAGGTGGATATGATTGACAGTAAGTTCCATAACGCAATCAGAAAACTTGATGTGAACAAAGATTAAAAATACCGGTAACCTGCATAATTCACCAATTCATAAGCTTATCAATCTAGCTTTATTGTAATAAGCTAATGTACATTGCGTTAGTAGGTTTTAATAGTAATTTTAAAAAAGCATTTATTAAATTCATGAATTAAGCAGGCTAAGCCTAAAAAGAACAAATTATGATAGAAATTAAAGTTCCAAGCCCGGGTGAATCAATTACCGAAGTACAGCTGGCAAACTGGCTGGTAGAAGATGGTGCTTATGTAGAAAAGAATCAAGAAATTGCCGAAATTGATTCAGATAAAGCAACTTTAAGTATTGCTGCCGAAGAATCAGGTATACTTTATCATAAAGTTGAAGAGGGTGAAACCATTGAAGTGGGTACACTTATCGCAATGATTGAGCCTGCAGAAGCACCTGCGGGTCATGTGGCCAAGAAGGAGAGTCCGGCTACTGCTGAAGCTGCTCCGGCAGCTGCCAAAGAAGAGCCGAAAGCTGCTGAAGCATCCAAAGCAAGCCCCGAGTCGGCAGCTACAGTTGATTTGAATATATCGCCTTTGGCTCGTATGCTGATGGCAGAGCAAAATATCAATGAAGCACAGCTGATAGAAATGGTAAAGAATTATCGTTTTGGCAGAAAAGACCTTCAATATTTTGCGTCACAATCGCCTGCTGCAGCTGCTCCCAAACAAGCTGCCACACCATCTTGGGGAGGTACACGCGACAGCGAGCGCAGACGAATGACCACCTTGCGTAAAAAAGTAGCAGAACGTTTGGTTTCAGTGAAAAATGAAACTGCCATGCTGACTACTTTCAATGAAGTGAACATGAAACCAATCATGGACCTTCGAGCAAAATATAAAGAAGTATTCCATTCAACCCATCAAGTGGGCTTAGGATTTATGTCGTTCTTTACCAAAGCTGTAACCGAAGCGCTGAGATTGTATCCACAGGTTAATGCACAAATCGATGGTGACGATATCGTATCTTTCGATTTTGTTGATATAAGCATTGCCGTATCCGGTCCGAAAGGCTTGGTAGTGCCGGTAATTCGGAATGCCGAAACACTCAGCCTGGCACAGATTGAGCTTGCTGTGAAAGAGCTTGCAACAAAAGCACGTGATAACAAACTCACGTTGGACGAAATGAGTGGGGGTACTTTCACCATTACCAATGGCGGTATCTTTGGAAGCATGATGTCTACACCCATTATCAATCCACCGCAATCGGCCATTCTTGGAATGCATAATATTGTGGAGCGCCCGATTGCTTTAAATGGCAAGGTGGAGATACGCCCCATGATGTATATTGCATTGAGTTATGACCACCGTATTATCGACGGACGTGAATCGGTTGGCTTTTTGGTGACAGTAAAAGAAATGCTTGAAAATCCGTCTCGTATGCTGTTTGGATCTCGCGATCCGTATGAAGTTTTACTGGATTTATAAGCCATGCAACACCAAGTTGACTTTTTGGTTATCGGAACAGGCATTGCCGGTCTTAGTTTTGCACTAAAGGTGGCAGACCATGGCAAGGTGCTGATTTTGAGTAAAACCAATATCACGGAAACGGCTACTTGGTACGCTCAAGGAGGCATTGCCGCAGTGATGTATAACCCGGATACCTATGACAAGCATATTCGGGATACCCTCGTTGCCGGGAGCATGCTGAATGACGAAGATATTGTACGCATGACCATTACCGAGTCAACAGAACGTGTAAAAGAACTGATAAATTGGGGAACCCATTTCGATCAGGAAGATTCGGGTAAGTATTCATTAGCCAAAGAAGGCGGTCATTCCGAATCAAGGGTACTCCACCATCGTGATAAAACCGGAGCAGAGATACAACGTGCATTGACTGATAAGGTGAAAATACATCCGAATATCGAAATAAGGGAAAATCATTTTACCCTCGACTTGATAACACAGCACCATTTGGGAAGCATCGTACGACGTACGCATACCGATATCCAATGCTATGGCGCTTATGTGCTTGATCCCGATACCGGAAACATCGATGTGATACTGGCAAAAACTACTATGATAGCCACTGGCGGTGCCGGAAATGTGTATCAAACGACTACCAATCCCGTAATTGCCACAGGAGATGGGGTGGCTATGTTTTATAGAGCAAAAGGGATTGTAGACCATATGGAATTTGTGCAGTTTCATCCTACATCGCTTTATAATCCAAAAGAAAAGCCGTCTTTTTTAATTACCGAAGCACTCCGAGGCGCCGGTGCGATATTAAAAGATCAGCATGGAAATGAGTTCATGCAAAAGTATGATTCTCGCGGCTCTTTGGCTCCACGAGATATTGTGGCGCGTGCCATCGATAACGAAATGAAACTCTCCGGTAGTGAATATGTATATCTGGATGCACGACATATATCGGAACATGAAATTTTACATCATTTTCCGGGAATTCATGCCAAATGTCTCAGCATCGGCATTAATATCATGAAAGAAATGATTTCTGTAGTACCGGCAGCACATTATATGTGCGGAGGCATTAAAACCGATGCATTCGGACGTACCAACATCAAAAATCTTTATGCCTCCGGAGAAGTAGCTTCTACCGGACTTCATGGAGCTAATAGGCTGGCATCTAACTCCTTGCTTGAAGCGCTTGTATTTTCACATAATGCCGGTAAGGATGCAATTGCTAAGATACATAACATTGAATTTCAGACGAATATACCCGAATGGAATGCCGAAGGAACGGTATTGAACGAAGAAATGGTGCTTATTACACAAAGTAAAAAGGAATTGCAATCTATCATGAGTAATTATGTAGGTATTGTACGTTCCGATTTACGACTAAAGCGTGCGAACGAGCGGCTTGATATATTATTTAAGGAAACAGAAGAACTTTATGAAAAATCGGTGGTGTCGATTGAATTATGTGAATTGCGCAATATGATTAAGTTGGCATATTTGATTATTAAATATGCTTCTCAACGAAAAGAAAGTATCGGTTTACACTATTCAATCGATTATCCTCCACAAAACGAATAAATAAAATGGCTTTAATACGTCCGATAAAAGGAATATCTCCCGTATTTGGGAAAAACTGCTTTCTTGCTGAAAACGCCACAGTAATTGGTGATGTTGTCATGGGCGACAACTGCAGCGTATGGTTTAATGCGGTGGTACGTGGCGATGTGCATTTTATTAAAATAGGTAATAACGTCAACATACAAGATGGTGCTATCATACATTGCACCTATAAAAAATCTCCTGTTACCATTGGAGATAATGTCTCTATTGCACATAATGCTATTGTGCACGGCTGTACCATTCACGATAATGTACTCATAGGAATGGGTGCCATCGTGATGGATGATGTGGTTGTGGAAAGTAATTCGATTATTGCTGCAGGCGCGGTGGTTTCGAAAAATACGCGTATTGAATCAGGCAGTGTGTATGCCGGTATTCCTGCTCGAAAGATAAAATCCATTGACCGTGAACTATTGGAGGGGGAGGTGCAGCGTATTGCCAAGTCGTATACGATGTATGCCAGCTGGCATGATTCGGATATAAAGCCTTTGGAAGAAGATAGATAAAATAAAAAAACCTGAAGTAATTCAGGTTTTTTATTGGTACCCGAGACCGGAATCGAACCGGTACGGCCGCAATGGCCAAAGGATTTTAAGT
>CAZQBU010000025.1:0-37353 GCA_964592175.1 uncultured Lentimicrobiaceae bacterium
TGAGATGGATGGTTTTGGAACAAACTCCGGAGTTATTGTGCTGGCTGCTACCAACCGTGCCGATATCTTAGACCGCGCCTTAATGCGTGCCGGACGTTTTGACCGACAAATTTATGTTGAACTGCCCGATTTGGAAGGCAGAAAAGAGATTTTTGAGGTGCATATGCGCCCGCTTAAGCTGGCAGGCGATGTGGATAAAGACTTTCTTGCTCGTCAAACACCCGGTTTTTCCGGTGCAGATATCGCCAATGTATGCAATGAGTCAGCACTAATAGCGGCACGCCATAATCATAAAAGTATTTCCAAACAGGACTTTATGGACGCCATCGACCGTATTATTGGCGGGCTGGAAAAGAAAAATAAAATTATTTCACCTTCAGAGAAGAAGGTGGTGGCATTTCACGAAGCCGGTCATGCTACTGTCAGCTGGTTGGTTGAGCATGCGCATCCACTTGTGAAAGTGACTATCGTACCGCGAGGAAAATCGCTTGGTGCGGCTTGGTATCTGCCCGAAGAAAGATCAATTACCACATACGACCAACTGTTTGATGAGCTGGTGGCTACGCTGGGAGGTAGGGCAGCAGAAGATGTGGTCTTTGGAAAAATATCTACGGGAGCCTTAAATGACCTTGAGAAAGTGACCAAACAAGCTTATGCAATGGTCACATATTATGGATTGAGTAAAAAAGTTGGTAATGTAAGCTTTTATGACTCCACAGGACAGCAGGAATATGCATTTAACAAGCCTTTTAGTGAAAAGACAAATGAGCTGATTGATAAAGAAATAAGTGAAATCGTTGAAGAGGCATACCAAAAGGCAGTGGAGATTTTAAAACAAAATAAAGAAGGACTTACACAACTTGCCATGCGCTTATTGGAAAAAGAAGTTATCTTTAGGGAAGATTTGGAAGATATCTTTGGAAAAAGAAAATGGGATGAAATTATGGTTGATGAAGAAGTCCCTGTAGCAGAGGAGGTTACCGAAGAACCCAAAGCTGATATAGAAGTTGTTAGTGAAACGGATGAAGCTGAAACATCATGAAAGAAAGTACACCAAAGGAACAAATATTAACCAAAGTGCGAAATGCACTGATTGATAAACGTGAAAACCCTTATCAAAATGTGGATGTTTCTGTCAGGGTGCTTAAAACAAATGAGGAAGACGATCCGGAGGTACAGTTTGCAAAAGAATTAATACATGCCGGAGGCTTATTCGTGTATTGTGAGAATGAGCAAGAGTTTGTTAATAATTTAAGCGACCTCATTGATGAAATGCAGTGGAGCTCGCTTTGGTGTCAAAACCAAAGTTTGGAGAGCTTACTTTCAACAGCTGAAATCCCCTTTTTTAAGGAGGCAGCCGGCGACGAATCGCCTTTAGTAAGCCTTACAGCTTGTGAAAGTTTAATTGCTTCCACTGGCACCATAGTCGTATCCGATTCAAATGCGGGCAGTCGTGAAATATTTTCTTTGCCTGACATACATCTCGTATTGGCATACAGCTCACAAGTGCGTGCCACCATCAAAGATGTGATGCGTGAACTGAAGCTGAAGTATACGAATGGCTTGCCACCCCAACTAAGTTTTATTACGGGCAACAGCCGTACAGCCGATATAGAGAAGACCCTAGTACACGGAGCACACGGACCCAAATCCGTATACCTCTTTTTGATTGATGATTTGTAAATTGTTTTAACAGCATAAGTAAAGCCAAATAGTTAGCGATTCATTTGTATGAAAAACCTATTAACCAGAACCTTTTACGGACTTATATTTGGCATCATTATGCTGGGCTCAATCATATACTCCGTTGAGCTGTTGTCCTTGGTTATGCTAATTGTTGTACTCATTGGCAGTTCCGAGATAATTCGGCTTCATAAACGGATTAAAATTAAAAAGACCAAGCGTTTTTATCACAGCATACCATCACTTCTAGTATATATTGTTGCAGCTGGAGTGGCGGTACAATGGCTTGAGTTTAAGGCTTTGAGTTGGATTTTGGTGCTGTTGATTTTCCCTATGATTATTGCATTGTTCAGTAGGCGTTATCAATTTGATACAATAGTTAGCCTGCATTGGCTCACCATGCTTTTTGTTGCAATTCCTTCAGCCTTAATGCTGTTTTATTACCGTGCTGATGTAGTGGGACCAATGGCCGGTCCTATATTGCTGTTGATTGTAATCGGTTTTATTTGGATAAACGATATTTTCGCATACTTGGTTGGCGTTTCTATAGGGAAACATCGTCTTTTTGAACGGGTTTCACCTAAAAAAAGCTGGGAGGGAAGCATTGGTGGGCTTTTGGCAACTTTGTTGGCTGCCTATTTGGTAGCCAGTTTGAGCCCTTGGATAGAAATGAAAGATGCGATATATATTGCCCTTATTGTTGTAATTATGGGGACTTTGGGTGATCTTACAGAATCCAAACTAAAAAGGGAAGCGGGAGTAAAAGATTCCGGCACTTTAATACCCGGACATGGGGGAGTGTTGGACCGCTTTGATGCTACTTTTTTCGTAATTCCGTCAGTTTTTATATATTTGGTACTAAATAATTTATAATGCATATACATAAAAAGGGACTTCCGATTATTGCAATAGCCACAGTTGTTTGTGTAGCACTTGTCTTGCTTGCTTATAAGCTGTTGCCTGCAAAGTCGCCTTTTTTTTGGATAGTGGCGGTTGTTTGTGCTAGCATGCTGTTTTGGACATTGAGTTTTTTTAGGGTCCCACATCGCACGCTCAAAGCAAAAACTAATGAGTTGTATTCTTCTGCGGATGGCACGGTAGTGGTTATTGAAAAAGTAGATGAGCCTGAATATTTTAAAGATGAACGATTACAGATTTCTGTATTTATGTCTCCTTTTAATGTGCATGTCAACTGGTTCCCTTTTAATGCCAAAGTGGTGTATATGAAGTATCATCCGGGCGAGTTTTTATTTGCAAACCACCCTAAATCTTCGACATTAAACGAACGAAACAGCATTGTTTTTCAAGATGAACAAGGCAGGGAAGTATTGGTTCGGCAAATTGCCGGAATAATGGCAAGGAGAATTGTGAGTTTCACTTCAGAAGGAGAAGTAGGAAATGCTGGAGATGAATTTGGACTGATACGCTTTGGCTCGCGCGTCGACTTTTTTCTTCCTTTAGATTCCGAAATTCAGGTACAGCTTGGTGAAAAAGTTAAAGGAAAACAAACGCTGTTAGCGTACTTGAAATAAGTTTCAAACCTCATTAAAACAGCTTAGACAGCTGCTCCAATGCTGAAATGCGTACATAAGCAGGCAAATCCTTATAGTTGTTGTTTCGGTCAAAAAGGATTGCATGCATATGTGCATTTAACGCACCTTCAATATCAATCTTCAAATCATCCCCAATCATTACACTTTCTTCGGGCTTCGCGTTTGCCTGCTCCATGGCATATTTGAAAATCTCTACGGCAGGTTTATTTATGCCGGCTTGCTCCGAGGTGGTGATACCCGTAAAATATCCATTAAATCGAGCGTTCTTTAGTTTTTCTTCTTGGACTTCATTGAAACCGTTGGTGATAATATGCAGCGAATAGCGTGTTTGCAGATAAGTTAAGATTTCATGTGCAAAATCAATTAAATATACATTGCGAGCAGATTGAGACAAATAAAAATCGGACATTTCGTGTCCCATGCCGTTCGGATTTATTTTAAAAGCTTGTAAACTTTGACTGAAGCGCACTGAACTCAACATTTCTCTAGATATTTTTCCATTTCGATATTGTTCCCATAATCGGCTGTTATGCGCTTTAAACTCATTGATAAAAGCTTCCGGGCTTGCAATACCTAATTTATGTAGCTTGAAATGTTCATACATTTTGACAAGTGTTTCGAACGAGCTTTTGTCAAAATCCCAAAGGGTATTGTCGAGGTCGAAAAAGATATGTGTAATATTTGAAATTGACATGTTTTAAGTTATTTGGAAATTTGCATTTGTCTCCACCACTCAAAAAGTGTAACTGCCATGGCATGGCTTACATTTAGTGAGCGAGTGGGACCCGGAACCGGAATATATACGCTTTGATGTGCTTTTGCCATGAGTTCAGGGCGAATTCCGTGTACCTCGTGCCCAACAACAAATGCGGCTTTGCGAGCTAATTTAACATCAAATAAATTCTCCGCAGATACAGCTGTTTCTATACAAACTATAGAATAACCCTCTTCAATTAAGCTATCAACAGCCTCGATTGTTGTGAACTGCCATGGAATATTTCTATAACTACTGGCTGCACAACGTTGAATTTTGGTGGCGCTAACATGTTCTGCCTCACCAATAAACTGTGCTTCACGAGCTCCGATATTATCTGCAAGCCGTATAATTGCTCCGATATTGTCAGCATTTCGTAGCTGATCGCCAAGTAATACAGGGCGCGGATGACGGCTATAATATGTTTCTGGCTTTATTTCCTGAAACAATTCATTTGATTTGATAGAATCTGTGTGATTTATTTGTTTCACCTCTTCCATTTGTGCGAATGAAAAAGGCTGTCCGTAAATTTTCAGACAGCCTTTAAATTCTTATGAGAATAGCTTAAATCTGAAAAGATTCGGCAATTTGATTATCTACAAGGATACGTCCGCAATATTCACAAACAATCACCTTTTTATGCATACGGATATCCAGTTGATGCTGTGGAGGGATTTTATTAAAGCATCCACCGCAGGCATCGCGCTCAATTTGAACTACAGCCAAACCGTTACGTGCACTTTGTCGGATTCGTTTGTAGGCAATGAGTAAACGGTCTTCAATTTGTTCTTCAATATCTTTCAGTTTGCCGGTATATTCGAGTTCTTCTTTTTCGGTTTCTTCAATAATTGATTGCAATTCGCCTTTTTTTATTGAAAGATCACCAACTTTTTCTTCGCGTTTTTCCTTGGCTAGCTCAACATCTGCATGCAGCTCTTCGAGTTTTTGGTTGAATTCGCGTATTTTCTTTTCCGATAACTGAATTTCAAGGCCTTGAAATTCAATTTCTTTGGTTAAAGAATCGTATTCACGGTTATTGCGCACATTCATTTGCTGTTCTTCATATTTTTTAATGAGTACAGCACTATCCTGCATCGCCAACTTTCTGTCATTAATATTTTGATTTAACGCAGCAATGTCGTTTTCAAAGTTTTCTATTCTGGTATCAAGTCCTGCTACCTCGTCTTCGAGGTCTTGTACCTCCAAAGGCAACTCACCTCTGATAATACGTATCTTATCAATTTGTGAGTCAATCTGTTGTAATGTATATAATGAAATGAGTTTATTTTCAATACTCTTTTCAAGTAATTCTTCTGATATAGGAGTTTCTTCTACTATATCTTTTTTTGCTTTCTTTTCTTTTGTCATAGTCCTTAAAGATTTCTATTTGAAAAATATTCAACCGCATTGGTATTTACCTCCGAAAACCGGACTGCAAAATTAGGAATTTTTTTTCTTAATATCTCAGCAATCAAATCTTTCGTAAATTGTTCAGTTTCAAAATGCCCTGCATCCACAAATAACAGTGAATTATCGGCATCAAAAAATTCATGATATTTTACGTCTGCAGTAATAAATGCATCTGCTCCGGCTGCTTTTGCCGCCTTTAGCAAAAATGAACCGGCTCCACCGCATAGTGCGATATTTTGGATTTTCTTATCTAAAAACTTTGTGTGACGTAAAACTTTTGTGTGAAATGTATCAGCCACTAGTTGAAGGAATTCCGTTTCTGAAATTGCTTCTTTCAAGCTGCCCAGCATGCCTGAACCTACTTCATTATATGTGTTTTCTATGGGATAAACATCATAAGCCACCTCTTCGTACGGGTGTGCCTTTATCATTGCTTGAATGGTGTTTGCCAACAAATGATCGGGGACAACGGTTTCGATTCTTGTTTCCGGCTCCTGATGTATTTTACCGATTTCGCCCACATAAGGATTGCTTTCAGTGCCTGCTTCAAAAGTACCGGTGCCGTCTAAATTAAAGCTACATGCACCATAATCGCCAATTTTTCCTGCTCCACCGGCAAACATTGCATTTCTCACTTCTTCCGCCTTGGATAAAGGGCAAAAAGTAACCAGCTTTTTTAGCCTGCCTTTTTGCGGTTGTAGGATTTTCTGGTTTGTCAAACCTAGTTTATCTGCAATTTTTTTGTTTACACCGTATAAGCTGTTATCCAAATTTGTGTGCATTGCCACAATTGCAATATTGGATTTAATGGCTCGAATAATTGCCCGCTCCACATGCCCTTTTGGTGTAAGCTGTTTGAGCCCGTGAAAGATGGGAGGATGATGCGAAATGATTAAGTCGCATTTCTTTTCAATAGCTTCTTTCACCACATCTTCGGTTACATCAATACAAAGGAGGGCTTGTGCCACTTCCTGCTCCGGGTCGCCCACATTTAAACCTGAATTATCATAGCTTTCCTGCCAGCTTAAAGGAGCTTCCTCAAATAAAAGTCGTAAAATCTCTTTTAATTTCATGCAATACGATATCATTTAATTCTTAAGATAACAAATGTACAGAATGTTTTCATAGATTTCGTCTATTCCTTAAAAACAATCAATATTCTTGGGTATAATATACAGTAAATCAATCATATGCAAAATCAAGGTAACCTTTTGTGGAAAATTAACGTATTACTAGCCAAGCTTTTAATATAAAAAGTGAATCATAGCCGTGGCAGGGCTCATTTGACTGGACGAATTCATGTAAAGTATGCGGTATTTTCTCTACCCGATTGCATTGTGTTATGGCTTGGTATTACGTATCAGACATTTATTGTATGATATCGGTATCCTACGCTCTGTGCGTTTTGACGCACCCATTATCGGTGTGGGTAATTTAAGTTTTGGAGGCACCGGTAAAACACCGCATGTGGAGTATTTGATAAAATTATTGCAAAATACATATCGTCCTGCGGTACTTAGCCGAGGATATAAACGATCCACCAAAGGCTACCTTTTGGCAGGTCCTCAAAGTACGGTAGCTGAAATTGGAGATGAGCCTTTACAGATTGCACATAAGTTTCCTGATGTACCTTTAGCTGTTGATGAACTGCGTGTTAGAGGTGTGCAGCGCCTTTTGGATAGTGAGTTAAAACCAGATATTATTATACTCGATGATGCATTTCAGCACCGAAAACTGCGCCCGGGCTTGGAAATATTGCTGACAGATTATTATCATTTGTATTCACGCGACCATTTGTTCCCTGTAGGAAATCTTCGTGATTTGCGATCGATTGCAAACCGTGCATCTGTCATAGTAGTTACAAAAACACCGCATGTTTTTTCACCTTATATTAAACAGGAACTACTTGAATCACTTAAACCAAAGCCACATCAAAAACTCTTTTTCTCATTTACCAAATATGGCAAAATGATTCCTTTAATAAAGGGGCAAGATAATTTGGACCCAAAAAACCTAGTAACGATATTATTGGTTACAGGTATTGCCGATGCGGACCCCTTAAAAGAGTATTTGCGAAATAAATGCATTGATTTAATACATAAGCAATATCCCGACCATCACAATTTTACCGAACAAGACATAAAAGCAATCGTTGAGCGTTACAGTCAAATTATAGGAACAAGTAAAATCATACTTACAACGGAGAAAGATGCCGGTCGTTTGAAAGAATCTCCGTATTTTAGCCTTTTTGAAAATTTGCCGGTCTTTTATCTGCCAATTGAAGTCAGATTCCATGAGACTGAGCAAGTAAGTTTTGATGATTATATTTTCAATTATGTTAAAAAAAGTAGAAGAAACACGTGATTTTATTCTTGGGAAGATCGACAATCAGCCTGAGTTCGGAATAATTTTAGGAACCGGCTTAGGCGGTTTGGTGGATGAAATAGAAATTGATACCATCTTAGCATATAAAGATATCCCTAACTTTCCGCTATCCACGGTTTTTGGTCATGAAGGCCGTTTAATTTTTGGTCGTTTGAGTGGCAAAACTATTGTGGCGATGCAAGGTAGATTTCATTTTTATGAAGGCTATAGCATGGAGGAGGTCACATTTCCTGTAAGGGTCATGAAACTGTTGGGTATAAAGCTTTTGATTGTTTCAAACGCTAGCGGAGGAATGAATCCTGAATTTGGTATAGGTGATTTGATGTTCATTTCTGATCATATCAACCTAATGCCAAATCCTTTAATTGGTAAAAATGAGGAACGCTTGGGAGTTCGATTTCCCGACATGAGCGAGCCTTATGACCTTAAAATATTACATACCGCCCAACGAATTGCCCGTAAAGCCGGGATAAATGTTCATGAAGGTGTATATGTGGGAGTGACAGGACCTACCTTTGAAACGCCGGCAGAATACCAATACCTACGAATTATTGGCGGTGATGCAGTTGGTATGTCAACCGTGCCCGAAGTAATAGTGGCACGCCATATGGATTTAGCTGTTTTTGCTGTATCAATCATTTCAGATTTGGGAATAAAAGGAAAAATAGTAGAAATTTCACACGAAGACGTGATAGAAGCTGCAAATGCAGCGCAGCCTAAAATGTCATTGATTATCAAGGAATTGCTTAAAGAAAATATTGTCTGACAAGCCTAAACCTCTTTGGAACAACGAAAAAAACATATTTATTTTGCATCTGATTTTCATCTGGGAATACCGGATTATCAGGCAAGCTTAAAGCGGGAAAAATATTTAGTGCAGTGGCTTGACGATATACGTAAAGATGCTGCCGAGATTTTTCTTATGGGTGATGTATTCGATTTTTGGTTCGAATATTCAACTGTTGTTCCAAAGGGATATACACGTTTGTTTGGTAAGCTGGCTGAGCTTACCGATCAAGGCATTCCGATTCATCTGTTTAAAGGGAATCATGATATTTGGGCATTTCGATATTTAACGGATGAACTAGGAATAAGCTTACATCGAAAAGCTGAAATAAAACAATTTGGGAATAAGCTGTTTTTTTTAGCCCATGGCGATGGCTTAGGTCCGGGAGATACCGGATATAAGTTGATTAAAAAGCTGTTTGAAAATAAATGCTGCCAATTTGCTTTTAAATGGATACATCCGGATATAGGTACGCGTTTAGGCTTATACTTTTCGCGTAGAAGCAGGCTGGCAAATATTGCTTTGGAAAAAAGACCGGATTTTCAGTTTAATCCTGAGAATCACAGACTGGCAATATATAGCAAATCGGTTTTAGAAAAGAAACCCCAAATTGATTATTTTGTTTTTGGGCATCAGCACAACCCGGTTGATTATAAACTGAATGATAAAAGCCGTATGATTTTGCTGGGCGATTGGCTAACGCATTTCACCTATGCAGTATTCGATGGCGAACAATTGAGTTTAAAACAATATCCTATCTCTTACTAGGACAGTGAATGTCGAATCAGTATCTGATAAGTTGATTATCAGTGATTTAACATGACCTTTGTTGATAAGGGAATTTCCTTATTTGCGATCAATATATTTGATAAGCTCGGGAAGTTGGCGTAAAGCAGCTAATTCGCGCCATTTTTTACGTGCTTCTTCTGCCGGGCTTCCGAAATAAGTTTTGCTGGGCTCCAAGCTTTTATCTACGGCCGAAGTAGCAAGGATGACAGCTCCTTTTCCTATGACAATATTTTTATTTATTGCCACTCTGCCCCATAATATTACCTCATCTTCAATACGGGTAACACCTGCAATGGCAGCATGTGAGCCAATAATGCAATGTCGTCCGATATAGGTGTCATGCCCAACTTGGCAATGATTATCCATTTTTGTGCCTTTGCCGATAAAGGTGTCGGCTGTAACCCCTTTGTCGATGCTGCATAATGCACCTATCTCAACATCATCTTCGATAACAACCCTACCACAGCTTTCAAACTTACGTAAGCTTTCATCTCGCTTTTGAAAATAAAAAGCATCCGCACCAATGACCGAATTGGAGTGAATAATCACATTATCTCCAATAATCGTATGGTCATAAATGCTTACGTTTGAGTGGATAATGCAGTTTCTTCCGATTGTCACATGATTTCCAATCACTGCTCCGGGCTGTACGATGGTGCCTTCACCTATGGTTGTATCTTGCCCTATCGAATCAGCTAATGTCTGGAAGCTGCGATAGCTTGTAATAAGCTTATTAAACGCATCAAAGGGTTGTTCGTGAAAGATTAAACCTTTGTTTGCCGGGCATTGGACCTTATCGTTGATAATTATTACGGAAGCAGCCGACTGAAGTGCTTTATCGTAATATTTTGGATGATCGACAAAGGTAACATCGCCGGGTTCAACCATGTGAATTTCATTAAGCCCTTGTACAATAAGCTTTGGGTCACCTTCAAATTCAGCCTGAAGCATGCCGGCTAATTCGGCAAGATTCAGCGGATGGTTGAACTTCATGGATGTAGGTGTTAATTATTCTTTAACACGCTCGGAATAAGTTCCTTCCGCCGTATTAACCTTTACTTTGTCACCGATATTAATAAATAAGGGTACCCGTATTTCTGCTCCTGTTTCAAGGGTAGCATCTTTCATGGCATTGGTGGCAGTATTGCCTCTTTCACCGGGTTCGGTATACGTAATTTCCAATACTACGGAAGCGGGGAGTTCACAAGTAAGCACGCTATCTGTTTCGGTATGATACATTACTTCAGCAATATCTCCTTCTTTTAAAAACTGCGGTGCGTTAATCAAGTCTTTAGGAATCTGAATTTGCTCAAAAGTTTCGGCATTCATAAAATGATAATCCGTGCCATCGTTATAAAGGTATTGCATGGGGCGTCTTTCCACACGCTGAATGTTTATTTTTACGCCGGCAGTAAAGGTATTTGGAAGGACTTTACCTGTCTTCAGGTTTCTGAGCCGGGTCCGTACAAATGCAGCACCTTTTCCGGGCTTTACATGTTGAAACTCGATGATGGAGTATAGCTCGTTATTAAATTCAATGATTAATCCATTTCTGAAATCAGCAGTTGTAGCCATATCAATTAAAATTAATAAATATCAATATTTATAGGCTGCAAATTTAGTAAAAAGTACTGAAATTCACAGTCTTTGCAGCAAATATAGTGTAAAAAGATTATTCGCGGTTTGTTCCGTAGCCTTTCATAATGCCTCTAGTTGAGTTATTTATGAAGGCAAGAATTTCATCGCGGTCGGGTGAAGCCGGCACATTTGCTTCGATATAATTCACGGCACGGCTGACGTTATGTCCTTTCAAATAAATGATGCGATATATATCTTGAATGGCATTGATTCGTTCATCGCTAAAGCCGCGTCTTCTCAAGCCGATGGAGTTTACTCCCACATACGATAAGGGGTCGCGTCCGGCTTTTGTAAAAGGAGGTACGTCTTTACGCGCCATGCCGCCACCGCTAATCATTGAGTGTGCACCAATTCTCACAAACTGATGTACGGCTGAAAGCCCGCCAATAATTGCCCAATCATCTACTTGTATATGTCCTGCAAGATTACATGCATTTGCTAAAATGACATTGTCGCCAATGATGCAATCGTGTGCAATATGTACGTATGCCATTAATAGACAGTTTGAGCCTACCACTGTTTCCCAATTTGCCTTGGTGCCACGATTAATGGTTACAAATTCGCGAATAGTGGTGTTATCACCAATCCGAACGACTGTTTCTTCTCCATCGAATTTAAGGTCTTGAGGAATCGCAGAAATAACGGCGCCCGGAAAAATACGGCAGTTCTTGCCGATATGTGCGCCCTCCATAATGGTCACATTGGAGCCAATCCAAGTGCCTTCTTCGATTACTACATTCTTTTCGATATTTACAAATGGCTCAATAACCACATTATTGGCGATTTTTGCCTGTGGATGAACATAAGCAAGCGGCTGATTCATATGTTAATAAAGTATTAAGGCTGGTTTTTGACTATTTGCGCCATTAACTTGCCTTCGGTTACAACTTTATTACCAACGTAGGCAACCCCTTTCATATTGCAAATTCCTCTACGAACAGGTGAAGTTAATTCAAGTGTAAAAATAAGGGTATCTCCCGGTACCACCTTTTGCCTGAATTTTACGTCGTCAATCTTGAGAAAATAGGTCATGTGATTTTCCGGGTCAGGCAGATTATGTAACACAAAAACCCCACCGGTTTGTGCCATCGCTTCAATCTGAAGTACTCCCGGCATCACAGGTTCTTGAGGGAAGTGCCCTACAAAAAATGGCTCGTTCATGGTCACGTTTTTTAATCCTACGATATAATCTTCCGTGACTTCAAGGATCTTATCAATTAATAAGAAGGGGGGTCTATGAGGTAAGAATTTTTGAATTTGAATAACGTCATAGACCGGCTGTTGATAAATATCAAATGGAGGTTCTTTAATCATATATTCAAGAGTTAATAGTTTTAAAAATTAGTTTAGCGAATTCTGTATTTACATAATGGCCTGGTTTATATGCTGTTACCTTGCCTTTAATTTGTTTTCCCAATAAGCTTAAATCACCTACCACATCCAATAATTTATGACGGGCAGGTTCATTTGGGAAATGCAGTTCGAGATTGTTTAATATGCCTTCTTCTTTTACTTTTACTTTGGGCTTGTTAAATAAGGTAGCAAGACGATCCAGTTCTTCTTGGCTTACTGCTCTATTTACAAACACAATGGCATTGCTTAAATCACCACCTTTAATAAGGTTGTTTTGAAGTAAAAACTCAAGCTCATGGAGAAAAACAAATGTTCGACAATTTGCAATTTCAGTAGCAAATTCACTTAGTGAATCCATTTTGGCAAACTGCTTTCCCAATACTTGCGTATTATAATCTATTTCAACTTCCACACTAAAGTGTTCGGCAGGTTGAATCGATAATTTAGAGCCTGACTTTTCATCAACAAAGTTAATTTCTTCAGTTATTTCGATGAATTCACGTGGTGTATCTTGTTTTTGGATTCCTGCTTCCTTCAATGCTTGAACAAAATAGCGCGCGCTGCCATCACGGATAGGAATCTCGTCCATATCCAGTTCAATAAGTACATTATCAATGCCCAATCCGCTAAGAGAAGCCAGCACATGTTCAATTGTAAACACTCGTGCATTGTCAATGCCGATAGTAGTACCTCTGGAAGTGTCTACCACTTTCGAGATATGAGCGGGGATGAGCGGCTGTTCGGGTAAATCAATCCTGCGAAATTGAATGCCGTGATTTGCCGGAGCAGGCAAAAATGTCATGGTGCCTTGCTGACCGGTATGTAGGCCGGTGCCTGAAATCTGCACTTGTTTTTCTATTGTATTTTGATATTCTGACATCATAAATTATTGATGTTTCTGTCAAATTGGGTTCAAAAGTACAAAATATTATATGTCTGCGTTGTTGTCGGACAAACTGTTTAGTTGTTTTTCCAGTTTGGCTATCCTTTCAACAATCTGATTCAGGTTTTTGAAATGCACCAAAATTCGGCGATAATCTCTGAAAGGGATAGCGGGGGAGCCCATGACAACAGCAGCTTTTTCGTGTATGTGTGAACTAATTCCCGACTGCGCTGCGATTTTTACTTCATCGGCTATATTGATATGCCCGGCTAACCCCACTTGACCGCCAAACATACAATTTGCCCCAACCTTAGTGGAACCGCTAATGCCTACTTGTGCTGCCATGACAGTGTTTTCACCCACTTCCACATTATGTGCTATTTGAATGAGATTGTCGAGCTTGACGCCTTTTTTAACAAGCGTAGCTCCGAGTGTTGCACGGTCAATGGTTGTATTGGCTCCAATTTCTACATCATCCTCAATGATGACGATACCGGTTTGGGGTATCTTCTTGTAGTGTTTGTCGGTTTGCTCGGCAAAGCCAAATCCGTCACTGCCAATCACACTGCCGGCATGAATAATACAGTTGTTGCCAATTTTTGTACCTTGATAAATTTTGACACCGGGATAAATAATGGTGTTTTCACCTATCTGACAGCTGTCACCTATATATACTTGCGGATATATTTTTGTATTGTCTCCGATGATACTGTTTTCGCCTATAAAAGCAAATTCGCCCAAATAAATGTTTTGACCCAGCTGTGCGCTGCCGGCACTAAAAGCAAGCGAAGAAATACCTTTTTTATCTGATTGCATTTGTTGGTAAATTTCCAGTAAACGCGCAAATGCTTCATATGCATCCTCGACCCTGATAAGGGTTGCTTTTATGGTTTGTGTAGGTTCAAAATCGTTGTTTACAATGACAATTGAACTGTCAGTTGTATAAATATATGGTGTGTATTTTGGATTTGCCAAAAAACTTAATGTGCCTTTTTTACCTTCTTCGATTTTGGCTACATTGCTGATTTTCACTTCCGAGTCGCCTTCAATCTTTCCATTTAGTAAGGCTGCAATTTGTGCTGCACTGAATTCCATATGTTTTGAATGTTAAAATTGCTGCAAGTTACATTATTTTGCGCGGCAACTCACCTAATTATAAAACTACAATTGGCTTACATAATAAGTTAAATGATTTAAAATAAGTGTAACTCATTGTGTTTCATCATTTTCTATTTCCCTTTATTAACTTTTTTTAACGCCTTTTCAGCTCTGAGCTTTTTATCTTTGCAGCAATCAAACAAATATGATTTATGATAGTAACCGATATTAAGGAGCTGAATGAAAAGATTCAGCGTGAAAGCCAATTTATTGACCTGATTAATTTGGAAATGGACAAGGTCATTATTGGTCAGAAAATGATGACAGAGCGTTTGTTGATTGGTTTGCTGTCCAATGGGCATATTTTACTTGAGGGGGTGCCAGGTTTGGCAAAAACACTTGCCATCAATTCCTTGGCAAAGATTGTAAAGGCTGACTTTAGCCGTATACAGTTTACCCCTGATTTATTGCCGGCTGACCTGATTGGAACGCTTATTTACAGTCAAAAGAATGAAGAATTCGTGGTACGTAAAGGACCTGTTTTTGCCAATTTTATTCTTGCTGATGAGATAAACCGTTCGCCTGCCAAAGTGCAAAGCGCCTTGTTGGAGGCAATGCAGGAAAAGCAAGTTACGATAGGTGATGAATCTTTTAAATTACCCGATCCGTTTTTGGTTCTTGCCACACAAAACCCAATTGAGCAAGAAGGAACCTATCCGCTTCCGGAGGCTCAGGTGGACCGTTTTATGCTTAAAGTGGTAATTACCTACCCCAAAAAAGAAGAAGAAAAATTGATTCTGCGACAAAATATCGTCAATGAGCTAAAAACCGTTTCTTCAATTATTGAAGTGGACGATATATTAAAGGCACGTTCTGTAGTGAGGGAAGTGTATTTGGATGAAAAAATCGAAAACTATATTACGGATATTGTTTTTGCTACCCGTTTCCCTGCCGAGTACCGCCTGAAACGCTTTGAAAATATGATTTCTTACGGCGGCTCGCCCCGTGCAAGTATAAATATGGCATTGGCAGCCAAAGCTTATGCATTTATTAAGCGTAGAGGCTATGTCATCCCCGAAGACATTAGGGCGGTAGCACATGATGTGTTGCGCCATCGTATTGGCTTGACATATGAAGCTGAAGCTGAAAATGTGCAGCCGGAAGAGATAATCAATGAGATTCTGAATACAATCGAAGTGCCGTAAACAAATGCTATGGAGCAAGTTGTAAGCCAACAGGATATATTCAAAAAGGTACGGAAGATTGAGATAAAAACCCGAGGATTATCACAACAGATTTTCTCCGGGCAATATCATTCCGCATTTAAAGGGAGAGGTATGGCATTTAGCGAAGTGCGCGAATACCAATATGGGGATGATGTGCGAAATATCGACTGGAATGTTACAGCTCGCTTTAACCGTCCTTTTGTGAAAATATTTGAAGAGGAGCGTGAGTTAACGGTGATGCTCCTTATTGATGTTTCGGGCTCGAATGAGTTTGGTTCCGATAATCAGTTGAAAAAAATATTGGCAGCCGAATTGGCAGCTGTATTGGCTTTTTCGGCAATTCAAAATAACGATAAAGTGGGAGTCATCTTTTTTAGTGATCAGATTGAAAAATTTATCCCGCCTAAAAAAGGGACTTCACATATTCTTCGAATTATTCGAGAGGTAATTTCGTTTGAACCTCAGCATAAGAAAACCAATATTGCCGAAGGATTGCAGTTCCTGACAAGCGCCATTAAAAAACGTTCGACTGCATTTTTGATTTCCGACTTTATCAGCGATGATTTTGAACGTGAAATACGTATTGCAGCACGTAAACACGATTTAATTGCACTTCGAATTACCGATAAAAGAGAAGAAGAACTGCCGGCAATCGGACTGGTTAAATTTGCTGATGCCGAAACTGAAAAGGAATTATGGGTTGATACATCCAATCAGCGGACCCGGAACAGCTTTAAAGAATGGGTGATTGCAAAAAAAGAACAGCTGGATTCGGTTTTTGCCAAAAGTGGTGTGGATAACACCCTGATTTATACTGATGAAGACTATGTGCGTCCTTTGATGAAACTGTTTAAAAAGAGAGCCAACAGCTAAGACAGGATTTGTCAAAATACTAAAGATGCGTCAATGAAAGCAAAAAATATAAGAATGAAATATTGTGTGCGACAGTTTTTTTTGCTAAAAATTTTATTGTTTGGACTTGTATCTGTTCAAGCACAAACCATTGAATTAAACAGCACCATAAGTGCCGATACGATTCGAATTGGTGAGCAGCTAATGTATGAGATTGAACTGATTGCACCTGAGTCAATACGTGTAAACTGGCCTGCTTTCGGTGATACCTTAAGCGCCAATGTAGAGATTCTACGCCACGAACAGCCTACACAAACAGCCTCAGAAAAAGAAGGCTATTCGATATGGAAGCAACAACTGCTGTTGACTTCTTTTGATACCGGACTTATCTACATACCTCCGTTTATCATTGAGTTTGCGACAGAAGGCGATACCATCTTTTATCCGGTTCAATCGAATCCCTTGATGTTACAAGTGTTGGGTGTCGCAATTGATGTTGATGATAGCTTTAAGCCCGTAAAAGCCATTGAGGAAATGCCGATTACATTTTGGGAAATCCTTCCTTGGATAATTGGTATTTTGGCAATTGCTTTACTATTGTTTGGCGTGGTGTGGTGGTATCTTCACAGGAGGAATAAACCAGTTGAGCTGGAGCCTTTGCCACAAATTAAAATTGCACCACACTTGGATGCGATAGAAAAGCTGGAAACATTGCGCCATCAGAAATTGTGGCAAGCAGGCAAGTTGAAAGAATATTATACGGCTTTATCGGATATTGTACGTGAATACATTGAACTTCAGTTTCCGGTAAATGCGGTGGAGCTTACCACACCCGAAATTTTACAAGGATTGCAGCCTCTTGCCATCAACGAACAAGCCATGCAGAAACTGGCAGTTACATTGGAACTTGCCGACTTAGTGAAGTTTGCCAAAGCAGAACCGACTGCACTGGAAAATGATAGCTGCTTAAATTATTTGCTTGATTTCGTACATGAAAGCTATGCGACAGTAAAGCAGCAAGAAGAAGGGAAGGAGGAACAGCTATGATGAATTGGTTGGCAACAATACATTTTGACAATCCGGACCTATTGTATCTTTTGTTACTTATCCCTTTGCTGATTGTATGGTATGTGTTTCGCGAATCACAACTGCGAGCTTCGGTCAGCTTTTCCGAAACAGGGATGTTTGCCGGTGCCGGAACAAGTCCGCGTATTGTATTAAGACATTTGTTGTTTGCATTACGTCAGCTGGCCTTGGCTTTGCTGATTGTAGCACTGGCACGCCCCCAAACCAGTTCTTCCGGAAAGAATATTACCGTCGAAGGGATTGATATCGTTTTATCGCTTGATGTTTCGGGCAGTATGCTGGCACGCGACTTAAAACCGGATAGGATAGAAGCTTCAAAAGCCATTGCAGCCGACTTTATTAAAGGAAGGCCGAACGACAGAATGGGGCTTGTTATTTTTAGCGGAGAAACCTTTACGCAAGTGCCGCTCACCACAGACCATAATGTCATTTTGAATATGTTCAAAGATATTAAAAGTGGTATGATTGAAGATGGTACTGCCATCGGTGATGGACTTGCCACAGCAGTAGGGCGCCTTCGTGAAAGTGATGCCATATCGAAAGTGGTGATTCTGCTAACCGACGGAATGAATAATGCAGGTTCGGTTGACCCTATGACGGCAGCCGAAATTGCAAGAGTTTTTGGTGTGAGGGTTTATACAATCGGAGTGGGCTCCTATGGCACAGCCCCTTATCCGGTTCAAACACCTTTTGGAACACGAATTGTTGAGCTGGAAGCAGATATTGACGATCAGCTTTTGCAACAAATTGCCGAACATACAGGCGGAAAATATTATCGCGCAACTTCAAATAAAAAGCTTGAAGAAGTATATCAAGAAATTGATAAGCTCGAACGCTCTAAAATTGATGTGACAGAGTTTAGAAGCAATTACGATGAATATTTTCCCTTGGCAATGCTGGCTTTTTTGTTTTTATTGATTGAATTTGTATTGCGACATACGGTTTTCAGGTCAATAACTTAAATTGAATCTAGAAATGCATGTAAATCTGTTAAAATTTGAACGTCCGGAGCTGCTGTATCTTTTGTTGTTGATACCGCTGTTTATCATACTTTATATTTTGGTAAACTATTTGCGTAAGCGTGCAATGCGTCGTTTTGCTTCGGACAGCATGTTGGAATACCTGATGCCTTTGAGATCAAAGCGCCGTATGTGGATAAAATTCATCTTGCTACTTCTTGGATTCGCTTCATTGATAACTGCATTGGCAAACCCTCAAACCGGCTCGAAAATGGAGACAGTGAAACGTGAAGGAATCGATTTGTTCATTGCATTGGATGTGTCAAATTCCATGCTGGCAGAAGATATATTACCGAACCGACTGCAGCGTGCAAAACAGTCTATAAGTCAATTGATTGACAGGCTTTCGGGTGACCGCATCGGAATAGTGGTCTTTGCCGGGCAAGCTTATATACAACTTCCGCTTACAACAGATTATGCAGCAGCAAAGCTTTTCCTGTCAACCATAAACACGAATATCGTTGCGGCACAAGGTACCGCAATCGGAGAAGCAATTCAAGCAGCCCTGAATGCTTTTGATGAAAATGAACGGAATAAAGCCATTATCATAATTTCAGATGGTGAAGATCATGAAGAAAATGCGATTATAGCCTCACGTGAAGCAGCTGCAAAAGGTGTTTATTTGTATACCATTGGCATGGGGCTGGCCGAAGGAGCGCCTATACCTATATATAATAATTACGGCAAACAAACAGGCTATAAGAAGGACCAACATAATATGACCGTGATTACAAAACTGAATGAAGCGCTCTTACAACAAATTGCTTCGGAAGGCAATGGTATTTATGTGAGAGCATCCAATGCCAGGGTCGGACTTGATGCCATATTTAAAAATATTGATGGCATTGATAAATCATTGATTGAAACCAAGGTTTATACGGATTACGACAATAGATTTCAGCTATTTATCGCTCTGGCCTTGTTTTTGTTGATTGCAGAAATGGTTGTTGCATCGCGAAAGCGTAAATGGGAGGAAAAAGTGAATTTATTTGAAAGGAGGAAATCATAAGTATGAAACAAGTTCTTATTGCTTTTGTAATATTGTTATCGACAGCAAGCCTCTTTGCACAAACGGACCGTAGCTTGGTGCGAAAAGGAAATAAGCTGTATAAGCAAGCGGAATACTATGATGCGGCAGTTAGTTATCAAAAGGCAGTGGATGAAAATCCTAAAAGTGATAAAGCTGTCTATAATTTAGGGAATGCGTATTATCAGCAGCAAAATTTTGAGGAAGCGCTACAGCATTATGGGCATGTGGGCGAAAGAACGCATAACCCGAAATTGGAAAGCAAAAGCCTTTACAATGCCGGAAACAGCCTGCTTAGTCAGGAAAAATATGCAGAAAGCATTCCTTATTTTAAACAAGCCTTACGACGCAATCCTTCTGATGAAGATGCACGCTATAACCTCGCTTATGCCATGGCAAAAATGACGGAGCAGCAAAACCAATCCGAGGATAATCAACAAGGGGAAAACGAGGATAAAGAACAGCAGGAACAGGATCAGCAAAGCGGCAATCAAAATGAGGATGAGCAGGATGATCAGCAGGATAATCAAGATCAACAGCAGCAAAATCAGGACGAACAATCTTCATCACAAGATAAAAGTCAGCCAGATCAGCAGCCGCAATTATCAAAAGAAGATGCTGAACGAATGCTGCAAGCATTGACAGAAGAAGAAAAGAAAACACTGGAGAATTTACAAAAGCAGCAAATGAAGCAGCTAAAAGGAGTAAATAAAGAAAAAGACTGGTAAAATTTTGTGCACACAATTGCGTTAGTTAGTTTTGTAGTATCACTAAACCCGAAAAATTGAAATGAAACCAAGATTATTCATAAATACACTGCCCAGCGTCAAAGTTTTTCGTAAACTTTGGCTTGGTGTATTGGTGTTGTTTCCATTTATACTATCCGCACAAGTGCTTAGTGTCAACACCAAGACTACTGTGGAGCTGGGAGAACAGTTTCGGGTGGAGTTTCAGTTGAATGCCGACGGCTCTGACTTTCGTGGTCCCGACTTTCGTAACTTTTCCGTGCTAAGCGGTCCCATGCTATCCACAAGCTCAAGCATTCAGATAGTAAATGGGAAGATGGATCGAACGCACAGCCAAACTTACACCTATATTCTTAGAGCAAATAAAGAAGGAGATTATACAATTGGTAGTGCTTCAGTAATGGTGGACAATTCAAAAGTCACCTCACAAAGTGTTCAAATTAAGGTCGTTCCTGCTTCAACACAATCTGCTCCGGCACAAAGTGGTGGGAGTACAAGCAGCGGGCAACAATCTGACGGTATATCCGCAAAAGATTTGTTTGTTCGTGCCATTGTCGATAAATCTTCTGCCTATGTAGGCGAACAAATTCTAATCACCTACAAGCTTTATACGCGCGTTTCGCTTAGGTCGGTAAATGTAACCAAGCTATCCTCTTTTCCGGGCTTTTGGACCAAAAACCTGCTTGAACCCGATAAGCAGCTGCAGCAGTCAAAACAAATTATTGACGGGCAAGAATATATCGTTGCAGATATCCGAAAACTAGCACTTTATCCGCAAAAAGCCGGAAAAATAACGCTTGACCCTATAGAATTAAGCTGTGAAGCACAAATAAGGGTTCAATCATCGCAACGTGGACGCGATCCGTTTGGTGGTTTCTTTGACGATCCTTTTTTCAATAGAAATATCCGAAATGTGCAAAAAAATCTTTCATCAAATCGCTTATCGGTTGATGTATTGCCACTGCCATCGACGAAAAAGCCCCCACACTTCAATGGAGCTGTGGGGCAGTTTGATATGAAGGTTGCACCGGACCGAACTCATCTTGCTGCAAATGATGCAATCAATTATAGCGTAACTATTAGCGGTAAAGGAAATCTTGAATTGCTGGAACTTCCAAAGCCTGTATTCTCGCCTGATTTTGAGGTGTTTGACCCAAAGATTGTAAGCAATATAAAAACCGATGCTTCTGGTATTCATGGCTCAAAACAAGCCGAATATCTGCTGATACCTCGCTATGCAGGCAGTTATTCCATACCCCCAATTGAGTTTGCTTATTTTGATCCGGTAAAAAAGGAATATGTCAACCTCAAGTCAGAAGCCTTTGAGATTGTAGTAGACAAAGGAAGTGCCGAAGAGGGGGGGATGGTGCATGCCGGACCTTCGCAAGAAGGAGTTCGATATATCGGCTCGGATATTATGCATATTAAAACTTCTCCGGCTCGGTTTAGGCAAACGGGAACCTATTTCTTTGCTTCCTTTCCTTATTTTATTATAAATGCATTACTGATACTGTTGTTTGTTGCAGGATTGCTGCTTATAGGACGTAGAAAAAGCTTGCAGCAAAATCAATCTCTGATGAAAAATAAAAAAGCAACAAAAATTGCGAAAAAGAGATTGCAAGTAGCAGAAAAGCATATGAAAAAGGCTGAGCAAAATGAGTTTTATTCTGAAATTTCACAAGCTTTATGGGGATATTTATCCGATAAATTTAATATTGCCAGGGCTGAACTTTCCATCGATAACGTGCAATCGACTTTAAAAGATATACAAGTTGAAGATGAAATTGTGGATCAATTTGTAGAAGTGCTGAACAAGTGTGAATATGCCCGTTTTGCACCCGGTGAAGCCGGAAAAAAGATGGAGGATTTGTACAAGCAAGCACTTGAAATTATTACAAAAGCAGAGCGAACCATCAAATAATATGAAACGATTATGAAAGCTTTAAAGATTGGATTATTAATTTGCGGTTTGTTGGTTATGAAGTTGCAAGGGCATGCTTTTGATAAAGTTGCGCTTACTCAATTCGAACTGGCTACCGATTTATATAATCAAGCCGAATATGATTCAGCATTAGTGCTTTATAATGGTATTCTTGAGTCAGGAATTACTTCCGATGCATTGTTGTATAATATTGGGAATTCGTATTTTAAACTGAAGGACTATCCTTCTGCGATACTCTATTATGAAAAAGCCTTAAAGCTTAAACCCGCTGATGAAGCCATACATCACAACTTGGCATTGGCAAACAATATGATAGTGGATAAAATTGAACCCATGCCTGAGATATTTTTAAAGACATGGTGGCGTAGCTTTTATAATTTATTGTCAGCAGATAACTGGGCATGGATATCGGTGGGCTTGTTTGCATTGACACTGCTTTTAGCCTTTATTTATTTTGTTTCGAGCCGCACCACTTTACGTAAATTTGCCTTTTTTGCGGGTCTCTTTATACTGTTTTTATTTATTGGCAGCTTTGGGCTCGCCTCCCAAAAGTATTATTACACACAAAATAAAAACGAAGCAATCGTTTTCATCCCTACCATCACTGTAAAAAGTGCTCCTTCCGTATCAACAGTTGATTTATTCGTACTGCATGAAGGTACAAAAGTGCTTTTACTCGATGAAGTATCTGGTTGGAATCACATTCGAATTGCAAACGGAAGCACCGGTTGGCTCCCTTCAAATGTGTTAAAGGGAATATAATTCGACCAAGTTATTAACAATTTTCTTCAAATACAGCACCTAAAAGCTGTTACAATCGACGAAATTCCTCGTTAGAAACTGCTTTTTCTTGAAATAATTGAACGATTTAGTTCGGCTTTTGAAAAGAAAGCATCCTTCTATGGCTTTAGTTTGCGGTAAATGATCAATTTCACTCAAAACGATATAAAGCTTTGAACGCTGTTTCATGACTCTCAAAAAACCACAATTTCATTGCCGGTTCATGTTGATTGATGCTCTAAGCTGTGGAAATTCAGCTTATTAACTGAACTGCTATTTATGGGACATTGCTTTTTTTTAAACCCATAACCCACTTTTATTTTTCAATTGACTCAACTTTTATCTATATTAAAAAGAAAATAATCAGATAAATAGCTGAGATAATCATGGGATTGCTTACTTTTGCACATGTTAAGGTAGTGAAAGTATTGTTAAGAAGTGTTAAAGAAAAACTATATTTTCACATTGTATATTTAAATAATTGGCGTAACTTGTGCCACTATTTTATTTGAAATTGATCCAAATACAATCAAAATTATATGATATGAAAAAAGGATTTTTACTAATTTCCAATCTCTTGTTATTCAGCATGTTGTTTCAGTCTGCGATTGCCGATTCCAACAAAGTTTATCAGCCTCGCGCCAAAGAGCAACCTACGGCTGAGTCATTTTTGTATGAGTTACGCGCTAATCAGCATACAGGTATCATTCCCCAAGAGGCAGTTTTTTCGGCTCACGAGCAGTTAAAAGGGATGAGTGGTTTGAAATCACAAAACGCTTTGGAATGGACTTCATTGGGACCGGATAATTATGGCGGAAAAACAAAAGGCATTATCTATGACAATCGTGATGATGCATTGTTGACACTCATTGCCGGTGCAAGCGGTGGAGGAATCTGGAAGTCGATCAATGAAGGAACTACATGGACGCGTGTTGAAGGGCCTAATCTTACTGTTAGCACCATCGTACAAGCATCGAATGGCGATATCTTTATCGGTACAGGAGATGGCTTTAGTGCGCATGAATTCAATGTGTTAGGAGATTTAGGCTACGAAACAGGCTTTGCAGGACAAGGCTTATGGAAGCTTAGCGGTGAGAATAACTTTTCCCAATTGGTAACTCCAACAGCGAATGACAATAGTGCTGATTGGGCTTTTGTGAACGAATTGGCAATTAACTCAAGCGATCATCTTTTTGCAGCCACAAATTCCGGATTAATGTATTCGACTGATAAAGGTCAGACTTGGAAGCATGCAAAAGATACTGATGGAAACGATTTGAGTGGATATTCAGAGTCTGTTAAGGTTGATGGTCTGCTCATCGCTTCGGTTGATAACCAAGTTTATGTTTCTAAGTCAGGCGACCCCAAAGCATTTGTTTTGCGCTCTACGGGAGAAGACCATATGTTGCCTGCAACAGGTGTAACACGCTACGAGTTTGCCATTGCACCATCAAATACCGATGTGATTTATGCAGTAGCAATTACCAGCTTCGGTGTTCATCAAGGTATTTATAAATCAACAAATAAAGGTGATAGCTGGCAAGTTATCTTACCTGCAACCGCTTCTGTTGACCCATTTGGACAAAGAGGCATCTATAACAGCTATATTAAAGTATTCCCCGATGATGAAGATCGCGTTATCCTTGGTGGATCTAGCCTTTGGGAAGGTAAGAAAGTTGTGGAGCAAGGTTTGTATTCTTGGGATATGAAGTCATTCCCCGCCGGATCGGTCTTTTCTCCGGAATATGTGCATCCCGGACAACAATGCCTTGTGTTCAAACCTAACGAGAATAATGTGTTCTTTGCCGGAACAGACGGAGGAATACATAAAGGAAAAACCGGTACTGTAAATTATACCTTTACAACAAATAACAGAAACTATATCACGGCACAATTTTATAAAATTGCACCCTCAGGTGGTGAAAACCGTGTATTAGCAGGTGCACATCGCCAAGGAACGATATTTATTTCAGGTGAAGGAAATACCGTCAAACAAGGTACGACACTTTATGGACCTAATAATGGCGGCCCATGCGTTGTTTCAAAAATTCATCCCGATGCCATTGTGGTATCAACAGTAGCCGGAGGCCTTGAGCGTTCCGAAGATATGGCATTTACATTTTCAACGCAATTTATTCCAAGTACAGGCTTTGGAAATGCACAAGCATTCCAAACTCCGGTGGCACTTTGGGAAAGCTTTGAAGATTTCAACAGCAGAGACTCTGTATATTTCCACGCTTCAAGAAATTACGAAAGCGGTGAAACCATAAAAGTAGCTAGTAACAATTACGACTTCCCCTTCTATTATGAGCTGCCCGCAGGAGTAAATATTCCTTCAGGTGATAGCCTTTTAGTACAAGACATCGTATCGTCAAAACTGTTTATTGCTGTTGCAAACAGAGTTTGGATGACAAAAGAAATGCTTCAATTTGGAAAAACGCCAGATTGGTTTGAGATTTCCAATAACTCTGTCGGATTAACCGGTGTACCGCAAGCAATTGCTTACTCCGCCGATGCCAATCATTTGTTTGTGGGAATGCGTGATGGAAAGCTCTTCAGAATTTCAAATCTGGCTTTAGCATACGATTACGATCATGCAGACGTGAACAGTCCAAACTGTATAGTAGCCACAAAACAACTGGAGATTAACTTGCCCGGTAGCAATTCCCCGGTGACACAAGCCATTACTTCTATTTCGGTCGATCCACAAAACCCGAATCATGTGATGGTTACTTTTGCCAACTATGGTAACGAACATTATGTGTATGCTACAACAAATGCACTCGATGCAGAACCTTTATTTGCTTCCAAGCAAGGAAGCGGCCTACCGCAAATGCCTGTTTATGCTTCACTGCTTGAGATGAGTAATGAAGGTATTGCCCTTATCGGAACTGAAATGGGGCTGTTTAGCACCTCAGACATTAAGAGTGAAAACCCGACTTGGACATTTGAAGAAGGAATGGGTGATGTAACTGTGATGGACTTGAAACAGCAAGTAGTTAATAGAGCAGCAGATACTGTTCAATTAATCAATGTGGATACACTTGTAATGCACTATCCCGGAACCAGAAACTACGGAATCATTTATGCGGCTACCTTCGGAAACGGATTGTATCGCTGCAATGAGTATAGAAAACCTGTAGGTGTGCCGGAAATACCACTTGTAAACAAGAATGAAAATTCCATGCTTCAGATATATCCAAACCCTGTAGTTGATCAGGCTGTGGTGAAGTTTGAACTAGCTGTTAGCGGTAATGTTGAACTGCAGGCATATGACCTTTCAGGAAAACAGGTTTATAAGATGAATTATGGAGTATATCAGCCCGGAGAACATCAGGTGACATTTAAACCTGATAACCTAAAAACGGGAACATATATTATACGTATGATAAGTGGTAAGCAAACCGCTGTATCTAAAATCCTTGTTTATTAATCATGAACCGAATAAAACCAGCGAAGATGAAAAATATTTATTCCTTAATTGCCGTATTTTTATTGTTGGCGTATGGAGCCAACGCCCAAACGCGGATTTATACGCCTACACTAAAAGCTCCTGCTGATGGTGCCACAGCTCAAATGCCGGATGTGCTTTTGGACTGGGACGCCGTTACCGGACAAGGAGTGGCTATTACCTATGATGTGCAGCTAGCACAGCAATTAGATTTTAGTGATGCCGTTACCTTTTCTGATATTCCTGTAACTGCATTGGGTATGAATCTGCTTAAATTTGATGAAGTTTATTATTGGAGAGTTCGTGCCAACGACGGAATTGATATTTCGGAGTGGTCAGCACCATTTTCCTTCCGTATAATAACCACGGTTTCAATTAAAGAACCAAATAATAATGTGGTTGTACATCCAAATGCAACCATTAAATGGAATGAAATAACAGGAATATCGAATTATGATATTCAAGTGGATACCGTCGAATCTTGGGCAAAGCAAAATTTAGCCGATGAAATCAAGCTGATGGATGTGTTTGCAGTTTCATCCGAAAATGTGTGGGCTGTTGGTGGAGGAAATGTATTCCATTATGATGGAAATGAATGGACTTCGGAAAATGTCTCCGAAAAACCGCTAAACGCAATTTATTTTGTAAATAATAAGGGCTGGGCTGCCGGAAATAATGGTGAGTTGCACCATTATGACGGAAACAGCTGGTCCCCGGAAAACTCTGGAACCGATGCAAACTTAAATGGTTTATTCTTTGTTTCTGAAACATTGGGATATGCTGTGGGTGATGGCGGTACAAGCTTGAAATATGACGGAAGCACTTGGACAAGCGTTTCAACTGGTGTTACCGTAGATCTTACATCAGTACATGGTTTAAGTGCAAACCTTGTTTGGGTTGGTGGAAAGGGCGGAAATGTTGCTGTATTTGATGGAAGCAGCTGGCAAAACTCCACCATCACAAATCGTGATATACTTGGTATATGGGTTGTCAGTGCGGATAAGGTTTGGACAAGCCTTAAAAATGGTCGTATATTCCACTATAATGGGGTAGAATGGGCCGAGCAAACTTCTACAGTGACACGTGACTTAAATGATATTTGCTTTATCGATGCAAATAACGGCTACGCAATCGGGAATACCGGAAGCTTGATATATTATAATGGATCTGCTTGGCAAAGTCTAGCAAGTGGTACCACACAAGATTTATTTGGTTTAAGCATCCTAAGTGCTGAAAGTGGTTTCGTTGTTGGTGATAAAGGTACGATTTTGACTTATCAAGGTGAAGGATTTAACAGTCCATATTTGAAATCGTTCTCAACAGATAGCGAAACAGAAGAATTTCAGTTTCAAAATCTTGTTTTTGGTAAGAACCATCTATTCAGAATGCGGGCACGACATGCAGAATCAACTTCAGAATGGTCCACAGCTCGTTTGTTTACCGTTATTGATAAACCAACATTGAGCAAGCCTTCAAACAATGCAGTGAATGTACATTTAGATACGTTGGTTAGCTGGGAAGTAATTAGTGGAGTAGTTGGGTATACCGTTCAGCGTGCAACAAATCCCGAATTTGAAGATCCATTCACATTTGAAGCTCCCACAGAATCCTATCGCTTCCAAGGATTAGGATATGGGATTGACTATTATTGGCGTGTGAACGCCCGTCATGCAGGTGGAGTTTCAGATTGGTCCACTCCGTTCAAATTTACTACGGCAGCGAGCGTTAGCTTGATTTATCCGGAAAATAACGCCACTGAAATTCATCGCTTACCATCAGTTGAATGGGAAGAAATCAGGGGTACACAAAAATATTGGATACAATTCTGTGAGGACGAGTCCTTCAATTGTGTGGATGAGCATATGTCAACTACCAATACGTGGCAAGTGCAATATTTACTTGATCAAGATACAAGATATTTCTGGAGAGTGCGCGCCATTCAAGGCCTTGATTCAACTGACTGGAGCCCTGTTTGGAGTTTTGTAACACTAAAGGAAACATCACTGGAAGAGTTTGGGCTGCAAAGCTTGAAGATTTATCCCAATCCCAGTAAAGGACAATTCTCAATTCAATTGCCTGCAATGGCTAAAAACGTTGAAATGGAATTATTTGCCATTACAGGGAAACAGTTGCTGAAACAAACCTTTATCTCCGGTAGCACTGAACAACATCATGACCTAAATATCAGTGAACTTGGAAGAGGAGTATATCTGATACGCCTAAGGTCTGAAGACGAAACGGTGACACGTAAGTTGATTATTGAATAAGCTATTAATACGCACAAATAGTTATATCGAAAGGGGCTGTCTCTAAAGGGCAGCCTCTTTTTTTTGATTTATGCCGCCAAAAATAAATTTAGTGAGTTGTTTTTTAATATAAACCTTTTGGAAGTCAAGTTTTTGGTAAAAAAGTAAATATAGAGCGTTTTTTGATCTATAAAAGCCACTATTGTCATCTTATCGCTATTTAACTTCATTTTTGTATGCAGCTTTGCGATGTTTAGTGCCAAGGCTAAGATCGCAAAGTCCATGAGATTTTTTTCTTTATCAAAATGCCTAAAGCGATTATATTGTTTATTTGATTTTGCTTGCCCAAATACCGTCTCCGGTTCTACGGGGCGTTTACTTCGGTGGTAAAGCCCTTGCTCAGAGAGTAATAAATCACGAACTATATCTTTATGACGATTCAAATTGTGGTTAACCTCTATCCGTCTGTTGTATGCTGATTGATGACAAAGCCCTCTTAGTGGACAGCCTCGGCAATTCTTGGCCTGGTATATACTCAATGTTGAGATGTATCCATTGCTTGACTTTCTTTGTTGTAAACTTACATTTTCCATGTGTTGCCCCATGGGACATACATAATAATCCTCCTCAGCATTATAATAAAGATTCTGCTGATGGAAAGCATCCCTTTTGAATGATCTTTTTTGCTCTTTATGAAAGTAATTGAACTTTACGTAGGGAATAATATGATTGTCTTTAAGAAATTCATAATTTTCCTCACTGCCATAGCCTGCATCGGCTACTACACTCAGAGGTATTGAATCATAACGCGCCTGAAAAACATTTAGAAAAGGTATCAAAGTTAATGTGTCTCCCGGATTGGAGAACAATTCATAATGGGTAATAAACTGATTTTCTGTACTTATCTGAACATTGTAAGCCGGCTTCAGTTGACCGTTACCCATATGGTCATCCTTCAGTCGCATAAAAGTGGCATCATGCTCAGTTTTAGAGTAACTGTTACGACCATCTAAGATATCCAAGTGACGTTCATACTCTGCTAGTTTTGGCAGGTGTTTACTTTCAAGAGTGTCAATGGCTTTTTGTTCTGATTTTGTTCGATGTTCACGATTTATTTGGGCAATGCGTTCTCTTAACTCCTTGCTGTTGATGGGTGTAGGTGGCTCATCATCAGGCGTGTTATCTTGTGCGATGCCTTCTTCTACTTGTTCGAGTATATTGCGAATCTTGGATTCTAAGCGCTCTTTATATTTTTCAACAGATTTGCGCCAGACAAAGGTGTAACGATTAGCGCGTGATTCAATCTTAGTGCCATCAATATAGGCTACTTCAAGACTTAAATAACCCATCTCAACTAACATGACTACTACCTGGGTGAAAATATCATGAATGGAATCTTTGAGTCGTAAGCTTCGAAAACGGTTAATGGTATTATGATCGGGGAGCTGACCCGAGGCCAACCACATAAAACTTATCCGGTCTGAAACAGCTTGTTCGATCTTACGGCTTGAATAGATGTTATTCAAGTAGCTATACAAGATTATTTTGAGCATCATGCGTGGATGATAGGCACTATTACCACCACCTTTATATGTTTCAAATATCTTACTTAAATCAAGATTATCTACAATCTGATTAATTATACGAGCTGGGGAGTCTTTAGGAACTTTTTCTTCCAAAGTAGGTGGAAAAAGAGTGACTTGACCTTGAGAATAGGCTTTAAAAGTCTGCTTAGCCATGCCTTATAGTATTGATTTACAGACTCAAAGATACATATAAAGATTGAATCTCACAATACTTTAAGACATTATTTTCATCATTATTTTATAATAAAAAAAAGGGGGCTGCCTACTTGTGAGACAGCCCCTTTCATTAAGGAGTTATTATGAATGCCCCCTGCTCCCTGATATCGTAAAATGCAATTTGTTTATCCGCTGCTTCAGTTTTCCAGGTGTTTAAATGCCAAATTGGTAAAGATAAATCGAAGACTAACCAATCAAAATCATAATATTTTTGAATGACTTCCAATTGTTCCGGACTATTTCCCGAAACTAGGACGTAATCAACCTTCAACTTGCTTGTAGGCACAAAAACCTCTTTATCCTTTATACTCCATAAGGCTATCTTTCTGGCACCAAACAGCATAATTGCATCCTGCTTGAAAAGAAAAGAATGAGACGTGTTATGGTCGGGTGAAATAATTTGAATCGGGCTTTTTAATCCGGATGCTTTCCAGTTGTTTTTAACATAAAAATCAAAAACAAAATCGATATCCGTATTGGTAGTATCCGCATAAAGGAAATGATTTTTACCTGATACAAAATCAATTACTGTTCGTTGGGGAATTCCGTAAATAATAATTTTTGATTGCCGTAGATTTTCAATGTGATGCTGTGTGACAAGCAGCAAAAACATGGCAAACGAAGCAAGCAAGGGGAAAATCAGCTTTTTGTTCGAATAGCTGATTAAAACAAATAAGATAATTATTGCAATAGATAAAAACATGGCTGCTCCCGGGCTAATATATGCCGATTGAAAAACTGCATATGGGAGTGACTCAACGCCGGTAATCAAGTAATTCATCAAGTAAATTAAGCCGGATAAAGCCCAACCTACAATCGATGCCAAGAAGGGGATAAACGAAAATAACAATAGTGTCATGCCAATTGTAATGATGAGAAAGGATAAAGGGGCAAGAATTAGATTACTGATGATGAAATAGGTCGGAAACTGTCCAAAATAATGCAGTACAAAAGCTGTTGTTGCTAATTGGGCTGCAAGTGTTACGCTTATTGCTTCCCATGCTTTATCCAATAGTGTGTTTTTGATGTAAATTGAACGATAGATCGGTTTTTGAAGGCTTACAATACCAATTACCGCGCTATATGAAAGCTGAAATCCGATATGATATAAAGTTAGGGGATCAAATAGGAGAATCAAAAAGGCAGAAGCAGCCAATGTATTCAATATATAAGCTTTTCGCTGCATGCTTTGCCCGATTAGCATAAAGCTGAACATAATTGCTGCCCGGATGACTGAGGGAGCCAAACCGGTTAAAAGTGCGTAAAACCATATGATAAGCAGCAGTATAACTGTTTTGAATAGCCTGGCATTTTTATTTTTCCCGGGAAATCGTAATAAAAATGAGAAGAAAAGATATACAATTCCTACGTGCAAACCCGAAACACATAAAACATGCATTCCTCCGGCTGCTGTATAGCTTTGTCTAAGGTAGCCCGGGAGTTGATCGTCATAACCTAATAAAATTGCAGAAGCCACATGGTATTCATCCCCATCCAAACCATATTTTTGTAAGGCTTCAAGCAAATGTCCGCGCAGGCGAAAAGCAAAGCTGTAAAGTGGGTTTGTATATCCCTTCCCAACTACTTGCCACTCATCTTCTTTCAAAAAGAGCTGATGCGCAATACCTGAACGTGCCAAATAGCTTTTGTAATCAAACTGATAAGGATTATGCGGTGGTTCAAGCTCTTGAGGTTCTTTTGAGAAAATAAGTAAATCGCCATAATGTACATCTGTGCTGCTAAGTGGTAGATAGGCTATTATTTTCCCATCTACATCCTTCTTTTGTCCCTCTTCATATATTGATACTAGATCCAATTGCAGTTTTACCGATTTTGCCCGTTGTTGAGGCTGGGTTTTAATGCGAGCTACATATAATTCGGCATTAGCAGCATGATGCATAAAGTGATTTGCTTGGTTTTCAAGCCTTCGAATTTCAACCTGATAACTTCCAATGAAAAAAAGCAATAAGCTGATTAGGACGCCATACACCCATCGTAATGAGTAAGTCTTTATGAATTTAGCTACTATCCAAGCTGCTGCTAATAATAGAGCGAGTATTGCGATAATAGCAGTAATTGGAATGTTGAAAACTGTTTGCCATGCTACCCATATGCCTAGTGCATAGGGTATTACAATTCGTATGAATGGGTATTTATGCAGATGAAACATGGCATGGGGAACATCGGTTACCCGCCAAAGATATTAAATATCCAATATCAAAAACAACGAGTGGCAAAAGTTTCAACTGCTTTTCGTGTGATATTTGGGGTTTCTACAAAGCCCATATGTCCTGCATCTTCCAATAAAAGCAGTTCAGCATGCTTGGGTAATGCAAGTTGTGCCAAAAGATTGGTATACGGCATTCTACTATCATGCTTCCCTAAGATAAATAATACAGGAATATCTACTGTTTGCAAGGTGTTAAGATGGTTTTGCCGTCCTTTCATGCCTTTTAAAGCAGCAATGACAGCATCCTCTGATTGTGAAGCAGCAATATCCGTAAATTGTTCGACAACGGATGGGTTTTCTTGTGCAAAGCGAGGATGAAACAGCCCACTGATGAAGTTGGATACAAATACGGTTTTATCTTGTTTTACGGTTTCAATTGCTTTGTCGCGATTCAATTTTGCTTGATCATCATCTCCCAAAGCATGCGAATGGAATAACACTATTCCAGCCAACAAAGGGGCAAATGTGGCAGCAAATTCCAAGGTCACATAACCCCCCATCGAATGTCCGATAAGTATGGCTTTTGTGATTTGCTCATGCTCTAAAACTGTTTGCACTACCTCAGCCATTAATTTCATACTGTGTTCATCTGCCATAATATCAGTTGAACCAAATCCTGCATGGTCAATAGCAATTACTTTAAAATTTTTGGATAAAAGTGGAATCCAGCTATCCCAAACGCGTTTGTCCATAGGGAAACCGTGCAAAAGTACCAAGGTGTTTTCGTGCGTTCCGGTGATGGAATAACTGATTTTTTTTGATTGAAACTGTGCTGTTTTAGTCATGGTTGAATATTTTAAATGTATTATTTTGATGATTTACTTTGATACAATTTGATCATTACCGGCAAATGATCGCTAAAACCCCCATGATATTTCCCTCCGGATTGTGTTCTATCGGGTCTGGGCTCTCCACCTCGAGGTTTAAACAGCATCCAATCTTTTTTAATCACTTCCAAGGGGCTGCTAGTTAAATTCGATTTTGGATCGATTAGTGGAGTTGAAACAATAAACTGATCGAAAAAATCCCATCCCCTGTAATAAATGGTGCCTTCACCTTCCAAATAGGGTATCATGGCTAAATTATATAAGGTGGAGGCTTCAATTTCTTCGCTTGGGGCAAAAGCTTTTAAATAGCTGAATAAGCTTGGGTCATCCGGGTTATCGTTAAAATCACCGCAAATAATAATATTTGGATCAGGGATAGCTTGAAAAAGGGAATCAACTGTTTTACGTAAAAAGCCGGCAATATTATTTCGAGCAGGCGCACTTGCTTCTTGTCCGCCAAACCTTGATGTCCAGTGATTTACGAAGATGTGCAAGGTGTCTGAATCCATGGTAATTCCTTTTACGTATAAAATATGTCGGGAGCGACCTCCACTCTTACGAACATGAACCAGTGCTTCATGGTGTAAGGGCTTAAAATATTCAGGTCTGTACAACATGGCGACTTCAATGCCTCTCGGGTCGGTTTCATTAATATGAATTATATCGTAGGAGGCGGGAGCAATTGATTTAACCTTTACCAAATCTTCAAGTACCAGCCTGTTTTCCACTTCAGAAAGTCCGAGTATATGCGGAAAATCGGGCGTATTCATGGCGGCAATGACCTTTGCAATTTGATTTAGCTTATGCAAATAACGCTCTGTATTCCAAGCCACTTTCGCATTTGGCAAAAACTCACTATCGTTTGTGCGTGGGTCGTCAATTGTATCAAATAGGTTTTCAACATTGTAAAATGCGATTGCCAAGCCGTCCGTTGGCTTTTTAAGTGTCTGCATCTTACGATTACACGCGCTTTGAAGCACACTAAATGCCAAGAAAACTGTAAAAAGGATAAAATATAAAAGGCGCTTGCTCATTCGTTGTATTATTTTAAGTGATTTTTTAGTGCATCGATTTCTCTTCTGTCTTTTTTGGTAGGACGCCCGGAGCCTCGTTGTCGTTTTTCCATATTAAATTCCCTCATCATTTGAATACGTTCATATTCTTCGGGCGGAGTAAGGTCTTCCATTAAGCCTTCTACCAGCTTGGCCGAAACCCTGTTTGCTTGAATCTGCTTTACTTTAACGGTTTTGCTCATGGGTCCAACCTGTACCTCAATGATATCACCCACTTTAATTTCTTTGGAAGGCTTTATAGCATTCATATTCATCTTTACCTTACCACCTCTGCAAGCTTCGCCGGCTAGGCTACGGGTTTTGAAGAGCCTTACAACCCAAAGCCATTTGTCGATACGTATTGATTCCATTATTTTTCTCTAAATTGAAGTGTGATAGGGACCCCTTTAAAATTAAAGTTCTTACGCAGATTGTTTTCTAAAAAGCGTTTGTAATTTTCCTTGACCTCGTCAGGGAAATTACAGAAAAACACAAACTGAGGGGTCGCAAGCTTAAGTTGAGTTATATATTTAATTTTCACTGCTTTACCTCTCGAACCCATTGGTGGGGGTGTGGCTTCAATAATCGGAAGCATTACCTCATTGAGCTTGGAAGTAGATATTTGTTGACTCCGATTTTGAAACACCTCCTTAGCCATTTCCATGGCTTTGAAGATACGTTGCTTGTTTATTGCTGAAATAAACAGAACTGGTATATCGGTAAAAGGAGCTGTACGTTCTTTTATCAATTTCTCAAATTCAAGATGTGTATTGGATTCTTTTTCGACCAAATCCCATTTATTTACCAATATTATAAGTCCTTTTTTACTTTTAATAACAAGTCTCATAATATTAAGGTCTTGACCTTCAAATCCTTCAGTGGCATCAATGACTAAAAACACCACATCGCTATGTTCTATTGCCCTGATAGCGCGCATCACTGAATAAAACTCGATATTTTCAAAAACCTTGCTCTTTTTTCGAATCCCGGCAGTATCAATCAGCATGAATTCCATACCGAAGCCGGCATATCTGCTGTGGATTGCATCGCGTGTTGTACCAGCAATATCGGTTACAATATTCCTGTCGACACCCAATAATGCATTTATTAATGACGATTTTCCCACATTTGGTCTTCCTACGACGGCTAAGCGCGGTAGTTCAATCTCTTCTATATCAGTTTCTTCGGGCAGTTTTTTTACTACTTCATCCAGTAAATCACCTGTTCCGCTTCCGTTGATTGCTGAAATTGGAAATACCTCACCAAGCCCCATTGCATAAAACTCTTGTGCATCGGCATGTCGGGCGGTATTATCTACTTTGTTTGCCACTAAGAGCACCGGTGGTTTTGCACGGCGTAACAGTGTGGCTACTTCCACATCTAACACATGCATGCCGACGGTGACATCCACTACAAACAGCACCAAATCAGCTTCATCAATTGCCAACATTACTTGCTTGCGAATTTCTGCTTCAAAGGTATCATCCGAGCCTACTACATAACCACCTGTATCAATCACGGTGAATTGCCGTCCGTTCCAGTCTGAGCTACCATAATGCCGGTCGCGTGTTACGCCGGCCGTTTCTTCAATAATGGCTTGGCGTGATTTTATAAGACGATTAAATAAGGTAGATTTCCCTACATTGGGCCTTCCAACTATTGCAACGATGCTTCCCATTTCATTTTAATTTAATAACGATTTTTTAATCGTAGGATTCATATCCAAAACGTTTCAAAATGGTGTCATTATCTCGCCAGTCTTTCACTACTTTAACATGTAATTCAAGAAATACTTTTTTACCGATGAACGACTCCATATCTATACGGGCTTGTGTGCCCAACCTTTTTATTGCACTCCCTTGTTTGCCTATAATAATAGCTTTTTGGGATTCACGTGCCACGAAAATATACGCATTTATTTTGACAAGCTTTTCACTTTCTTCATAACTGTCTATGGCAACTTCAGTCGAATAAGGGATTTCTTGCTTGTAATTGAGTAATATTTTTTCTCTTATAATTTCCGAAACAAAAAAACGCATTGACTTGTCTGTCAATTCATCTTTCGGGAAATATGGCGGCGACTCGGGGAGTTTTTCAATTATCTTGTCCATTAGTCCGTCTACATTAAAGTTATGTAATACGGAAATCGGAATTATTTCTGCCGAAGGCATCCGCTTTTTCCACTCTGTCAGATGTATTTCCACTTCCTCTTGTGTGGTCAAATCCACTTTATTTAACAATACCATAACCGGAATATCCGTATTTTGTATTTTTTCGAGTGTGTCCTGATAATCTGATTTTTCGGTAACATCTATTATCCACAAAATCAAATCGGCATCTATGAGCGCAGTTCGGATAAAACTGTTCATTAGTTCATGCATTTTATATGCCGGCTTGTGAATAATTCCCGGAGTATCGGAAAAAATAATTTGAAAATCCGCTTCATTTACAATTCCCAAAATGCGATGTCTTGTAGTTTGTGCTTTGGATGTGATAATGGAAAGTTTTTCACCTACCAATACATTCATCAAACTTGATTTGCCTACATTTGGGTTGCCAATAATGTTTACATAGCCTGATTTATGTGTCATGTAAAAATTTTATTGAATAAATATTTGTTTTGCAAAGAAACAAAATATACCTTTGCACTCCCAAACCGTATTGGAAAATATACTGCGGGGTGGAGCAGAGGCAGCTCGTTGGGCTCATAACCCAAAGGTCGTAGGTTCGAATC
>CAZQBU010000026.1:0-35779 GCA_964592175.1 uncultured Lentimicrobiaceae bacterium
TGCTGAGTGGTGAGCCTGTTCCTGTATTAAAAGAGCTGGGCGATGAGGTGTTTGCCGGCACCATAAATCAAAAGGGAAGCTTTCGTTTTGAAGCAGTAAAGGTTGGTAAAGACACCATGCTGGCACATATTATTCAAACCGTGCAAGATGCGCAAGGTAGTAAAGCTCCCGTACAGCGCTTAGTAGATAAAATTGCAGCTGTTTTTGTGCCCACTGTTATCAGTATTGCGTTGATAACCTTAGTCATTTGGATTATATTGGGAGGCAGTAGCGGGGTAGCCCATGGATTGTTGGCAGCCGTTTCGGTCTTGGTTATTGCCTGTCCTTGTGCGCTCGGCCTTGCAACACCTACTGCTATCATGGTAGGAGTAGGAAAAGCAGCGGAAAATGGGATTTTAATTAAAGATGCCGAAAGTCTTGAGTTATCGAAAAAAATTAATGCAATCGTATTGGATAAAACAGGCACAATTACCGAAGGTAAGCCGGAAGTGACAGATATTCAATGGTTAAATGAAGATGAAAGCCTAGCAGCTGTTTTGCATGCACTTGAAAAACAATCGGAGCATCCTTTGGCAGAAGCAGTTGTAAAATATTTTGTGCAACAAAATGATGTCGAAATTGAAGCATTTGAAAGTATTACCGGAAAAGGAGCAAAAGCAGTTTTTGAAGGTATGACCTATTTTGTTGGAAACAATAAATTAATGCAAGAAAATCAAATTCTTCAAGATGAAAGCTTGCAGCAATCTGCAAACCGATGGAGCGCGGAAGCAAAAACAGTAATTTGGTTTTCGGACAATGAAAAGGCTTATGCGGTGTTAGCCATTTCAGACCGCATAAAACAGACCTCCGTGGAGGCAATAAATGAGTTACAAGATAGTGGTATCGAAGTGTATATGCTCACCGGTGATAATGAAGCAACAGCAAAATCTATTGCTGAACAAACGGGTATTAAGCATTTTAAAGCTGAGATGTTGCCCCAACAAAAGGCTGATTTTGTAAAAGAACTTCAAAGCCAATCTAAGCTTGTGGCAATGGTAGGCGATGGAATTAACGACAGCACTGCCTTGGCAACTGCCGATGTGAGTATCGCAATGGGAAAAGGAAGTGATATTGCCATGGATGTGGCTAAAATGACGATCATCTCCTCTGACCTTAAAAAGATAAAACAAGCTATTACGCTATCATCACAAACGGTGCAGACTATTAAGCAGAATTTGTTCTGGGCATTTTTCTATAATCTGCTGGGAATACCGATTGCTGCCGGAATTTTATATCCGATTAATGGTTTTATGCTAAACCCGATGATTGCCGGTGCGGCAATGGCATTAAGCAGTGTAAGTGTAGTTTCTAACAGCTTGCGTTTGAAATGGAAAAAATAAACAGAATTAATCTTTCTGTTGATGAAACAAGGTGCGTTGTTGAATCGACCTGCCTAAAGTGATTTCATCTGCAAACTCCAACGCATCACCCACTGAAATACCTCGCGCAATCGTGGTTACTTTCATTTGTGAGTTAAGGATGTTTCGAAAGATATAAAATGCAGTGGTATCACCTTCAATTGTAGGAGGGAGTGCAAAAATCAACTCTTGAATTTGTTCATTATCAATTCGTTTGAATAAACTGTCGATATGTAATTCTTTTGGTCCTATACTTTCAATGGGATTGATAACGCCGCCTAATACGTGATACAGCCCGTTATAACTTGCCGTACGTTCTATTGCCATCACATCCCGAAGGTCCTCCACAACACACAAAAGGCTGTCATCTCTTCGGGGGTTGGAACAAATGGCACAAACCGGTGTGTCCGAAATATTGTGACATTTTTCACAAAAAATAATATTTTCGCGCAACAGACTTAAAGCTTTACTAAGCGCTTCGGTACGGTTTTTGTCTTCAGATAATAGATGAAGCGCAAGACGTAAAGCTGTCTTTTTGCCTATCCCGGGAAGGCGGGAAAGCTCATTTACTGCATTTTCAAGCAGGATAGAAGAATATTCAGTCAAAATTTACGTTTTTTGCAAAAGTAAGGAATTCATTATTCCTAATGTTCAATAGATTTGTATTGTTTGATAAAATGAAACAGTTTATTATTTTATTTTCTTTGATTTTGGCTTCTTTTAATTTGTCGGCACAGCAGTCAGCAGATGAAAATAAGAGCCGGACTAATGAAACGGAAAAGGAGCTTAAAAACGGTTACTACCAATCGGGTGCCCTGCGTTATCGTGGATATTTCCAAAATAGACATCCTGCCGGAGAAGTAAGATATTTTTTTGAGAGCGGTGAGTTAAAAGCAATTAATAACTTCAGCCCGGACGGAAAAAGGGCTTATAATAAAACCTATTCCACGAATGCAATACTTGTAGCGGAAGGATTATACATTGAGCAGCAGAAAGATAGCTTATGGCGCATTTATAGTGATATTGACGGTGCCTTAGTGGCTGAAGAAACCTACAAGTTGAATAGATTGCACGGTGAATCGCGATTTTACAATCCAAAAAGCGGGAATATGAGCGAGCTTATAACCTATAAAAATGGTAAAAAGCATGGGGTATGGAAACGATGGTATGACAATGGTCGTTTGTTGAATGAGGCAACTTATGAAAATGGCCAACTTCAGGGAGCTGCCGTATTTTATCATCCGAACGGGCTTGTCCAATTTAAGGGTGAATACCAAAATGATGTCAAAGTTGGTTTTTGGCAAAGCTTTGATGAGGAAGGGCAACAAATTTCTAAGGATGAATATATTCCCGAATAAACAATAAACTCGAGGTTGCTGAAAGCTTGAAAGCTTTTTTGTACCTTTGTAGTGGTTTTAATTATCCGAAATTTATATGAGTATCATTTTACACAACATCAATACTCTCGCCGGTATTGCCGATGGCGATTTACGCCTACGAAAAGCGGAGGAAATGGCTGAATTTCCATCAATTGATAATGCTTATGTACTTATAGAAGACGATCGTATAGCCGATTTTGGCAGTATTGAGTCGCAAGAATATAAAGCTTATATTGCTTCAAATAATCATCAAATTATTGATGCAGGCGGAGGCATAGTGTTACCTTCATTTTGTGATTCACATACACATTTGGTATATCCCGGCTCGCGAGAAATTGAATATGTCGATAAAATTCGTGGCTTGAGCTATGAAGAAATAGCCAAAAGGGGAGGCGGTATATTGAATTCGGCGAAAAAAATGCAAGATGCCGATGAAGATGAGCTATTTGAAGATGCCATGAAGCGTTTGGACGAAATTGCTGCATTTGGTACAGCTTCCGTCGAAATAAAAAGTGGCTATGGACTTACAACAGAGTCTGAGATGAAAATGCTCCGCGTGATTCGTCGTTTAAAAGAAACTTCTCCTTTAACTATCGTTTCTACCTTTTTGGGTGCTCATGCGGTTCCTATGGAATATAGGGGCAATCAGGAAGCATATGTGGATTTGATTATCAATGAAATGATTCCACGTGTGGCAGGCGAAGAACTAGCAGATTTTATTGATGTGTTTTGTGACAAAGGATTTTTCACCGTTGAAGATACAGACCGCATCCTAAATGCCGGAATGAAATATGGATTGCGAGCAAAAATTCATGCGAATGAACTTGCAAAATCGGGCGGAATTCAAGTGGGAGTGAAATATAATGCGCTGTCGGTTGACCATTTGGAATATACCGAAGAAGAAGAAATTGAGGCATTGCTGAACAGTGAAACCATGCCTACCATACTTCCCGGGGCTGCGTTCTTTCTTAATTTACCTTATGCCCCTGCTCGAACAATGATTAATGCAGGTTTGCCAATCGCTATGGCGAGTGATTTTAACCCCGGCTCATCACCTTCGGGTAATATGCAGCTGATATTGTCAATGGCAAGTGTGCTATTTCGCCTGCTTCCTGAAGAAGGCCTTAATGCCACAACCATAAATGGCGCCTATGCCATGGATATAGCCGATAAAACCGGTAGTATCACCAAAGGAAAACAAGCTGATTTGATAATAACAAAACCAATACCCGGCTTGGCTTACCTGCCATATTATTATGGGTCAAACAAACTGGCTGCATATATGATTAAAGGTAAGTATTTTACAGTTTGAAATTGAATGTTTAATTTAATAGATGTTTTTATATGAAGAAATTAATTGAATGTGTTCCGAATTTTAGCGAAGGTCGCGACCTCGCGATTATTAAACAAATTACAGATGAGATTGAAGCTGTTGAAGGTGTACAATTACTGGATGTAGATCCGGGTGCCGACACAAATCGAACTGTGGTAACTTTTGTAGGAACACCTGATGAAGTGATTGAAGCTGCTTTCAGAGCCGTTAAACGTGCTTCGGAAGTTATCGATATGAGTAAGCACAAAGGTGAACATCCTCGCATGGGGGCAACCGATGTGTGTCCCTTAATTCCCATTGCCAATATTAGCATGGAAGAAACGGTGGAATATGCCCGTAAGTTAGCCGAACGTATTGGAAATGAGCTGGAAATTCCGATTTACTGCTATGAAAATGCAGCATTCAAACCCGAAAGACAGAATCTAGCAAATTGCAGAGCCGGAGAATATGAAGGACTGCCCGAAAAATTGGCTAATCCGGAATGGAAGCCTGATTTTGGTCCCGCCAAGTTTAATTCAAAGGCCGGAGCTACCGCTGTGGGAGCACGTGACTTTTTGGTGGCATTCAATATTAACTTAAACACCACAAGTACTCGCCGGGCAAATGCTATTGCGTTTGATGTGCGTGAACGTGGGCGTCCGCTCCGTGAAGGAAACCCACTTACCGGAAAACTTGTAAAAGATGAACAAGGAAATACAGTCTATCAGGCAGGTAGCCTTAAAGCTGTGAAAGCCATTGGATGGTATATTGAAGAATATGGCGTAGCCCAAATTTCAATGAACCTGACAAATATCAGTATTACTTCAGTCCATGAAGCTTTTGATGAAGTAAGTAAAAAAGCACAAGAGCGTGGAATACGTGTAACGGGCTCCGAATTGGTGGGCTTGGTGCCTTTGAAAGCAATGTTGGATGCCGGAAAATATTTCTTGCAAAAACAACAACGTTCATTGGGTGTGGATGATGCCGAGTTAATTAAAATTGCGGTGAAATCCATGGGGCTTGATGAATTGAAGCCTTTCAATCCTGATGAAAAAATAATTGAATATGTGTTGGCTAAAATGGAAGGCCAAAAGAAATTAGTAAAACTTACGGCAGAAGGCCTGGTAAATATTACGGCTTCTGAATCTACTACGCCCGGCGGTGGTTCAGTTTCAGCATATATTGGTGCCTTAGGTGCGGCATTAGGTACGATGGTTGCAAATCTTTCGTCACATAAAAGAGGATGGGATGAGCGTTGGGAAGAGTTTTCGGATTGGGCCGAAAAAGGACAGCGAATTAAGTCTGAGCTTCTGTACCTTGTAGATGAAGATACGCAATCGTATAATCATATTATCGCAGCTTTTGGCTTGCCTAAGAAAACGCAAGAAGAAAAAGAATTGCGCCATAAAGCTATTGAAGATGCATCCAAATATGCCATGGAAATTCCTATGCGTATCATGGAAAAATGCTTTGAAACCTTTGATTTAGTTGAAGCTATGGTGACGGAAGGTAACCCCAACTCGGTAACTGATGCCGGAGTGGGTGCCTTATGTGCACGTACAGCAATCATGGGAGCATATATGAATGTTCAGATTAATGGCGCTTCCATAGAAGACAAGGAGTTTGCAGCCCGTATGAATGAAAAAGGGAAAAAAATACAGGAAGAAGCTGTAAAACGTGAGCAACAAATTGTTGATAAAGTATATGAAATTATAGCTACACTTTAATTTATAAGTGATAGACGTATTTTGAATAAATATATAGAAGGGCATATGAGCAGGAAGGTCAATAGCATCTTCCTGCCCAAGGCTCTTCAATGGTTGAATCCGTTTTTTTATTGTTGAATAAAGCTAATTCGAATGACAGATTCTTACTTCATGCTTTGGCTGCTTTATTTCACTTCCTTCATCACTTTGATGAACCCGCTAGGTGTGATGCCGGTTTTTATGTCGATGACAAGTGGACTCGAAGTTGCACATCGTAGAAAAACAGCCCTTAAAGCGATATTAACTGCTTTTTTTACTTTAGTGGTTTTTGCCTTTGGAGGGCAAATGTTGTTTAACTTTTTTGGTATCTCCGTTGCAGGATTGAAGGTAGTAGGCGGTATTCTTTTCTTTTTCATGGGCTATGATATGCTAAACGCCCGCATCAGTAAAATGAAGGTGGATGAAGAAGAGGTCGGACCATATATTGATGATATATCAATTACTCCACTCGGTATTCCGATGATTGCTGGTCCCGGTTCGATTACAAACGCCATTATCCTTATGGATCAAAGTAAGGGAATTGTGGAAAAAGGCATACTAATAAGCTCAATTTTAGGTGTTTTGCTTGTTGTTTTTGTGATACTTTTAAGTGGAGCAGCCATTACAAAAGCGATAGGCGATACCGGAAATAAAGTCATGATGAAGTTGATGGGTCTTATAGTAATGGTCATAGCTGTTGAGTTTTTCTTTACCGGAATAAGTCCATACGTACAAGCGATTTTGCAGATTCAATAAAAAAAAGATAAAATAATTAGGTTATTTGGTGAAATGTTTATATTTTTGCCGTCCGAAAATTTGAAAGGATTAAGAAAATGGCTAAGAAGCATAAAGAAGCGAGACAACAGATTATTCTTGAATGCACCGAGCATAAAGATAGTGGAATGCCGGGCACTTCAAGGTATATTTCAATGAAAAACAAGAAGAATACTCCTGAGCGTTTGGAATTGAAAAAATATAATCCCATTCTTAAAAGAATGACAGTTCATAAAGAAATAAAATAACAGAGATATGGCAAAGAAAGTTGTTGCAACATTAAAAATGACCTCCGGAAAACAGTTGGCAAAAGTGATCAGAATGCATCGTTCCGAAAAAAATGGGCATTATGCATTTACTGAAGACATTGTTCCTACTGATAAAGTGGAAGAGTTTCTGGCAAAAAGATAATGATTTTTAATATCAATAAATGAGGTGAGCTTTTCCATAAAGTTGGGAGAGCTCATTTCTATTTTATATTAGCGTATGGGTTTTTTCTCTTTTTTTAGCAAAGAAAAAAAGCAAGACCTTGATAAAGGACTTGCCAAAACACGCGAAAGTGTGTTTTCAAAAATCTCAAAAGCAATTGTCGGGAAATCAAAAGTTGATGACGAGGTTTTAGACAATCTGGAAGAGATTCTTATTACTTCCGATGTAGGAGTGCATACTACTTTGAAGATTATTGAACGCATCGAAGAGCGTGTTGCACGTGACAAATATGTGGGGACATCTGAGTTGAATCTCATATTAAAAGAAGAAATAGCTGCGCTTTTACAAGAGAATAATTCGGGTGATGGTGCTGATTTTGAATTACCTACATCATCAAAACCATATGTGATAATGGTTGTTGGTGTGAATGGAGTCGGCAAAACAACCACAATCGGAAAGCTTGCTTATAACTTTAAACAAGCCGGTAAGGAGGTGGTATTGGGTGCTGCTGATACTTTTCGCGCAGCAGCTGTTGATCAAATTAAAATTTGGGGCGAACGTGTTGGCGTTCCGGTAGTATCGCAAGGGATGGGAGCCGACCCGGCATCTGTAGCATACGATACACTCAATTCTGCAATAAGTAGCAATAAAGATGTAGTAATTATTGATACAGCCGGTAGACTTCACAATAAGGTTAATCTTATGAAAGAGCTTACCAAAATAAAAACCGTAATGCAAAAGCTGTTACCCGAAGCACCACATGAAATTTTACTTGTGTTGGATGGCTCTACCGGACAAAATGCGATTGAGCAAGCACGTCAATTTACGGCAGCAACGGAAGTGAATGCCATGGCTTTGACAAAGCTGGATGGTACTGCAAAAGGTGGAGTGGTAATTGGTATTTCAGATCAGTTTAAAATACCGGTTAAATACATTGGAATAGGAGAGAAGATGACTGATTTGCAGGTGTTTAATCGTACTGCATTCGTTGAAAGCCTTTTTGAATAAATTCTCTTATTTATTTAGCATGACGGTAAAAAAACAACGCATTAATATCGTTACCCTCGGCTGCTCAAAAAATATTGTCGATTCGGAACATCTTGCCGGAATGCTTCCGAAAGAACAATACGAAATCCTGCATGACAGCAATTTGGAATCAGATGTTGTTATCATAAATACATGTGGATTTATCGGAGACGCCAAAGAAGAGTCCATCGATACAATTTTGGCATATGCCGAGGTGCAAAAACCAAATAAGCCTTCAAAGCTTGTTGTAATGGGGTGTTTGTCACAACGTTACAGGGAGTCGCTAGAAAAAGAAATACCCGAAGTAGATGTGTTTTTCGGTGTAAATGATTTAAAAGGTGTTGCACGCTATCTGGGTGCTTCAAATTTGGGTGGAGGATATCATTATAATCGTGAGCGACATGGAGCAGCTCATTATGCTTATCTAAAAGTATCGGAAGGTTGCGATAGAAATTGTAGTTTTTGTGCCATCCCACTCATACGCGGTAAACATATTTCAATTCCAATTGAAGAATTGCTTGCCGAAGCAACATATCTTGCCAAAACCGGTGTAAAAGAACTTATTTTAATAGCACAAGACTTAACATATTATGGCTTAGACTTGTACGCCGAGCGAAAATTGGTTCAGCTAATAGAAGTATTATCCGGGGTGGAAGGTATTGAGTGGATTCGGCTGCAATATACCTATCCACATCAGTTTCCTGACGAATTGATTCAAGTAATACGTGATAATCCAAAGGTTTGCAACTATATTGACTTGCCTTTGCAGCATATAAATACATCTGTGCTTACCTCCATGAAAAGAAATATCGATAGGGATAAAACAATCCAACTTGTTGAAAAGATTCGGAAGGAAGTGCCCGGCATAGCCTTTCGGACTACCCTTATTGTTGGATATCCGGGTGAAACAGAGGAAGCATATAATGAATTACTGGATTTTGTTAAAACTCAGCGCTTTGATCGTTTGGGAGTGTTTACCTATTCGGAGGAAGAAGGTACCATGGCAGCCAAATTACCGGATGATGTTCCTTTTGAGGTGAAACAAGCCCGCCTTGAAGAAGTGATGGAAATACAGCAGCAAATCTCATTGGAAATCAACACTTCACGAATTGGAACTATTGAGAAAGTACTTATCGACCGTATCGAAGGTGATTATTATATTGGTCGAACCCAATATGATTCACCGGAAGTAGATAATGAAGTGCTGATTCCTTTATCATCGGCAAAGCTTGTAGTAGGTTCATTTGCGGACGTGAAGATTGAAGATGCTGATTTCTTTGATTTAGTGGGCTCCCCACTTATTTAATCAATTATTTTACAAGATTTTAGACTCGATTTGACTAACTTATCATGAAAAAACTTAAAAACCCTTATTTGAAATACCCGGAATTTAACTGTTTTGGATGTGCACCTCACAACCCACTTGGATTAAATATGGAATTTGAATTGCACGGAGAAACTGTAAAGTCAATTTGGAGCCCAAAGGATGATTTTCAGGGGTTTTATGGCATATTACATGGTGGGATTATTGCAGCGAGCTTGGATGAAGCGGCATCATGGGCTATACAAGTTTTATGTAAAACCTCCGGGTTTACGAGTGAAATGAATGTAAAATACATTAAACCTGCTTATCTGCATTTAGCTCCATACCGTTATGAAGCTGTGATTCAATCGCAACCGGAAAAACATGCGATAGTTGAGGTAAAGATGTGGGATAAAGAGGATACTTTGTGTGCTACAGCAATTGTTGATTATCATTTATTTTCTGAAGAGCTCGCCCGTGAAAGTTTTTATTATCCGGGAGCAGATTCCTTTTTTGAGAAGTGATTTCTAAAGGATATGCATCAAATCATTTTTGATAAGTCCCATATATCCGGCAGCTTTTCTGTTTCACTGCAACTGTATCCATAAATCGAAGAATAATCATTTATGTCTTCGCCCATTTCGTCAAGCTGATTCAAATACTCGTGTATAGACTTACTTTCGATGATGACTATTTTCCTGTTTTTATCAATCAAAGGGCTGTGTTCACGTGTTGTGTCATATTCAAATTCCAATATTCTCCTTCCAAATCGTGTTAATCCTATTGTGCGGAAACTTAGGCTTTTACCTACTCCGGGCATATTCAATACATTTCTGTCTGTTGCTAAGAATGGAAGCTGATATTTTTTTCTGATGGCATGAAGTGCTTTACTGAGCATTTGTGGTTCGTCAATCATCGATTTAAGTTCGCGCATTGCTTCTTTGCTAGGCTTTCCTAAACTCTTTTCCTCGATTTTTTCTTGTACAATTCGTGCGTTTGTAGCAAAATTATGATAGTTTTCGGTAAAGCCTTTTACTGAGAAAGTATAATACGTTAACACGCCAAGATCGTTGAGCACTTGACGTAGTGTTGAAATATGTCCGCGTTGCGAGGCAGCAGCCGTAAACACTAATTGATTTGAAATAAGCCAACCTGTTGAAAGTAACATTTCAATTGCTTTTTTCGACTCCGGTGTAACTTCCATGGCAGTTTGAAAATGTGTTTGTATCACAAACTGTTCAATCCCATGCTGCTTGGCACGAATTCTGAAATCTTTTAATAGGCTGCAAAGTTCTTCTGTAATGCGTTGTGGTAAATAAACGGGAAGACGTGTTCCTAGGCGGATTCGTTTAATTTCTGCTTTTTGTTCCGATTTAGCCAACAGCTTATTCTTTTCACGCTTCCGGATTGCCATTTCCAATACGCTATTCAAAATATTTTGCAATGATCTATCCACGCTCATTAATGCATCACCTCCTGTTATCAGTATGTCTTTCAGGTATTTATCTTCTTCAAAATAGTTCAATAATCGCTTTAACTTTTTAGGCCAGCTTTCTTTTGGCTTAAGTTTTTCGAGATTGAAGTTAAATCTACCATTTTGAAAGTCATACATTCGCTGGCAACTGACGCATAATCCGCCACAGGCTCTCCCAATCGTATCAGGAATCAATATTGCCACTTCAGGATAACGGCGGTGAATATTTTGACCTTCCGGAAGTATCCATCCTGCGGCATTTGGCTTTCCTGCTTCCACTTTATCTTCCTTTTCCCAGGCTTGAATTGATCCAAACTCTTCAACTAATTCTTTGCTTGGAATAATATAATCTCGAATTACTTGATCTAGCCCGGCATATTTTCCGGTACCTCCCACATTTAAGAGTGATAAATAATAAAGGTTAATAAAGAATGGTATCCCTTGTTTATGAGCCTTTTGCAGTATTTGCATCGTTTCAAAGTTCAAAGAATAGTCAAGATATTCATTTAAGGTTTTTGGGTCTCGGACTGCAAATCGTAAATGGAAATTCTTTTCATTCCACCATTGCTTTACTTGGTTGTATTTTTCATCCGAGCTAATGTCATCATCAAAAAAATATCTCCGGCTGTGCAAAGTACCTTGGTCCAGCTTTTTAATTATGATACGAATAATACGCTCTTTATTTTCTTCTCGGATTTTAATGATTTCAGGGTCGAGTCCACTATAATGAGCTTTCATCCATTGTTGCAGTTGTCCTTTATTTGGCGTAATCGCTTTATCTTTTCCGTTTATTTGCCTAAAAAGCTTGTACATATCAATGAAAAAGCCGGTTTCGGCACCTCCTTTCCCTTTTTTTACAGCAAGCCAAAGCTGACGTATGGGGTGAGAAATAATATATTCATTGTTCAAATTTAGGTCTTTAAATACTCTTCCGGCATGACTGTTGTAATCCCATAAACGTAAAATGCCGTAATCTTGCCAGCTTAACTGTTGAAATAAATTGTTGGTTTTGTCACCAGTTAATAAATAAGATTTGAGCTGAGGACTTTTATCAATCTTTTCTTGAGTCCATCTTTTCATAGATTCAATTGCTTCAATATCTGAATCAGCATTTTTTAGTAAGGAATGGATGTCCGGATTTTCGTCTAAAATCTTTGAGAGTATCTGGTGTGCTTTCGTCGAAATGGAAACTTTGTCAAATAGTATAAAATTAGTATTCTTCACCTTAAAAGTAGTTTTTGGAAATCTAAAAGCCATTGGCTTTACTTAGAATTGTATCAAGAAAAATTTGGATAAATAACAAACATACTATTATTTCTGCCATAAGTCAATTAATTTTTGAAAAACTTCACGCAATCAATAGCTTTCTTTTACCTCTAATCCAATAAAAATCTGTAATTTTACAGCCAGTTAGACTATTCTATTACTAATCAAAAATTATATCAATCAAAGCATTAAATTATGTTTAGTGATTTCAACAAAGTACCCCTACCGTATAATGAACCGGTATTATCCTATGCTCCCGGCACACCGGAGCGTGAAGAAGTAAAAGCCATGCTTAATGAGCTCAGAAGCCAAGAAGTGGAAATTCCTATGGTGATTGGTGGAAAGCGAATCAAGACGGACAAAAAAGTTCGTATTCATCCTCCACATGATATTAATCATACCCTTGGTTATTTTTACCAAGGTGGTGAGGAGCACGTACAAATGGCTATTGATGCTGCGCTTGCAGCACGTGAAAACTGGCAAGCCCTTAGCTGGCAAGACCGTGCGGCTATCTTTTTGAAGGCTGCCGACCTTATCAGCGGACCTTATAGAGCGAAAATAAATGCTGCCACCATGCTCGGGCAGTCAAAAACAATATTCCAAGCTGAAATTGATAGTGCATGCGAATTTGCTGACTTCTTGCGCTTCAATGTGTATTATATGACTCAAATATATAACGAACAGCCAATTTCTGATTTTGGAATCTGGAATAGATTGGAATATAGACCGTTAGAAGGTTTTATATATGCACTTACTCCATTTAACTTTACTGCAATTGCCGGAAACCTGCCTTCAGCACCTGCAATGATGGGTAATGTGGTTGTTTGGAAATCCTCCAACTCACAAGTTTATGCTGCTCGTATCATTATGGAGATATTTGAGGAAGCAGGCCTGCCAGATGGAGTTATTAACCTGATGTTTGTTCCCGGACCAGCTGCTGGAAAAGTTACTACCTCACATCCTGATTTTGCCGGACTACATTATACCGGTTCTACTGAAGTATTTAATAAACTTTGGAAGACAATAGGAGATAATATATCAATTCATAAAACCTATCCTAAAATTGTTGGTGAAACAGGAGGAAAAGACTTTGTTGTTGCACATAAAACCGCTGATACCAAGGCACTTGCCACTGCTTTAATCCGTGGAGCATTCGAATATCAAGGACAAAAATGTTCGGCTGCTTCCAGAGCATACATCCCGGATTCATTATGGCCTGAGGTGAAAGAATTTATGATTGAAGACCTGAAAACCATTAAAATGGGACCGGTAGAAGATTTTAGAAACTTTGTCAGTGCTGTAATTGATGAGGCTTCATTCGATAAATTATCAACCTATATCGATAATGCGAAAAAAGATTCGACCGTGGAACTGATTTATGGTGGAAATTATGATAAATCAAAAGGTTACTTCATAGAGCCGACTGTTTTCCGTGTGGACGACCCGAAATATGTTACCATGTGTGAAGAATTGTTTGGTCCTGTACTTACTATTTATGTGTACGAAGAAGACAAATGGTGTGAAACACTGAAACTTGTTGATTCCACATCACCATATGCTTTGACCGGTGCAGTATTTGCGCAAGATCGTTATGCTGTTGAACAGGCAAACAAGGCATTGAGACATGCGGCAGGGAATTATTATATCAATGATAAGCCCACCGGTGCAGTAGTTGGTCAGCAACCCTTTGGTGGTGCCAGAGGATCGGGTACGAACGATAAATCCGGTTCATACCTTAACCTGCTTCGCTGGGTATCTCCACGAACGATAAAAGAAAACTTTATTCCTCCGAAGGATTATAGATATCCGTTTATGGATGCAGAATAATACGAAATGGGCAGTCAGATTTGGCTGCCCTTTTTATTTATAAAGTATTTTGGTTATTTACTTTTTGGTGCCAATCAAAGAGGTGGGTTAAAACAGTTTGCCTAACATTTTCTAATGACAAAAATAAATCGTGTTTGCCATCTTCAATCTCTACAATTGATTTTGGGGCGTGTAAATCAGGAATTCTTTTGCGAATATCTTGGACATTAACAATGGCATCGGCTTTTTGGAAGGCTTCTTTCCAGCGGAAACCGCTAACAGTCTTTGAAGGGTACATTACCAATACAGGCTCTTCAAATTGAATGCCCTTTCTAATAGTTTGTTGTGCTTCATACACGGCTTTAATCCATGAAGCCTTTACCATTGGTGATTTGTGCGGTTTAAAGCTTAAGTTGTAATTCCATTCTCCAAACTCGCTTGCATGAAGACTTGGTCCGTAAAACCTTGAAAAGCCTCCGGGTATGCGAATGTTTGGAAACATTGAGGCAACAGCCGAAACAACAGGTATTAAGATTTTTTTTGTGAAAATGTCTTTTTTATGTTCAAAAAACGGACTATTTAAAAAGACGCTATCAAATAATTGAATACTTGTATGTTTTGCGGCAAATATACTCACTGCCAAGCCCCCAAGTGAGTGCCCCATAAGCAAAATGCGTGTGGCACCTTCTTGCCGGATAAGCTGTAAAGCAGCATAAATATCTTCAAGATATTCAGAAATATCAGTTAATCCGTTGAAGGTTTGATGCGATAAATAGGATCTGCCTGACTTTCGTAAATCCAATCCGTATAATTCAATATCATGTTGTTCAAATAGACCGGAAAGATGGCTATGGAAAAAATAATCATTAAATCCATGTATATATAGAGCTGCCTGTGTCTTTCGGTTGGGGCTACTCTTGCGAATTAAACTACATATAACCTTGCCTTCGTAATCATCAGGCTGATGAATTTGATATACTTCAAACCCATTTAATTCCAAATCTGGAGAAAACTGCAAATTTCCCATGACTGTTTTTTTTTTTTATGAAAAATAAACACTTAAACTATTACTTGGCAAAGGCTTTTAAATCTTGATACAGTTCAAGCGCATATAAATCTGTCATTCCCGAAATAAAGTCAATAACAGATTGTAATTTACTGTACATATCGTCTCCAGCGGGTTTAAACTGCTCCGGAATAAGTGAGATAAGTTTTTTGTGATATGCTTTGTCCGGTTCAAGTACGGCTTCAATAAACACATCCATTAAGCTTCCTAAGATACTATAGCCCGCCAACTCTATTTTTATTACCGAAGCATGATTATATATCTGTTTTACAGAAACCGAGCGGCAGATATCAAAAGCCTTTGTATATTCTTCATCTAAAGCTTCTACCAGGCTATTTTTGAAGTTGCCTTGCATAATTGACTCATAATGAGAATGAAAAGCATCTGTTACTTCCTGTACAAGTAGATTTATTACCATAGCTCGCAAAAATGCAATCCGTTCATTAATATCGGTTACTTCTGCATACATTTTATCAATATATGTCAGTTGCGATTTATGATTTTTTGCATGAAAAAAGCTCCGCAGCAAAAATTCGGTCTTTTCTGTTGAAAGTATGCTGAGCTTGTGTGCATCTTCAATATCCATTATCAGATAGCTGATATCATCGGCCGCTTCCACTAAATACACCAAGGGGTGTCGCGCAAAAATCATATTTTCCTCATCAATTAATGGTAAGCCGCAAGCATTAGCTAATTCATGAAAAGCTTCAATCTCAGAATAGAAAAATCCATATTTCTTTCGACCTCCACGTTTGAATGAAGTATATGGATACTTTACCAAGGAAGCCAAAGTAGCGTTTGTAAGTGCAAATCCTCCTTTTCGCCTGCCTTTAAACTGATGAGTCAATATGCGAAAAGCGTTTGCATTTCCTTCAAATTCAATGAGATCTGTCCATTGTTCAGGCAGTACTTGCGTTTGTAGGGCTTGACCTTTACCTACTGTAAAATATTGGGAAATAGCTTTTTCACCGGAATGTCCAAAAGGAGGATTACCTAAATCATGAGCCAGACAAGCTGCCGAAACGATAGAGCCCAGCTCGTTTAGATTATCTTTTGTTTCTGTGTCAATATCGTGACGCAGTTGCAATTGCTTTGAGATATTATTGGCAAGTGAGCGACCGACACTGGCAACCTCGAGGCTGTGCGTAAGCCGATTATGAACAAATACGCTTCCGGGTAAGGGAAATACCTGAGTTTTATTTTGCAGCCTACGAAAAGGACTTGAAAAAATAATCCGGTCATAATCACGCTGAAATTGACTGCGGATATCTGTAGTACCGGAAGAGGATGATACACGTTTTGCTGACAAAAGCTGTTTCCAATTCATAAATTTAGTTGTTTGTTTTTATTTTGCTGAAAGACGCGTATAAGGTGTAAGGTTTTGCGCAGCAAATTCATTTCGTAAGTATTTAAAATATCCTGCTACCGCAACCATGGCGGCATTATCGGTAGTAAATTCAAAAGCTGGTATAAACACTTCCCAATCAAGGTCTTCGGCTGCTTCATGTATACTTGATCTTAAACCGCTATTTGCTGAAACTCCTCCGGCAATGGCAATTTGCCGAATGTCATATTGTTTTGCTGCAATCTTTAGTTTTTTCATCAATACAGAAATAATGCTTTTTTGAATGGATGCAGCTAAATCAACTTTGTTTTCTTCAATAAAATTGGGGTTTAGCTTTAGATTATCTCGAATAAAATACAGAAAACTGGTTTTTAATCCGCTAAAGCTATAATCTAAGGCTGCTATTCTAGGTTCGGAAAACTTAAACTTATCGGCATTGCCTTCTTTTGCTAGTGCATCTATCAGTGGTCCACCGGGATAGGGGAGTCCCATAATCTTGGCAGCTTTGTCAAAAGCTTCTCCGGCAGCGTCATCAATGGTCTTTCCGACGATTTCCATATCGAAATAATCGTTTACTTTAACTATTTGTGTATGCCCTCCTGAAACAGTCAAGCATAAAAATGGAAATTTTGGTATCTTTTTTGTGTCTTTAGTTTGGATAAAGTGTGCGAGCACATGAGCATCCATATGATCGACATCAATGAGTAAGCTATTGTTAGCCAGTGCAAATGCTTTTGCAAATGAGCTGCCTACCAATAACGAACCTAAAAGACCGGGACCACGTGTAAAAGCAATGATTTTCAACTGATTTTTGTTTATTTTTGCTTCTTTAAGCGCGGTATCAATTACCGGTATGATGTTTTGTTGATGGGCTCGGGATGCAAGCTCGGGGACTACACCACCGTATTTACGGTGTACTTCTTGGCCTGCTGTTACATTCGATAACAACCGTGTCCCGTCAAGTACAGCTGCTGAGGTGTCGTCGCAAGAAGATTCAATGCCTAAGATATAAATACTCATTTGATAAGATAAGGTGCACAAAAATATTAAAAAAAAGCTTTTGCAAGGGATATTGCTTACAGTAACTGCCTTATTGGCATTGCTGTTGAGCTTTTATGCATCGCTACGTGACCCTGTTATACAAACCTTTGCAGCACGGTTACTTGCCACCTATCTTTCTTCCGAAATGGATACAAAAATCACCTTAAATGGGTTTTATCTGCATACCGACCTTTCTATCAACTTGATTGATTTAACAATATATGACCGCCACGAAAAGCTAATGCTGCATACCGATAAAGTAAATTTGCAGCCCTTAAATTATGATTTTGGTAAAGGATTATCACTTAAAAGTATAAATCTGGAAAGCCTTGATGTACGTTTGATTCGCTATGATGGAGAAGATGATTTTAATTATGAGTTTATTGCGGATTATTTTGCATCTGATTCGGAAGAGCTGCCCTCAGAATCAAAGTCATATCCAATTCAAGTCTCAAAACTCATACTTAAAAATGCAAATTTTGCATACATAGATGAGGCTTATGCCGGTGCGTATGAGGAAGGTATGGATTATTCTGCTATTGAGGTAACTGATATTAACCTAGAAGCTTCCGATTTACATATTAATGAAGAAGGTATTTTCGCAGCAGTACGTCATTTGTCGGCAAAAGAAAAAAGTGGGTTTGAGCTAAAACGTGTAAAAGCGGAGATGCAACTACTAGCGGATGGACTTTATACTCAAAACCTTTTGATAGAAACTGCCAACTCATATCTGCATCTTGATTTAGATATGCTGTTTGAAGGAAGTAAATCGTTTAATAACTTTATTGATGAAGTACGTTTAAAAGCCGAGTTTGGACCAAGTAGCTTGCAATTAGCCGATATAGCACCATTTGCCGGTGTAATGAGTGAAATGCCCAATCTGATTAATTTTTCCGGTGACTTTGATGGGGTTGTAAGTGATTTCTCATTGCACAATTTTTCATTCAGTTATGGGGATAATACCAAGTTTTTAGGGAATTTAACCATGAATGGCTTACCTGAGTTTTTTACGACAGATATATACTTGGGAGTGAATCGCATGAGGACTACCTTAGCTGACTTACGCGAATTTCGTATACCGATAGAAGAGCAAAACATTCCCTTGCCGGATGATATTGCTGATCCCGGTATTATTGAGCTTAATGGCTTATTTCGTGGCACTTATAATGATTTTTTGGCAAGGGCGAATATACATACCGACTTGGGTGATGTGAATACCGACTTAATTGTTCGTACACATCCCATCTCCGGTAAAGTAATTTATAAAGGAGGATTGGAAACAAAGCAGCTTCAACTTGGGAAGCTAATCCATGAAGAAAAAATAATTGGAAATCTGTCTTTTGCTTTGCAGGTTGATGGAAGTGGATATAATTTTGAAATAGCACAAGCTGATGTGAAAGGAAATGTCTTTTCAATTGGACTTTTTGATAATGTTTTTCATGATATTCATATTAATGGGAATCTTAGTAGTCAACAGTTTAATGGTGCTTTTGCTGTTGATGATGAAAAGCTAAAACTGGATTTTGAGGGCCTCGCTGATTTTAGAGAAAATCGCTCTGACTTTGATTTTATTTGTGATATACACCAGCTTGACCTATTCAAATTAGGCCTAATGGATGAAGATACACTCATGCAGCTTCAAACTAAGTTTTCAGCTCAATTTACAGGCTTCGATTTGGATAGCTTTTTAGGAAAAGCGGAACTTCAAAATACGACTTATACAGACAGCAGAGATTCTTATAATATCGATAAACTCGCACTTCAAATTATAGAAGACCCTATTCTTAGGCGGAAACTCTTTTTAAACAGTGATTTTTTTGATTTTGAACTTGCCGGAATCTATGACTTGGAAAATATGCTGCCGGATTTGAAACTTTATCTACAGCATTATATTGCAACTGATGCAATTTCAGAGAATAAATTAGCCGGTTTTGGAAATCAGGACTTTTATTTCAATCTAAGCCTAAAAGATACTGAACCACTTTCTCGCTTATTGAACTTGGGACTAACGATTGCCGAGGGGACTTACTTTTCGGGAGCTTTTACTGCCCGACATCAACAGCTTCAGGCTACATTTTATGCAGATTGGCTAGATTATTCAGGTGTGATGTTTAGCAAACCATATCTGGTTGCTAAAAGTGATTTTGAGCAGGCGGATTTAAAATTACAAATGCAGCGCATCCACTTTTTTGAAGGATCAGAAGATGATACAACCAGTTTTGGTATGGATGACCCCATACTTATGGTGCAAATGCATAGCGATAGTGTATTGTTTGGCTTAAACTGGAATAACCATAAGGCAAAACCACGTAATAAAGGTCTTGTGAACGGTTTTTATCATTATGCGACAGAGGATTTGGCTGTTTTGAGTATTAAAAAAGCCGATATAATTATAAATGACTCTGTACTTGAGCTTCAAAAGGATAATCGAATTTCTTTTACTAAAAATTATACAAAATTAGAAAACTTCAATTTTAAGTTTGGAGGAGGAAATCTAAATTTAGAAGGGAATATCCCCATTTATGAAGAAGACTCATTGCAGATGGTATTTAATAATTGGGATTTATCCGCTTTTGATGTACTTACACGCCCTCAAGGCATTGATTTAGATGGGATTATTAATGGCGAGCTTGTGCTAGCCAATCTTTCAGAAAGTCCTGCTTTCGCTTCAAACTTACATATTTCTGACTTTTTCTTTAATAAAGAAAAGTTGGGTGAAGCCCGTCTTATAAGTTCATCAAATCAAAATGATGGCTCCATATATTTAAATGCGCAAATTATTAACGAAGGAAATGTGGCACTAAGTAAAATGCTGCATCTTCGTGGTTTTTATTATCCTGATAAACAGGATAATCAGCTTGATTTAGAGCTAAGCCTTGATAATTTTAAATTGAGAATACTTAATCAATTTCTTGAAGATATTCTTAGCAAAATTGAAGGTGTAGCTTCGGGTGAGTTTAAAATTGCCGGAAACTTTTTGAAGCCGGAAATTATTGGTGAACTTAGCCTTTATCGAACGAGTTTTATAATTGATTATTTGAACACACGTTATTCTACTCAACATACTTTTCGCATTGAGCCACAAAAGATTTTTGTTGATAATCTGATTTTATACGACTCCTTGGGTAATTTCGGCTCTGTAGATGGAATGATTAGCAGTAACTATTTGCGTGATTTTGTGTTTGATATCCGTATAAAACCCAATAATCTTATTGCCTTAAATACCGGATTGCAGCATAATGATATGTTTTATGGTACTGCCATTATCTCCGGCAACATTGCCATTCAGGGACCATTAGACAATATTAATATGAATATCCATGCTGTTAGTCGACGTGGAACAAATATTGTAATCCCGTTAAATACAATAGGAACCATAGGTACAAATGATTATATTCACTTTGTGGAGCGCTTTAATATGGGATATGATTCGGAAGAATATGTGCCTCATGGACGAGCAGCCAAAGAAGGTTTTATGATTAATCTTGAAACGGAGGTGACACCGGATGCTTCTTTGCAGATTTATCTGCCTTATGATATGGGAACGCTAGAAGCGCGTGGCAATGGTGACATTAGTATGACTGTGGATGAGTCCGGCGATTTTGCACTAAAGGGCGATTATGTTGTTGAAAATGGACAGTTTAACTTTTCTTTTGAAAATTTGATAAAAAAGAAGTTTGAATTGGTACAAGGTGGTACAATAAGCTGGGCAGGAGATCCTTATGATGCAGAAATTGATGTCACCGGTGTGTACAAGGTTAAAGCTTCGGTTTCAGGCTTGGGAATTGACAGTACTTCCAGCCTACGTAATCGAATTAATGTGGATTGTATTATCCATTTAACAAATCAGCTGTTTAATCCTGATATACGATTTAGCTTCCACCTGCCCGGAGCGGATTCTCAGTTAGAACAATTGCTTTTTAGCGTGATTGACACAACAAATGACGCGATGATGACACAACAAATGATATCATTGCTGATGCTTGGTAGCTTTAGTGCTTCCGCCATAGATAATATTTCTATTGGGTCTACTTCACTTGATATGCTTTCTGGTCAACTAAGTAATTGGCTATCGCAAATTAGCAAGGATTTTGATATTGGCTTGCATTATCGCCCCGGCGACCAACTCACAAGTGAAGAACTGGAAGTGGCACTTTCAACTCAGTTATTTAATGACAGAGTTACCATTGATGGAAACTTTGGAGTGATAAATAATCGGAATGCAACACAAAATGCAAGTAATATTGTGGGTGATTTTGATGTAAGCGTAAGACTGACGCAAGATGGAAGGCTGCAGCTGAAAGCTTTTAACCATTCAAATGCCAGCAATCTCATGCTTTCTTCAGCATTTGACAGATATGCTCCTTATACCCAAGGAATTGGATTTTCTTTCCGGCAAGAGTTTAATAAATTCGCAGAAATATTTAGAAGACGAAAACAACAAACACCTTAAACACTATGAAACATCATGTAACAACTTTGATAATTTTCCTGTTTTTGGGAATTGTCAACAACTCATTTTCTCAGATTATTATTAATCAGCAGGATATGCCCTCAGCAAATGATACAGTCCGCACAAGTATTATCACAGAATCAGAAGGCTTTGACTTTCAGACGACCGGTGAAGATTTCAGCTGGGATTTCTCAGCTTTGGAGCCTGTAATTCAACGCTTAGATACATTTAAAACGGTAACACAAACTCCCTTAGTGTTCTGGCCTTCATTTATGACAACTGCAAATCTGGTCATTGATTTTAATGCACTTGAGCTTTTTCCTGATTTACCTATCAGCCGAGCATACCAGTTTATAAAGAAAAGTGCAGATGCATATAGCGATTACGGTTATGGAATAATTATCCAAGATATCCCTTTGCCATTACGCTTCAGCTCAGCCGATATAATTTATAAATTCCCTTTAAGCTACGGTAACAGCTTCGAATCTGATGCAGAGCTTGAATTTTCATTGCCCGATATGGGATATCTTTCCATTGACAGACATCGAGAAAATGAAGTAGATGGTTGGGGGAGTTTGACAACTCCTTATGGCACATTTGATGTGATACGTGTTAAATCATTTGTAAAAGAAATTGACAGCCTTTATTTGGATACTTTAGGGCAAGGATATGCTGTCAGCCGGTCCTATATGGAGTATAAATGGTTGGCAAAAAATGAAAAAATTCCGCTGCTTAGCGTTATGGACGACCCTTATACAGGTGTTACCGTAATTTATAAAGATTCAATACGTGACTTGACAGTGGGCATTCAAAATGAAGCCAAATTTATTGAATTCAATGTATATCCAAATCCATTTCAGCAAAGTTTGACTATTCAACTTGATGATAATGAGAGGGATATTGAAATTTTAATAAGTGGAACTGATGGTCGGGTAGTATATCAAACAAGAATAAATTCAACAGATAACTTGCAACAAAGTTATTCAGTGCAACTCCCAGCAGAATTACCTGCCGGTATTTATTTCATGCAAGTGCGAACTGGTACGCGGAAAGCAGCAAAAACCATCATAAAACAATAAGTTTAATGGCATTAAAAGTATATAAATCTTCAGCCGGCTCAGGCAAAACATACACCTTGGTTTTGGAGTATCTTGGTTTGGTTTTAAAAAATCCATCCAAGTATCGACATATACTTGCTGTTACTTTCACAAATAAAGCAGCAAATGAAATGAAAGAACGCATTGTGAATTCATTGGCTGATTTATCAAATCCGGTTAATAGGGAACTTCCGTATATAGTAAATTTAGTTGAAAATTTAACTAGCCGTTTTCAGCTTGAAGAAGCAAATATTTATGAAAATTCCGGAATAGTATTTCGCTCATTATTACATAATTATAGCGATTTTGCTGTTTCCACAATTGATTCGTTTGTATATAAACTAATTCGAGGTTTTGCACGAGACTTAGACCTCCCTTCACGATTTGAACCGGAGTTGGACGACAAGCATATCGCCTCGCTGATACATCAAGAACTTATATCCAAAATTGGAGAAGACCAAAGGATTACTGATTTGATGATGGATTGGATTTTCACCAGAATGAATCAGGATGAAGGCTGGAATGTTGACAGTGAAATTAATTCTTTTATCACTGAATTGCATAAAGAACATTCATTCTATGGTGCTGGAGACATCCTTTCTGCGGAGGATTTCAATGAAGTTGAAAACGAATTGCGAACCTATATTCAAGAAAAAGAAAATCAGTTATCCGAAAGAGCTACTACAATAATTCGACTGTTTAATGATGCAGAAATTGAACTGACAGCTATGAGAGGGGGGACAAGAGGTGTTGGTCCTAGGATAAAAGAACTATTTGAAAAAGATATTAAAAAAGCCTTTGGGAAATCTAGCTTTATCAAATGGCTAAATGGGGAACATGGATTGTTTACTGTTGCTCAGATAAATGTATTGGGCGCAATTAGTCAAACAATTGAAGATGAAGTGGAGCCACATCGAGTTTATTTTAGTGAATTTTATACTAATGACTTTAAAATCTATAATTTTCATAAGATTTTATTGTCACAACTGTATGTTTTGCAACTTATGGAGGCAATTCGTGAAATTTCAGAGGGGATTATCTCCGAAGACCAAATAATTCATATATCTGAATTTAATAAACGTATTGCTGCTTTGGTTTCAGAAACCGCAATACCCTTTATTTATGAACGAATTGGCGAAAAATACCATCATTTTTTAATTGATGAATTTCAGGATACTTCTATTTTGCAATGGCAAAATTTCCTTCCTCTTATTGACAACTCATTGGCAAGCGGACATATGAATCTGATTGTTGGAGATGCCAAACAAGCAATTTACCGCTTTAGGGGAGGGGAGGTTGAACAATTTGTGAAGCTTCCCAAAATACATCATACAACCGGCTTGCCTTCGGACCAAAACTGGGAACAAACTTTAATAGCGGCATATCAAGAACATAATTTAACAACAAATTATCGCTCGGAAAAGGAAATTGTAGATTTTAATAATCAGTTTTTTAAGTATTTGAAGGACAATTTTCTATCCGAAAATTTGCAACGTATTTTTGACGGGCATACACAAAAATACTTGCCGAAGCATGATGGGGGATATGTACAAATTCAATTTCTGCCTAACAATCGAGAAGCATTTGAAAAGGAAACGAATACACAGGTGTTGGAGTTAGTTAATAGGTTGACAACACAAGATGGATTCAATTTAAAAGATATTGCCATACTTACTTCAACAAAAGCAGAAGGAAATACCATTGCCTTAGAATTAAGTAATAACGATATTCCTGTCGTTTCTTCCGATTCACTTTTATTGGCGGCTTCATCAAAAATTAGATTGATTCTAAGCTTGTTGCGTTTATTGGTTTTCCCTGAAGATACATCCAATTATTTGTTATTTCTTGATTTATTGCTTTCGTTTCGAGATGTGCAAGACAAAAATGGAGCGCTTAATGATGTCCTAATTCAGCTTAGCGAGCAAGCAAACGAAAACCAAGCTGCATTTGTGCGCGATTACTCAGGTATTGATTTTACAGCATTAGAAGGGCTAGATGTATATGATGCAGTTAGCCGTTGTATTGATGATTTTGAATTTGACACACCGGTTGATCCGTATATCATTGCTTTTTTGGAAGAAGTATATCGTTTCACTCAAAAGAATGGTTCGGGTATTGCCGAGTTTATTGCAAACTGGGATAACCGTATGTCAAACAGCTCATTGGTGCTTCCTGAAAATACCGATGCGGTCCGCATTATGACAATTCATAAAGCCAAAGGACTAGAGTTTCCGGTTGTTATTTATCCCTATGCGGATAGTGAATTTAATAACCGCTTCACCGAACTTCAATGGATTGATTTTGGTGATTATGCTGTTGAAAACCTAAAAACCGCTTTACTGAAACTTTCATCCGCATTGGAAAACACTCCTTTCAAAGAGTATGTTGAAAAGAATCAAGAAAATCGTAAACTTGATATAATTAATAGATTATATGTTGTTTTGACACGGGCTGAAAAGCAATTGTATATATTTACCAAACAGCCGGAGTCAACCGGAAAAAATAATTTTAAATTGCCGATTTTTTTCAAAGATTATTTGGTTTCTCAAGAAAAATGGCACGAAGAACAATTTATTTATAGTTTTGGCATTGCACAAAACAATCTGCAAGAAACTCAAACCGATGAAGTGATTAACAACACTTTCTCAGGCTTAAATCCTGATTGGTATCGTAGTCTTAAGGTTAAGACCGCTCAATTTGAACTGCCTGATATTAATAAGGAAAACCCGGGTCAGCGTGGTACTGCAATCCATGAATGTTTGGCGGATATTTCCGATATTAATTCTGTACAATCAGTTTTAAAACAATATCAACATTTAAATCGTATTTCATCCAACGATATCTTGATGTTAAATTCGTTTTTTGAGAACTTATCTGATTATCCTATTGTAAATGAGTGTTTTAAGCCCGGAAACAAATCGGGTAGAGAAGTGGAACTATTGGCAAATAATGGCACTGTTTTACGTATTGACCGAATAAATCACTTTGATGATCGAATTGTTTTACTTGATTTTAAAACGGGTACTTATACAACAGACCACCATCTGCAATTAGCTGCTTATAAGGAAGAAGTGGCAGGTCTTGAGCCCCTGCCAATTAAGGCTTATCTAGTGTATTTGGCTGAGAGTATTGAAGTGAAAGAAGTTTAAAGGCATAAAAAAAGGAGGCTTTTGCCTCCTTTTATATTTTTATGCTTGTGCAGTAGGACCGCCCATTGAAAATGGAGGTAAGCCATCTCCACCGGCATCTTTAATTGACCCATGCATAGATTCAAACTTTTTAATATTATCAGCTAATGCCTTATACAAGCGTTTTGCGTGCTGAGGAGTAAGAATAATTCTCGACTTTACTTTCGCTTTTTGTACTCCGGGCATAAGCTTTACAAAATCAACTACAAACTCTGATTGAGAGTGGGTAATAATTGCCAAGTTTGAATAAATTCCTTCTGCAATCTCTTCGCTCAATTCAATATTAATTTGATTTTTCTTTTCGCTCATTCTATCTAATATTTTTAAAAAACAGGCTCAGCTTTTACACTGAGCCTTAATTATTATTTGTATTTCTCTTGTCCAACTGAAAGCGACTTTGAAGTTGCTTCCATTACGGCATCATACTCAGCTCTTGAGCCTACAATAAGGTCATCATATTCAACCAAACCTGTTCCTGCTGGTATTTTATGTCCTACAATCACATTCTCTTTCAAGCCTATCAGGCTATCTGATTTGGCATTAATTGATGCTTGAGTAAGCACTTTTGTTGTTTCCTGGAAGGAAGCAGCCGAAATAAAGCTATTTGTTTGTAGCGATGCTCTTGTAATACCTTGAAGTACTTGGAATGCTGTAGCAGGTTTCGCTTCACGTGCTTCAACAAGCTTCTTGTCTTTTCGCTTGAGCAGCGAATTTTCGTCACGAAGCTTCCTGGCAGTAATGATCTCTCCTTTATGCATTATCTCTGAATCACCCGGATCGGTAACTACTTTTTTGCCAAAGATTTCATCATTTTCTTCTTGGAATTCAATCTTATGCACTAATTCGCCTTCTAAGAACTTGGTATCACCCGGATCTTCAACTGCTACCTTACGCATCATTTGACGTACAATGACTTCAAAATGCTTGTCATTAATCTTTACACCTTGTAGGCGATATACCTCTTGTACCTCATTCACGATGTACTCTTGTACTTTCATGGGACCTTTAATCGCAAGGATATCGGCCGGCGTCATTGCGCCTTCTGAAAGTGGTGTACCTGCTTTTACAAAGTCATTTTCTTGAGCTAGAATTTGTTTTGACGTAGCAATCAGATAACTCTTCTCTTCACCTGTTTTTGAAGTAATAATTACCTCTCGGTTTCCTCTCTTAAGCTTTTTACCAAATGAAACAACACCGTCAATTTCAGATACTACAGCCGGTTCTGAGGGATTACGTGCTTCAAATAATTCGGTTACTCTCGGAAGACCTCCCGTAATGTCACCGGATTTTCCAATTGCACGTGGAATTTTTACCAACATACTTCCGGCAGTAATCTTTTCTCCTTCATCAACGATAATGTGTGCTCCAACCGGAATGTCGTAAGTTTTAATAGCTACATTATCTTTATCTAAGATCTTGATAATCGGGTTTTTAGATTTGATACGACTTTCAATGACTACTTTTTCTTTGTATCCGGTTTGCTCGTCGGATTCGATTTTATAGGTCACATTTTCTACAATGTTCTCAAATGCAATCTTACCGTCATGTTCAGAAAGTATTACCGCATTGTACGGATCCCAATCACTGACATGAAGCCCTTTTGTTACTATATCTCCACTCTGCACATACAAATTAGCTCCGTATGGAATATTACTAGTTGTGAGTACAATACCGGTTTGTTTATCAAGGATTTTAAATTCGGCAGATCGTCCGATAACTATAAAGTAATCTTTTCCACCTTTTGAAACCGGAACTGATCGCAGTTCATCAATTTCAACGATTCCGTCGTACTTTGCTTCAATTTTTGATGCAATGGAAACGTTTGATGCGGTACCTCCAACGTGGAAGGTACGTAATGTTAACTGTGTACCAGGTTCACCAATAGATTGTGCAGCGATTACACCAACTGCTTCACCTTTTTGTACCAATTGTCCGGATGCAAGATTACGTCCGTAACAGTTTGCACAAACTCCATGCTTTGATTCACAAGTGAGTACCGAACGAATCTCCACATCTTCTATTGGTGATTCTTCGATAATTTGTGCAATATCTTCATCGATTTCTTGACCGGCAGCAATGATAAGTTCATTTGTTTGCGGATGGAAAACATCGTGCAATGCTACTCTACCAAGTATTCTGTCATAAAGATTTTCAACAACTTCTTCACTTTTCTTAAGCGCTGAAATGCGGAGTCCTCTCAAGGTACCACAATCTTTTTCAGTGATTACCACATCTTGTGCTACGTCTACCAATCGACGTGTGAGATAACCTGCGTCGGCAGTTTTAAGAGCAGTATCCGCCAAACCTTTACGAGCACCGTGCGTAGAAATAAAATACTCAAGTACTGAAAGCCCTTCTTTAAAGTTAGATAAAATGGGGTTTTCAATAATTTCAGCGCCAGTAGCCGTTGATTTTTGAGGTTTCGCCATCAATCCTCTCATACCTGAGAGCTGACGAATTTGCTCCTTCGAACCACGTGCACCTGAATCAAGCATCATATACACCGGGTTAAAGCCCTGGTTATCTTGTGAAAGCTCAGCCATAACCGTATTGGTGAGGCGTGAGTTAGTATGTGTCCAGATATCGATAATCTGATTGTAACGTTCATTGTTGGTGATGAATCCCAAGTTATAGTTATTCAGTACTTCATCAATCTCTTCATTAGCTTGCTGAATTAACTCTTCTTTTACTTGCGGTACCTTTACATTACCAAGATTAAACGACAAACCTCCTTGGTACGCCATCTGGAAGCCCATATTCTTGATGTCATCAAGGAATTTGGCTGTAGCGGCAGTACCTAATTTCTTTACCATATCTCCAATCAGGTCGCGAAGGTTTTTCTTGGTAAGCAGTTGATTTATATATCCGTAGCCTTCCGGTATTAATTCATTGAATAATACGCGTCCAACCGTGGTTTCAATCAATTTGTTTACTTTTTGTTTACCTTCTTTGATATCCACTTTAACCTGGATAATGGCATGTAAGTCAACTTTATTTTCATTATAAGCGATGATGACTTCTTCGGGCGCATAAAAATGCTTGCCTTCACCTCTTACCGGATGCTCTTCTGTACTCTTACGTGGTTTAGTGATATAGTACAAACCGAGCACCATGTCTTGTGATGGAACGGTAATAGGCGCACCGTTAGCAGGATTCAAAATATTATGTGATGCCAGCATTAGGATTTGTGCTTCCAAAACTGCGGCATTACCTAGAGGTACGTGTACAGCCATTTGGTCACCGTCGAAGTCGGCGTTAAATGCCGTACAAACAAGCGGATGCAACTGGATAGCTTTACCTTCAACCAGCTTTGGCTGGAAGGCTTGAATACCAAGACGGTGTAGGGTAGGGGCTCTGTTCAGTAAAACAGGATGACCTTTTAAAATATTTTCAAGGATATCCCAAACAACAGGATCTTTGCGATCGACAATTTTCTTTGCCGATTTAACGGTTTTAACAATACCTCTTTCAAGCATTTTACGAATAATAAAAGGCTTGAACAACTCGGATGCCATATCTTTTGGAATACCGCATTCATTCAGATTCAGTTCAGGTCCGACCACAATTACGGAACGTCCGGAATAATCCACACGTTTACCTAAGAGATTTTGACGAAAACGACCTTGTTTACCTTTCAAGCTATCACTTAATGATTTGAGTGGTCTGTTTGATTCGGTTTTTACGGCACTTGTTTTTCTTGAGTTATCAAAGAGAGAATCCACAGCTTCCTGTAACATACGCTTTTCATTACGCATAATTACATCCGGAGCTTTAATCTCTATCAGTCTTTTCAGACGGTTATTACGAATGATAACTCTTCTGTATAAATCATTTAGGTCGGAGGTAGCAAATCTGCCACCATCAAGCGGCACCAAAGGTCTCAATTCCGGAGGAATTACCGGAACTACTTTGGTAATCATCCATTCAGGTCGGTTTTCAATCCGATTTCGTGCATCGCGGAATGCTTCATAAACCTGCAAGCGCTTTAAGGCTTCTTGTTTACGCTGTTGTGAAGTTTCTGTATCGGCTTTATGACGCAGTTCATAGGATACTTCATCCAAATCAAGGCGTGCCAAGAGGTCGTGAATTGCTTCAGTTCCCATTTTGGCAATAAATTTATCCGGGTCGGAATCCGGTAAATGTTGATTTTCTGCAGGCAGAGCCTCTACAATATCAAAATATTCTTCTTCGGTAAGGAAGTCCATATATTGGATTCCGTCATTTTCTTTAATACCCGCTTGAATGACCACATATCTTTCATAATAAATGATCATATCCAATTTCTTGGTTTGAAGTCCGAGTAAAGCTCCAATTCTATTGGGTAAAGAGCGGAAGAACCAGATATGTGCAACCGGTACAACTAGTTGAATATGTCCCATTCTTTCGCGCCGAACTTTCTTTTCGGTAACTTCTACTCCGCAGCGGTCACAAATAATTCCTTTATAGCGAATACGTTTGTATTTACCGCAATGACACTCCCAGTCCTTAACAGGACCAAAAATACGTTCGCAGAATAAGCCGTCTCTTTCCGGTTTATATGTTCGGTAGTTTATGGTTTCCGGTTTTAAAACCTCGCCACTTGAACGCTCTAAAATCGATTCGGGTGAAGCAAGGCTTATGGTAATCTTCGAAAAGCTGCTGCTTATTGTACTATCCTTTCTGAAAGCCATATGTAATATTCTGTTGATGTTAAAAGTTAGTATTCAGCCATGAAACAAATCCATGGCTGAAATAATATATCTTAGTCAAATGTAACTTCTAAGCCTAAGCCACGAAGTTCGTGTACCAATACATTAAACGATTCCGGGATACCCGGGGTAGGCATATTAAGACCTTTTACGATTGCTTCGTATGCTTTTGCTCTACCTATTACATCGTCTGATTTAATGGTAAGTATTTCTTGTAAAATATTGGAAGCACCAAAGGCTTCAAGTGCCCAAACCTCCATTTCCCCAAATCGCTGACCACCAAATTGTGCTTTACCACCGAGTGGCTGTTGGGTAATGAGTGAATAAGGTCCAATTGATCGGGCGTGCATCTTATCGTCAACCATATGGTGTAACTTAAGCATATAGATATATCCTACGGTAGCAGGCTGGTCAAAACGCTCGCCCGTGCCTCCGTCGTAAAGATATACACTACCATTCTCAGGTAGTCCTGCTTTTGCCATATATTCGTTGATTTCATCCAAGTTGGCACCATCAAAGATAGGAGTGTTAAACTTCAGACCTAACTTTGCACCGGCCCATCCCAAAACGGTCTCGTAAATTTGACCAAGGTTCATACGGCTGGGTACACCAAGCGGATTAAGTACAATATCAACAGGAGTTCCATCTTCAAGGAACGGCATGTCTTCTTCACGTACAATTTTGGCAACAATACCTTTGTTTCCATGGCGTCCTGCCATTTTATCACCAATATTCAGCTTGCGCTTTTTAGCAACATATACTTTTGCCAACTGTACGATACCATTCGGTAGCTCATCACCTACGGTTGCAACAAACTTTTTTCGATTATAAACACCGAAGTACTCTTTATACTTAATGGAATAATTGTGAATCAGTGTTTTAATGGATTCGTTTAATGCTTTGTCGGTAGTCCATTTATTGGGATTTACGTTCAAATAATCAACAGCCAGCAAAGCTTTTTGCGTAAATTTAGCTTTTCGCGGAATAACAACTTCTTTAAAGTTGTTTGTTACGCCTTGGGAGCTACGATTGCTTAGCAAAACAATTAATTTATCAATAAGCTTGCTTTTTAGTTCAGCTGCTTGTTTATTGAACTGCTCATCCAATTCCAGCACTAAATCCTTATCTTTTGCTTTAGCTTTTCTGTCTTTAATAACGCGTGAGAACAGCTTTTTGTCGATTACAACACCTTTCATTGATGGTGGGGCTTTTAATGAAGCGTTTTTCACGTCGCCCGCCTTATCACCAAATATAGCGCGTAACAGTTTTTCTTCAGGTGTTGGATCACTTTCACCTTTTGGTGTAATTTTACCAATGAGTATATCACCTTCGTTTACTTCGGCACCAATTCGAATGAGTCCATTTTCATCGAGTTCTTTAGTAGCTTCAGCTCCCACATTGGGGATATCGTTTGTTAATTCTTCAATCCCGCGCTTAGTGTCACGCACTTCAAGTGAGAATTCTTCGATATGCACGGAAGTGAAAATATCCTCTTTTACAATACGTTCTGAAATTACAATAGCATCCTCAAAGTTATAGCCTTTCCATGGCATAAACGCAACCATAAGGTTTCTACCTATGGCAAGCTCACCATTTTGGGTGGCATAACCTTCACAAAGAACTTGTCCTTTTGTAACTCGCTCCCCATGCCTAACAATAGGTTTAAGGTTGATATTTGTATTTTGATTTGTACGTAAATATTTTGTGAGGTTATAAGTTTTTATATCATCGTCAAAACTAAGTAGTTTCTCATCTTCTGTACGTTCGTAGCGGATTGTAATTTTAGCGGCATCCACATAAATCACTTCACCTTCTCCTTCGGCTTCAATCAGCACTCTGGAGTCTTTTGCTACGGCACGTTCAATTCCGGTTCCCACGATTGGCGTTTCGGGCTGCATTAATGGTACAGCTTGGCGCATCATGTTTGAGCCCATCAAGGCACGGTTTGCGTCATCATGCTCAAGGAAAGGAATCAATGAAGCAGCGATTGATGCAATCTGATTGGGTGCAACGTCAATATATCCCACTTCTTGTCTGTCAACAATGGGATAATCCGCTAGGTGACGCACTTTTACACGCTCATCGATGAAGTGCCCGTCTTCACTGACAATGGTACTTGCTTGAGCAATAATTTTATCCTCTTCTTCTTCGGCACTAAGGAAAACCGGTGCAATGCTATAGTCAACCTTACCGTCTTTAACTTCAAAATAAGGTGTTTCTATAAAACCAAGCTTATTGATTTTAGCAAACACGCATAATGATGAAATTAGTCCGATATTAGGTCCTTCCGGTGTTTCGATAGTACATAGGCGTCCGTAGTGGGTATAGTGTACGTCACGGACTTCAAATCCAGCACGTTCGCGCGACAAGCCTCCGGGTCCGAGTGCGGAAATTCTTCTTTTATGGGTTACTTCCGATAATGGATTGGTTTGATCCATAAACTGCGAAAGCTGGTTTGTTCCAAAGAAAGAATTTATTACCGAAGATAATGTCTTGGCATTAATCAAATCAGTAGGGGTGAAGACCTCGTTGTCACGTACGTTCATTCGTTCACGTATGGTTCTTGCCATACGAGCAAGACCAACGCCAAACTGAGCATACAGCTGTTCACCAACTGTACGTACCCTTCTGTTACTCAGGTGGTCAATATCGTCCACATCGGTTTTGTCATTCGCTAACTCTACCAAGTAGCTGATGATGGCAATGATGTCTTCTTTGGTTAATACTTTTACATCATCCGGCGTGTCGAGGTCTAATTTCTTATTGATACGATAACGTCCAACTTCACCTAAATCGTAGCGCTTATCTGAGAAGAACAGTTTGTCAATAATACCTCTTGCTGTTTCTTCATCTGGCGGCTCGGCATTTCTTAATTGACGGTAGATAAATTCAACCGCTTCTTTTTCAGAGTTTGCTGTGTCTTTTTGCAGCGTATTAAATATGATGGCATATTCTGAAGTATTGAAATCTTCTCTATGCAGTAGAATGGTTTTAACACCGGAATCTACTATAGATTCAATATGGTCAGCTTCAAGAATTGTCTCACGCTCAATAATTACAGTATTTCTTTCGATTGATACAACTTCACCGGTATCTTCATCCACAAAATCTTCAATCCATGATTTTACAACACGAGCAGCCAGTTTTCTGCCAAGAACGCGTTTGAGCCCGGCTTTACTTACTCTAATCTCTTCTGCTAGATTGAATATATCTAAAATATCTTTGTCGGTTTCATAGCCTATTGCACGGAGTAATGTGGTAACCGGAAGTTTTTTCTTTCTGTCAATGTAGGCATACATGACATTGTTGATATCGGTTGAAAACTCCATCCATGATCCTTTGAAGGGGATGATTCTTGCCGAATATAGCTGTGTACCATTCGCATGAAGGTGTTGACCAAAGAACACTCCCGGGCTTCTATGCAGCTGTGAAACTACGACACGCTCGGCTCCATTTATAATAAATGTGCCTTTGGGCGACATATAGGGTATCATACCTAAATACACGTCTTGAACAATTGTTTCAAAGTCTTCATGTTCAGGATCGGTACAATACAGTTTCAACTTTGCTTTTAGCGGGACGCTATAAGTCAAGCCTCGTTCGAGGCATTCCTCGATTGTATATCGAGGCGGATCAACAAAGTAATCCAAAAATTCTAATACGAAATTATTTCTAGAATCCGTTATTGGGAAGTTTTCGGCAAATACTTTAAAAAGTCCTTCCTCTTTGCGGTCTTCTGTATTTGTTTCCAACTGGAAAAAATCTTGAAAAGACTGCAATTGAATATCTAGAAAGTCCGCATAATTTATTTGTGTTTTAGCGGATGCAAAACTTATTCTGTCAATTGATTTTACGGTCAAGGTCTTAAATTTTAGAAGCCTGTTTTAGCAGGCGGATTAAAGAAAAAAGAAACACTAATTACCTAATGTAAATTAAGGCGCAAAACCTCTATCCCAAAATTTTGGGATAGAGGTTATACAGCCTCATATTTAACTGTTATGATCTTTTTTATTTAACTTCGACCTCTGCACCAGCTTCTTCTAATTGAGTTTTTAATGCATTGGCCTCGTCTTTACTTACTCCTTCTTTTATTGCCTTAGGAGCAGCGTCTACAAGTTCTTTAGATTCTTTCAGTCCAAGACTAGTAAGTTCTTTTACAAGTTTTACAACTGCGAGTTTGGAAGGACCGGCTGCTTTCAGGATTACGTCAAATGAAGTTTGTTCTTCTTCAGCTGCACCACCGTCACCGGCGCCGGGAGCTGCAGCAACTGCAACAGCAGCAGCTGCGGGTTCGATACCATACTCATCTTTCAAAATGGTAGCCAATTCGTTTACCTCTTTAACTGTTAGGTTTACTAATTGCTCTGCAAAAGCTTTTAAATCTGCCATTTTATTAAAGTTTTTAAAAAATTATTATTCAAATGTTAATTACTAATTTATTTATTCCGTTTTTTCGGAAAGGGTTTCGAGTATACCCACTAATTTTTGACCACCTGACTGCAAAGCTCCCACAACATTTTTGGCGGGTGATTGTAGCAATGCAATAATATCGGCAATAAGGTCATTTTTAGATTTAATTGCAACAAGGTAATCCAGTTGTTCATCGCCAATATAAGGTGCTTCTTCAATGAAGGCAGCTTTCAATATTGGACGATCTGAAGTTTTACGGAATTCCTTGATCAACTTTGCAGGAACATTACCCACTTCTGAAAACATAATGGATGTGGAACCTTTTAAAGTTGGGAAGAGTTCACTCATGTCAACTTCTGACTTCTCCATTGCTTTACGCAGGAGAGTATTTTTGACAACGAGTAACTTTACATCACGATTAAAGCATAAACGACGCAATCTTGCAGTCTTTTCTGCATTTAAACCGGATATATCGGTCAAATAAAAATTCGGGTTTTCTTTCAGTTCTAAAGCTAATGCCTCGATAATCCCATTCTTATCTTCTTTTCTCATATCAATAACTTCCTCTTTTTTTAGTTTG
>CAZQBU010000026.1:35789-36972 GCA_964592175.1 uncultured Lentimicrobiaceae bacterium
TGATTTCAAATCGATCTGAATACCGGGGCTCATTGTACTTGACATATAAATACTTTTTACATATGTCCCTTTAGCTGCAGCGGGTTTCAGTCTAAGTATAGTTGTAATCAACTCTTTAGCATTATCAATTACTTTAGAGTTTTCGAAACTTACTTTACCGATTCCGGCATGGATGATCCCGTATTTATCCACTTTAAAGTCGATCTTACCAGCTTTTACCTCTTGAACAGCTTTTCCTACTTCCATAGTAACGGTTCCCGTTTTGGGGTTTGGCATCAAACCTCTTGGTCCGAGGATTCTACCTAAAGCACCCACTTTGGGCATTACGTTTGGTGTAGTAATTACTACGTCGATATCCGTCCATCCGTCTCTGATCTTTTGAATATATTCATCCAATCCGACGAAATCAGCACCTGCATCTTTTGCTTCTTGTTCTTTATCGGGTGTACATAACACGAGCACTCGTGCTATTTTTCCCGTTCCGTGGGGTAGTGTTACCGATCCGCGAACCATTTGGTCAGCTTTTCGGGGGTCTACACCGAGACGGACGTTAAGATCAACAGAAGCATCAAATTTTGTGTAAGTGATCTTTTTTACGATATCAACTGCTTCGTTCAAGGAGTAAATATTGCTTTTGTCGAACTTGGCCAAAGCTTCTTTTTTCTTTTTGCTAATTTTTGCCATTGTCACTTTTCTGTGTTAGGGTTCTACAAAATGCAAGAAACTATTATTTCTTAATATTAGTTTTTATCAAATGGGGCTACGCCTGTAATTCTCACTCCCATACTACGTGCGGTTCCGGCAACCATTCTCATAGCTGATTCAACGGTGAAAGCGTTAAGGTCTTTCATTTTGTCTTCTGCTATGGTACGTACCTGATCCCACGATAGTGAACCTGCTCTGATTCGGTTAGGCTCGGCTGAACCCTTCTTCACAGAAGCTAATTCACGTATTTGTATGGCAACTGGTGGAGCTTTTAAAATAAAATCAAACGATTTATCTCGATAAACAGTAATAATTACCGGAACAACTTTTCCGATCATATCCTGTGTACGAGCATTAAATTGTTTGCAAAACTCCATGATGTTAACACCTTTTGCACCCAATGCGGGTCCAACCGGTGGAGAAGGATTAGCGGCTCCTCCTTTGATTTGCAGTTTAATTAATGCGCTTACTTCTTTTG
>CAZQBU010000027.1:0-35999 GCA_964592175.1 uncultured Lentimicrobiaceae bacterium
AGTAGTTATAACTGGAGTTTCTGGTTCTGGTAAGTCTTCACTTGCTTTTGATACCATTTATGCCGAAGGGCAAAGGCGCTATATGGAGTCTTTCTCGGCTTATGCGCGACAATTTATAGGGAATATGGAACGCCCTGATGTAGATCGTATTACCGGTTTGAGTCCTGTAATTTCAATCGAACAAAAGTCGGTAAATAGAAACCCCCGCTCAACAGTGGGTACGATTACCGAAATCTACGACTTCCTTCGCCTCCTTTATGCACGTATTGGAGAGGCCTTTTCCTATGAAACTGGTGAAAAAATGGTCCGCTTCACAGAAGATCAGATTGTACAACTTATTACAAGTCAATTTGATGGACGTAAAATATTACTTTTGGCTCCTGTTGTCCGAGGGCGAAAAGGGCATTATCGTGAGCTGTTCGAGCAAATTCGTCAATCCGGTTATTTGAAAGTACGTGTAGATGGCGAAATCCGTGATATAGAATTTGGGATGCAATTAGATCGCTATAAAATACACGATATCGAAATTGTCATCGACCGCTTGGACCTCGCAAAATATGATTTGCAGCGGTTGCGCCAGTCTGTTCAAACTGCATTTAAACAAGGAAAAGGCTTGCTACAGCTTTTAGATGCCGAAAGCAATCAGCTGAGATACTTTAGTAAGACACTAATGTGCCCGGGAAGTGGTATTTCGTATGATGAGCCCGAGCCAAATACGTTTTCTTTTAATAGCCCCTATGGAGCTTGTCCAAAATGCAATGGACTTGGTAAAATTGCTGAAATTGATATAAAAAAGATTATACCCGATCCATCCGTGTCCATTAAAAATGGTGGCTTGGCGCCTTTAGGGGAATATCGGAACAATTGGATATTTAGCCAGGTTGAAGCGATAGGTATGCAATATGGTTTTACAATAGATACTGCAGTAAAAGATATTCCCGAGGAAGCAATGGATGCTCTTTTATATGGCTCTACAGATACAGTGGAAGTAAAGCGTGAATATTCAGGCATCATCTCCACCTATAATCTGAATTTTGAAGGCATTATCAATTTCATTACTTCTCAAGATAATGAGAACGCATCTCCGGCCATTCGTCGATGGGCGCAAGGGTTTATGAATAATATAAGCTGTCCGTTATGTCAGGGCACGCGTCTTAAAAAGGAAGCTCAATATTTTCGTATTGAAGGTAAAAACATTGCCGAACTTGCCTCAATGGATATTGCTGCACTATTGGAATGGATAAAGGCATTGCCCGAAAAGCTGAACGATCGACAATTGATGATTGGAAAAGAAGTGTTGCGTGAGATTGATAAGCGCATCCACTTTTTACTTGATGTAGGTATAGATTATTTAAACCTAAATCGTCCGGCACACAGCCTCTCCGGTGGTGAATCCCAACGGATTAGACTGGCTACGCAAATCGGCTCACAGCTTACGGGAGTTTTGTACATACTTGACGAACCAAGTATCGGCTTGCATCAACGTGATAACCACCGACTTATTCAAAGCTTGAAGCAATTACGCGATAACGATAATTCCGTAATCGTAGTGGAGCACGATAAAGATACGATACTGGCTGCCGACCATGTGATTGATATAGGACCGGGTGCCGGTAATTATGGAGGAAGAATTGTTGCACAAGGTAAGCCCGGTGGCTTAATGGATTGCAAAAGCATCACCTGTGAATATCTGAGTGGAAAGCGTAAGATAGAAGTGCCTAAAGAAAGACGGCAAGGAAAAAAGGACCTGTTTTTATTATTAAAAGGTGCCAGCGGAAATAATTTAAAAAATGTCACCCTGAAATTACCCTTGGGAAAGATGGTTTGTGTTACGGGAGTCAGTGGCTCAGGCAAATCGAGCTTGATTAATGAAACCCTATATCCCATTTTAAACCAACACTTTTATAAATCCATAAAAAAGCCTTTGGCTTACAAAAGTATTGAAGGTCTTAAGCTGGTTGATAAAGTGATAGAAATCGATCAGTCACCCATAGGACGGACACCACGCTCAAATCCGGCTACCTATACAAAAGTGTTTGACGAAATCCGTAAATTATATGGCTCATTACCCGAATCGAAGATACGTGGCTATATGCCCGGACGTTTTTCTTTTAATGTGAAAGGTGGGCGCTGCGAAAGCTGTAAAGGTGCCGGAATGAAAATTATCGAAATGAATTTCTTGCCTGATGTAGCTGTTTTATGCGAAGATTGCAATGGAAAACGCTATAATAGGGAGACCTTGGAAGTTAGATATAAAGGAAAATCAATTAATGATGTACTTAATTTGACAATAAACCAAGCAATTGATTTTTTTGAGAATATTCCATCTATTAATCACAAAATCAAGACATTAAAAGATGTGGGCTTGGGATATCTGACCTTAGGTCAATCATCAACAACTATTTCAGGCGGTGAGGCTCAAAGGGTGAAACTCGCTTCCGAGCTATCAAAAAGAGATACGGGCAAAACAATCTATATTTTAGATGAACCTACTACCGGCCTTCATTTTGAAGATGTGAGCGTATTATTGGATGTGCTGAATAAATTAGTTGATAAAGGAAATACGGTTGTTATTATTGAACATAATATGGAAGTGATTAAGATGGCTGACCATATCATCGACATGGGACCTGAAGGTGGAGAAAGGGGAGGACAGATTATCTGCGAAGGGACACCTGAAGAAATTATTCAACATCCTAGCAGCTATACTGCTTTTTATTTAAAACAAGAGCTTTAAAAGTGAAAAAGCCCTCCTACGGGCGTAGAAGGACTTTCTCGTTTAACCAACCAATATTCTGTATGAAAAAAACTACATTATATCTAATTACAATCATCGTGCCAAAGATAATTTGCACCCAATTCTAATGTTAAAAAAACAAAAATCTAATTTTTAAATTAATTGGTTCTTTGCCTGCTTAATTCATGAATTTAATTTTGAGAAATTTTAAGGCGTGAGCTGTGAAGCTGTAGCCAACTACTGCGAACAACTCATAACGTAAAAATTGCCAAAATTAAATCAAAATTCATTTTATAATAAACAGCTTTTTAAATTACCACTAAAGTCTACTAACACACAGAATATAAACATATTACTATAAATTTAGATTGACTAGTTTATGAATTGGTGAATTATGCAGGTTTGTTCGTTTCGCTTGTATCGATATTGGACAATATATTTTTTAGTTCAGATCCTTATGCTGTTGCGAACTGTCAAAAAAAAAGGCTGCATTTACTGCAGCCCCTCCATGTTTTTTAGTAAAGATTTATTTTACCGCACCTGAAAGTTCACTACCGGTTTTAAACTTTACTACCTTTTTGGCAGCAATGCTAATTTCTTTTCCGGTTTGAGGGTTACGTCCCATTCTGGCGGATCTTCCCGCTACGGAGAAAGTACCGAAACCTACTAAGGTTACTTTGTCGCCAGCTTGTAATGCTTTTGTAGTAGCAGATAAAAAAGCATCTAATGCTCTTTTGGCATCAGCTTTAGTTAAATTGGCTTCTGCAGCCATTGCATCGATTAATTCAGCCTTGTTCATTTTATTGAATATTAGTTAGTATTGGTCTTTATCTTACAAATTTAATGTTATTAATTTATTCTATGCAAGAAAAATCAATAAAAAATAGCAAAAATTGCAAAAAAAATGATAAAGTCAAGTTTATTTGCAAAAAAAATGAATTTTTTGTTGAATTTTCTCAAGTTTTCTGCAATTTACAACAAAAATTGAGAAATGCAATTATAATTTACTGGATACTCCAATTTCCTTCAAAACGATTGCCTCTAAGGAATTCTGTTATCGCCATGGCTTTTTTGCCGGGAGCTTGAAGTTTCAATATTGAATAAAAGCCATCTCGAAGTGCAACTTTTAAATAAGTCTTGTTGTCTGTCAAGAGGCGTAATATCTTTTCTTCTTGCAGATCTGCTTCAATAAATTCACCCTCCAGGATTTTTAATTCACTAGTTTTTTGGGTTTCTTCGTAAATTATTTGAGTAAAAGCACCCGGATATGGGCTAAGTCCTCGAATCTGATTATGGATTGTTTTTCCGCTTTGGCTCCAATCGATAATACAATCTTGCCGATATATCTTTGGCGCTGGCACTAATTTTTCTTTTATTTCTTGCTGCTGTGGATTTATAGTATTCAATGCAATGCCTTGAATAGTTTGTTCAAGAAGTATTTTGCCTTCATCAATCATACGGTCATGTAATGTACCTGCCGTTTCATTCGGCCCGATATCCATGGCTTTTTGAAGTAATATATTCCCCGTATCAATATTTTCATTGATAAAAAATGTAGTTAACCCACTTTGATGTTCGCCATTCATAATTGCCCAATTAATTGGGGCAGCACCGCGATATTGTGGCAATAAGGAGGCATGTAAATTGAAAGTACCTTGAGGTGGCAGTTTCCACACGACCTCAGGTAGCATTCGGAATGCCACAACAATGAAAAGATCGGCATTTAATTCCTGTAATTCATTGATGAATGCAAGGTCTTTAAGATTTGAAGGCTGTAATACCGGAATTTGATGTGCGCTTGCTGTTTGTTTTACTGCGGATTGGCTTAATTTTCGCCCACGTCCCGCGGCTTTGTCCGGCGCCGTAACTGCAGCAACGATAGAATAATTTTGTGAAATCAGATAGTCCATTTGCAGCGCTGCAAATTCAGGAGTGCCAAAAAATACAATTCGAAGCTGTTTTGGATCTTTCATAAATAATAGGATGAGTGATTTTCAAAGATAAAAAAACCTGACCGAATTACTCGATCAGGTTTGTAACTTATGATATACACCAATTTATTTGGTAGTTAATGCGCGTGCTTTTTCGAGAAACTTTTCAATGGTACGTCCTTCTACAGAAGTAGGATAATCGGTTTTAATAGTTTCGTAAAAACCAACTGCTTTATTATAGTTGCCCATAATTTCGCTTGTTCTGCCGGCTTTGAACAGCATGAAGGGAGTAGTCAGCTCATTCGGATTTACCTTAGAAGCTTTCACATAATACTCCAATGCTTTATCAGGCTGATTCAGTTCCAGATATGCGTCGCCTATGCCACCTACAGCCATAGCGGAAATGATATGGTCTTTTCCGTTGAACTTCTTGAGATGGTCGATGGCTTGTTGATATTCGCCAAGTTTTAAGAATGATATACCGGCATAATAATGAGCTAGTTTTCCGGTCTTGGTGCTTCCAAAATCGTCAATAACCTCTAGAAAGCCCAAATTATTTCCATCGCCATAAAGGGCTAAATTCAATGAGTCGGACTCGAAAAACTTTTCAGCCATGAATATTTGTTTTTGTGCTTCGCGTTCACGTGGCTCAAAATAATATTTCTTTAATCCTAAATAGCCAAGTATAATTGCAATAAGTACAAGTACTGCAATCGTGATAATCTTTTGGTTATCTTCAATAAAGCGTTCTGATTTGCTTAATACCTCTTCTACGGCTTCAAGCCTTTCGTCACCTTTCTTATTAGCTTTGTGTTTTGCCATGATATGTCTTACTTCAAAAGTTAAATATGGAGGTGCAAAAGTACTTTTTTTTCCGTTACAAAAGCTTATTTATGTGAAATTTTATTATTGAATAGCTTATTCTATGCATGGAATGGGGCTTTCAGCTGCCTTTTAACTTTGAAATTAATCGGATTTTATGCAAAAAATCACATCCGTAATCCGAATTTGAACTGTTCAATCTGCTAATTTCTTTGTACTTTAAAATTTTACATATACTTTTGCAGTGAAGAAAATACTAAACAATTAATAATATTTATCATGGGTAAAGGAGATAAAAAAACTAAAAGAGGAAAAATTATTAAAGGGTCATACGGTGTTAGTCGCCCCAGAAAAAAAGCAACTAATCGCCCCGTAGAGGAAAAAACCGAAGCTGCAGACGCTAAAGAATAGTTTGCTTGCGTGGTATTAAAGTTCAGCAACTAGTTAATACCCGATTTATATTTCATTACCAATCGTTTTTTAATTTGAATTCAAGGGCTAAGCTTTTGAAACGCATACCTCTTTGTTCAAAATTATCATACTGATCGTAGCTAGCAGCAGCGGGCGATAAGAGGCACAGTTCATTTTGAGCTGCTTGGGATTGCATGATTGTAAATGCTTCTTCTAAAGAATTTATTACAATCAATTCGCCCTTGTAGCTTGATTTCGAGTTGATTCTGCTTTTTATTCGTTCTCCTGCAGCACCGGTTAACAGTATATGCTTAATCGGGTTTCGGTAAAGGTAATCCGCTAATTGATGATAATTTATATTTCGGTCGAAGCCACCGAGAATGAGCCAGTCCACCTTTGCTAGACTTTCCAGAGCATGAATTGTTGCTTCAGGAATAGTGGCAATACTATCATTGTAAAAGTGTAAGCCACCAAACTTCCCAACATATTCTAAACGATGGGGTAAGGCTTTAAATGTGGAAAGATGTTTTGCTAGTTGTTCGATGCTTATCCCACATGATTCAATAGCAAGGAGTGCTGCCTGTACATTGTTTTCATTATGTACTCCCATAAGCTGAGCACATTTATATTTTGCTAGACGCGCTTGAGGAAAAAGCTGGAGCTGTGTTGGTATTGCTTCCGGAGAAAGAACTAAATTCTTGTCTGTTATTAAAACTGATGTATTCCCTCCTTTTTTGAAAATCTGCTTTTTTGCTTCAAAATAAGCTTCTTTGCTTGCAAAATGATCCAAATGTTCTTCGAAAAGATTTAATAAAACTGCGATATGCGGTGCTTTTTGGATGTTTTCTAACTGATGAGCGGACATTTCAAAAACAATAATGCTGTTTTTCTGAATTTGCTCGATAATATCGAAGCAAGCTATGCCGATATTTCCCGTTAAAATACTTTTTTTACCTATGGATGATAGCAAATGATGAATTAAGCTAGCGGTAGTGCTTTTCCCTTTTGTGCCGGTTATGCCAATGCTTTGTTGGTGGAATGCCCGTAAAAATAAATCAGTTTGTGAACTGATTTCATAGCTTGTCGATAAGGGAATTGCCGAAGCCGGGATACCGGGAGATTTTAAAATGATGTCATATTGGTTTATTGCGTCCAAATAGTTTGCGCCGCTATATGTTTGAATAAACTCATCTAAGCCATCCGTATTAAAAGCTTGTTTATCAGCAATTCCTATTTGCTTACTTAGTTGATGCTGGAGAATAAACCGCAAGCTGGATTTTCCTTCGCGCCCAAAGCCTGCTATTAGGATGCGTTTGTTTTTAAGGGCTTGTACAATTGGCTCAATCATAAATTGCTCTTTTTATAATTGATTCAAAGTCAGTATGTAAGAAGTGATTGCTGTCAAATTGTTGTAAAAGCATTTCAAATGCTTCTGCTTGATATCGGCTAGCTTCTAGTTCATTCTTTGCAGGAGCAAATAAGCTGCCTGCATTGCTTTTTTGACTTTGATGATAATAGGCTGCATTCACTTCTTCAATTGTGCCCACACATTCGAAGGGTTTACTTGCTGTTTTTCCACGTAAGGATTCCATCAGGGGCAGTAAATCAGTATTTTCAGATAAATCTTCTTTAAAAATATGGATAAGTTCTTTTTTTTGTAAAAATGGTGAAAGCATAATCCATGTAAATAAACATTTGGGACATGTACAACACCAGCTATCTGTTTTGCTGCCTACATTACAGCTTTTAAATACCGAATGATATTGTTTGTAAGTACTAAACAGCTTGGCAATCTGTAATTCATTCAACGGACGTAACAAGCTGAAGTATTCAATGTCTTGAACAATATATTGATTCAAATAGTTTCGAAAATCATGTTCAAATTCAATCGATTTGGAGTATTGATGGTTGATGTCAGTGCCCAAAACGCTGGCTTCACTAGCACTTGATTCGTTTGAAAGCGCAATATATCTCATTCCGGAGATGCTTGCAGTAAATACGGTTATGAATGCAAGCAGGGCAGAAAAAGGAGTGTGCCCGTTTAAAAATCCTTCGTTATTCAGTTGTAACATTAGTGGATCCAGCTGACGGTTTACAATACTTGTTTCATCTTCGCTGAAGCCGGCTATTTGCGCACATGCCATGCTGGCAGCTCGCGGATTCACTATCATCGGACGGATGTTGCGATTGTCATTTCGTAATAGTTCTAGACTTACTACCGAATCTTTTCCACCTCCGACAGGCACTATTAGCTCTTCATTTGGGTGAATTGAAGTAGCTTGTGGCAGTAAAGTCCCGTATGAATTCAATTGCATGAAATCATCCTTGGAAGCCTGAATACCATTTAGGTAGAAGAACTCACCTAATCCGTGAAAATAAAGCTTTTTCCACCAATTCACCTGTTCATCAGTCAGTTTATGCGGCATAATTTTTACGATGGGTGCACAACTCAACTTCCAATAACTTATTAATTCAACCATTCCAATGTGGAAAGCCAGATTCTCAAGTAAAGCTCTATCGGTTTCTTGTGTGTAAAAACTTCGATTGGGAATGAATATCTCCGGCTTAAAGTGGAATTTTCCTGCGATATCAAAAAGGAAGCTCAGATTATATCCTTTTTCGTCTTGTTTTATTTCGTAACTTTGATAAGTGAAAACCGGATATGCTTGCCTAAGTTGTAAATATTCTATATGTTTGCCTTTAGGTGCCAATCTATGGTACATTATTTGATTAATGTTGTAAAAGTAGGGAAACTGTTGGTTATAATACGCAAAAGCTCGAAAAATTGACTAAAAAAATGAACAAACTCTTACGGATACAAAGTAATAAGCTAAAACCCGAGCCCGGCAGAATATTAATTGCCGAGCCATTTATGGGCGACTATTATTTCGGTCGTTCGGTTGTTTTATTGGTGGAGCACAAGGATGAAGAAGGTACTTTTGGCGTGGTGATGAACAAGCCTTCGGGTTCAATGCTCAACGATTTGGTGAAAGATTTCCCGGATTTTAAAGCTCCTGTATTTATTGGTGGTCCTGTTCAAACGGATAGCATCTTTTATATGCACACCATGGGAGACGAAATTCCCGGAAGTGAGCAAGTGATACCCGGATTATACTGGGGAGGAGAATTGGAAGCTTTACAAGAATTAATGACATTGGGCATTGCAAAGCCTTCGCAGATTCGTTTCTTTTTAGGTTATTCGGGCTGGGATGCGATGCAGCTCAGTGCTGAACTAAAGCGTAACTCTTGGCTTGTTTCGGAAACCAATATACGTGCAATGATGCAAACCAAATCACATAATATGTGGAACCATGTGATGATTCGCATGGGACCTGCCTATGATATTTGGAGACGTTATCCCGTTGATCCTGAAATGAATTAAGACAGCTTTAGAGATTTAATGGTTTTAGCATCTCGTCTAAATTAATCCCCCCGTGATAGTTTTTATGAAGTGTCCCAGTAAGGGAGGATGTAATATTATCGTAAATACAAGCCCATATACTGCTCCAAAAAAATGGGCATGATGTCCGATATTATCCTGTCCTTTTTTACCCATATATACTGAATATGCCAGATACAATATACCGAACAGCCATGCCGGTATGGGAAAAGGAATTGGAAAGATGAAGAGCGACATGCTCGGGGCTAATAAAATACTGGCAAAAAGCACTGCTGCTACTGCTCCGGAAGCTCCAACAGCTTCATAATATGGATTGTCTTTGTGCTTGCCGAAATCAAATAATGTGGCAAAAAGTACCCCTCCAATATATAGCAGCCCATAATACAACAACGCTTTGGAAGAACCGAATAAGAAGCCGAAGCTTTGTTCCACATATCTGCCGAAATTGTACAATACGAACATATTGATTAACAGATGCAGCCATCCTGCATGTACTAACGCATAGGACAGAAAGCGCCAGCTTTGTTTCTTTTCCTTAATAAGCCAGGCATTAAAACTCAAACGCCTAAATAATGTGCGATTTGAGAAAGCCAGAAAAGAAACTAAACTCGTGATAATGATAATACCTACTGTCATAAAGTCTGTTCAGTAGTAGGTTTTGCATCTTCAATTTCCGTAAAGTCCAACTCCGAGCCGAGTGCACTATGAGGAATTAAGTAGGTTGCAAGCATCACCACAGTAGCAATGATGGGCCATGTTCTGTTTTCGGGGCGTTTACGAAGCGCATACCAGGCTATCAGCCAAAAGATAAAAGCTATAATGGTCTTATTATCAGTAAGGTCATGCCCCCAGGGCCAGCCCGTCCAATAGGCTCCGAACGCATATTTTTGAACAATGGGACCAAATACCAAGCCGCCTACAAATAAAAGCAATAAGGTGGTTTGAGTAAGACTGAAAACTGCTTTTCTCTTTAATAATGCTTCAATTCCTGTGCGAATGCTGAATACCATGGCAAAAAACATGAAAAACACATGAGGTACAAGAATTAATGCAGGTACAGCTCCTTTAAATCGAATGATAACAGGTTCATCTGTAAGCTGATATACATTGGTTCCGTCTTTTAACGAAATCATATATTGCACTTTGCCGGCAGGCGGTTGATTTGGTATATGGAAGTGTAACTCGTTGTCAACAGGCAGTATTTCAATGGTTTGCCATTCATCATGGCTTTTAAAACGTCTGTAGGTGAAATCGGCGGTAACACCATCAGGAACTTTGATGGTAACCGGTGCGTCGATTCCGGTATCATGACTGCGCAATAAATTATATATGACTTCTTTTCCTTTAATTTCAACTTTTCCTCGAACCGGATAGGTAGGACCTGTAGTACGTTGGTAAACTGCCAAAGCTCCCATGAGGATGAAAGATAATACCCATAAAAATAATGATCTCATGTAATAGGAATTTATGTTTTGATATAAATTATAAGATTTTGCAAAAGTATAGAAAAATGGCTGAAGTAATTTTTATTGTCATCATGCATATGTTAAATTGGGTTAATTCGTTTAATTTGCAGTGCGAAATACTTAAGCAAGGAGACAAAACTATACTGAATCCTAATGCTAGACGCAAATCCGGTTTCGGATTATTTTGTTAATCATATTTTGTTGCTTATCGGGAAAAGTCCGAAGTGTATTACAGTACTGAAGATGTGTTTGTTGGCTTATTACTAATACAAGGTTTTTTATGCGATTTCTCAATTTTTTATTAATTGCTTTAAGCAGTAGTTTTTTGTTATTTTTCATTTCGTGCTCTCAAAATGAAGCTTTTGAAGTAAAAGACTTTACTGCCATAAACAATTATGAATCAGGGGATAACTTGATAAAAACAATCAGTTTGGATTATTCCGATGCGTTTAAAGATGGCTTTGTTATTCCTTCCATAAAGCAAAGCCCTGACGGTTTTTTTGAGGCTTCATTTCAAATAAGGAATAACGGCAAATTCGAAAAACAGTTTTTTTATAAGATTTATTATCAGAATGAAACCTATAGTTTTCCGGATAATCACCCTTTAGCTCATGAGAATTTTTATGGAAGCTGGGAGGATGTGCAAAAAACTTTTGAATTAACCCCTGTGATTCACCCGGATAAGAAATTTCATACTGTTTCAACAAAATATAGGATTGTAGGTAACCCGCGCGATGAAAAGCGATTTTACGGCTCGGATATATTTGGTCGGCATACTGAGGAAGAGTTAACCGGAATGATGAATTATATAAAAGATGATTCTTCGTGGTATGCACTGATTAAACAAAAAGCGCTTGCCAATAAAAACACAGTCGATCAGCAGTTAAGTATTGATGCAGTTTTTGCATTAGATCAACATAAAGCCGAAATTATAACGAATAACAGATGGAAAAGGAATCCACGTGTCGGAGAATATAAATTTTTACTTGTGGTTGTGGAAGATTCCATGCAGCTGAGTAAATTACCAAGTTACATTCAAAATATTGGTTTATTAGATAGTGTCGGGATGAATTTCGTAAACCCATTTTCATATTTTGCTTCAAACAAAGAAAATTATAACACATTTTTATCCCTAGATAAGTTAAAAGTTAAGGCACAGCCCGATTTTCAACCTGGTATGTACATAAAGGAATATGATTTTACACGTGGGGAATATGACGATTCATATATGGATTCTTGGTGTAACTCTTCAGATGAAAGCCTATTTCATGCACATTTTGAGCAGTTTGTTTCCCATTTTGTGCCATCTTATAAGTTCCGGAATATCCCTCTTGTTGAAGATGTACACGGGGGGCACTACAGCAAGGAAGACTATAACAATAACTTGAATAAAACGCATCAGTTTATTTCATCAAATATTGAAGTCCCTGCTTGCCCTTGTAAAGGTTTGAAAGTCAATGAAGACAAAAACAGCCTGGAATTAATCAATCCGGGCACAATGGCAGGGGAGTGGCGTAAAGAAAATATTGGAATTATTTCTCGTCATGGTTTTACTTACGGAACTTATAGGGCAAAAATCAAATTTCCTTCACTACTCAATAAGCATGATGTTTGGAATGGTCTTACAAATGCCTTTTGGCTCATTTATCAGCAGGGCTCATGGAATACAAGAAGAAATTGTTGTTCACAAGGGGGATATGTGCCAAAAAGCTATGATGGAGGCGAGCTGATACGCAATATCACGGATAGTTATTCCGAAATTGATATAGAAATTGTAAAAGCTTCGCGTAATTGGCCTCTTTCTTCTTACGGAGGTGATGCATCTAAGAAACCTATTGACCCTATAAGTGATTCAAATAAAGTGATGGTAACTTATACCAATTGGGATTTGGCTTGTCCGGACCCCAAAAAATTTGATTGGGGCGTATTCGATATAGTGTACAATAATAACCGCTATCAATTGCATAGGTGGGATGATTTGTATCAGGCTGTGACCGGTAAAACAGCGGTATTAAATGATGAGCTTTTTGATGATTATTATTGGTATGAGATAGAGTGGAAGCCGGAAGAAATCATTTGGAGGATTGGTCCCGACAAAGATAAAATGTATGAAATCGGATATATGAATGCAGCTGTTACTTCCATACCAAATAATCAAATGTTGATGATTGTTACGCAAGAATGGCATTTGGAAAACTGGTGGCCCGAAGCCCCATTCAATCAGAATTTTATTCCTTATCCCGCTAAAAATATTATTGGAGAAGTAGTGGAGTTTGAGATAGAATGATTTGTTTATTCAAGAAAGCAGTTGTTTAATAATCAGTTTTTTAGCCGGATATAACGTTATTTCTTGTCAGATAAAACCTAAATTTTATCAAAAGAAGTTTGTTTCATATTTATTATGTAATTTTGAATCAGCATTTTAGGATGGAAAGCATAGCTTTGCGAACTATATTTCAGGAATCAAATCTTGAAATGGGAATGGCTCTTCCCAGTTTTGAGAGGAATATAGCCGTTAACTTATTTTATTTTCAAAATATGTTGGTTCAATGTATTTTGCCGACTTATTGAAATGAAAGCACATAAATATATGTATCTTGGCAACCTAAAAGTTTTTACTTGAGCTTGTTTGTCAATCTTGAGTAAGCCGCTTTAATAAGGTAAAATCATAATTTAGACATTTATTTTTCGCATAAATCAGCATTTAATTACAATCAGATAAAAAGATGAAGAAGCAGTACTACACCAGATTATTAGTGGCGATAAGCCTTATCATAGGTTTTTCGTTTAGTTCAAATGCCCAAGTGTCTGACACGGCTCAATATCCATATTGGATTGAAATGATGAAGGACCCGGATGCAAATTTCCTTGAAACCCAGCGTGCTTTTGAAAAGTATTGGGAGAACAGGGAAGTAACGCGTGGCAGTGGCTGGAAGCCTTTTAAGCGTTGGGAGCACATGATGTTTCAGCGCGCCGATGCGGATGGCAACAAGCCTGCTCCGGATCGTGAGTTGAAAGTATATAACGAATTAATGGAATCATATAGCTCCCGTAATATGGAGGGTAACTGGACACCAATGGGACCTTTTACCGTGCCTTCGGGATATAATGGCTATAGAGGCTTGGGCAGATTGAATGCCATTGCTTTTCATCCAACTGACCCCAACCATATCTATGTAGGTGCTCCTTCCGGTGGTTTGTGGGTTACCTACGACCATGGCGGAGCCTGGCAAGTACTTACTGACCATTTACCTACCTTGGGTGTCTCATCCATCATCGTGGATTATTCCAATCCGAGTGTGATATTGATTGGTACCGGTGACAGGGATGCGGCTGATGCCCCCGGCTTGGGAGTTTGGCGTAGCACGGATGGAGGTGTGAACTGGGTGCAATATAATAATGGAATGGGAAATGTTACCGTAGGTCGTATGGAACAAGACCCCAATGATCCGCAGATTATTATTGCAGCAACTAGCGGAGGCATGTATCGTACTGACGATGGAGGTGCAACTTGGGAACGTAAGCAAGGAGGGAATTTTAAAGAAGTAGTACTGAAACCGGATAATTCCGATATCGTTTATGCCGCTACCGGCGGAACTTTTTATCGTTCAGCTGATAACGGAAATAGCTATACCATTGTAAATACCGGACTTCCGGGTGCAAACCGAGGTGTGATTGCTGTATCGCCCGCTGAACCGGAATGGGTTTACTTCCTTTTGACAAATTCCGACTCGTTTAAAGGCTTGTATCGCTCAGAAGATGCAGGATTAAGCTTTAGCATGCGTTCTACTTCACCAAATATCATGGGCTGGGATTGTAATGGTGGCTCGGGAGGTCAAGCATGGTATGACCTTGATGTGGCAGCAGACCCTTTGGATGCATCCGTGCTTTATGCCGGAGGCGTGAACTGCTTTAAATCAACAAATGGAGGTACTACTTGGGCAATCCGCTCTCACTGGTATGGTGGATGTAATGTGCAATCCGTTCATGCCGACTTGCATGTGCTCGAATATTCGCCTATAAACAATCGACTTTATGCTGGGAATGACGGCGGGTTTTATTGGACAGAAAATGGTGGAGTAAATTGGACTGAGATATCTAATGGATTGGTAATCAGTCAGGCATATAAGATTGGGCAAAGCCGAACAAATCCAAATTATGTAATAAACGGATACCAAGATAATGGAACCTCAGTTGTGAATGATGGTGTATGGTCTGCGGTAGGAGGTGGCGATGGGATGGAATGTGCCTACGACCCATTCGACGATAAATATATTTATTACACCCTTTATTATGGTTCTATTTACAGAGCATATAATAATTATGATAACGGACAAATTGCCGGAAATGGCGTGAATGGTATTACTGAAAGTGGTGCTTGGGTAACACCGTTTTTCATTGATCATGAAGATGGGAATATCATGTTTGTCGGATATAAAAATGTGTGGCGAAGCACCAATATAAAAGCAAACAACACCAATCAGGTGCAATGGAAGAAAATCAGTGCAATGGGCAATAGCGATATGAATGTGTTGGTACAGTCCAAGGCGAATCGTGATATTGTATATGCCTCAAGCGGAAATAGGCTATATCGCACTGATAATGCAAAAGATGAAACAGTTGAATGGAAAACCTTGACCGGAAATATACCGGGCTCAGGGACTATTACTGCAATTGAATGCCATCCGACAAATCCGGATATTGTTTATCTTGCCCAGCAGACTGCAATCTTTAAATCAGTGGACCGTGGGCAAAGCTGGACCTCCATTAATGCAGGTCTTTCAGGCACTCAAATCAATTCTATTGCATATTATGTCAATAGTAGCGAAGGCTTATATTTAGGTACAGATATTGGCGTTTTTTATCGCGATGCATCCATGGATGATTGGGTATATTTCAGACAAGGAATGCCTGCCAGTGCCAAAGTAACCGAAATCGAAATTTATTATGATCCGGAAGGTCCTGCAGGTGATTTGTTGCGCGCAGGAACTTATGGTCGCGGATTATGGAGTTCACCACCTTATTATGGAAATGTTCAAGCTTCTATGGAAGTGCCCGTAACTGAAGTTGCGGCCGGCTGTTTTCTCGATTTTTATGATACTTCGACAGGAGTGCCCCACAATTGGGAATGGACCTTCGAAGGTGGCGAGCCGGCAGTTTCATATGATCAGCATCCAAAAAATATTGTGTATCTGACAGAAGGAACCTATGATGTGACCCTAAAAGTAAGCAATCCGCTGGGAAGTAATACCTATGTGTATGAAAACTGTGTAACCGTATTGGAAGCAGCTCCACCACTGGTTGATTTCGTAGCCTCCGATACAATCGGTTGTGTCGGACTGATAGTACATTTCACTGAAAACTCCTCAAACTGCCCCAATTCATGGAGCTGGAGTTTTGAACCATCAAGTGTAAGCTTTTTGGAAGGAACGAATGCAAATTCGCAACATCCTGTTGTACAATTCCAAGAAAATACAGCCTATACAGTTGAGCTTACTGCTACAAATCCTGCCGGTACCTCAACAGAAATACGTGAAGATTATATTCTTTTGGGAGGCTATCCGCTACCCTACGCAGAAAGTTTTAATGCACCTTCAATAGAACAAACAGGATGGACGGTACAAAATCCGGATGACAAAAAAGGCTGGGAGTTAACAAGCTTGGATGATGGAACAAATGTAGCTTGGATGAACTTCTTTAACTATACAAATCTAAATGAACGTGACTATTTGGTGAGCCCTCCTTTGAATTTGGAAAACTTTGAAACTGTTTGGTTGTACTTTGAATATGCATATGCCCAGCGTTATATGCAAGTCGACTCACTTATAATAAGTGTTTCACCTGATTGCGGGCAAAGTTGGGAGCGTGTGTATGCCAACGGTCCTGATGGTAACGGGATATTTGAAACTTCGGAACCTATAGTGCAATCATTTGTGCCACAATCAGATGCAGACTGGTGCTATGCGGGCGACTATGGAGCAGATTGTCAGTTAATCAACTTAAATCAATATGCCGGGATGGGCGGAGTGAAAATACGTTTTGAAACATTCAACAGTTATGGCAATAATTTATATCTGAAGAATGTATCGGTTTCGCATGTGACGGGACTCGAAAAGTTAAGCGATCTGAAGCGAGAATGGACAGTGACTCCAAACCCGAATAAAGGAAGCTTCGAGCTGCAACGAAAAGACGTCACCGAGACTGTTGATTTTGAAATTAGTGACTTGCAAGGCAGGCTGATGAGAAAAATGAAGCTCAAAGCCGGCGAAGCAAGCATTAAAATTGACAAGCTACCAAAAGGCGTATATTATATTATACTGTCGAATGAAGAATCGGGAGCTTTAAAGGTAATTGTGAACTAAAAAATAAATTACTGTAACTTTTTGCCGCCTTTATACGTCTGTATAATTGCATGCTGTTGTAATGCAATATGACGAGAAAAGAATTTAATACATGCGTTGATTTATATGCTGATGATGTATATCGCTTTATCCTGAAGAATATTCGTGATTCGGAAAAGTCACGTGATGTTGTTCAAGAGGCATTTACACGTATGTGGCAGAAAGTGAAGGATATATCATTCGATAAGAGTAAATCCTATCTTTTTACCACTGCCTATCGTATTATGATTGATCAAATACGAAAGGAGGAGCGTATGCTACGTTTTGAAAATAGCCATCAACATAAGCATGCAAGCTATTCGACATATTCAGATTTGACAGAGGTCTTGGATGAAGCATTGAAAATTCTGCCCGATAAGCAGCGAGCGGTGGTGCTTTTGCGAGATTATGAAGGCTATTCATATGAAGAAATAGGGGAGATAACAGCCTTATCCGAATCACAAGTGAAGGTGTATATTTTTCGGGCACGTACGGCATTGCGCAATTATATCAGGAAGTTGGATTTGGTTTTGGAGGATAAATAAATGATAGTTGGCAAACATAATTACGAAGAACTGCTTCTCGAATTTTGGGAAGCTAAGCTGAGTCAAGAAGAGATTGTACAGCTCAAGCAGTTTATTCATTCTCATCCGGAATTAGGGAGTTGGGAGGAATTGCTGGAGGGGCTTGTCGTACTTCAGCCATCTTCAACCCGATTTGTGGGGAAAGAACTGCTTAAACAGCCTGAAATAATAGCAGTAGGAAGCATAGAAGAAGAAAATGCGGAGTCCTATTTTATTGCGCAACATGAAGGGCAGCTTGAAGCGCATGAGCAAGAAGAGCTGCGTCAGTTTTTGAAAGAAAATCCATCCTTGAAGGATGAGTTTCAACTGTATGGGAAGCTTCGTCTAGCAGCAGATGAAAAGCTGGTATTTCCTGATAAAGAAGCATTAAAGCAACGAACACGAATAGTAAAACCTGCCTTTTATCGGGCAGTTTCTATCGCAGCAAGCATAGTGTTGTTTATAAGTGTAGCCTGGTGGTTTACAAAAGACTCCGAAACGATTTCGCCTGGTAAAACAGAGCTTTTGACACAAATAAATGCCATTCCAACACCAAAACAAATTGCTTCTTCAACAGAAAATGATGGTTTTATAAATCAATTGGCTGATCGACAATCCACTGATTTGCCCATTAATCCACAATTATCGCTTCCAAAAGAAGATGAATTTATTTCCGATAACAGATTGACTCCATTGCCTGCCATGGCATATCTGCAGCAAGCTAAAATCCCGGAAATATCATTTGAAATGGCGCTGCCCAATCATTTGGAAGCGATTTCGAGTGAATCCCTCTTGGCTTTGATTGAAGATTTTGAAACTAATCGCGAGTTATCCGCTACGGAAATAGCTTTTACTACACTGGCTCAGGGAGTGGGAGGGGTAAAGAATGCAGCCAATAAGCTTTCTCGATTATTTGAAAAGGAAGTAAAAGTTAGCGAGCTGATAGAAAATGTGAATCTATGGGATATTGCAGATGCAGGTATTAAAACTTACAATGCCATTACCAATAATGATGTGGAATTACATCGCCAATTAGATGAAGACGGAAAACTGCAGTATATACGCTTTAAATCCGAAATCCTTTATTACAGTAAAAACTATTAAATCTCAAACCCAAAGCGTAATATACCTACAAAAGCATTTTTAAGTTCTTTGCCGCTGCCTGCCGGATGGAAGATATATTGTAAGTCAGGTTGTATAAAGAAGTATTCGCCTATTTGCCTTTTCCAGGTTAGTTCAAAAATTGTTTCATGTCCCATGCCGTTTTGAAGCTTGGCATAATTTCCGGCTAATCCGATTACGTCATTTCCGTTTTTACTTAAGAATCCGCATGCATTAATTCCCATCCCCAAATAAAAATGATTAATACTCATTTTGGATGGGCTGTAACCGCTATGAATAAAGGCGTCTAAATCTTTTTGCCCTTTTCGCCACATTTTCTGCTCGTAATTTATATACATGCCGGCAGTATTTGTGTTCAGTGAATCGGGGAAGTCAGAGATAAAAGTGCGCTCAAACACATGGTCATGAGCAAATACTCCAAACTTATATACTGCCGGTAAGTTGTTGACTTCAAATGAGTTTTGAAATTCAGATACAAAAAGAACCCCGTCTCCTTGGCAAAAATCCCACTTCAAATTATAAGGATTATCATCAAAATCGGTAGGTGTACCGTCGTAAATTGCATTCAGCCACGACATTTTCTCATTGATATTCCATTTCGCTGTAATTCCCAATGAGGTTAGTGGGAAAATAGGAGCTTCAAGATTTAAAGCAATAATCGGAAGTACGCCAAATGAGGAGTGTACAAATAACTCGCCAAAGGCAATACGTGTAATTTCAACGTTCAAATCTTGTAATCCCACAATTATTTCTACATTTTTAATATGCTGTTTATACCAAAACTCTTGGAGATATGTATGTTTTCCGGCTTCAATATTTGATACGACTTGTATATCACCTATAAGTGTTTCGGAGGGTAAGCCACCATGCGTATTGCTTGCTTTTAAAAAGAATGTGCCGCCACTCCAAAGCTTGGCTGCTTCCGTATTTAAAATGAGATCCAATTCGGCCAGGCCTAAATAATCCCCCCCTTGTTTAATGCCTCCTGAAAAGTTATATAATAAATCCCCTGTGTAGGAAAGTCCGAACTCAAATGCAGGCTCACGCTCTTTAGCTTCCTGGGCGCTAGTGGTTATAAAAGGGAAAAGTAAAACAAGTAATAATACAGCAATTCGATTGCTCATGGTAGTATACATTACGTTTGTTAATTTTACGATTTGATTCTTAGTTTTAGTTTGTACTGCAAAATAAATAAATCAAATAGCGGCAGTACATACCAATATTTGGGTATTTGTTTGGTAATTTTTAATCTCGTTCCACTTTTTTTCTTGATAACCTATCTACTTTATTGGAAATATTTATAGGAATAGCTGATTTTCAGCTTGTTTTTCGGCTTCTTCTTCTGTTTTGCAGTGAATTTTTAAAAAGTTTCTTCAAAAGATTGCTCGAAATGATAAAAAAGATGTATTTTTGCAGTCCGAAAATGGACCTGTAGCTTAATTGGATAGAGCATCTGACTACGGATCAGAAGGTTAGGGGTTCGAATCCCTTCAGGTTCACATTGAAAATCAAGCACTTACAGCAATGTGAGTGCTTTTTTGTTTTATGTTGCAGCCCGATTATTTCCGAAATTGCAGGATGTTTCTCCTTGTATAATACTTGTTTGGGGCACAAACACCCTTTCTTTAAATAAAACTTCCCCATCATTTTTGATGAAAAGTAAACTAGAACTACGGCTCCCATAATTTTCAGTTTGAATAAAAATGGAAGACATGGCTTTTTCCAATTCTAAGGGGAGACCTGTTTGGGGTAACTGATTTGCATCAGCCTGCTCACTATTTGCCAATAAGTTAAAAAGCGCCGCATGCTCTGTTGCATCATTTTGTATAATTTCTTCCAAGCCGGCCTTTAGCTTTTCTACTTTTGGCCAAGCCGTATTCATTAAGGCATTGCTAAGCCCATGAATGCCGGGCTCCAAAATGCTGATTTCGTCCGTAAAATTAGAATAATGCCCAATGAGTTCGCCATCCGCTACTAAAATATTAAAGTCGTTATATTCAGCTGATTGCCCTTTTAGAATATGCAGGTAATCCAATGCCGAATAGTTGGAACGAAAATAATTTAAAACTAAATCGCCTCGTGAAGGAGCTTCATCTTTTAAACGTGAAAAGTCCCTATAGTTTGTCAGGCTTGCCCATTTGGCAGATTTGTCAATACCCATCCATGTGCCTCCGGCTCGTAAATCTTTCCCGGCAAATAGTTCTGGAAGTCCTTCTTCTTCCCAAAATTGGGCTTGTCGAGTTGGTCGTTCATAAAACTCATCACGATTGGCAATGAGAATTAAGGGAAATTGTGGATGCACTTTATACGCAAAAGCTATAATACACATGGAGTAAAAGTTTGAATTAAAGCACCAAAAGTATTGCTTTTTTTGAAATAAGGAATTTACACTCCTTTTTTGCTATAAGTGAGCAATTCTACTCCTTGTCTTTATAATCTCTGTGAATTACAAGCATTACAAAATCATTTTCCAGCAGCAAATAGCCTTGATCGTAGACATAATAATATGTTTTGCCTTCACGTGTGGTATATGTGCCGGTATGTAAGTTAAAGTTAAAGCCTTCTTTATCCATGCTGCTTTTTCGGACCGTGGTAATTCCATCCGTATTCAATCGCACAAGAATTGCTCTGTTCTTTTTTAACTGACTGTTAATGTTATTGATAATTTGTATAGCATCGCTATGCTGCTTTCGGTAATATGAGGAGCGGCACTGATCATTACAAAATTTTTTATCGGCTCTCCCAATTAATTCGTCACCACATTCAAGGCATTGTTTTTTAGGTAGCTTGAGCATTGTTTTTGTTTTTTACGTTGTAAAAACAAAAATAACAAAAAGCTGAATGATACGAAATTAATTTAGCCTGCTTAATTCATGAATTTAATATTGAGAAATTTTAAGGCGTGAGCTGTGAAGCTGTAGCCAACTACTGCGAACAACTCATAACGTAAAAATTGCCAAAATCAAATCAAAATTCATTTTATAATAAATAGTTCTTTAATTATCTCTAAAACCTCTTAAGTTAATGATCATAAGCTTGTTACGATAAATTTAGATTGACTAGCTTATGAATTGGTGAATTATGCAGGTTAGCTCGAATATTGAAAAACCCTTATTTACTTGACTAGCAATGCTTAGTGTTTGTTTGAAACATGATTTTACATTTGCTCGGGCATATCCATTCCCAATAATGCCGCCGATTTTTTAATGATGTCGGCAACAAAGCCGGAAATCAGCAGCCTTAATATTCTGAGTGTGTCATCTTCCTCGCGAAGTATGGGTGCTGCCTGATAAAACTGATTAAACTCTTTCGACAGTTCATACATATAATTGGCTATCAGTGCCGGGCTACGGTTTTCGCCTGCATTTTCTACTAATTGTGGAAAATCAAATAATAGACGAATTAATTGGCGTTCTTTTGCCGGCAAATCGATGGTAGTATCAATATTTTGCATGCGCATTGCAGTTTGGTCTTTTTCTGAAGCTTTGCGAATTAGGGATTTGATGCGTGCATGAGTATATTGTATAAAAGGACCTGTATTTCCGTTAAAATCAATGGATTCGGCCGGGTTAAACAACATATTCTTTTTCGGATCAACTTTGAGGATGAAATATTTTAAAGCTCCTAAACCAATTTGTTCAAAAAGTTTATTTGCTTCTTCTTCACTTAAGTCATCAAGCTTACCTAATTCATTTGTTGTTTCTCTGGCTGTTTCAATCATTTCAGCCATCAATTCGTCGGCATCCACCACGGTTCCTTCGCGTGATTTCATTTTTCCTTCGGGCAGTTCGACCATTCCGTAGGATAAGTGCTCGATGGTATCAGCCCATGCATAACCGAGTTTTTTCAAAATCAGCTTAAGCACTTCAAAGTGATAATTTTGTTCATTACCAACTACATAAATCATTTGATCGGCATTGTAATCGTCCATGCGCAGCTGGGCTGTTCCAAGGTCTTGTGTCATGTATACCGAAGTGCCATCTGCGCGTAATAAGAGTTTTTGATCCAGCCCTTCATCACTCAGGTCACACCAAACACTTCCATCTTCTTTTTCGAATAGGACGTTCATTTCCAGGCCTTTGGCAACAATTTCTTTCCCAAGTAAGTAGGTATCCGACTCATAATACAATTTATCGAAATCCACTCCCATTTGACGATATGTCAGCTCAAATCCGTCATATACCCAATTGTTCATTTTGTTCCAGAGCGCATGAATTTCCTGATCTCCGGCTTCCCATTTACGCAACATTTCTTGTGCTTCAAGTATTAATGGAGCTTCTTTGGCAGCTTCTTCTTCGCTATGTCCGGCTTCAATCAGCTTCTGCATTTCAAGCTTATACTCTTTATCAAAGCGTACATACATATCTCCAACAAGCTTATCGCCTTTTAAGCCGGTTTCTTTCGGGCTTTTTTGTCCCCATTTTTGCCAGGCTATCATTGATTTGCAAATATGAATACCGCGATCGTTGATGAGGTTTACTTTCACTACATCATATCCGTTTGCCTTTAAGAGCTCAGCCACACTCCAACCCAAGAGGTTATTGCGTATATGCCCGAGATGTAGCGGTTTATTTGTATTTGGAGAGCTGTATTCGATGACAGCTCGTTTGGCTTTGGTATTTTCTTTAAAGCCGAATTCTGCGTTTGCCACATTCTGCAGGAGAAATTCTGCCCAATATCTATCGGCTATCAATAAGTTTAAAAAACCTTTTACCACATTAAAACGAATGATTTCGGGGCAAGCCTCCATCATTGCTTGTCCAATCTCGTTGGCAAGTTGCTCAGGGGCTTTTTTTAAGGTTTTTGTAAATGGAAAAACCACGATTGTCATATCGCCTTCAAATTCAGATCTGGTTTTTTGAAAGCTGATAAATTTTGAATCCGGTTCAATGCCATAAAGGCTTAGAAATACTTCTTTGAATATTTGAGATAATTTTGTTTCAAGCATGGGTACACATATTTGTGGCGCGAAATTACTAAAAATGACGATTTGTTGTATAATCCGGTTTTAACTTGCTTGCCGAGGCATAAAAAAAGCCGCACTTTCGTACGGCTTTATTCTAGTTTATTTTGCTCAGTCTCTAGTATCTGTTACGATAGCCGCCTCCTTCACCTCCACGACCACCACGGTCACCTCTGAAGCCGCCTTCGCGACGCTGAAATCTTTGACCGTTGCCTTGTCCTTCTTCTCTTGGACGTGCTTTCTTAACAACAATAGTACTGCCGTCAAATTCTGACTCATCAAGCTGATTGATAGCAGCAAGTGCTTCATTATCATCAGACATTTCAACGAAACCGTATCCTTTGGAACGATTTGTTAATTTGTCGGTAATAACTTTAGCTGAAGTAACTTCACCAAATTGTTCAAATAAAACCTGAAGCTGTTCACTTGTGGTTTTAAAATTGAGTTTTGCAACAAAAATGTTCATAAAAATAAAAAATAAAGAAATAAAATTCAAAAACGAAGATATCTAATTGTGATGAAGAATGGTGAGTTCCATATTACAGCCAAATTCTTGTTTTTTTGAAAAAAAATTAATTAAAGTGCGGCAAAGGTAATCTTTTAACAATACCAAATTCAACTTTTACATAATTATTGGAAAAATTCTTCAATATTTTTTTAAAATAAAAAGGATGGCTTCGTTTCTGCCATCCTTTTTAGAATTATTTTCAATCCACTTTTAGGGTATAAAAAACTTTGTAGTTAACTGTTTTACAGTATTATGCAGTCGCACAACATAGATGCCTGTTGTCAGTTGGTGACTGATTTTTTGTGTGGCTCCTGCAGCAATATATTCTGTAAATATAATTTGCCCCAATGTGTTAAATATTTCCAATGAAATGGCTTCATCTCGTTGATTTTGAATAAAGAAGTTATTATTAATAAGCTTGATACTGAGATTTTCCAATTCTTTTTCAGCCAAACCTATTATTGTCAAATCAATATGAATCACTTCATTAAGTCCTCCGGAGGGATTTCGCGTATCAGCCAAACCCCACACCCCATCACTGCTTTGATAAGTGCGTTCGTGTCCGCTTACCGGATGTATGACTTTGATGACTCGTATTCCATTCGCAAGATTATTCGGTAAGATACCACCCCATGCACCATCTATATTATATACGTGATCGTTGTAAAAATTAGCGTATGAGCTGATGCTTCCGAAATCAATTCCGGTTGTTTCAACACTTGTGGCATAGATTGGTCGGGCTTGTGAGGAGCTGCTGTCGAAGAGCATGACCAGCGATCCGGAGGGGTCATCGGAGCTTGCGCGTATAGCGGTTCCTTCATTTGGACTGCTACTTGTTCCGAAATTGATTACTGTCGAAGTCGTTTCGGTAGTTATTCGATGAACAGGCTCTGTTCCATTATTGCCGTCATTGATACGTAGGCGGTAATACAACTGGTTTCCGGGGGTGAAACGTGCATTTCCGGTGGTTTCGTTGAGGAACCAGCCACTGTATTCTCCTTGTGAATTGGTATTGAACTGCCCGTAGGCACCTTCGGTACCCAAGTTTGGACTTGTAGTGCGGTAATAATTTCCTTCTTCGTCAAGAAAGATAATATTCCCTGCTCCATTTGTATTGGGGTCATCGTCTGATACTACGATTTGATTGATGTATCTGTATGTCTTATTTGGTTCAAGATTGCCAATTTTTAACCAAAATGCCATTGGGATACGATTTGAGTTGGTTCCATTTATTCCCTGCACAAATTGTGGAACTATCTCGCTGAGTATTTCCGGGAAAAGTGCTGTGGTCACTTCGCCGTTTAGCGTCACAATCTTTTCGGGAGCTCCTCCGCCATTATGAACAATTTGTTGTCCGTTATAAGTGCCTTGTTCGAGCCCTGCTTTCAGCCGTACACTTATTGTTAGAGGTTGTCCGCTAATGATACCGTTGGCAAATGGCAGATTTAAGCTGCTACCAAATGAGCTGCCATTGGATGAAATTTCATAATCTGTTGGTGCGGCAATGGAAATATTTCCGGCACCCAATAGATTTTGTCCGTTTATGGTATATGTCAACACTTGGCTTGGTCCTTCACCTTCCACATAATAGAAACCGTTTATTGTTGTTGGAGAAGTAATTAGAATAGGGTCTTCCGTAACATCCAATGTCAGTACAAGTACATCATCTATCCCACCACTTGGATTGCGTGTATCGGTAATACCCCAAACACCGTTTGCTTCTGTCATCGTTTCTACAATTGAATTATCGGTAAAGCCACGTTCTTCAATTCGTGTAATACCTGCTGCATTTACGTTTGGTACAATCCCTCCCCAAGCACCGTCATTACCGGAAACCTCGGTTCTGTAAAAGTTTGCCCAGGTTGATGTGGCATTGTAGTCGATTCCGGTAGCTTCTATACTTGTGATATATAATGGCCTGCCGCTTCCATTGACATTATCAAACAAGAAGATAAAATTCTTTGGAGTTGCAAATGAAGTTGCGCGTATGGCAGTACCTTGTGCATCATCCGGTTCGGTACCGAAATTAATTACTTGTGCTGCAGTATTTGTAGTAAGCCAATACATTGCATTTGTTCCCTCATTGCCATCATTCAGGCGGATTCTGAAAAAGACTTCATTCCCGGGAGTAAAGCGCACATTGGCAGTGGGTTCGGAAATAAACCAGCCGCCATATTCGCCTTGTGCATTGGCAGTAAAATTGCCATAAGCCCCTTCAGTACCTAGGTTTGGGCTTGTGGTACGGTAAAAATCTCCATCAGGATGTGTATAAATGATGTTCCCCGCTCCGTTGGTAGTGGGGCTGTCGCTTTCTACAACCACCTGATTTATATATCGATAACTTGCATTAGGCTGTAGGTTCCCGATTTTAACCCATATGGCTACAGGAAGTCGGCTGTTATTTGTGCCGTTTACTCCTTGTATATATTGAGGAACTATTTCACTGATGATTTCGGGTGGTGCACTGATAAGAATAGTTGAACTTGTGGCATCCGTCAAACCGGTTGACTGTGCTTTTAGACTGTAGCTACCTGCTGCATCAAAACTTATATCGTCAAATATTGCGATACCATTATTAAATGATTTAGTGAGTGTTCCGCTTAGATTACCGCTTCCCGAAGCTTTGCTCAATGTCACAACTCCGTTAAAGTTACCATCCACTGTGCCATCGGGGCGTTGTGCTTGCACTTCGAAGGCATCAATCGGCAAATCAATTACGCCGCTAGCCGGGAAATCGGCAAAAGCCAGTTTTGTTGCAACAGCCAATACATTAAAAGGCTCACTGTTCGCAGATTCAAGGTTCATGCCTGAAATGGCAGTGGCTTTAATTACCACATTGTTTTGTGCAATTGAATAGGTGAGATTGTCGAAAACCACTGTGTGTTGGTCTTCTGATAAGGTCTTTGTGAGTGTTCCTCCCAAAGTCCCTGTTCCTGAAGCTACTGAAAGTTGAATGCTTGTATTTGTATTCACATTGGCGGGATTGCTGTCGGCATCTTGAGCCTGCACGCTGATACTGAATGCATTTCCCACAGAGGGAGTATTGCCGTTGTTAATATCTGTTATGGCTAGTTTTACCGGTAGGTCTGCACTAATCACTTCACCATTTATGGAAATATTGTCAACTTGCCACAGTCGATATGCTCCTACATCGTAATGATAACGAAGGGCAATATAAACCTGCTCGCCTTGGATGAAATCAATGTCCACATCGCCCGAGTTTTCCCAGTTTTGCTCGTCTACAGGCTTGCTGAAAGGCAATTCGTTCCAGCTTGCAGTAAGAGGATTCCCAATTCCGGTGTAATTTGTAGAGTACAACAGTTTTAAATAGTTGTTATCGTCCTCGTATCCATACTGCTTCAGCAAGTCAAAACTAAGTGTCACATTGCTGTAATAGGAGATGTTGACGCCCGGAAGAATTAACCAGTCATCTTCCAAATCGCCTGTGTTGTGTCCGTTCATATATGCATAGCCACCATTGCTGTGAAGCCATGTTTTCGAATCACCGGAAACGCTAAAAGTATAAATATCACCAAAGCCTTCATCAAAACTTTCTTGATAGGGTAAATCGGTGGTGGCGGGGTCTTTTACCTGATAAGATTTTGCGGGGGATGTACGGTTGCCGCCTTCATTATCTTCTGCATAAATCACATAATGAATTGTGGTTCCGCTAGATTGGGCAGGGATATTGCTGCTAGTAGTATAAGTTGGGGCTTGGCTCACCGCCATGGGGATTATATTTGGATAATTACCGGCTGAGGTTCCCCATTTTAATTGTGCCAGACTAATTGTACCGTCCGGGTCACTAATATCTGCCGAAACCGAAACAGTTGTGGATGAAGTTATTTCGGAATCAGGAGTTTGTACGATATTTGAAATTACTGGGGGTAAGTTGCCGCTTCCCGTAAAATCGGTCAAAGTAATATCATCAATATTTAATCTTCTGTTGGCTGTACCACTTTCGGTTTCCCGTTTTATTCGGATTCGGACTGCACCTTCTACATTTATAGCTTCTTCAAACAATTGCACTTCCTCAGATGCGGGCGATGTAAATACATCCCCAACTTGAATCCAGCTTGCACCACCGTCAGAACTGTATTCGACCTTCCAGTCAACCTGTGCATCTGTACCATATCTTCTATAATAAAAGCTGATAGTGCCTACTCCGCCTTCTTTGTCTTCAAGCATACTCATAACTGAGCTGCCGTAGCCACGCAATCGTGCCGATTTTGTGCCGTTTTTCCAATCATTGTCCAAATCGCCGATTAATACATCAGTCATATTCCAGTCTAATCCTGATAAATTGACCGTGCCTGAGGCATAAGATGTTTTTACCTCGCCTTCTCCTTCAAAATTTATAAAGTAATCGGCATAGCTGTAGTTTGTGGAAAGAAGAAGGACCACAATAGCAGTGACTTTCCAGAATAAATATCGTTTCATATTGCGTTATTTATATGTTAAACAATTGGTTTACAATTAAATAATAATAGATTTATGATTCAGTTTAAATCAAAGCAAACAATAAAATACATAGCAAACTCAGGCTAATATCTAAGTTTGTTGTAGTTATTCATCATGAATCTGATTGTAAAAATAAGCTGTTTTTCCTAATATTCGGATTAAAACCCCATCCTTTTATGAACAATATTTTTGTTTTATAACATTTTAACATGGTATTACACAAATACCGTAATGTGATACTTCTTACTGAAATTTATTGTTAATTTTATAACAAAGCTATCAAAACCAAGAGATTTATTTTTACATTTGCTTTTGATATTTTAAGATATACAAGATATAATGCTATGAAAAAGCTAGCTGTTGTTTCATTAGGCGAGAATACACTTTTAAAGGAAAACCAGCGTGGTGTGATTGATGAATTGGAAGCAAATGTGTATGAAACATGTTTGAGTTTGGCAGGATTAATCGAACGAAACTACAATCTGGTGATTACCTACGGCAATTCGCCACAGCTCGGAAATATTTTATTGGCTAATGCAGCGGGCAATAAGCAATATGGACTTCCTGATATGCCTCTGGGTATCAGTGTGGCTTATTCTCAGGGTTTTATCGGGTATTTGATTGAGCAACAATTGCGTAATGTGTTGATGAATAGGGATATGGATCGTGATATATTGTCAATCATTACCCAAGTATTGGTGAATAAGGATGATCCGACATTTCGCAAGCCGAATATGCCTATCGGACCTTTTTATAAAAAGGAGGAAGCTGACCGAATATCCAATGAGTTGCAGGCTGTTTTTCAGGAAGATGCATCGGGTAGGGGGTGGCGCAAATTGGTAGCTTCGCCTATGCCATTGATGATATTTAATAGGCATACCATTGAGAAAACTGCACGTGAAGGCTGTATTGTTATTGCGGCGGGTGGGGGAGGAATTCCTTGCTTTTATGTAGAGTCTAATAAATTGCAAGGTATTGATGCTGTTATAGATGCAGATTTATCAAGTGCATTATTAGCTGCACAAATAGGAGCCGATCGCTTATTTATTTTGACCGATGCTCCAAAAGTATATGTGAATTATAATAGGCCTCAGGAAAAAGCCCTTGACAGCCTAACAATTGCGGATGCAAAGCAATATCTTGCTGAAGGACATTTCGAAGAAGACACGATGGCTCTTAAAATTAAAGCTGCAATAAATTTTATAGAGCGCGGTGGAAAAGAAGCAGTTATAACAACTGCTGATTTATTAACAGAAGAAAATGGGGGAACTTTAATTACAATAGTGTAAATAACGCCTTGTAAAAGTGCAAAAAGCCGGTATTTCCGGCTTTTTTGATATTATTCCAAATTATGCATTTTGACATAAAAAGCCACTTTTTCAAGTGAGGTAATCATGTCGTATTCTTCCAGATACACATTTTCGGGGACGGTTACCGGCTTAGGGGTATAATTTAAAATACCTTTAATGCCTGATTTGACCAACAGCTCGGCGGTTTGTGTGGCGAAGGCAGCAGGAACAGTCATGATGGCTACTTCGATATTCATTTCATTTATCTTCTCCTGCACATCTTCGATTGAAAAACAAGGAACCCCTGACAGGATATTTCCAATTTTATCTGGGTTGGTATCAAAACTTGCAATGATTCGTAAGTGGGAACGCTTTCCGCTAAAATAATTTATTAAAGCCCTTCCTAAGTTACCTATACCGATGATTGCTACATTAATTCCGTCTTTTGAGTCAATAATTTCACCTATTAACTCAATGAGTTCCTTCACGTTATAGCCTTTACGCAACGTTCCTGAATAGCCGATAAGCATTAAATCGCGCCTTACTTGGACAGCAGTAATATGCTGAATCTTAGCTATTTCATGTGAATAAATATGAGTCTTTCCTTCTTCGTGGCAGATGAGTAGTGCCCTGCGATATTGACTTAATCGCTCTATCGTTTTGTGGGGCAAATCTTTCATTGAATGTTCTTGGGTCATGGGCTTTTTCAATTCGTATGAATGCAAAATTAAGGAGGCACACATGAAAATGCAAATAAATTGTTATTTATTTAACATTGTTATTAAAGATTTCTATTCATAGAACAAAAAAGGGTGCCAAAAGCGGACACCCTCTTCTCACTAACCAAAAAAAAATATTTCATGATTAGGGCTAAATTAGTCCATTTTTAACTCCTTGTCAATCTTTTTTGTTTATATTTTTGTTTTCGTATATAATTTACACTTTCTGCCTTGGGCTTTGCTAAGAATTGTATCTTATATTTTGATTTAAATCCCTTTAATACTGCATATTATAATGATTTGCACAAAGCTTTTGACGGGAAGGTACGAAAATCGTAATTTTGGCGTTTACAATCCTAGCAATGCAATGCGATGTTAAAACGAACTTTATTTTTACTTGTATTTTTTAGTTTTAGTTATTTAAGTCTTGAGGCCCAAATAATTAAAAGTTTCGCTGCGGCGGGATTAAATCTCAGTCAAGTGGATGGCGATGAGGCTTATGGATATCATAAAGCCGGTGGAAACCTCGGCTTGGGCATTATGGTTCCATTTTTAACCAATTTTGATGCCTCGCTGGAAACTTCAATTTCGCAAAAAGGCGCCTATCAAAAGCCACAATATATTTTACTTTCGGGTAGCGATACGCTTACGGGTGAATATAACCTACGTTTGAATTATGCCGAAATACCCATTATGATTCAATACACGGATAAAAATTTTATTTCGGCCGGTATTGGCGCTTCTTTGGGTATCATGGTGGGAGCCAAGGAATATGAGCATGGCAAAAAAATGCCTACAACAGTAGGAGATGGTACGTATGCGAATTTGGATTATTCCGTTTTACTGGATGCAAAAATGCGTATCAAAGGTCGCTTGTGGGGGAATTTTCGTTTTCAATATTCAATGAAACGCATACGTAGCCGTGAATTTTCTAGTATTACCGGTTTGAATACATGGACGCGCCATCAGTTTAATAATACAATCAGCTTTCGATTATTTTATATTTTCAATGAACAACAAAGTGAACGGGTATTGATAGAGAAAAAGCTTGAAGGACATTAAAAAGCTGTTTGAAAAGCACTATTTTCTATTTAATCATTTGCTTTTTAGAAATAAATCGTATTTTTGGTAATTAAATACTGAATAGATAGAAATGGCAAATATCGTTACGCTTTCAGAAGCAGCTTCTATAGCTTTACACGGTGTCATAATTGTTGCTTTATCTGATAATAAGGCCAATGTGCAGCAGATTGCTGACTTAACAAACAGCTCAAGGCATCATGTGGCAAAAATATTCCAACGTTTGGTAAAAGATGGATACCTCACTTCGTTCAGAGGACCGCAGGGAGGTTTTTCATTGAAAAAAGATCCTGCAGATATTACCTTACTGGAAATTTATGAATCCATTGAAGGTAAAATTGAGATAAGAAGTTGCCCTCACGGAAAAGAAAAATGTCCATTTGAAAAATGCATACTTGAAAATGTAACGCGTCAAATGACGATCGATTTCAAAAATCATCTTCAACGATCCAGTATTGCAGATTTTATGTAGGTTTTTCAGGTAATTTAAATAGAAACCAGTAAATCAGAGCCTTATAAGTGATTCTAAAACAAATAAAACTAAAAAAATAATTGTAAATGTCAGAATTTCCAACTACAAAAGTATTTGAATTCAAAGCGGAAGTAGAGTACGCTAAGGGAAGTGTGGTAAGCCGTCAGGTAGTAAAAAAAGACAAGGGCAATGTAACGCTTTTTGCTTTCGATAAGGGGCAAGGCTTGTCAGAGCATGCCGCTCCATTTGATGCCTTGGTGCAAGTAATTGACGGAAATGCTGAAATAATTATCGGAGGTGTTTCTTATCATCTTTCCGAAGGGGAAAGTATTATTATGCCTGCCGATATTCCGCACGCATTGAAAGCCACCGAAAAATTCAAGATGATTTTGACAATGATACGGGCTTAGTTGTATATTTGGGCTATACACTCGATAATATTTTATGTGATGGCTCAAAAATACAAGGATTTTGCTTTAGCGCTGAGTGGAGGTGGAGCGCGAGGATTGGTACATGCCGGATTGTTGCATGCGCTTGATGAGGAAGGATTGAAAGCGGCAGCTGTTTCAGGTGCCAGCATGGGCGCTATTGTAGGTGCTTTATATTGTTCCGGCATGCCGCCGAAAGATATGTTGGATGTAATTAAACTACCCGGCTTCTTTTCGCTTGCTTCATGGATTAGTTTGCAAGGTGGATTAGGAAGCCTTGCAGTATTGCACCAACAGCTCGAAAAATTCATTCCGGAAGATAGCTTCGAATCCTTACAAATTCCTCTTACTGTTTCAGTTACAAATTTGAATACGGGTTTAAACGAGCTTTACAGCAGCGGCACCTTATTTGATAAAATTGAAGCTTCTGCATCAATTCCGGTAATTTTTGCACCTGTAAAAATTGGTGAACACTATTATGTAGATGGTGGTTTAACACTGAATATGCCACTCAGCTGTCTTAAAAAGCGCGGACGTCTTGTCGTGGGAAGCAACTCAAATCATATCGCAGAAACAGATATGGTGTTTGATTCAATGAAGCAAATAGCCGAGCGAGCTTTGTTTTTAGCAGTAGAAAATACGCTACATACTGAGCTGAAAGACTGTGATTTATGCTTCGTGCCAAAAGCAACTACTTCCTATGCTACCTTTGATTTTGAACATGCATCGGACATATTCGAAATTGGCTATAAAGAAGGGAAAAAGTTTGTCCCTGAAATTCTTGCCAAGCTTAAATAATCCTTGATTACAAATTTAGGTTTTTAGCTTTTTCGAGTACTGTATTTGTTTGCTTCTGCATGAAATCTTGCATTTTTTTGCGCAGCTCATTATCCGATGTTGCCAAGATACGTATGGCAAGGAGAGCTGCATTTGCAGCATTATTTATTGCTACGGTAGCAACCGGAATTCCTTTTGGCATTTGAACGATAGAAAGCAGAGAATCAACCCCTTCAATGGAGTTTGATGATTTAACCGGTACCCCAATCACAGGCAGGCAGCTCAAGCTTGCCACCATGCCCGGTAGATGTGCGGCGCCTCCTGCTCCGGCAATAATTACCGCAATGCCTCGATCGGCTGCTGTTTTGGCAAATTCAACCATATATTCTGGTGTGCGGTGCGCCGAAACGATTTTTATTTCATGGGCTACCTCAAATTGTTCTAAAAGCTCGGAGGCAGCTTGCATGACAGTTAAATCAGAGTCGGAGCCCATGATGATGCTAACTTTTACTGTTGTTTTCATATCTATTCGTTTTATGCTTGCGCTTTAAGCGTATTTAATACCTGTTTTGCTTTAATTAATGCCTTTTCAGGCTCTTTATCCAATATGGTGACATGCCCCATTTTACGATAAGGACGTGTCAGCTTTTTACCATAAATATGTATGGAAACGCCCGAAATTGAAAGCACTTCATTAAGTCCACGATACACAACGGGACCATTGAATCCTTCATCTCCAAGAATGTTTGCCATCACAGCCGGCATCAGGCAGTCTGTGGCTCCCGGATGATAGCCGAATATAGCTCGTAAATGCTGTTCGTATTGTGAAGTAATGGCATTTTCGATGGTATGGTGTCCGCTATTATGTGGGCGTGGTGCTACTTCGTTGATTAACAGCTCCTTTTCTTTGGTGATAAAAAGCTCTACCGCCAATAAGCCGGTGATTTTTAGTTTTTGTGCTGTTTCTATTGCAATTTGCTTTGCTTTTTCAGCTAAATCATCGGGAATACGTGCAGGAGCCAGTAAAAACTCTACCAGATTTGCGTGCGGGTTAAATACCATTTCCACTGCATCATAAACTGCCATTTCGCCTTGTTGGTTGCGCGAAACTATTACTGCAATTTCCAATGCGTCTTCAATAAAATCTTCTACAAGCGATGGCGCATCAAACAGCTTTTCAAGATCAGCATCTTCTTTAACTATCAAAACACCATGCCCGTCATATCCTTCGAGGCGTAACTTTTGCACAAAAGGAAGTTTTAGCTGCTTATCTTCAATAGCTTGGCGAATTTCTTTTGCATTAGTAAATAAGCTGAAAGTCGCGGTAGGTAACTGATTATCACGATAAAAGGATTTTTGCAGTCCTTTGTCACGAATGATACGCAGTACTGCTGGCTCGGGATATACGGGCAGCCCTGCTGCAGCCAGTTCTTCGACGGCTTCAATATTAACACCTTCAATCTCAATTGTTAACAAATCCACATCTTTGGCAAAATCCATTACCGTTTGATAATCGCGGAACGAGCCGTTAACGAATTTTGTACATACATTGGCTGCCGATGCTTCGGGGTCGGGATCGAGTATATGTGTTTTAACATCCCAGCTGTTGGTGACCTGGCACATCATTTTTCCCAGCTGCCCACCACCGAGTATACCAAGGCGAAAGGATGAACTTACAGTTTGACGCATTGTAGAAATATTATTTATAAGCGCAAAAGTACGCTATAAATTAAACAAAAAAAAACAGCGAAATTTCGCTGTTTCTTTAAGATTTTCCTGATGGTTTATTCTGCAGTCAATTCGATGAGCTGTGCATCAACTGATTTAATCAGGTTTAATTTGTGTTGAAACTCTTTCAGCTTATCCAACTCTCCGTCCAGTTCGAGGAACATCAAGCCTCTATGGGAACATTTGTCGTCAATATTGCCGTGTAATCCGAGCCTAGTGCGAACATAGCATCCCCAGGCAGTTAAAACCTTTTGAACTTTTTCTACAGCTTCCTCACGTGATCCGATGAGAATAAGCATTACATGTTTTGTCATACTGATTAAGTTTAGGTAATACAATTCGGTTTCAAAGATACAAAATCAGTTTGGCTTTTTGCACATCTATTGTGAAATATTTATCAATAGATGAAAAACAGGGGTGAAAGCGGAGAAATCCTTCCTGGATTTGATGGGAATTGGGTGTTGTACGATGGTGTTTTTTATGGGGTAAGTGTATAGATTTTTAAGAATATTGAGCATTTAGCTTAGATTTGAAGTTCGGAAAGGATATAAAGCCGGTGAATTTCATCGTTTGGCATTACATATTTGCTAATTTTGAGTTTTAATACGAGATTTAGGATGTAAAACAATTAGAAATGGCCAAAAAGACCGAAAATATCAAGGGGGAAGCTTTAGAGAAACAATTATGGAGAGCAGCCGATAAGCTTCGTAAAAATATAGATGCGGCAGAATATAAACACGTG
>CAZQBU010000028.1:0-33765 GCA_964592175.1 uncultured Lentimicrobiaceae bacterium
CTCCTTGTATCCGACGCAACCTTGCTTAGATTAACACACTTATTTGAGAGCGCGGAGGCCCATTCATTCATGCTTGATTTTTGCGTCCTTTTTATCAAGAAAAAGGACGAAAGAAGAACGTATTGGAGTGGTTTTTGGGCTTGATGAATAAGTCATAAGAAAACCAACAAACCATAAGGTATTGTGTCACTCCTACGGAGTTTTAGGTTCTATTCCCGATTTTATTATTAACATTTCACCCTCCGCCGCGGCGGACGGGGTTTATGTTTTATTTTATTCCTATTTTTAAATCATATAAAAAAACACGAAACACGCGCCCTTCATAACCGGGTCGGGCGGGGAGCCATGCATGAATGAGGGAGCAGCGCCCGGGTGAATCAAGAAAGCACAGTAAATCTTGCAAGGCAGGCCACCGGAACGGTGGTCTGTTTTGAGGATACAAGGAGTTGAAAAGACGCTGGTTAAAGCTATCTAATCCCACGTACTTTTAAAAAAGCAAAAGATAATCCTCCTTGTATCCGACGCAACCTTGCTTAGATTAACACACTTATTTGAGAGCGCGGAGGCCCATTCATTCATGCTTGATTTTTGCGTCCTTTTTATCAAGAAAAAGGACAAAGAGATTTATATTTTGCGTGTGTAATTGTTACTGGAAGGGTGTTTCGTCTCTACAGGACGAGGTAAAAACTTGCTGCAACAGTTTTTACAAACATTTTGTCCCTACGGGACAGCATTTGTGCCTGATACTTCGTTAATTAAGCTTAAACAAACCAAAAACACTTCAAATCTTTCTAGGGCTGGGCGGGGAGCCCGCATGAATGCGGAGTAGCGCCCGGGTGAATCAAATAAGTGTAGTAAATCTTGCAAGGCAGGCCACCGGAACGGTGGTCTGTTTTGAGGATACAAGGAGTTGAAAAGATGCTGGTTAAAGCTATCTAATCCCACGTGCTTAAAAAAAGCAAAATATAATTCTCCTTGTATCCGACGCAACCTTGCTTAGATTAACACACTTATTTGAGAGCGCGGAGGCCCATTCATTCATGCTTGATTTTTCCGTCCTTTTTATCAAGAAAAAGGACGAACAAAGATAGTAAAGCATTGATTTTTTTGCTTAATGTATAAGTTATAAGAAAAGCAAAAAACCTCCTAATAAGCATCGCAACATTGCTTAGATTTACGCACTTTTGTGTTTGTGGGGAGACCGTTTATTCATGCAACAACTTTTGGTACTTTTACTTTAAAAGTACGAAAATAAATTCAACTAGCACTTGATATTGTTGCCTTGTGCTCCATTCATTCATGCTTGATTTTTCCGTCCTTTCTATCAAGAAAAAGGACGAAACAAACACAATTACTTTGCTTTGTGAATGTGATTTATTGCATGAACTCACAACTTTCCAGAACAGAAAATCTATGATGATCGCATACATAGCCCGGAAACTAAATCAAATAAGCATCTCCCTATAAACTCCTTACAAATTATTGCTTAAATTTACACTTTCATTTGTGATGCTCACAAGCATCAAGGAAGAAAAGATAATTGTTAGGCTTCCGATCCATTTTCGGAATTCAAATTATAACCCATAAATCACAAATCATCATGAAAAGACATTTTACCCTATTGGCAATATGTGCTTTCCTGTTGGCCACAATGCTAAATGCTCAAACAATAAGTCCTGATAAGCTAACTAAAAAAGGGCCAATGGCGCAAGCTTTTAGCTATTATGATGGTCCTTTGGGTGAAAATGTACACATCGAGTTTGAGGTGGATAACTTTGCTGCTACAGTTATCAAAAAATCGAATTTTGACACCAAGCTTTATGCCGGTGAATATTATATGGGCACTTGGTATGCCAATGATGATGATAACACACTCTACGCTTTTGATGCCCAAACAAGTGAATATACATCCATTTCAACCAATGAATGGGTAACTGAAATGGCTTATGATTATACTACAAGTACAATGTATGGCATGAAAGATTTTGATTTATATGGCATCAATTTAAACAATGGTGTGTATACTAAAATTGGAACTTTAACTGGATTAGGAGCCAATAAATTATTAGCATTGGCTATAGACCTAAATGGAAATATGTATGGAGTTTCGCATACTGATGGCATTTTTTACGCAATTAATAAAACAAGCTTGCATTGTACTCCCATTGGCAGCACCGGATTACCATCAAACCTTATCCAATCCATGGGTTTTGATCACAATACCGGCCAATTATATTGGGCACAATGCGGGGCTTATGAAGGGAATCACTTTTGTAGCATTGATGTAAATACAGGCGCTGCAACCGTACTAACCGATAATACAGGAGTGATGACAGGATTCTTTATTCCTTATATTCAAAACCCGGAAGTACCTCATGCCCCCACAAATGCAGAAGTAACACCTGTTAGCTTAGACTTGGAAGCCGAACTTTCCTGGACCAATCCTACAACAACACTAGATGGAAATCCCTTAACCAATATCACTAAAATTGTTGTGTGCAGGAATGATGAAATCATTAAAGAATTTACAAATCCCGCTCCGGGCGAAAACATGAGTTTTACCGATAAAACCGTTCCTTACTCCGGACACCATTATTATACTATTTATGCTGTAAATGAATATGGCTCAGGAAAAACTGCTACAGTAAATACCGTGATTGGTGATTTTTGTCCGGTTTACATAAGGCTCTACAGTACTACTAATTTTGGCTGGGAGGGTTCAAACATCACAGTAACATCTGATGATGTGTTGTACGGCAAAGTGAGTTTGGGATACGGCATAACGAATAAACTGTTTACGATATATGTGCCATCCGGAGAAATTGATTTTACCTATCATATTGTGAGTGCTTACAATAATGAAAAATATTTTAAAATTTATAATGCCGAAATGGAGCTAATCTATGATGAGCCCATAAGCCAAACAGGTCCTGAAGCTGGTTTATTCTTAACTTATGAAAATGATTGTAGTAACTTCGTCGGAATCGAACAAATTCTATCAGAAGATTTGACTTTTTATCCCAATCCGGTCACGGACAAATTATATTTTCAATCGAAAGACATTATTGGAAAAGTATCCATTTATAATTTATCCGGACAAGTAGTTAAAACTGAAGCAACTACCAATGGTTCAATCGATTTTAGTGAACTGCAAAATGGCTTTTATTTTATTGGTTATCAAACTGAACATGGAAATCACAAAGTAAAAATCATAAAGCAGTAAACTTTTGACGAGGCTGGTTTGTGAAATTTGTTTGTAAAGAATAAACCATTTTGAACTGCGGTTTTTTTAGTTTCTTAGAATTTGAAAATAACATAAAAAAAGGTCCCGTCACATCTTGTTCCGGAACCCTTTTGAATTGCAATAGCCTTTACAAAAAGTTGAAATAAAACAGATTGTCGAACTGCTGTAATATAGTTTTTATCTTACTTTTATTGATTCATTTACAGGAGGTTTCGAGTAAACAAGTTTAAGTTTTGTTTCATTTGGCATCATACTTTTTAAAGCAGAAATATTGAATGTCATTACTTCATTATAATCGCCATAATCATCAGCTGGTGTAAACAATCCCACGTACGGATTCAAACCACTGGCAGGGTTAATTAATGTACCATTATATCTGGCGGTAATCACATAATTTGTATTTGACTCGATACCGCAATTTGACCACAGATGTGACAAGACAGTATAAGTTCCGCTTTCCACTACCGCATTTTCGTCATAAGTGATATTTTCGTTATTGATATTATCAATATCACATGCAGCATTTGAATCCACATCTAATTTACCGCCATTCTCAGAAACACTATTTCCATAATAAATCTTCTTCCCATTTGGCTCAATTAAATGGAGGTCCACGTCATTCTCTTGATCCCACGAACAACTGATTTGCAAAACTCCGGTACCGGCTTCCACAGTAGATACTTCAATTTGTTCATGTTTGCTTATCAACCCGTCTGAACCTTCTAGTGCTATCACGATTACAAATGATTCAAGCTCGATTTTTGGGCTAAATAACAGAATAATCATATAATGGTCCGTAGTAGATGGCATTTGAGTGGGCTGCACAGTATAATAACCAGTTACACCATTTACACCAACCAAGATATGCTTTAATTGTGACGAAGTTTGAATAGAAATCGGATTACTTCCGCCAAGTAAAATAGCAGAATTTCCGAAAAATGATTCAATAGTGGGCTTATTGGTTGAAGAGGAAGGAGAGGGGAAGTCTTTTCCTACGAAGCTACCTCCTTGAACCTCAAAATAAGCGTCTTTCAATGTGTTTTCAACTTCTTTGTCCTTTTTACATGAAAATGCAAAAGCAATTAATAAAATGAACAGGCTAATCTGTAAATAATTTGTTTTCATAACGTTTTGTTTTAAAATGGTTCCTACTAATATGGATTCTCTGCTTAACCTCGATTTGTTGTATTTTTAGATATCGAATCTCATATTTATTAACAAAATTATGTTATAGTTTTTTTTTATACAACTAGTTTCAAACTTTTTTATCAGAAAAAGATAAAATATTAATAAAATGTTATTAACCCACTGATCCTCAGTGAACTTATAGCGCTAATCAGGCTATTCTATACGAAGAGGCAATAAAAATAGTATTCTACAGAACTTTGACGCTAAAAATCATAATAATTACCACGGTTAATGGAAGTATTCACTTTTTCATTAGAAAAATTCAAATAATAATCTTCCTGTTGTTCAAGTGCGATTGTCTTCATCAGTGTGACCGAGCCGTTTTTAGCTCGTGAAGTCATTTCCATTATAAAACCTTCCGGTACATCTCCATTGTGGTATTTTGAGTATTTCGATGCTCTGAAAATACCAACTTCATTAGTCAGCTTTACCTCATCAGTTATCCATGCTTCACCTGTAATATTCTTAAGTGCATAGATGTATTTTTTACAACGATATCCCAAAATAATTTTACTTTCTTCTGTAGGAATTAGCTCCAAGCGTTTTATCTTTTTCCCTTCGGGAATAAAATAACCTGCAATATTATAATAAGCCTCCGTGCCTTCTCCGAATTTCTGTACAACAATTTGATTCTTGGTATCAAAAACAGTCTCCAGTTTCAGTCGATTATTTTCTCGATGTGATACTGAAAACATGCCTCCAAATGACTGATAATGCGTCTTATAGTCTAATTTGCTTAAAAGTTTTGACTTCTTCCCATAAAAATATACTTCAAAAGAATTTGATTTATCAAAGCGATAGTCGTTCTCATAATTCCATTTGGGCTTTGGTATTTCAATTTCAATTTGAGCTTGTAAAACAAACGAAAAGCATATAAGAAAGATAAAAGACAAACTGGTTTTAAAAATCGATTTCATTATGATTTGGTTTTAAAGACTTACTAAACAACTCATCTTCTTTTTTAACCTATAAAAGTAAAAAATAATTCGTTCATGCACAAATATTACAATTAAAAAGACTACAACTGCACTTAGTCGATACACTTCACTCGATTGATTATATATACTCGACTTTTTATAAGATAGGACTTGATCAAAATAATTTACACATAAAACATTTGTATTTGTATCTGTTTTGCGTAAATTTGTTTCAATAATGCTGATATTAATAATAGGTTCAATTTAATCTTTGATTCGTCAACAATAAACAAAACCATAAGCCATGAAAACACATTTACTTGCAATTTTATTTTTACTTGCTTCCTTCTTTGTTCAAGCGCAACAAGTATCGGAATACAATTTTAATTCCTTGAATACAGGCAATTTACACAATCAGGATGGATGGAAAACCATTGCCCAAACAGCAGCTTCTTCGCCCGATTTTGTAGTAGATTATACCGCAGACGGGCTCGTATCTCCCGATGGCAGCCTTGCTGTTTTTTATCCGCACGGAGGTCCGGGAGTCGGTCGTACTGCTACTCGAAAATCGAACGCATCCTTTGAATTTGGCTTTGCCGATGGAGTAGTGGAGGTGGAAGTGGATATGCACAATAACTGGTGGGGCGTATTCTTTGGCGTTGGTTTTGATGCAAATAACAACGGACATATTGCACCGGGACTCACAACCGAACCGGATGATGGAGGAGTCTATATTTCATGCCGAAATGTACCGCCTGTTCTAAATAAAGTTGTTCTACCCAATGGTAATGAAATAGAATTTACTGCCGATAATAGCGGTTGGGCACGCTACAAAATGATTATGGATTTTACTGCCAATGGCGGAGCAGGCTCGTTATCACTTTTTTATAAGCCCAATACTACCGGTGATTGGCTACCCGCATCCGAAGTTCAAGGCGCGAATATGGGGCTTACTCCCGGCTCGGGAGATAAAAACGACAACACGGTATGGGACGGGGTTTTCTTTCACTCGCAAGGAGGAACCGGAGCATTTGATAATATTCTGATACGTCAACCCGACCTTTCAGGCTTGTATCAATACATCAATTTTCCGGCTATTGCCAATAAACTCACCACCGCAGCTCCTTTTCAGCTAGAAGCAACTGCCAGTTCAGGCTTAAGCGTTGAATATGAAATAATGGAAGGACCGGCTACAATAGAAGGAAACATGCTTAGCCTTACCGGTCAAGCCGGAATGGTCAAAGTAAAAGCATCACAGCCGGGAAACGCTGAATATGCTCCCGCCAACGATATCATTAATACATTTGAAGTAGTGAATGCATCCGCATGGTATCCCGCACTGAAAGTACGACGACCTGCAGAACTGACAAAAGTATATATGGAAGACCTCCAAGCAGTCTTGTTCTTAGCTGAAACATCTGTAGAACATCCTGAAGTGCTTAATATTACTTCAGTGGAGTTTAGCATAAACGGTCAACCATTGACAGTTTTAAATAACGGAAACGGCTATTATACAGCCCAATGGACGCCACCTACATTTGGTAATTATACAATGCAGGTTAAATCTACCATTACCGAAGGAAATTCTACTACCAAAGAAGTCAGTTTTGAGGTAACAGACCAAATTGATGCCATCGAGATACAAACTTTTGCAGGTGAAACTGTAACACCTGATAATCAGATTGTAACAGGTACATTTATCTTCCCGACATTTGTTGGTTCATTTAAAGAAATTAACTCCATCCTCACCCTTAGCTGTCCCCCGGGAGGATGTGACCCCTACGACAGGGTTTCGCATGTAGAAATAAAAGACATAAATGGAAATTGGATTGAGATGTACCGTTATCTGACACCTTTTGGCGTCGGCTGCTCCGATCAAACAGATGTTACCGATTATGCTTCATTGCTGCAAGGTGAAGTAGATATGCGCTACCATTGCATATTATGGGATAAAGGCGTCTATATCGATATTTTGTTTGAATTTGTTCCCGGCACGCCGGAATACTTATATTCTTCCGTAACACCTATTTGGAGGGGTGAATTTTCATTTGGAAATATGAATAATTTACAGCCTGTGCCTGTTAAACAATACACCTTCCCTGATGATGCGACAGCAGCCCATTTAAAAGTCATTACAACCGGACATAATTGGGGTTCAAACAATACCGGAAATGCTGCCGAATTTTATCATGCGACACATTTCATAAAAGTAAATGACAGCCGCGTGCACACCCAAAATTTATGGGTAGAATGTAATCCGAATCCCGCCGGATGCCAACCCCAAAACGGGACATGGTATCACCCGAGAGCAGGATGGTGCCCCGGCTCAATAAGTCAAATTTTTAACTTCGATATGAGCCAGTATATTCTTACGCCGAACTTCAAACTGGAATACGAATTTGATCCCAATTATATTGATTATTGTAATGCAGCTAATCCCAACTGTGTCAGTGGTGTTACATGCCCTGACTGCGAGGATACCTTTAACCCGATTTTGAATGTCAGTACCCATATGATTACCTTTAGTAATCAGATTTTTGTATCCACTCCGGAGCGCCTTGTTTCAAGCTTCCGAATTGTACCAAATCCTGCACATTCAAGCTTCCGACTATTTGCTATGGATGCTTCCAAACAAGCAAATGCCAAAGTGGAAATAATCAGTCATACCGGACAAATTATTGACGCATTTATCTGGGACGGACAAGAGAAACAAGTCGGAGTACAGCATTTAAAAGCCGGCTTGTATATTGTGCGTGTTACAACTGAAAAAGGTACGGAGCAAAAGAAACTTATTGTATTGTAAAAGCTTCTTTGCAACCTAATAAATGGCTGAATTTTTTACTTTTTCGCAGACCATAAAATGAATCGATGACTTGCACATCCTCATAAAGGAATATTTTCATAAATTGCAGGCTAATTTTAAGCTGTTATTATTTCAATAAATCCTAAAAGGTTTTAGAAGGTATTTATTGAAGTTACAATTTGTAATCGCTTATAATACAATTATTTATAAAGAATTGATTAAATGAAAATCACCATAGTAGGTACAGGATATGTAGGTCTGGTTACCGGCACTTGCTTTGCCGAAGTTGGGCTTGAGGTGCATTGTGTGGATATCGACAAGAAAAAGATTGACAAATTAAACCAAGGTATCATCCCGATTTATGAGCCCGGACTAGATGAAATGGTATTGCGTAACCTTGAAAAGAAACGCCTTGTCTTTACCACCGAATTGCCCACTGCTTTAAAAGATAGTAAAGTGGTATTTAGCGCTGTAGGAACCCCCTCAGATGAAGACGGCAGTGCCGACCTTCAATATGTGTTGGACGTTGCCCGTCAGGTAGGAGAAAATATCAATGACTACATACTAATGGTGACAAAAAGCACCGTGCCGGTGGGTACGGCTGCCAAAGTGAAAGATACCATCCAACAAGCCTTGGATAAAAGGGGAGTAAACATTCATTTTGATGTGGCTTCAAACCCGGAATTCTTAAAAGAAGGTGCTGCAATAGAAGACTTTATGAAGCCCGACCGTATTGTGGTAGGCCTCGAATCCGAAAAAGCCGAATACCTGATGAAACGCTTGTATAAGCCATTTACCATGAACGGGCATCCAATTATATTCATGGATATTACCTCAGCTGAAATGACAAAATATGCAGCAAATGCATTCTTGGCAACTAAAATCAGTTTTATGAACGATATCGCCAACCTAAGTGAAATAGTAGGTGCCGATGTGAATATGGTACGAAGAGGAATAGGCTCAGATAAACGAATTGGCAAATATTTCATTTATCCCGGCACGGGATACGGCGGCTCATGTTTCCCAAAAGATGTGCGAGCACTAGTAAAAACTGCTGAAACTTATAATTATCCCATGAGGGTGTTGCAAGCTGTTGAAGAAGTAAACGAAAATCAGAAGTCAATACTTTTTCGAAAACTGAATGCCTATTACAACTATGACTTAAAGGGAAAAACAATTGCTGTGTGGGGACTTTCCTTCAAACCGAATACAGATGATATGCGTGAGGCACCATCAAAAGTTGTCATCGCAAAACTTTTGGAAGCACAAGCCAAGGTAAAAGCCTACGACCCCGTAGCAATGACAGAAGCAAAACGGATTTATAATGATAAAATTGAATTCACTGAAAATCAATATGATCCTCTTGTTGATGCTGATGCACTCCTAATTATTACCGAATGGTCTGAATTCAAATTTCCGAATTTTAAAATGCTTAAAAAGCTGCTTAAAAAAGCTGTGATATTCGACGGACGGAATATTTACGACCCGCTCGAAATGAAAAAACAAGGAATTGAATACTTTGGCATTGGTATTAAAGCACAATAATTTTTAGTTAATTACGATTATCCAAACCAGAAACGCAAAAACATGAAACGAATACTTATTACAGGTGGTGCCGGCTTTATTGGTTCACATTTATGCGAGCGCTTGCTGAACGAAGGCAATGATGTGATTTGTTTGGATAATTATTTTACCGGACAAAAAAGAAATATTACCCACCTCATGGGACATCCCTTTTTTGAAACGGTACGTCATGATATTACAGCACCTTATTTCGTGGAAGTAGATGAGATTTACAACCTTGCATGTCCCGCATCTCCCGTACATTATCAGTACAATCCCATTAAAACGGTTAAAACTTCGGTTATGGGAGCCATTAATATGCTGGGGCTGGCAAAAAGAATTCGTGCCAAAGTGCTGCAAGCTTCCACAAGTGAAGTATATGGCAATCCGGAAGAGCACCCTCAAAAAGAAAGCTATTGGGGACATGTGAATCCAATCGGACCGCGTGCTTGCTACGATGAAGGCAAACGCTGTGCCGAAACACTGTTTATGGATTACCATATCCAAAATAATGTACGCATTAAAATCGTGCGTATTTTCAATACCTACGGACCGAGGATGCATCCGAATGACGGTCGCGTAGTCTCAAATTTTATAATGCAAGCCCTTAAAAACGAAGATATTACCATATATGGCAATGGTGAACAAACGCGAAGCTTTCAATATGTGGATGACCTCGTAGAAGGCATGATAAAAATGATGCAAACCAAGGATGATTTCATCGGACCGGTAAATATTGGAAACCCCGTAGAATTTACTATCTTGGAGCTGGCAGAACAAATTATCCGGATGACCGGAACAAAATCGAAAATTAAATTTAAGCCATTGCCGGAAGATGACCCCATGCAGCGTAGACCGGATATCACACTTGCAAAAGAAAAATTAAACTGGCAGCCGCAAATTCAACTTGAAGAAGGCTTAACGAAAACGATTGATTATTTTAAGAGCATAATAAACGAATGAATATCCTTGTAACAGGCAGTAACGGACAATTGGGCAGCGAGCTGAAACGTATGGCCGCTGCCGACCGCAAATACAACTGGTATTTTACGGATGTGGATGAATTGGATATCACAAACAAAGATCGAATAGAAGGATTTTTTAGTGCGAAAGGCATTGATATTTGTATCAATTGTGCTGCATATACCGCCGTGGATAAAGCCGAAGAAGAAGTTGAAAAGGCAATGATACTAAATGCACAAGCCGTTGAATTTCTGGCAGATGCCTGCTATGCAAATCATGCTCTTTTACTACATATTTCAACAGATTATGTCTTTAATGGCGAAAATTTTATCCCATATACCGAAAATGATGCCGTAAATGCAACTTCAGCCTACGGAAGGACCAAAGCCGAAGGAGAAAAACGCCTTACTTCACATAAATGCAGCAGTATTATCTTACGCACATCATGGCTTTATTCTGCTTTTGGGCATAATTTCGTGAAAACCATGCTCAAGCTAGGTCAAACACAAGACCGTATTGAAGTAGTCGCCGATCAAATTGGAAGTCCGACTTGGGCATTCGATTTGGCATGGGCTATCATGCTTATCATTGATAATAAAAGTGATAATCATCAAAAAGAAATTTATCATTTTAGCAACGAAGGCGCCATTAGCTGGTACGATTTTGCCAAAGCAATCATGGAAATTAAGCAGCTGCCGGCTGAAATTATTCCAATCCCATCCACAGCACGTCCATCGACTAGCAAAAGGCCCTATTATAGCCTTATGAGTAAAGAAAAGTTTAAACAAAAATATGGGCTTGCCATCCCTTATTGGAAAGACAGCCTTATAAAATGCCTGAATGAACTCAATGGATAGTAAAGACCGAAATAAGTTAGCCATACAAATTTTTGTGTGTTGCCGTGAAGTGCATCAGTATTACGGTCCAAACATACTATCATCGGTTTTTAAGGAAGCACTTGCATACGAAATGCGTCTGCAAGGACTTGGATTTCGTTTAAATCCTGCCATACGCCTCGATTATAAAGGCATTCAGCTAAATCAGCAATTGATGGCGGATTTTATCGTAGAAAATGAAATCATCTTGGAAATATGCACCGAAGAACATAAAATCAATTGGCATAAAGCAAAATTGCAAAACCTGCTATTGTACAGCAACACCCATATGGGCTTACTGATAGACCCTTCGGAAATTAAATTAACAGACGGTTTTATAAAAATATTTAATCCTAAAATACACAGTTTATGAGCCAGCAAATTGATCCTAAAATCATGAATGAAGCTGCCAAATGGCTTCAGCCTCCTTTTGACGCAGACACCATCAAACAAGTGCAAAATCTCATTGATAATGACCCGCAAGAGCTTAACGAAAGCTTTTATAAAGCCTTGGAGTTTGGCACGGGAGGACTGAGAGGAATCATGGGAGTAGGTACCAACAGAATGAACAAATATACGATTGCAATGGCTACCCAAGGGCTGGCAAATTACATCCGAAAAATGTTCCCGGATATCGAACGTCCTTCAGTGGCTATTGCCCACGATTCGCGAAACAACAGCAATCATTTTGCACGTATTACTGCTGATGTGATGTCGGCAAACGGTATTGCGGTTTATCTGTTCGAAAGCCTGCGCCCCACACCTGAGCTTTCGTTTGCAATACGTCATTTCGGCTGCCAGAGTGGCATCGTAATTACTGCTTCACATAATCCGAAAGAATACAATGGATATAAAGCGTATTGGGATGATGGGGCACAACTCATTGCACCACACGATAAAAACGTAATTAAAGAAGTAGAAAAGATTAACGGTCCTGCTGAAGTGCGCTTCGAGAGCAAAGAAGAGCTGATTACCATTATCGGAAAGGAAGTGGATGAAATTTATGTGAATCGCATAAAAGATTTGTCCTTGTCACCGGAAGTCATCGCACGTCAAAAAGATTTTAAAATCGTATTTACACCTATACACGGTGCCACCGTAGATTTGGTGCCTATGGCTCTTAAAGCCGTTGGATTCAAGCAGGTATTTGGGGTCGATGAGCAAAATATACCGGATGGCAATTTCCCAACCGTATATTCGCCTAATCCTGAGGAGCCTGCCGCTTTAAGTATGGCTATAGACAAAGCCGGAGAAATAGATGCCGACATAGTGATGGCCGCCGACCCGGATGGAGATAGGGTAGGTATCGCCGTCCCGGATGATAAAGGTGATTTTCTGCTGCTAAACGGAAATCAAGCTGCCAGCTTGCTGATTTATTATTTACTCACGAAGTGGAATGAAAATAAACTGCTTAAAGGTAAAGAATTCATCGTAAAAACAATCGTAACCTCCGAGCTGCTCTTCGATATAGCAGATAAATACGGCGTTGAAAAGTATGATGTACTAACCGGATTCAAATATATAGCCGATTTAATTAAACAGTTTGAAGGTGAAAAGACATTCATCGGCGGAGGCGAAGAAAGCTACGGTTACTTGGTAGGTGATTTTGTACGTGATAAAGATGCCGTAAGCTCCTGTGTGATGCTTGCAGAAGTAGCTGCATGGGCAAAAGACCAAGGCAAGTCGATGTATGAACTACTCAAAGAAATTTATGTGGAGTTCGGCTTTTATAAAGAAAAATTACTTTCTGTAACCAAAAAAGGAATGCAGGGAGCCGCCGAGATTAAAGCATTGATGGAACGCTATCGCAATAATCCACCAACAGAATTGGCAAGCATTGAAGTTGTCATGATGAAAGATTATTTGACATCGCTTACAAAAGATTTTAGGAAACAAAGTCAAAGCCCCATAAACTTACCTAAGTCGGATGTATTGCAGTTTTTCCTTGAAGATGGAAGTAAAATAAGCATACGCCCTTCAGGGACTGAACCTAAAATCAAGTTTTATTTCGGTGTAAAAGGAAAATTAAATTCTGTGGAACAATACGAAGAGCAAGATAAGCTTTTGGAAGGGCGTATTGATGAAATAATTGAAGCGCTGAATATCTAATCGGCGCTTCTTTCCATGATTTCTTGAATTTCTTAGCGTACTTTCCCGCGTTTCATTGAAAAATAAACGCCTAAGGTACAAAGTGCGGCAAAAACAAAGAAGGATAGGCGAATGCTGTTTTCCAATCCTCCCGAATCACTGATTTCGGCTCCCGTACCGCCCATCATCAAGGCAATAATCATTAAGCTGATACCCATGCTTACCGTTTGCCCTGTTAAGCGCATGGTGCCTAAAGTTGCGGAAGCAAATCCATAATGCACGGACTTTACCGAACTCATTACTGCATTGGTATTTGGTGACGAAAACAATCCAAAGCCCAATCCAAGTATCATCTGAAACAGGATGATATACCAGATAGGGGTAGAAGGACCCAAAAATATAAATGCCGCAAGCCCTACCACAGTCAATCCCATACCTACACTCGCTAACCAGCGCGGCTCAATACGGTCGCTCAAACGACCGGCAATAGGAGAAAAAATGGTCATCATCACCGGCTGTGCCATTAAGATGATGCCCGCCTCTCGCGCATCCATGCCCTTTACATTTTGAAGATAAAAGCTCATCAAAAATACCAATGCAAAAGTGGCACTGTAATTAATAAAAGCAGCCAAATTTGAATAAATAAACACTTGATTGCCTTTAAAAACTCCAATATTGAGCAAAGGCTGAGGCATTTTGTTTTCAATTCGAACAAAGAAAAACAACAATGCAAAACCAATTGCCAAGAACATAATCCCTTCTATACTTGCTATTTTTGGAAAACCGTAAATTATTAAAGCCAAGCCGGATGCATATAAAATAGCACCAAATGTATCAAATTGTGTATCTGCAGAAGGATGATAGTCCTTTTCTAACTTATTCATTGCAATCGGTAACATGATAAGCCCTAAAGCTGCACTCACATAAAAAATGCTTTGCCAACCCCAATAATCTGTCAGCAAACCGCCTATTGTTGGTCCGATACTCAAACCCAAATAGGTGGATGCCACATTGATTCCCAATACTTTTCCACGTTCTTCTTTTGGAAATGCATTTGTCAAAATTGCTAGGGAGGTAGAAAAGATAAGCGCACCGCCCACGCCATTAATAAAACGAGAACTGATTAGCAATACTTGTCCTTTTGATACTGCCGACAATATGGATGCAATCACAAATACCGATAATCCGGTTAAAAAGAAGCGTTTCCTTCCATAGGTATCCGCCAGACGACCAAAAGGCAGCAAAAATACCGAAGCAGCCAACAAATACGCAGTAGATACCCAACCCAAAGAAATTGTATTCATCGCAAGCTCTTTTCCAATGGTAGGCAAGGCGATATTAATAGCCGAGCCCATAAAAGGAGTCAGAAACGAACTTAAGGTGGTGACAAACAAAATAGACTTATTGCCTTTCATATAGTTTTTCGATTTTCGGCAAAAATAAGCTAATGACTTGAGATATGCGACATATCTAGAACCGGAATCAGACTACGGTAAAATTAAGCCGCTTTTCGATTGAACGATATGCTTCTGCAAGGAATATGCTATTTTTGCAAAATAAATATTGAAACATTGCAACGCTATTTTCTACATTTGGCTTATAATGGAAGTGCATACCACGGCTGGCAACGCCAAGAAAATGCACTAAGTGTCCAACAGCTTCTCGAAGACAGCTTAAAACTGAAATTACGGCAAAATATTTCACTAACAGGCTGTGGAAGAACAGATACAGGCGTACATGCCTTGTCATTTTATGCCCATTTCGATATGGAAAACCCTCTACCCGCCAAATCTAAAAATGATTGGCTGATGGCATTAAATTCCTTCCTGCCAAGAGATATAGTCGTATTTGATATATTGCCTGTTACAGCCACTGCAAATGCACGCTTCGATGCACTTAGCCGTACCTACCAATATGTAATTACGCGACGAAAAGATCCGTTTCTCCAACATAAAGCTTATTATGTTTTCGGCAAGCTAGATGTGAAAGCCATGCAACAGGCTGCCGATATTTTGAAACAATACAAGGACTTTACAAGCTTTTCGAAGCTTCACAGTCAAGCAAAAACAAATTTGTGTGATATTTACGAAGCTAATTGGAAAGAAGATGGTGATTTAGTGGTATTTACAATTAGTGCAAATCGATTTTTGAGAGATATGGTGCGCGCCATTAGCGGAACCTTATTGGATATAGGAAAAGGAAAATTACAGCCAAACGATATCCATGATATTATAGCCGCAAAAAATCGTGGAAGTGCAGGAATGTCTGTCCCGGCGCATGCCCTTTTCTTGAAAGAGCTGCGCTATCCGGAACATATATTTTTGTAATTTTTAGTTTACTTGCTAATAATCAATCTTGAACGGAAAATCTTTTCCTTTTGTACTATTTGCAAGATATACACCCCATTTTCCAGGTTTTCCAATTGTAAATGGGATATGGTTTCACCCTTATAATCAAATACTTTTTTGCCTGCCATATCAAATAACTCAAGCGATATTGCATCATCTTGCAAGCCACTGATATAAAACAATCCGTTTCCGGGATTCGGGCTTACATCCACCGAGTTAAGCAGCCTATTCTCCTGTAAATCAATTAGGATGGTAGTAAAAGGGAAGACGATATTGTCAATCCATGCTGCATCACTGCCGCTGGAAACCATATAATCTTTTGTATAAGACCAACGCACTGTATTTTGCCCCTCGGGAACATCAAAATGTACCATTTCCCAGTCTTCTTCGCCCGACCATTGCATTTTCATCACATCATTTACATAAAACTTCAATTGGTCGTAATTCTTCTCCGAAGAAACCTTGCGTGCAAATCCAATGCTGCCGTCACTTATAGATATAAAACTAATCCATAACTCACTCTTCTGGTTATGCGTAATCTCTCCGGAACGAGCCGAATAATTTCCTTCATAAGGATTTACAGGCGTCACTATCCATCCGACATTTCCACTCTGATTCCATTCAAATGCCTCAAAATCTCCCGTTTCAAAGTCTTCAATTTGTAAGCCGATTGGGAAAATATCTGCGAAAATCTCATCCCACACATTGTCCCACACACGCATACTTAAGATTACGGCAGTTCCAGCCGGCACATCATTGCTGATATGTATCTCAAAACGAATGCTTTCCGTGCTATTCTTATCAAGAATCCCTATTGTCTGCATTTCATTTGAAATAGTAACATAATCGGAATCAACTGCCAATGAGGCTTTTAGCTCATGGGTAGCACTATGTCCGCTATTATGTATTTCTATATCAAAAAACACGGTTTCGCCCGGGTCGAGACGTCCGTTTCCATTTCCACCGGCTGAATCGTCCAACACATAATCGCCAATAGCAAGAATTGCCGCACTTACATTTACATTAAAGCTACTTGTCCAACTGTTGGCACCATCCGAACATTCAACATGAAACTTCGCTTTATGCTGATCGGGTATATCCTTGGAAAAACTGACAATAAATGCATCACTTACTGCAGCCGTTTGCCCCGCACCAATTTGTGGGACAGTAGATTCCGCATTGTAAATACTTACGTATTCATCATCGCTGCTTAAGACTACCTGAACATTTTGGGCATTCTCAACTCCAATATTTTCTACTGTCAACTCCAGATAAACTGTTTCCTGATATTCAGGAATCCCATTACCGTTTCCATCAGGACCGCTATCGTCAATAATATGGCTTTCGTACACCACATGAGGACCACTCGAAGCTATAAAGAGTAATTCAAATTCCTCCGGGAAAATATTATATCCCGAAATAATGATTTTTGCATCACCAAGCTCAGCAACTACTTCTTCAAATATAATGAGGGCATTCCCATCCGCTTCGGTGAATGCTGCTGCAATAATTTCATCATCTTTAACGACACTCACACGATATCCGGCAGGGGCAGGGCTTCCGTTAATAAGTACGGCTACTTCCAGCTCGGGAGAGCCAACAAATACTTCACTTTGATATGAAGCAGATACACTATAAGGCTCATCAGTCCAGATACTTAGGAAAGGATCGCCCAATACGTTCAAATCATAAAAGTTCCAACGCAGCGCGCCTTCTTCCCATTGGCCGGGAGCAGTGACCCAAGGAGCTGTTTGGCGTTTTCCTTCGGATAAGGCCTCACCAATTTCACCTATGCGTTTGTCAAACTGTGCATCCGTCATCTCACGATGCAAATGCGCCGCAGGACCTTCCGTTTGTCCTTCGTTAAACCAACCATAACGTGAATTACCAACGACAGCTACAGCGAAATTTTCTATATTTACCATGCGCTCCAAAATGCAGTCGTTATAGTCAAAAGCTCCACAGTCGCATCCGTGTGTATGGAAAATGGTGAAATTCTTTGTTATACCGTTTGCCTGATTGAAATTGGAGTTCGTAATATCTGAGTTGGTCATCTTGGAAACATAGGTTTCGCTGGCATGCCCCACATGATGTACATATTGAACCCCCTGATTAATCGCACTTATTAATTGTGATTTCGACCAATAATAATCATATTCATACATCCTTTGGATATCATAATCTTCAGGGATACCGGTGGTAGTATAGCCGTTATCATCACGCGTGCCTATTAAAAGCTCCAAATAATCACGTCCCCAAGTTTCAGGACCATAATATAAATTTTCGCCTACCAGCAGTGGCTTTTGGAAATCACCCAATACCGGCTCGGTTTGATATAATATAGTCTTGTTCAACAGATTATCAAATTCAGTAGTATTGCTAAACGGCATACGTCCGATACCAATCTCAGGAAGTAAATCCGCCTCATCCGGTTCACCCCAATAATTATTGCCATTGTCATTCCAAGTACCGTCCAAGGCAGAAAAATATAAATCGGCCGGGATATTGCTGCTGCTGTATCCACTTCCGGACTGCACATAACAATAAAATCCTCGATAAGGGATATGCTCCACATCACCGCCTAAAAGCACACTTTCAATCCCATTGTTCTGATACGCGTCAATGATATAATTTCGCATTTTTTCTTGCAAATCATCTCCGCTTTGGTTTGAAGTAATAAATTCCTTGCTTACCAGCTCCGAACGGATACCCTTTGTCAAATAATAGGCCTGAAGTGCTTCAAAACCTTCACTAAATGATTGGGGAGTGATAATTAAAAGCTCATATTTATCTGCGAAACTGCTTTTGCCTGCATATGCAGGAATTTCGTCAAAATTTTGTACGATTTTCTTTATGGCATTGATTGCAAAAGCATCGGTACGAACCATATCCCTTGTGTGGCTATATTCCGTATCATCCTCAGTATGAATGATTACACACGCTCGTTTATAGTATGAGACCTTTTTCTCGGCAGGAATATATTCAAGCGGGCTAAAACTGCTCATGGCAATTCGGTGACCATGCAATATTTCTGTTGTCAAATGTCCGTAAGGCTGCGACGGATATAATTCAGTTGATTTGTATAAGTTGGCATCAAAACTTATATCGCCTTGATCCGCTTGGGATAAAGGACGCGAAGCTTGAGCCGGTTTTAACAAATAAGCCCCATCCAACTCAACTTTATCATATAATATCACTTCAATTGAAGCAGCTTTTTGCCCTTCAGGGAGTAACAAACTCACAGCCTGATACGGCAAAGCAGCTTGTCCGGCTGATGCAGTAAGCAAGGTGTTTTCAAAGTGAATTTCGTGAAATTGCCCTCTGCTCGAAAATTGGGGGTTCAAAAATTCATACTCTTGTACAACTTGAGCATAAGTGATATTCGTAAGTAACAAAAATAAAATCAATAATCTTTTCATAAAGCCTTAATAATAAGTGTATAAAAACTAGCAATAACGAAAGCCAATCACAGATTCGAAATTGCAGTCCAGCGTTTTGTTCAAATTTGATTCAAAGTTACAGAAACTCTAAGGCTTTAAGGGAGTAGTTTCATTATTTATATTCATTCTTAATAAGATAAATACGCAAATCGCAACAGATTTACCACACTTTCTTGGCAATGGGCCTGTCAAGCAAGATAAATTATCCGTACTTTCGTAAATTCAATTCAAATTCGATTTTATGCGACTTTTAAAGCTTTTAGGGCGCCTTTTCATAGCATTCCTTTTAATAATTTTCAGTCTGCCATTGCTGATGCCCAATCAGGTGGATGTAGGGCGAAGTATCATGATTCATGCCGATGCAAGAAGCGTTTTCCGCGAAATAAACAGCCTGCAAAAATGGTCCCGATGGAGTGCATTTGCATGGGATGATAGCACACTCATACTGCAGTTTAGCGGTCCCGAAACCGGAATCGGAAACCGAATGGAGTGGCAAGGAAACAGAAAAGGAAAGCAAAGTATCGAAATTATGCAGAGTGAGCCATACCATCTTATTCAAAGCAAACCGGATATGCATCAAGGGGGGAAGGCATTGGATGAATGGGTTTTTGAACAAATTAACGACAGCATTAAGGTAACTTGGACCTTAAAGCTTTCGGAATTGAGCTATCCCTTCAATCGTTATTTTGGCTTTTTTAGTCAAGGTATTATGGGACCGGTACAAGAAGAAGGTTTAGAAAAACTAAAGGAATTATGTGAACAAACAAGCCGACCACCGGCTTTTGATTTTGTAAATTTGGATGAGCTGCAAGCAATAGGAATTACTAAAACCATATTGCCGGAAGAGCTCGAAACACAAAAATCAGTCTTAAAAACCAACTTAAAGCGATACATTAAATCACCTAATATAGAAGATTCTAAATCTAGTTTTTATATTATCACTTTTCATGATACTATTGATTTAATAGACTTGACAGTTGGTTATATGGTCGAAGAAGAAACAAAAGAAAGCGGTGACCTACGCTATTTCATCCGACCGGGGGGAAAAGCCATTAAAATTTCAATAGATGATGATGCAGATGCACTTAAAAATGCAATCGCAGAAATCAATTTGATTCGACAAGATTTTCAAAAATCGAAAGCCACAACTTTCATTGAAATTATACACGAAACCCAAGAAGACGAAACTGAAGAGCTGCTTGAGATGTATAGCTTGTTTGATTAATTTATGTCTTGCCTCGAGCGGTGCATGGCTTAAAGACAGTTGTATCCATTCTGTTTAATCCTTAAATTTGCCTAAAAAATACATGAAAAGAATCGTTTGTTTTGGTCCGGGACCACGTTTTAAAGGCGGTATTGCAAATTACAATACTTCGCTCGCAAAAGCTTTTGATCGTATGGAAGATACAGAAGTGCATATTGTTTCTTGGACACAACAATATCCTGCCATTATTCCGCGTGACTTTATCGATAGAAAAAGCCGTGCCGACCAGCTTGAAGGCACAGATATCAAAGTACATTATCTCACCAATTATAACAATCCCTTTAGCTGGCAAAAGACTGTAAAGCTAATTCGCGGCTTACAGCCTGATTTAGTGATCTTTCAATGGGCAATAGCCATACAAGGCATCCCTTTGGGATATATTGCAAAAGCTTTGGGCAAATCCAATATCCGCGTGCTTTTTGACATGCATTTTGTAATTCAAAAAGAAGGCAGCAAGCTGGATAACCGATTTACCAAACTCGGAGTTAAATCGGCATACGGTTATGTGGTACATGCCGGACAAACCGCCGATGAGCTAAAACAACTGTTCCCCAAAAAAAGGTTTGAAGTACTAGGTCCAAAGGAGGAATCTACTGATAATCAAGCTAAAAAGCTAATTCGTCTGTTCCATCCGGTATATGATATGTTTTCTCCTGACCCAAAGTTTGATAAACAAAAAGAAAAAGAAGCTTTGGGTTTAAATAGGAATGTATTTTTGTTTTTTGGCTTTATCCGGAAATACAAAGGACTCCATCAAGCAATAGAAGCTTTTGCCAAGCTGGCTAAAGAGCGGGACGATATCAGCCTTCTTATTGTAGGTGAATCTTTTTGGCAGACTTTAGACAGCTCCAAGCTGAGTACAAAGATAAAAGCAGCACTTTTTGGTACAGCAAAAAAACTGTTCCTTAGAAAACAAGATGATGAACGAGATTATCGCCCTTTAGAGCTGATTAAAATACACAATATTGAAGATAAAACAGTGGTAATAAACGAGTTCGTGCCAAATGAAGACGTACATCGTTACTTTCAAGTCAGCGATAATTTATTGCTGTTTTATTTGACTGCCACGCCTTCCGGAGTAGAATCCATTGGCTACAATTTCCAAATGCCGATGTTGGCAAGCAGGGTAGGGCACTTCCCCGAAACAGTGATTGACGGCTTTAACGGTTATCTCGCGAATGACCGCGATTTGGAGGACATGAAAAACTGCATGGATAAGGCAATTAAAACCCCTATCGACCGAAATAATATCACTAAAACGGCCGAAAACATGAGCTGGGAAGTGTATTCACAAGAAATACTTCGTCAGTTCACATAAGACGAATAAGTTCTTTTCTGTTTTTTAAAGATACTTATAAATCTTTAAAAATACTGTACAATCTTTCAACGGCTACTTTAACTGTATCCAAAGGGCATGCCATATTCATACGCATGTGGTTTTCACCACCTTGCCCATACATGCGACCTTTATTAAGCCCCAATCCGGCTTTGTCTACCAATAATTTGCTAAGCTCTTCTTCACTTAAACCGTATTCCGAAAAATCGAGCCACAATAAATAAGTCGCTTCCGGCTTACGTACCTTAATCTTTGGTAACTTCTGATTTAGATAATCTACAGCATAATCAATATTATTTTGCACATACGAAATCAGTTGGTCAAGCCAGGCATCACCTTGCTGGAATGCAGCTTTAAATGCTTCAAAACCAAAGACATTACCTACTTGTAAATGCAAAGCCGTAAGTGCTTCCTGATAGCGTTCACGCAATTCCGGATTGGAGATAATCATGGATGCACTCGATAAGCCGGCAAGATTAAATGTCTTACTTGCTGCGTGCGCAGTAAGGGTGATATTTGCAACTTCTTCCGATAAATTGGCAAATACTTGATGGCGATGAGGTGGCAATACCAAGTCATTATGAATCTCATCCGACACCACAATAATATTATTTTCCAAGCAAATATTGGCAATCTTATTCAATTCTTCAACGGTCCAAGATCTGCCAACAGGATTATGAGGATTGCATAAAATTAGCATTTTAGCATCTTTTGCTTGTTTTTCAAGTAAGTCAAAATCAATCCTATAAGCACCGTTTGAATTCAATAATGGATTCTCTACCAAGGTTCTTTCATGATTCTTCACAACTGAGAAGAAGGGGAAATATACCGGTGGCTGTAAAATAATTTTATCTCCTTTTTCTGTAAGGGCATTCACAGCCAAATGTAGTGCAGGCACCACACCGGGGGTATAAAGTATCCAATCCTGCTCCACTTTCCAGTTATGTCGCCTTTGCAGCCAGCCAATCATGGCTTCATAGTACGAATCATCTCTGAAAGTGTAGCCAAAAATAGGGTGCATCGCTCTTTCTATCATCGCAAAGCGTACAAAATCGGGCGTCTCGAAATCCATATCGGCCACCCACATAGGAAGCACATCTGCATTATTAAAAATAACGTCTCGACGGTCGTATTTTAAACACGAAGTGCCTTCTCTGACAACCTTTTTGTCAAAGTCATATTTTATATTGCTCATTTATAATTTAGTATAGGTTTTGGTAAATACATTTCTATTTGCTTGCTTGTCTGTAACTATAAGTTTGAAACTGTTTTCGCCGCTTTTTAAGCGTTCGTCAATTTCATAAAACAAGCTTTTGGTTTTTGGATCATATTCCATCAGTACCCACTGTCCGTTGAGTTCGCCCACATAGCTGTCGATACCTGATAAATTGTCGTCTATTTCAAATGATATTCGCCTTAGCTCGGCGGAGATAGTCCCGTTTAGTACATTTTTAGCACGTATTGTGGGAGCTATCGTATCGGCAGCAATGGCAAAACAGCCAAAATTTGTAGTGCTGACAACTAGCTGCCTGCCTTCCTGTTTTCCGCCCGCAGCAATCGGTTTATTATCGCGCGAAATGCGTACCGCCAATAATTTACTGTTCGGAATAGTGGTTTCAGGCAATGGGATTTCTAATTGCATTGCTTTATGAAGCGGAATTTCATCACTTCCTATGCATGCCAAATCGGTAAGAAAACGTCTGTCTGCCTTCGTATTATGCGAAATAACTTCATCTTTATATAATGCATCGGCAGGAAGATTAAAGGCATAATTATCGGATTGTACCGCATGCGCTCGCCCGGCTATTACCGAATTTGGTTTTTCACTTAAAACCAATGCACCTTCCATAATCTCAGGCCGTTTGCCTTGGATAGTGAATGGCAGCTTGGAAATATTTCCATGATAGTCCGTAACGATAAATTCGGCTTTATAAGTTCGCTCTTCATCAACCACAAAACTGCCTTTCGATTCCATATCGCCATACATTCGCAGCTTATTAAACGGATCAATTTTGGTTCGTATAATCCGTGATTTGTTGCGAATAAAAAATCCGTAATCAATCATTGAGTTGATATAACGACTTTCATCAAACGCAAATCGATTGGCAGTATAACTAAATACCTTCACCTCATCCACAAGCATTTCAATGCTGTAGACACCGTTTTTATTCGGTGTATCATTATGGGTGTCGTGTGTGCTTATTCCAAACGAGAGCTCGCCCCAGGCACTAATGGGCTGATTTTCATTTACTCGATGCTGTTCGCCCCATCCTTCAACAGGCAAAATAAGTGGTGTATTTTTTGCGGAAATTCGCGCTGATTCATCTTCGGGATACACAGCTAATCGAAAAATATTTGGACGAACAAAATCTTTTATTTTCAAGCCAAACTTAAGCGGATTAAGTGTTTCCTGTGTACGCCCGTCACGGATTTCAAAATGCAGGTGGGGTCCACCCGAAGAGCCTGTATTACCGGAAAGTCCAATCAAATCGCCTTTATTCACTTTTAGCATGCCCGCTTCGGGAAATAAATTCACTTTGAATGACTTTTGAGCATATTGTCGCCCCTTTACATATTCTCCAATTTCTTTATTAAACTGCTGTAAATGACCGTATACAGACATAAGCCCCGTAGCAGGATGGGTGATATAAATTGCCTTGCCATAACCTGTAGGCGATACCACAATTCTACTTACATAACCGTCATCAATGGCACGAACATTATGACCTTCAACAGTTTGTGTACGCAAGTCAACTCCGGCATGGAAATGATTGGAACGTAGTTCCGCAAATGTTCCGGACATATAAAGTGGAATATCCAAAGGTGGATGAATTTCTATACCAGCAGACTTCTGTTGAGCATAATTAGGCTGCAAGAAAAGCAAGCCAAGGGCGAGATATACTAATAATTGTTTCATATTCACAAAAAAACCTTGCAAAAATATCGATTTTTATCGATTTAGGAATATATAATAGGTATAAAAAGAATACGCTATAAACGAATATGTTAAAAACAATGTGAAAAGAAGGTTAAAAAAGAGAATTATATGTACTATCCCTTCAAATAGTTAAATCCCAAACCTAATGATATCAAGCGTTAAAGCTAAATATATTACAACTCGTGCAATTTATGTAATTTTGCGAAAATTTTTAAATTTATTCAGTATTTAGATTGATTATAAAATGGCAAAAAATAATACTCCCGTTTCAAAAGACTATTGGGCAGCCGATCGAACACATATGGCAAACCAACGTACACTTTTAGCATATATACGCACCGCATTTATGTTACTTGCCAGTGGTGTTTCTCTAATTAAGTTTCTTCCATCCGGAGATTTCCTTCACCTTTTGGGAGTTTTATTAATTCCCGGTTCGTTTGTATTTTTAGGGGTGGGAATTTATGTGTATATCAAATTTGGCCGCCATGTAAAAAGCCTTGCCGCTAAAACGGATACAGAAACTAAAAAAGAAGAATAAGCCTCAAAAGAATTGTACTGAATACATTTTACGGTCAATACGAAATCACAGCTTCATACTCAAATTGATTCTGTTCCTTTCCAAGTCTACATTCAATACTTTTACACGAACTTTCTGGTTAATTTTCACCACCTCATTCGGGTCGCGTATGTATCTGTTTGCCAATTGACTAAGATGTACCAGCCCATCTTGATGCACGCCTATATCCACGAATGCACCAAAAGCAGTAATATTGGTCACAATTCCGTTTAACTCCATGCCTACTTCCAAATCGTGTATGGAGCGAATATTTTTTTCAAATTCAAACAACTCAAATGCTTGTCGGGGGTCACGTCCCGGCTTTTCAAGCTCGCTAATGATATCTTTTACCGTTTCAAGACCTACATTTTCGTTGGTAAATTCTTTTGCCCTAATTTGTTCCAACAGCTTCTTTTTACCTATCAGCTCGGCAATATCCGTTCCGCTTTTTAATGCTATTGCTTCTGCCACGGCATAGCTTTCAGGATGTACAGCACTGGCATCCAATGGGTTTTCGCCATTTCGAATTCGTAAAAATCCTGCCGACTGCTCAAAAGCTTTTTCACCCAAGCGTGCAACCATTTTCAATTCATTTCGATTGTTAAAGCTGCCAATCTCATTCCGATATTTCACAATATTTGATGCCAGCTGTGGTCCGATACCGCTTACATAAGACAATAATTGCTCACTTGCCGTATTTAGCTCCACACCTACAGCATTTACACAGCTTTCAACAGTTTGACTAAGGCTTTCCTGCAATGCTTTTTGGTCCACATCATGCTGGTATTGCCCCACACCAATTGACTTGGGGTCAATCTTTACCAATTCAGCCAAAGGATCAATTAATCTGCGCCCGATACTCACGGCACCACGCACCGTAATATCATAATCCGGAAACTCATCACGTGCCACCTTCGAAGCAGAATATACCGATGCACCACTTTCATTAACCATAACGGCTATCACATCCTTTTCAAAGCGGATTCGGCGTACCAAATCTTCTGTTTCACGCCCTGCAGTGCCGTTTCCAATGGCAATTACTTCAATTTTATACGCATTGACAATGGTTTTTATCTTTTGAATGGACTGCTTTACCTCATGCTCGGGCGGATGCGGATAAATCGTGTCATTATGCACCAATTGTCCTTGCTTATCCAATACCACCAATTTGCAGCCGCTACGAAAGCCGGGGTCAATTGCCAATACCATTTTATTTCCAAGGGGAGGGGCTAGCAATAGCTGCCTGAGATTTGTACTAAATACCTGAATTGCAACCTTATCAGCCTTTTCTTTATAAAAATTCCGGATTTCAGTTTCCATGGAAGGCTCCAACAGACGTTTCCAAGAGTCGCTGATTGCAAGCTTTAACTGCAAAGCAGATTTGCTGTCGTTCCGAATGTAAAATCCTTCGATATTTTCCAGAGCTTTTTCAGCTTCCACACTGATTTTCACTTTCAAGAGCTCTTCATTCCTTCCTCTCAATAAGGCAAGCAGCCGATGTGAAGGGGCTTTGGATAAATGTTCGTTCCAGTCGAAATAGCTTTTGTAGGTTTTGGCATCTTGTAATTTCTCGGGATTGACCGTACTTTCAATTTGGGCAGTACGGTGATACAAACGCCGCAAACGATCCCGTACCTTGTAATTTTCGCTTACGGATTCAGCTACTATATCACGGGCACCCTGTAAAGCCGCTTCAACCGATTCAACTCCTTTTTCGGATGAAATATATTTTTCTGCTTCCTTTTCAGGATCTGCATATCGTTGCAATAACAAGAAATCTGCCAATGGCTCAAGACCTTTTTCACGTGCTATCAAGGCCCGCGTCCGCCTTTTAGGTTTATATGGCAGATAAAGGTCTTCCAAGCTGTTCATGTCTTCAGCTGCCGCGATTGCTTCCTCCAGCTCAGGGCTCAATTTGTCCATCTCTCGCAACGAATTCAAGATAACCTCACGCCTTTTGGAAAGTGCATCAAGCTGCTGCATTCGCTTTTGCAGATTATCAATCATCTCCTCATCCATGGAATCTGTCTTTTCCTTGCGATATCGTGCAATAAAAGGTATGCTGGCACCCTCCGACAACAAACTGAGGGTGTTTCGGACATATTGATACTCCAATTGAAACTCAGCTGCAATCTTTTCGGCAAATAATACAATTTCGGTCATTGAATCTTAAATTTGGAATGCTAAATTACATAGATTTAGGCTATAAAACTCAGTTTTTTATTGATAGCAAATACAAAACCTACAAATTCCGATAGCTTGATGAGTTTTTCCATTGACTGAATTGACTGCGCATAAACAATTTTACCTGCTTAATTCATGAATTTAATTTTGAGGAATTTTCAGGCGTGAGTTGTGATGCTGTAACCAACTACTGCGAACAACTCATAACGTAAAAATTGCAAAAATTAAATCAAAATTCATTGTATAATAAGCACACTTTTTGAATTTACTAATAAATGATCCTAACGCAATGTTCATAAGCTTATTACGATAAAGTTAGATCGACAAGCTTATGAATTGGTGAATTATGCAGGTTTAATTCATATTTTAGCCCTTTCAAAAAATACAATGACATGAATATCCGCTTTCTATCCCTAATTTTATTGGTATCGCTTCTTATCGATACTTCTGTCTTTTCACAACAGACTGAAAGCTACAAGCTTCCCCCACAAAGCATTATCGAGCTTGTGGATGCTCCCTCAACTCCTTCAATATCAATAGGAGTGAAGGCAGCTGCCATTTTAGTAATGGAATCATCCGAACTACCGGCTTTGGATGACCTTGCAGCAGAAGAGTTACGTCTTGGAGGGTTGCGAATCGACCCCATGACAAACGGTCCTTCACGTACATCATACTATAAGAACCTCAAACTCATGAGGTTGGATGGCAGCAACGAAAGACAAATCAGTAATCTGCCAAAAAATGCACGCATCCGAAATATTCAATGGTCACCGGACGAAAAATTTATTGCATTTACTCATACAAGCGAAAATGACATACAACTTTGGATTATTGATATTGAAACAGCTTCGGCAAAACGGTTAAATGATGCTGCATTGAATGAAGTACTTCGACCAGCATATCAATGGCATACTGACAGTAAATCACTCCTATATAAAGGTGTGGATAAAAACAGAAAAGAAGCTCCAAAAGCTCCCAGGACAGCCGATGGACCGATTGTTCAGGAAAATTTTGGAAGAAAAGCAGCCCTGCGCACTTTTCAAGATTTATTGAAGAATCCCTATGACGAACAAGTGTTTATTTATTATGCATCTTCCATCTTAGAAAAAGTGGATATCTACGGCAAAACACAAACAATTTTACCCAAAGCCTCACTCATTGGCAGCTTTGATGTTTCTCCAGACGGCAAATTCATACTTTACACCCAATATCTTGAGCCATTTTCTTACGAAGTACCATACAGCCGATTTGCACACAGCTACCTTATTTGCGATAGCGAAGGAGTTGCTGTAAAAATATTGGCAGAAATACCTTTATCGGATAATTTACCTCAAGGTTTTGACGCCGTACGTATGGGAATGCGCTCCCCTCAATGGAGGGCAGACAGCCCCGCCACCATATTCTGGGTGGAAGCAACAGATAATGGCGATCCTGCTGCAAAAGCAGCCATCCGTGAACAAATTTATTTTCTGAAAGCCCCATTCAAAAGTGAAGCAATCGCTTCCGCAGCACTGCCCTTACGCTTTGCAGGTATATCGTGGGGGAATGATGAATTTGCACTCGTAAATGAACGTTGGAATAAAGAACGTAAAAGTAGGACCTATGCCTTTAATCCAAATGAAGAAGATGCCAAATTAGAACTTATCTTCGATCGCTCATCCGAAGACAGATACTCGGATCCGGGCAGATTTCAGTTTGTGCGTAATGAAGAAGGGAAACATGTGCTGCAGTTTAATAAGCAAGCAAATCAATTGTTTTTGTTCGGACAAGGAGCTTCTCCAAATGGAAATTTCCCATTTGTAAGCAGTTTTAATATTAAAACAAAAGAAATAAAAAAGCTGTGGGAGTCGAAAGCACCATATTATGAACAGGCAATACGACTTATTGATACGGAAAAACCGGAACTTATCACCCGGCGAGAATCAGTTGATGAACAGCCAAACTATTTTATTCGCTCGCTAAAAAGAGGAAAGCCAAAGCAGATTAGCTTTTTCCCTGACCCCATGCCTGCTATCAGAAAGCTGGGAAAAGAACTCATTCAATATGAACGTGCAGACGGAGTTCCACTCTCAGGTACCTTATACCTGCCTGAAGGATTCAAAGCCGGAAGAGATGAACCGCTTCCTACTTTAATTTGGGCTTATCCTACTGAATATAAGAGCAGTGCGGCAGCCGGACAAATGAGTGGCTCGCCTTATTCATTCACTCGATTAGGCGCTAGCTCCCCTATACTTATGGCTACCCAAGGATATGCAGTACTAAATAATGCCGCATTTCCCGTAGTAGGAGAAGGACTTGATGAACCAAATGATTATTTCATCGAGCAATTGCTAGCCAATGCCGAAGCTGCCATAAATAAACTCGTGGAGATGGGAGTCAGCAATCCGGATAAAATAGCTGTTTCAGGGCATTCATATGGTGCGTTTATGACAGCCAACTTATTAAGTCACAGTAATTTATTTGCAGCAGGAATTGCACGTAGCGGTGCTTACAATCGAAGCCTGACACCTTTTGGATTCCAAGCCGAAGAACGAACCTATTGGCAAGCACCGGAAGTATATAACCAAATGTCGCCTTTTATGCATGCCGATAAAATGAAAACACCATTACTACTCTTGCATGGTGCCGATGACAATAATTCGGGAACCTTTACAATGCAAACTGAACGTTATTATGATGCGCTAAGAGGGTTGGGAGCAACAGTAAAAATGGTGATTTTACCCCATGAAGGACATGGATACAATGCACGCGAATCCGTATTGCATATGCATTATGAAACAATAGAGTGGCTTGATAAATATGTGAAAAATCGTAAGGAAACGGACTAAATAGCAATTCATGCCGCAATTTACTTCTAAGTTGCAATTTATAAGCTTATTGTTGAATTGACATGAAATCCGAGATTTCAATTTCAAAAGATAAATTTGAATAAAAATGAAATTTTATTGTTTTTTCTTGCATCCCTTTTAGTTAATTCAGTACTTTTGCCGCTTACATTCTCTCCGTAGCTCAGCTGGTAGAGCAATTGACTCTTAATCAATGGGTCACAGGTTCGAATCCTGTCGGGGAGACCATAAAATAAACCTTTGCAAATATAATTTGCGAAGGTTTTTTTATTGGGCTTATAAAATTAATCCGGAAACTTTTGGACAAAAAAAAAGTCCTCTTTTAGGGAGGACTCTTTTGCGGACCGGACGGGACTCGAACCCGCGACCCCATGCGTGACAGGCATGTATTCTAACCAAACTGAACTACCGATCCGTTTCTTTAAAAGAACTTATGCTAATAAAGCGATGCAAAAGTAAAACATATTTTTGGATTAGCAAGCATTCCGTACTATTTTTATTTAAAAAAGTGTTTTATTTTAACTGAAATATATAACTATCATTCACTCAATTAAATAGAACTAAGGAATAATAGTTATTCAGAAAAATAAGCTGTTTTCACATCAAATAGTTGCTTAAAAAGAACCGCTAGCTCACATAATTCCATTGAAAAGCCGGGAATTTGGTCGATTTTTAACAAAATTTCGTAAGCTTAAAACTTTGGTTTAGTTACTTCCTTTTTGTTTGCTTATTTTTGCCGCACATTTCAATGCATATGGGAAGCTTTTTACACGAGGGATATTTTGTTCTCTTCATCGTTATTACCATAGGTCTGGTACTAGGAAATTTTAATATCAAAGGGTTTTCGCTGGATTCTTCGGCTATAATCTTTGTGGCTTTGCTGATGGGACACCTAGGTTATACAATCCCGTCCGAGTTTCAAACCCTTGGTATCGTCATTTTTATTTTTACAATAGGTATACAAGCCGGACCGGGTTTCATTGATGCTGCCTTGCGTTATGGTCGGCAACTGGTAGTTATTGGTAGCATCCTAATTTCTATTGCTGCCGGGCTTTCTTATCTTGCAATCGTTTTATTCGATATTTCAGTCCCTGTTGTGGTGGGGCTGTTCAACGGGGCACTTACGAGTACGCCCGGACTTGCAGCTGCCTTTGAAGCCACCGGATCACCGCTGACAGCAGTAGGATATGGTATTGCATATCCGGCAGGCGTGATAGGAGTGATACTATTTGTACAACTTTATCCTAAAATTACAGGCAAAAACTTAAAACTCGAAGAAGAAAAGTATATCCAAGAAATGCAAGAAGGGCACCCAAAACTGCAAAATATAGTTTTGAAAGTAACAAATACCAATGTGCATGGAAAAACTCTTCGGGAACTTGATCTGCGAAAAATGACGCAGGCAGTAATCTCACGAGTGAAAACCGATAATAATATTTTCTCGCCAACTGCCCAAACCATATTACATTTAAACGATTTCGTGAAAGTAGTAGGGGATGAGGAGGCACTCCAAAAGGCTAGCCTACTTATAGGAGAAGCAGTAGATGAAGAACTTACATTTGATGAACGCTTTACGGTAAACTGGTTGCTTGTTACAAATAACAAAATCGTAAATAAGACAATTCGTGAGCTAAACCTTACAGCTCTTAATGCAACCATTACGCGTATCCGTCGTAGCGGAATCGATTTAAAACCTTTTCCACATAGTAAGTTACGCTTTGGAGACAAGCTACTTATTTCAGGCTCTAACCAAGAAATGCACGAAGTACGCCGTCTGCTTGGCAATGATGAAAAGAAACTTTCAGAAACAAACTTTTTACCAATCGCATTAGGTATTGTAATTGGCGTACTATTAGGTTCGATAAGTATTCCAATTTTTGGCTTGTTTGACTTTAGCTTGGGACTTACCGGAGGGGTGCTTACTGCAGCACTTATTTTAAGTAATATTGGAAAAACGGGACCAATTCTTTGGTCGATGACAGGAAGTGCTAACCAGCTCTTACGCAAATTTGGTCTTTTGTTATTTATGGCTACGGTTGGAACAAGTGCCGGTAGCGAATTAGAGAGTGTGTTAAGCGATAATGGATTGCAACTCATTGCAATAGGGGCTGTGATTACTATTCTTCCAATGATAGTAAGTGCAATTATAGGGCAATACTTTTTTAAACTTAACTTCATCACTTTGTTGGGTGTAATTACCGGAGCAATGACAAGTACACCGGGCCTTGCTGCCATTGATAGTAAAATAGATAGCGATGCCGCATCGGTAGGCTATGCCACCGTATATCCAATTGCATTGGTACTCATGATAATATTCTCACAGCTTTTGGCATTGATGATGTAAATTTACTGCAATGGATATCCTGATTGTATTCGTAGGGCTATTTATGATGGGAATCGGTTTTCTGGTGAAATCTTTTCCAAATCTTATAGCAGGTTATAATACCATGCCAGAAGAAAAGAAACAAAATGTGGATATTGAAGGACTTTCCGCAATGATGCGAGATGGATTCATTGCGATAGGGGTGCTGATAATCATTGGATATTTTTTCTTTAAATGGATGGGTTTAATAATGATTGCCAACTCCATGATATTGATAGTCATACTGATTGGCACAAGTATTATACTTATAAAAGCACAAAAGTTTGACCACAACAAATCAAACAAAAGCTATGCTGCATATTTAACCATGGGATTCGTTTTTGTGTTTGTTATTGGATTGCTGGGCTACGGCTATATTCCGGCAAAAGTTACTTATAAACAAGAAAGCATTCACTTTTCCGGAATGTACGGCTTTGAGATTGCCATAAACGATATTGCAAATGTCGAGCTTGTGAACAGCATTCCTTTAATTAAAATACGTACCAACGGTTTCAGCTTCGCGGCAGTACAAAAAGGCTATTTTAATTTGGAAGATTTTGACAAAAGCAGGCTTTTAATTCATTCTGAATCCGGACCTTATCTGATTTTAACAGACAAAAACGGACTGAAGACACTCATTAATTTTAAGTCGCCGGAAGAAACCGAAACTACCTATACAAATATAAAAAACCGGCTAAATTCGCATTAGTTTTTATCAACAACAAATAAAAACACGAAACACTTGCACTCATAACCGCCTCGAAAGCTTTCGAGGGTTCCGATATTTGATCGGAAGGGGAGGCCGATTATTCATGCTTGATTTTTCCGTCCTTTTTATCAAGAAAAAGGA
>CAZQBU010000029.1:0-29455 GCA_964592175.1 uncultured Lentimicrobiaceae bacterium
GACTTTATGCTCGTTTTCGGGGTTTATTTTCTATAAAGATACAACTTATTTAACAGACAACCAAATATTTAAGCGTTTTCTGAAAGTGCCAAATTAATTTTCAGCCCCTTTTTCAATTTGTGTAATTTTATCTTATTTCATGATTGCTTCATAGCGGGATTCAATTTCTTTCCAGTTGATGATATCCCAAAATGCTTGCATATAGGAAGCGCGTTTATTTTGATATCGTAGATAATACGCATGTTCCCACACATCCAGTCCAAGGATGGGAGTACCTCTTTCTGCTACAACATCCATCAATGGGTTATCCTGATTTGGAGTAGAACTTACAAATAATTTGCCTTTCTCATCCACGCTCAGCCATGCCCAGCCGCTTCCAAAACGTGTAGCACCGGCTTCTTCAAATAGCTTTTTGAAGTTGTCAACAGAGCCGAACTCGTCTTTTATTGCTTTCAATAGCTTACCGCTTGGGTTGCCTCCACCTTGGGGTGAAAGCATGGTCCAGAATAATTGATGGTTAAAATGTCCGCCGCCGTTATTACGAACCGAAACAGGATAATTGCTGATATTGGCAAATAATTCTTCAAAACTGAGGGCGGCCATATCTGTTCCTGCAATAGCTTTGGTGAAATTGTTAAAGTATGCGCGATGATGGCGGTCATAATGGATTTCCATTGTTTCTTTGTCAATTGACTTTTCTAATGCATCATAGGCATAAGGTAATGCCTTAAACTCGTGATTGAATTCCTTCTTTTTTACAACGAGTTTTTGCTGTGCAAGAAGCCCGCTGAACGGAATAAGCAACAGCATCAGGCTGATAAATGATAATTTGAATCTGTTCATAGTTAAATGGGTTTTATTGTTAATTTAACAATGCTGTGCTTTTTTTGTTTAAAAGAAGAATTATAAATTTCTGTAAAACTTTAAATTTAAGCTTTTACAAATTCGCGTTTAAGGCAAGAAAAGGCAGCTGTCACCATAGCTTAAAAAACGGAAATCTTTTTCCAATGCATAGGCATAAGCTTGTTTCCACTGATCACCTATTAGCGCTGCCACCAAAAGCAATAAGGTGCTTTTAGGCTGATGGAAATTGGTTATCAAGCCTTGTGAAATACGAAAATCATAGCCGGGTAGTATCATCATTGCCGTGGAAGCATGCAGTTCGTTTAATCTGTGCTTGTCCATATGTTCAAGAAGTAGTTTTAAAGCTGCTTTGGGCTCCAATTCTTCTGCTTTATCTGTCAAATAGGGCTCCCACTGATCGATATGCCTTGCATCCTTTCCTTTATGAAGTTGCATCCCAAGCCAATAGATGCTTTCCAAGCTGCGTAAGCTGGTTGTCCCTATTGCAATGACCTTGTTTTGATGCTGTATAAGTTTTTCTATGGTAGCACGGCTGACTATGATTTGCTCTGTATGCATGCTGTGGTCGCCGACAAATTCGCTTGATACGGGTTTAAATGTTCCCGCACCCACATGCAAGCTTAGTTTGGCAAATTCCAACTTATTTTCTTCTAAGCTTTGAATCAGCTCATCCGTAAAATGCAATCCTGCGGTTGGAGCTGCCACCGAGCCTTCATTTTGGGCATATACCGTTTGATAACGTATGCTGTCGATGGCTTCGGCTTCACGATTTACATAAGGTGGAAGCGGAATTTCACCTGCCAACTCTATGAGACGGGCAAAGCTGATGCCATCATCGTTCCAACTGAAGAGAATCTCACTATATGATTCATATTGTCGGATACGTTCGGCACGAAGCAATAGGCTTTTGCCTTCAATTTCAATGCCTTGTTCCAAAATGCCTTCCTTCCAACGCCTTGAATTTCCGACAAGACAATTCCAGTTCACGTTTCCACATCTTGCAAAAGCTTGTTGAATATCTCCCATTGTAGCAGCTGGCTCAAGGCAAAACAGTTCGATGAGCGCCCCGCTTTGCTTGCGAAAGTGAAGGCGGGCATTAATGACCTTGGTTTCATTACGAACCAATAATGAAGAAGGGGGAATATATCCCCCTATATTATAAAAATGATCTTCTGAAATTGTATTTTGCCGTACTATCAACAGCTTTGACTGATCGCGTGCCTCAAGCGGATATTGTGCAATACGGTTTTCAGTAAGCGGATAATCAAATTCGGCTATGCGCAGCTGTGCCGCGAAGGAAGAATTTGTTAATGGTTTACTCATTTAGAATGTTTGAACAGAACCGGTTTGTAGGTCAACATGACCCATCCGAAATAGGGCTTGCCAATTTCTGCCGGATTAACTCTTTTTAGATGTGCAAAGTTATCATTTGTAAAATAATATCCAAAGCCGACATGGGTGGATAACTCTTTGCTGAAGGCATATTGCCAGCTAATATCAAGCTCCGAGCCAATCCCGCCTTCAAGGTATTCGTTGTATCCTGCTTTAACAACCGGCTTGTGCAATGAGAATATATGGTATTCAAGATTGATTTGATGCTTTGCTGCAGGAACAAAATGCAGACTGGGATAAATATCAACCAAACCACCGTTTGATACATTTGCAGGAACGCTAAACTGATTTAGCAAGCCATTAAATGAAAAGCGTGTGCCATAAAGCTGGTCAAACGAATGATATACATCCATATAATCTTGTGTTTGATTAGAAGCATCATGTCCGCTGATGATATCCACGCCAAGACCCGGTTTGATTTTTCCAAGTTTGTAGGAAGCCTCGGCAGCAATTAAATATGCACTTACTTTTTTGCCATTTTGAGCTTTTCCTGTTTGTCCGATTACATTGGCTTTTGCCTCTAAATTGCCATCATTGTATTTGCTGAAAAGGCTTATTGTTTCCATGAAATAAGTCTTATTCGAAACTTTATCTTTTTGATAGCCTGTGAATAACAAGGTTGCGGATGCAGACCAGTTCGGATTAATTTGTTTCTTGATATATGCAAAGTTTAAGGTTCTCAGGCGGCGTCCAATTGGATCGACATAATAGTTGTTTAATCCAAAACCGGCAGGAGTTCCTTTTTGTGAGTCATTATTATACGAAAGGGCTAAATCAAATTGCCAGCTGTCTTTGTTGTACTGCATTAAAACAGCATCGTAAGCCAGTCCATATTGATTCCAGTTACGTCCGGCAAGCAGGCGCTGATCATCATAGGAAAACACCTGACGTCCGATTTTCAGTTTGGAAGCATCACTAAGCTTGAGTTGAAACCATGCTTGGTGCATGCCGGTTGAGCCGGATGTAGTAAATGCACCGGTTCCGGTAGCAATATTTTCTTCACCCCAGTTTCTTACATCTTGAAAGCTGATAAAGAACTGATAAATATCTGAAGAATATTTTAAATTGATTCTGCTACGTTGGCTGATATAAGCCGTGGCATCGGAGCTGTCGTTAGGTAGTGCACCTTGTCCGTTATTTAATTCAAAACGAGGTCTGATTTCTCCAGATACCTCGAACTGCTGAGCAAAAACACTGCTTCCAAAAAGGAAAATAAGCAATGAAATAAAATAGAATTGTTTCATGATTTGGTTTATTTTTAGTTTTTTTACGGCGGCAAATGTACAATAATAATATTTAAGATACCAAATGCCTGAATTATTTGCATCATTCACGTTACAGAAAATAGCATCTTGTAGGATTCTTCATGTATATTTGCAATGAATTCAATATCTCATTGCCATGGCAGCGAAAAAGCATATTCCGAACTTTATTACTCTTTTAAACTTATTGTCGGGTAGTCTTTCCATCTATTTTGTGATGATGGAAAGGCTTGATTATGCAGCTTATATGATATTTTTGGCTGCTTTATTTGATTTTTTCGATGGCACGGCAGCTCGGCTGTTAAAAGTAAGCTCTGCCTTGGGTTTGCAATTGGATTCGCTTGCAGATGTGGTATCTTTTGGAGTGGCACCGGCTTTTATTTTGTTTCGCTTGATTGAAAATAGCCTCCAAGCCAACTATTTACTGCTTTTTAATACGGAAATGCTTCCTTTTGTGGCATTGCTCATACCGCTTTTTGCTGCATATCGCTTAGCGAAATTCAATATAGATGAACGGCAAAGCAGCAGTTTTATTGGTCTGCCTACACCTGCCTCAGGGATGCTGATTGCGTCCATTCCTTTAATTCATTTGCAACTGCAAACTATGGGAGGCTTGTTGTATGAAATGTATACGAATACTTGGTTTTTTGTAATTCTTTCGCTCTTGTTAAGCTTTTTAATGGTAGCGGAACTACCGCTTTTCGGATTAAAATTCAAAAGCTTAAGCTGGAAGGAGAATAAAGTGCGGTTTATTTTTCTTGCTTTAGCCATCATCCTGCTATTTGTCCTCGAAATAGCGGCAATACCTTTTGTGGTGTTAGTTTATCTGCTTATTTCGTTGATTTTGATGCTTGTAAAGGCAGTGTAATTGGGATTTTATTGTATTTGTTGGATAAATAGGATAATGTTTCTGTATATATCGGTATGCAATAAAATCTGACAGGAGAGCAAATTAGACTATTTCCTTCGCAGCTCAAAATTTTGTCCGAGATAAACTTTTCGGACATGCTCGTCAGCGGCAAGCTCTTCCGAGGTGCCTTGCATCAGGATAGCCCCTTCAAACAGCAGATAGGAGCGGTCCGTAATTGACAGTGTTTCATGCACATTGTGGTCGGTGATGAGTATACCGATGTTTTTCTGCTTCAGCTTGGCAACAATATTTTGAATATCTTCCACCGCAATTGGGTCCACGCCTGCAAAAGGTTCATCCAATAATATAAAATGTGGGTCTACTGCTAGAGCGCGGGCTATTTCTGTTCTTCGGCGTTCTCCTCCCGACAGTTGAATACCTTTGCTTTTGCGGATATGCTGTAAGCCAAACTCGGTAAGCAGGTCCTCGAGCTTTTCGTGCTGTGCGTCTTTGCTCAAATCTTTTTTAAACTGCATGACCGATAAAATATTATCTTCCACACTCATTTGACGAAACACGCTTGCCTCTTGCGCCAGATAACCAATTCCTTGTTGCGCACGGCGATACATGGGCTCTTTGGTGATGTCCGTCCCATCAAGAAATACATTGCCGGAAAGCGGTTTTATCAAGCCCACTATCATGTAAAAAGTAGTGGTTTTTCCTGCTCCATTGGGACCTAACAAGCCCACTATTTCACCTTGTTCCACATGAACTGAAACATCTTTTACAACCATGCGTTGCTTGTATTTTTTATAAAGATGTGTGGTTTTAAGAATCATCCGCGCAGAATTTATAAAAGCGAAATTAAACTATTTTATTGATTTTGCAGTGCTTCCCAAAATTCGAGCGCCCTGCGAGTATGTGGTATAACGATTGTGCCGCCAATTAAATTGGCTATGCCGAATATTTCCATGATTTCTTCGGTACCTACATCCAGCTCATGGCATTTTTGAAGGTGATAATTGATGCAATCATCGCAACGAAGCACCATAGATGCCACTAATGCCATCATTTCTTTGGTTTTACTGTCCAAAGCTCCTGATTCGTAAGTGATTGTATCTAAGCTATAAATCCGTTTCAGGATTTTGTTATTAGGAGCTTGCAGTATTTTTTCGTTCATTTTTGCACGATATGCATTAAACTGCTCAATTTTATTCATGATGGGTTCGTTTTCAGGATTATTTGATTGCTATAGCCTTAATTACTTGATTAAAAGATGCCTTCTTTCAAAATATCGTGTATATGGATTACGCCTTGATATTTTCCGTCGTCTACTACAGGCAGTTGGGTGATATTGTAGCTGCGCATCATCTCAAGAGCTTCTGCCAATAGGGCGTTTGCCGAAATATGTTTTGGGTTTGGGCTCATGATATCTTGTGCTTTTACTGCCAATGGATTTGGGTTTTTCATCAGCATACGGCGTAAATCGCCATCTGTAATAATGCCTATAAGTTCATTATTTTCAATTACTGCTGTTGCCCCAAGTCGTTTTGATGATATTTCTACAATTACTTTGTTTAAATCGTTATGCGGCTGCACGGAAGGCACTTCATTTCGTGTAAAAATATCGCCTACACGCAGATACAGTCTTTTCCCGAGTGCGCCTCCCGGATGGATTCGAGCAAAATCGGCCGCCGTAAAGCCTCTGCATTCCAGCAAACTGATGGCAAGGGCATCGCCAATAACCAATTGTACGGTTGTGCTTGAGGTGGGTGCTAAATTGTTAGGGCAAGCCTCTTGTGAAACGAAGGCATCAATGACGATGTCGGATTGATTTGCAAGATATGAGGCCGTGTTTCCGGTGATGGCGATAAGCTTGTTTCCCATCGCACGCAACAGTGGGAGTAGCACTTTCAGCTCAGGCGTTTCGCCACTTTTTGATAGCAATAACAAGATATCCGACTCATTGATAATGCCTAAATCTCCATGAATGGCATCGGCAGCATGTAAAAAACTTGCCTCCGTGCCGGTGGAATTCAATGTGGCGACAATCTTTTGTGCTATCACAGCACTTTTACCAACGCCTGAAACAATCAATTTGCCGGTGCTTTTGAATATAAGCTCCACCGCTTGTGAAAAATTCATATCCAGCCTGTGATAAACTGATGACAAAGCCTGCATCTCAAGCTTGAAAACCTTTTTCCCCGATGCTAAAATTGCGGCATGATCCATAAAAAAACTTGTAAAACGATATTGACACCTTAATTTATATAAAGAACTACAAAAGTAGCAATTCTGTTGTGATTTGTTTTTAATAATTGGAGCACCGGTTGAAAAATAAAATTTCTAACTGAAAATTTTCATTAAAAAGCAGATTCTTAAACTGAAATTTAAAGCTTATAACCTAAGAAGTAAAGCGCTTATATAAATTAACTTTTGGTTGTTAATAAAAATAGTTTGGAATTATTTTTATTATTTGGACTTTATTTCTTAAACTTGCTTAATGATTTTATCTTATTGAAAAATAAGTATTTGAATCTAGGTTTAAAATTTACAATCAAAATAACAGGAATAAAATTTAATTTTTTTGTTGCTTGTTTCAGTTAATAATTTTTTATATTTGTATGAGTGAGTTTTCTCAGCTATCGATTTGTAAAAAATTGATAAATTAACTGTTAACTTAAGTATTTGGAGGAGCGAATGGTCAAGAAGGACGATTATGGATTACACGAGGTGTTAAAAAAGATTTTCGGTTTTGATCAGTTTAAAGGAAATCAGGAGGCGATAATAAAAAGTGTATTGGATCGTCAAGATACTTTTGTGGTAATGCCTACCGGTGGGGGTAAGTCACTTTGTTATCAATTACCCGCGCTTATACAGGAAGGTACTGCCATTGTTGTTTCGCCGCTTATTGCACTGATGAAGAACCAAGTAGACACGATTCGTAACTTTGGTACGCAGATGGGAATTGCCCATGTGATGAACTCATCCCTTTCTCGGAGTGAGCTGCAACAGGTGCGAGAAGATTTACTTGCGAAGAAGACCAAGTTGCTTTATGTGGCACCGGAATCACTTACAAAAGAAGAAACCATTGAATTTCTTAAATCTTTGAAGATTTCCTTTGTTGCAATCGATGAAGCACATTGTATATCGGAATGGGGGCATGACTTCCGCCCCGAATACCGCCGCCTGCGCCCAATAATTGATGCAATAGATAAAACTTTGCCGGTTATTGCGCTCACGGCTACTGCAACCGTAAAAGTGCAGCAAGATATTTTGAAAAATCTGGACATTGAAGAAGCCATCGTATACAAAGCATCTTTTGACCGCCCAAACTTATATTATGAGGTGCGAAATAAAACAAAAGATGTAATAAAAGATATAATCAAATACATCAAATCACATCCGGGAAAATCCGGTATTGTATATTGCCTCAGCCGCAAGAAAGTGGAGGAGATAGCTGAAACATTGGTGGTTAACGGCATACGTGCCCTCCCGTATCATGCAGGATTGGATAGCGCCACTCGAACCCAAAATCAAGATATGTTTTTGATGGAAGAAGTGGAGGTGATTGTTGCAACCATTGCATTTGGAATGGGGATTGACAAACCCGATATCCGATTTGTAATCCATCACGATATTCCGAAAAGCATCGAAGGCTATTATCAGGAGACTGGTAGAGCAGGAAGGGATGACGGTGAAGGAAACTGCATTGCTTTTTATAGCTATGACGATATACAGAAGCTGGAGAAATTCATGAAAGATAAGCCGGTTGCCGAACAAGAAATAGCAAAAGAGCTGTTAAATGAAACAGTAACTTATGCTGAATCATCGGTTTGTCGTCATAAATTGTTGCTGCATTATTTTGGTGAAGAGTATACAAAAGACGATTGCGGTGCGTGTGACAATTGCTTAAATCCAAAAGAACGATTTGATGGACAAGAGGAAATGAAATTGGTGCTTGAAGCCGTACTGAGCGTCAAACAGTTATTTAAAACAAAGCATATTGGTGAACTGCTTGTTGGTAAAAAGTCGGGCGACATTAAAAATGCCAAACATGATACCAATGAATTTTTTGGCTCCGGTGATGAACATGATGAAAAATATTGGAATGCAGTAATACGCCAAGCATTGGTACACAATTTGTTAGCAAAAGATATTGAAAGCTATGGCATTTTGAAACTGACAAAAGAAGGAAAGGACTTCATTAAAAAGCCTTATCCGATTATGTTAGTCCGAGAAGCCGATTTTGAAAATGAGGATGAAGATGATTTTGATGATGTAAAACTTGGAGGTATGAAAGGCAGTGGAACAGACACCACCTTATTTGCCATGCTGAAAGATTTGCGGAAGTCGCTTTCCAAAAAAGAGAAACTGCCGCCTTTTGTGCTGTTTCAAGATCCCTCATTGGAAGATATGGCAATACAATATCCTATTACCATGGATGAACTCACACAAATTATTGGAGTGGGAGCCGGGAAAGCAGCAAAATACGGTGAGCCATTCCTCAAACTCATTAAAGAGTATGTGGAGGAGAATGAAATTACCCGCCCCAACGATATGGTAGTCAAGTCAGTGGTAAATAAATCCGGCTTAAAGGTGTTTATCATTGTCAGCATTGATAGAAAGCTTTCTTTGGAAGATATTGCCAATGCCAAAAACTTAGATTTTGACGAAATACTTACCGAGATTGAAAGCATAGTGGCGAGCGGGGCTAAGCTCGACATCAACTATTATATTGATGAAGTAGTGGATGAATATCACCAAGAAGATATTTATGAATACTTCAGAGAAGCCGAGAGCGATTCGGTAGAAGAAGCATTACGTATTTTAGGTGAATCGGAATATTCTGAAGAAGAAATTCGCCTGATGCGGATAAAATTTATGTCGGACTACGGAAACTAAGGAGTTTGCAAAGCCACACACCTCAACAAGAACAGTTTCCCATGCACAAAGGGAGTAGCTTATCGAAAAGTTTGCGCTATTTGGTGGGTTTACTTGCTCTATTGGGTATGATGGTATCTTTTGTTTGTTGTCATCGAACGAATGACGAGCCTAAAAAACCAGCAATTTTACTTAATGAAGAACAGATGACATCTGTGTTGTTGGATGTTCATTTAGTGGAATCGCTCATCAGCACAAAAAGAAATATCGGGCAGCATGAGGAACAAAAAGAAGCTTATTTTGATCTGGTTTTTCGCAAACACGGGCTATCTAAACAGCTTTTTGATGATAATGTGCTGTATTACAATCGTTTCCCCGTCATGATGGAGAGGGTATATGATTCAGTGACACGCCGTTTGGAACGCATGCAGGACAGTATTCCTAAGCCCGATAATCAGGATTTATCAACGGGTGAATAAGGCAATGCGGTCTTCCATATCACCTGCAATTGTTAAACTGTAGGTGAATTCCATGCGCGATGAATTTTTATAAGTGCCGGAACCTGAAATACGCCAGTTATTTCCAATTGTCGAAGAGGTTAACGTAAGCGTACGACCTGTAACAAGTGCACGAGCCACATCGCCTGAACCTGCAAAATTTTGAAGCAATACTTCCGTCGAATTTGAAGGATTTCGTTGAATGCTGACCGTATAATTCAATTTGTAAGCATTGTCACTAACGGACCAGCTGCCAAGATATTTTGCTGCGGGGTCATCCGAATCCAAGTCAAAATCATCATCCAATTCACAAGCGTGGAATAGCGGTAGCAAGATGAGTAACAACAAAATACGCCATACTTGTTTTTGCGATTTCATCATATGTTTTGTTCAATTAGTTTATCACGGCAAGCTTTTGAATATAGCGTGCCGCACCTATTGAAACATCAACAATATATATGCCATTTTCTAGTGTGGGGAGATTTAAACGATAATTTGATGAAAAATTTGTTGCTTGCAATGTATTTAGCTCGGTCTCGTAAAGGAGTTGGCCGTTAAGACTTCTGATAGCGATATTTGCCTGTTCAATATGCTCTTTAAATTGCAAGTTTGCATATCCGGATGCCGGGTTGGGGTATATGCTGAACAAATCTTGGCTTTCTTTTTCCGGTACTCCGACAAAAATCCCGCCTGCTTCAATTACTGTTTGTGTGATATTTTCCACTGTTGGCTCCCAAATTCGTTGGGAAAAAATATTTTTGTCAGGCTGAATTACAATTACCGTTGGGTTGGACGAAATCATATATGCATCGTATGCTTTATTTCCTCCGCCGTCAAGTCCGCTAACACTTGGCAGGGTAATATTGTAGGTCGAATCAAATGCTTCTACCTCATAATTGTTGCCGTTGACATTGATTGCCATGAAGAATACATTACCTTCATTAAATCCAAAGCGTTCATATGCCATTTGAAAATCGTATGCAAAAAGCTGGCAAGAATGGCAGTAGACGCTAAAGAAATCAATGACTACGATTTTTCCTTCTTCAAGTAAAGGGAATAATTCAATCATCTGACTATCAATCGTTTTAACTTGAAAGTCAACTGCTTCCGTGAGTGGTGTTTGTGGTTTTGCAGTAAAGAATACAAGCAATAAAGGTAAAAGGAAAATATATTTAAGTTTCATGGCAGCATAAATTTATTGGCTACAAAAATAGTTTAAATTCCTGATGAATCAAATATGCATATAGGTGATTATATGTATATGAATTTTATGCTCAAGTTAACTCCTTGAATTTGCAGCTACTTCATCCAGTAATATTTCAGTTAATCAAGCCTTTAACTCATCAATTATTTTGGTTGCCAGCCTGCTTGCTCCAATGCGAAACAGCTCCGGCTTGAGCCATTCTTCACCAACTGTTTCTTTTACAATATTATAATATAGGAAAGCTGTTTGGGTATCCGCTATCCCTCCGGCAGGTTTAAATCCAACTTTTTTCCCGCTAGCTTCATAATATTCTTTGATGGTATCCAGCATAATCATTGCTACTTCGGCTGTGGCGGCAGGCTGTACCTTTCCTGTTGATGTTTTTAAAAAGTCGGCTCCGGCATTCAGTGCTATTTCGGATGCTTTTCGAATAACTTGAGGGTCAGCAAGTTCGCCTGTTTCTAAAATCACTTTCAGCTTAGCATTCCCACATGCTTTTTTTGTTTCATTAATTTCGGTAAATACTTCATCATAAGCTGCTTCCAGCATTTTCCCACGACTAATTACCATATCCACTTCGTCTGCTCCTTCGGCAACAGCCCATTTTACTTCTTCCAATTTCAGGTGGAGGGGTAGCTGCCCGGAAGGAAATGAGTTGGAAACTGTCGCGATTTTTATATTGGATTGTTTCAATAATTCGGCAGACTGCTTAACAAATGGCATATAAACGCATACGGCTGCCACTTTTAAGCCTTGGGCTTTATAATCCAATGCTTGCTTGCAAAATGCGTGAATACGTGCATGATTATCGGTAGCTTCGAGGGTGGTTAAGTCTAAAAATGAAAATAAGTCCTTTAAAACTTGGGTTTCAGGTTTTAACATCTTAGTCAAAATTTGTCGGATACGGGCTTCAATTGTTTCAGATGTTTGGGTATATTCTTTAAATTCCATGTCTTTTTTTGGCAAATTTACATAAAAGACATAGGATTTGTTCCATTTAAAACGAAATACAACAAAGCTGACTATCTAATTGCTTGCCTATTCTTATCTCCATAATCGGATAAGGCCTACAGTATCGTAGTAAAATCAGTGATAAAATTTAACTGCTTTTCATGGGGAATAATAAGTGGTAAATTTTTAAATCGCTGAAAAACAGCCTACTGCCATATGTGTTTTGTGTGTAATTTCTTTTTGGCACATAAGTTGCCTAATGGATTATAAATAGTATAGAAATGCTTGGTATAAAAATACGCAGACATAAAAAGACAGAATTGGCACATACCTATTATAAGTGTGCACGCTGTGGATATATTTCACTTGTTAAGAGTGAAAGCTGCCCAATTTGTATCAAGGATGGCTTCACCATTAAGATGAAATAAGATGCGGGTGAACGAATTCTATACCATACAAGAAATTAGAAGCTTTGGCTTGAAGGAGTCTCTAACCGCAGATAAGAAAGCCAAAGTATTTTTAAATGGAACTAAGGTGTATTTTTTTGAACTTGTGGATGATCAGCCAAGATATCGCTTGTATTCCGTTATAAATAAGCGGTTTTTCAATAGTAATTCCTTTATTTAAGCCCGAAGGGATTATGTAGGGGCAACCCATCAATTAGAAACCCTATGACATGCCTCATAGGGTTTTTTTATTTTTCTTACGAAAGTTGTTGGAATTGAATTATGTACTATATTTGGTTGGCGAATTATTTTTATTAACCAAAAACAGTTTAATTATGAGAAGAAATCTACTAATTGTAAGTTTACTTTTTGTTGTTTCTTTTGTATATGCGCAAAGCCCTTTACAGAAACAACTTGAGCGACTAAAAAAACAAGGATTATTTACCGAATTGCGTGCTGATGAACAAGATTTCATCAGTGCTACCTCCAATCCTTATGTAACGAATGGCAGTGCTGCCATTGATGTTGTAATAGGTGAATGTCGTTACGACCGTCAGTCGAATTATTCCATGCAGCGCCGCCTGCATTTATATGATGATGGTACGATTGGTGCTACTTGGATGCGTGGAATGTTGGACCCTTCTTATGCCGATCGCGGCACCGGATATAATTATTATAACGGCTCTTCATGGGGACCTTACCCCAACGAGCGCATTGAATCGGTGAAAACCGGATGGCCTTCCTATGCTCCATTTGGAGAAAACGGGGAGATTGTTGCAAGCCATACTGCCAATGCAACCGGCATAGTGTTCAGCTGGCGAGAAAATAAAGGGAGTGGTGATTGGAACAGCTTTACCTTTGCCGGACCTAACGGATTGGACTTGTTGTATCCGCGTATTGTAACAAACGGTCCTGATCGAAAAACGATTCATATTATTGCACAAGTGCGGAATACCACTCCTTATGGCGGCCTTGAAGGAGCGCTAACCTACAGCCGTTCTTCCGATGGAGGTGAAACTTGGGAGATTGAACATGAAATCATTGATGGAATCGATGCGACCCGTTTCAGAGGTGTTGGTGCAGACCGCTTTGCCTTCGCAGAACCGTATGGAGAAACATTGGCTTTTGTTGCCGGTGACGGATATAGCGATGTGGTGGTCATGAAATCCTACGATAATGGAGACAGCTGGGAGCGTATCGATTTTTACCTCAGCCCCGATCCGTTTATGGATGGCTCTGTCGAAATTCCGCGCTATGGCGCAGCCGATTCTTTCCATAGCATCGTGATTGATGACTTGCAGCAGGTGCATGTGTCTACCGGTAGACGCCTCAACCGTGCTGATGGTGACGGAGGATTGTTTTATTTTCCGTTTTCGAATGGATTAATTTATTGGAACGAAAACCTGCCACCACTCGACTCTACCATGGTAGGCTCCGATATTGCCGACCCCACCAGCATGCCGTCCGAATATCTGCTGGCATGGCTGGAAGATAATGAAGTGGATTCCATTGTTGGAGTGGCGACCTATTATGGAGGTATTACTAGTATGCCCCAACTTGTTTTTGACTATGAAAGCAAGTTTTTATATGCGTTTTATAGTGCACTTACCATTGGCTTTGCTACCGAAGATTACAATTATCGCCATATTTGGATGAAATATTCAGAAGACTATGGACAAAGCTGGAGCGAAGGAGTGGATTTAACCGGAGATATATTCCATTTATTCTCGGAATGCGTCTTCCCATCTGCTTCTCCAACAATTAATGATAAAATCCATTTGATTTACCAATCGGATGATGCGCCGGGCATGTCTGCCAGTGGGGTGGAGCATCAGGTGCGCGATAATACCATTGTATATTTAACTGTGGATCTTGCTGTTGGAGTTGAAGAGCAGCAGCCTAAGCTGTTGTCGGTTGAACAGCTGCATCCGAATCCGGCTTCTGACTTGGTAAATATTGTCGTAAATGTGGATCGTCCGCTTCATGCAGAAATTTCGGTCGTAAATACCTTGGGACAAGAAGTTTATCGCAGTGATAGACGGTTTACATATGCCGGACCACATCGTGTGGAGCTGCAGCTTAACCAATTTGACAGTGGATTATATTTTGTGCGATTCAATACAGGAAATCAAACAGTTGTACAAAAATTAATCATCAAATAATTGATGAAACATTTGAATTATGCAGGTGATAAAGTTCCGTTATAAATAGCGGGACTTTATTTTTTTACGCTCAGCTCATCGAATAGTTCAGCCATTTTACGAGTCAGCATCCGTCTAGAATAATTTTCGATATTTTGGGGCTGAATGGATGGTTGTTGCTTTTTGAAATCATCAAAAAGTGTACGAATATGAGTTTTTACTACTTCTTTTTGATTAAAAGGAGCTATAAAACCGCTTTTTGTTTCACGAATTATGTGTGCTATATCACTATTTTCAGGGCAAATAGCCAGAATTGGTTTTCCAGCATTTAGGTATTCGAACACTTTACCGGTAAGTATATATGCAGCATTGGGAATGCGGTTGATACAGAGTAGCAGTACGGCCGCTTGTCGCTGTAATGCAGGCACTTCGGAATGAGGCACATAATCCTGTAAGCTGACATATTCTTGCAGCTGCTGCTTTTTGATTTCTTCTAAGATAGTTCGATCTGTTTTACCTACCAGCTTAATCTCCAGGTTTGCTGCAAATTCCTTGTCTTCTTTCAGCAGCTCGGCTAATGCTTCCCAAAGCTCGGGCGGGTTTTGATCGGGTAAGAACATGCCGGTATAAAGTATGCGAAATTTATCGGCTTGCCCGGATTTTATTTTCTGAAAGTCTTCATGGTCGTAGCCGTTTGTGATGGTACTTATGGCAGTTGTAGTAAGTTTTTGGAAGTCTTTTTTCATGGTGTTTCCAACCACCACAATATGGTCGGCTTGCCCTAGCACCTTACGCTCCATCCGCTGATGTATCCGTTTGCTGAGGGCAGTCAGTTTCAGTTTGTCAAAGTAATATATTTCTGTCCACGGATCCCTGAAATCTGCAATCCATGGCAGATTAAGTTTCTTTTTCAGCCTTTTTGCAATTAGGTGCAGCGAGTGTGGAGGTCCGGTGGATACAATTAATTCAACCGGCTTTTCTTTCAAATAATTTTTCAGAAAATTTACGGATGGGCGCAGCCATAAAACCCGTGCATCCGGAATAAAGATATTGCCTCTTATCCACAGGGCGAGCGATTCGCGACTTTTATCGGACTGTGTATCTTCTTCTTTCAAAAAACCGTGTTGAAACACTTCACCTTTACGTTTTCCGGTGAATTTTCGATACCATTGATAAGGTTCGCTAATTGCTTTTTGAATGATTTCCGTATGGGGTGGTATATCGGACATCAGGCTTTCGTCCGTATACGGCATTTCAGGATTTAGGGGTGTATATACAACCGGTTCCCAGCCAAATTCGTTCAAATATTTAACAAATTTAAGCCAGCGTTGTACGCCTGCACCGCCTGATGGCGGCCAATAATATGTGATTATTAGCACGCGTTTCATGCTTAGGGCTTCTGCTCTTTTTGTGGGCGTAATGAGATAAAAATCCAGCCGGCGGCAAATAATAGCAGCAGCGCAGAGCTGATAAGGGAAATGGGCTGACCGACTTTCCAAACTTTGGGTTCAAACTTCATTACAATATCATTTTTCCCTCCCGGAAGATGCAATGCACGTAAGGCATAGTTAGCCCGTATCAGAGGTTGCTCAATTCCGTTTACATAGGCTTTCCAGCCTGCGGTATACCAGATTTGACTAAAAACCACAAGGCTTTCTCCTTTAAAATTAGCCTCATACACCAAATTATTGGGCGCATATGAAACTAAATCCACTTTTCCTTCCGTGTTAAAGCGAGTATTGCCACTCGGAAGCAGGGATGCAAATTCCTTATTGATGACAGCTGTAGTGCGTAATTCGGTGTCATAAAGTCGATTAATTTCTTCATCGGCATCTGAAACGCTTTGAATTTCCTGTACGGGCCATGCAGGACCAAAAGCAAAAGGATTGTAAATCGGTGCTTGCTCGGGATGGTAAATGATATAGCGTGTATTCAGCATATTTAGTACTTGGTTTTGCTCCAATGCTTCTTCAAGGGCTGCGATACTGCTACTTTGTTGCATGCGTTGGGCAAACATGCCGATTTCATCTTGAATATGATAGTCAATTAAGTCTTGATAGCGTTGCAGCTTTGCACCGTGATACCCGCCAATGCTGTGATGGAAATAGGAAGCTCCCGTATCATTAAACGTGCTTGCGGTGAGGTCCAAAACTCGGTAATCCGCATCTTTATCTTTGGCGATTTCTTTGTTGGCGACTGTTTCAGTAAAAGGCTGTTCCAGCTTACGCTTTGATACGAAATTATCACTGTTTAGGTAACGTTGATTAATGCCTGCCATATCGATGACAATCAAAACAGTCAATATACCAATCAAATAAGCTTGTTTCAAGCGGTTTTTGGCATATAATATGAGTAAAGCAGCAGCTGCCACAATGAAAAAGACTGATCGAAGTGCGTCTTTTTTGAAAATGGCAATACGTACTTTTTCCAATTCATGTATAATCAGATTAATTTGTGAGCTGTCGCCCGGATTACTTTGACTCAGGCTATCGAATTGTTGAATCTCAAAGGAACTCAAGAAGCTAAAGAAGCTGGACGGTAGGAGGTAAAACATCAAGCTGATGCCGGCGCTTAGTCCCAGAGCTGTATAAAACCATTTTGCTTTTGATTTTAGCAGCTCCGGCTCTTTCAGTACGGTATAAAGACCCATAAAACCCAATAAAGGAATGCATAGCTCTGCCAATACCAAGGTCATTGATACGGCTCTAAACTTTGCATATCCGGGAATATAATCTAGGAAAAAGTCAGTGAAAGGCATAAAGTTTTTGCCCCAGCTTAAGAGTATTGATAAGATGGTGGCTGCCAATAATATCCATTTATAATTCCCTTTTGTAAAGAATAATCCGATAAAAAAGAGGAATACAATAATTGCACCTGCATATACCGGTCCAGAGGTGCCCGGTTGATCGCCCCAATATGCATTTTGCTGGGATATAATTTGTCGATAGTTGCGGTCTGCATGTTCCAATGCGGGATGATTGGCACCTATCATGGCTGTGGCACCGCCTTTGGTATTTGGAATCATCAATGACCAAGTTTCACCAATTCCATAGCTCCAATTTGTGATATAGGACTTATCCAATCCACCGGTTTGATCATGGGTATTGGCGCTTAAAATCGGTTTGCCGCGCATGGTTTCTTTACTATACTCCCAGGATGCATAAAGGTTGGTGCCCTGCGTCATCACTGCAAGCAATGCTGCCAAAAGCAGTACCCCACTCGCTTTTAAAAAGTGCGGCATGGTCTTTTTTAGGATTGAATCAACGAATTGCACGATGCCGAGTATCACCACAAGCAGCAGGAGGTAATAGGTTATTTGCAGGTGATTTGCTTCTAATTCGAGGGCTAATGCAATTGCCGTTAGCAAGCCTCCGGATATATATTTCCCTCGATAACTAAGTATTATTCCCGCCAAGACGGGTGCCATAAAGCTGATTGCATACGCTTTGGAGGTATGTCCTGCTGCCAGGATGATAAAAAAGTAGGAAGAAAATCCAAATGCCAAAGCTCCGGCAATACTCAGCCAAGGGTCGATACGCAGTACCTGCAAAAGGATATAAAATCCGATAAAGTATAGAAATACTACACCAATTGGATAGGGGAGCAGCTTGATGATGAAGTTTTTTATATGCCGGATAAGATTTCCGCTATAAATGACGGAGATTTGCCAAGCGGGCATGCCACCAAACATGGAGTTGGTCCATAATGCTTCTTCTCCTGTTTTTTCACGGAAGTCGCTAATTTCTTTCGACATGCCTTTCCACATGGTGATATCGTGCTGCTCGAGGCGCTTGCCCGTGAGCATGGGATGGAAGTAGATGACCGAAACCAGGATAAATAGTACTATTGCTACGATATGTGGCAGAAATTGGCGCCAGTTTTTTAAAAAATTATTCATCGTCTTCGTGCTTATCGTTGTCTATAATTTCTTCAAAATCCACATATTCGCCAAAGTCGTCATCACTTGCAGCTTTTTGTGGCTTTGTATATTTGATATCCATTCCTTTTTTCTTGTAATGGGTTTGCTCATAGGCATCTTGAGGGGAAAATCCTTTTGCTTGGTTTTGCATTTTCTTAAAAAATCGCTTGATAAGATAAGGCATGGTGTATCTTAACACCAATCGCAGTAGATATAGTGAAACAAAAAACCAGAAAAGGAATACGAACAATTTTTCCATGTTTGGGAAACTTAAGGAAGTTTGTGCAGGGAGCGAAATTACGGAAAAATATTATGCAATTGGTTCAGCTTTTTCAAATTTTTGAAAAGCTTTGACGGTTGGGAATATAAAAAACAAAACAGAAGGCAATCTACATTGCCTTCTGCCATCCCTTTAATAAATATATTTTGGCTAAAAACCGGCTAATTAAAACTCGTCGGATACAGACAGACGCTTTCTGCCTTTAGCTCTTCTTGCTTTCAATATTTTGCGGCCATTTGCCGTTGACATTCTTTCTCGAAAACCGTGCTTATTCTTGCGTTTTCTATTTGAGGGTTGAAAAGTACGTTTCATCTTGACTAAATTTTTGGGAGTGCAAAGATACGGATTAAATGGTTTTATCCAAATCTTTGCACAACTTTTTTATAAAATAATCTTTAAGTAGTTCAGAATGAGCTAGAAACAAAATTTAGTTTTTCTTCTCCGGCACATTTTTTAATGTCTCAACAAGGTATTCCCAGAAGAGTCCTACACTTTCGATATGCACTTTTTCATCCGGTGAATGTGGATTTCGGATGGTAGGTCCAAAGGAAATCATGTCCCAATTGGGATATGCAGCGCCTAAGATGCCGCATTCCAATCCTGCATGTATTACTTTTACTGCCGGTATCTTGCCATATTTCGCATTATAGGTATCCTTCATGGTTTTTAATATGGCGGAATCCACATTTGGTTTCCATCCGGGATAATCGCCTGTGGAGGTAGCGTCGGCTCCTGCGCTGCTAAATACTTCACGGATTTGGGCAGCCAAAATAGCTTTATCTGCGTCCACCGAGCTGCGTTGGAGCGTAGCAATGGTAATGGTGTCATTCTCTGATTTCACTACTGCTAGATTGGAGGAGGTTTCAACCACATCAGGCATATCGGCCGTCATGGCAATAACTCCGTTGGGGCATTTTGCTACAGCTTCAAACAAGCCTGCTTGTGTTTTGGCATCAATCAGCTTGGCAGGTAGTTCGGTTTTTTCAACTTCTACCATTAAGCCGGGATCTGCTTTTTCAAATTCGGATAATGCGATAGTAGCAAATTCTTCTACAAACTTGGGGAAATCGGCCTCATGCTCTTCCTTGATTACCACGGTAGCAAATGCTTCTCTCGGTATGGCATTCCGCAGGCTTCCGCCATCTATTTCGGCAAGGCGTAGCCCGTATTTTGAAGCAGCTACTGTCATGAGTGCGTTAATGATTTTGTTGGCATTGCCGCGCCCGAGATTGATATCCATGCCCGAGTGCCCTCCTTTAAGTCCTTTTATACTTATACGGTAGGCTGTCAAAGCTGCGGGCGTATCTTCAAAATCAGGTTTAAATACTCCGGTCGAATCCACACCGCCGGCACATCCGATATAAAGCTCGCCTTCATCTTCCGAGTCGAGATTTAATAAGATATCGCCTTGTAACAGTCCGGGCTTTAATTCATTGGCTCCGGTCATTCCGGTTTCTTCGTCAATGGTAAACAATGCTTCTACCGGACCATGCTCCAGCTCGCTATCTTGCAGTACGCTCATTGCTGCGGCAACTCCAATGCCGTTGTCGGCGCCAAGTGTGGTGCCTTTGGCTTTTAGCCAGCCTTCGTCAACAAAGGTTTGAATAGGGTCTTTTTCGAAATCATGTTCGGTGCCTTCGTTCTTTTGAGGTACCATATCAAGGTGTGCCTGAAGGATTACACCCATTCTGTTTTCATATCCTGCAGTGGCAGGCTTACGAATGATTACATTGCCAATATGGTCTACTATGGTTTCCAAACCCAAATTCTCGCCAAACTCTTTGGCAAAGCGAATTATCTGCTCTTCTTTCTTTGAAGGACGTGGGATTTGTGTCAAATCATAAAAGTTTTTCCAGATGCTTTTGGGTTCTAGATCATGAATGCTTGTCATAAGGTTATGGTGTTAATGTCGTGATTAATAATGCAAATTTGCTGCTAAAGTACAATTTTTGCCTCGTATTTCGCCTATTTTTCTTTGTTAATTTATATAAATGCTTGTTGAAGCGAAATTGTCGTGCAAAAATTTTATCGAGAAATAAAACTTCGGGTTAGTGCTGAAAGCTTCACTAAATTTCTACTTTCAAGCTGTCTTTAGCCACAAAAAAGCCGACATTATTTTGATGCCGGCTTTTTCAATTTATATGAAATTTGGGGTCTAGGGGGTCTTATTCGGTAAGTCGAGTCCAAATCCTTTTTTCTTGTCAACTCGCTTCAGTACCAATGACATAATCATTGCTAGGACACCAAATCCTGCAAAAATCAATTCGGGTACTGTATAATTATATTTTGCTGTTAAATCACCTGCGGCAATTGCATCGGCTACTCCCGGATTTGCTGCGCTAAGCGACCATCCAATCAAAATTGGCACGGCAAGCAATCCGATATTTTGAATCCAGAATGTAAGTCCGTAGGCAGAGCCTAAAAAGCGTTCTTCCACAATTTTAGGTATGGAAGGCCACATGGAGGCGGGGACTAATGAAAATGCAAGTCCTAATATAACAATGGTGGCATAGGCAACGAAATGGCTGAACATCTCGGCGGGCACCAATGCAAAAATCAAATGTGAAACGGTTAATAAAATGGCTCCGTAAAACATCATTGTGGCACCCAGTCCTTTTCTATCGAGGAATGCTCCAATAAATGGCGTCAATACCATGGCTCCTATCGGGAAGAAGGAGAACATTGCGGCGGCATCTTTAATGCTGATATCTAATTTTGATGCAAGCATGTCGGTCGCAAACTTCTGGAATGGGAATATTGCGGAATAAAACAGTACGCACAAGCTTGCAATCGCCAGGAAGCCCGGGTTTTTGAGAATCAGCAGCAGGTCGGAAACTCTGAACGGCTCTTCCACTTCGTCTCCGGCTTCTTCACCAAGTTCTTTATCAAGGCGCACATCCATAATCGTATATGCAAGGAAGAGTAGGAACCCTACTACCAGGAATGCTACTCCCCAGAATACTGAATTTGGCACTCCGCCTTTTTCGGCAAAGATGGGTGACAGGCGAAAGACGGCAAATACTCCGAGACGAGCAACTGCCATCTCCAAGCCCATTGCTAGGGCTAGCTCTTTCCCTTTGAACCATTTTACAATGGTTTTTGAAACCGTGATACCGGCCATTTCTACGCCCACACCAAAGATGGCAAAGCCAAAAAATGCAAGCTTGGCAGAAGATGGTACGGCATGCCAGAATGAATCGAGCCAATGGGCAAGGCCGCTGGCGGCAAAGCTTTCTGTTAGCGCATAATACTTGAGGAGACCTCCGATTACCATGGCGAGGCCCGAAGTAATCAAGGTGAAGCGGATGCCCATCTTATCGAGGATGATTCCGGATAAAATAAGGAAGAAGGCAAACACATTTAAAAAGAATTCCGATCCTCCCAACATGCCAAATGTTTCGGGTGACCAGCCGTGATTGCGCTCTAACAAACTTTGAAGCGGTGCAGCGACATCGACAAAGAAATAGGCGAAAAACATGGTGAGCGAAATCAATGCAAGCGCAATCCAACGCGCGGTAGCAGATTCACTCAGAGACTTTCTGACTTTTTCCATACTATGTGATTTTAGGTTTTGTTTCGTAAAGAACGGCTAAATTAGCTAAAAAATGGAAAAGTAATTGCATTATTCAAGGCTTTTCGGAATATTTTTCCTTTATAGCTTGCAATTGCTTGGGCATAAATAGCTTATAAAGGATGTGTTGCCAGCCATTCGGTGCAATGTGCTTCCAGCTCGGGGAAAAACTTATCGAAGTGCAGCTGAAGTTCAGCTTCATGCTTTTTCAGGAGTGATACAGCATTTTCCATATTGGACACAAATCGGGTACGACCTGCCATGCGCCTGAAAACGGCGTCCAATTCTTTATAATCGCCATAGCTTGCCATCCAATTTTGTGCAATCATCCAAGGTAAAATATAGCGTGAACGTGGAGGCAGTTGCGTGAATCGTTTCATCATGCAAAAATATACCCGCCTGACGAAAGATTTTAAGCTTTCATCGCTATAGCTGTCCCAGTTGATGGATAAAAAATAGTCAAAATAAATATCCATTACTACCGGTGTATATTTTTGAAAGTAGGGGCGCATCAGGCTGACGGCTTTTTTAACTTCTTGGTGCGTATCCGTAAACTGATCAATGCTACGATGAAGCATGATGCCGCGTTGCACTGCAGGAGAAAATGCGTCAATCTGATTCCCTTTTATGCTGTCGGCAATAAAATTACCTACTAAAATATCCGGTTCGTTACCTGAGAGCAAGGCATGTGCCAGAAAATTCATTTTTGCCGCAAAAGTAGCGAATATTTCATTTGGGACGAAAGTGGGTTTTATAGCTGCAATAAATAGTGATTTGCTCCGAATACCGAGCTATTCATGTATTCGCCGGAATCTGGCGTGCGAAATTTATTATTTAGATTTATTCTGTATAGCGCAGAATGATTGTTGGGCAAAATTGAATTGTTATTTTTGTAACATTAAAATACTTTGCTTAATAAATAACAGAAAAAAATATTATGGAAAAACGTTTATTGCTGGGTGATGAGGCTATTGCACAAGCAGCTATCGATGCCGGTATTTCCGGTGTTTATGCTTATCCGGGCACCCCTTCAACCGAGATTATGGAATATATTCAGGCTTCTGTGGAAGCCAAGGAGCTGCACATTCGGTCCTTGTGGTCGGCAAATGAGAAAACAGCTATGGAAACTGCCCTAGGCATGTCGTATGCCGGCAAGCGTGCCATGGTTTGTATGAAGCATGTGGGCTTAAATGTTGCAGCCGATGCCTTTGTGAATTCGGCTATTACAGGAGCCAATGGCGGTCTTGTGGTGGTGGCAGCGGATGACCCATCCATGCACTCATCACAAAATGAGCAAGATTCACGCTTTTATGGAAAGTTTGCATTAATACCGATATTGGAGCCGGGCAATCAGCAGGAAGCATATGATATGACCTATTATGCGTTTGAGTTATCCGAAAAGCTGCGCGTCCCGGTCATGTTGCGTATTACCACACGCTTGGCTCACTCCAGAACAGGTATTTCTACCAAGACTCGTCAAAAGCAAAATGAAATCCGCTTGCCGGAAAATCTACGTCAGTTTGTACTGTTGCCTGCTATTGCCCGCGTGCAATACAAGGAGCTGCTTAACAAGCAGGATTCCATGGAGTTAGAAGCAACAGAGCGTGGATTTAATCAGTATATCGAAGGAACAGACAAAAGTATGGGTATTGTAGCTTGTGGTTTAGCATACAATTACTTGCTTGAAAACTTTAAAGATTCTCCTTGTCCATATCCAATTGTAAAGATTGGACAATATCCTGCACCAAGGGTTTTATTAAGCCGTTTGTATGACGAATGCGACAGCCTGCTTGTTCTCGAAGACGGTTATCCGATTATTGAGGAATTAGTGCGCGGCATGCTGGATAAGGGAAAAACGGTAAAAGGACGTATGGATGGTAATTTGCCGCGTGATGGCGAATTGACTCCGAATATTGTTGCCAAAGCCTTGGGTATCCATGTTGAAGTAAACGGACAAGTTCCGGAATTGGTAAAAAATCGTCCACCAAAATTATGTGCCGGCTGCGGACACCATGATGCGTTTATGGCATTGAACGAAGCAATTAAAGAATACGGCCGTGGTCGCGTCTTCAGCGATATCGGCTGTTATACGCTTAGTGCATTGCCGCCGCTCGAATCCATTAACAGCTGTGTGGATATGGGAGCTTCCATTACCATGGCAATCGGTGCTGCCGATGCCGGATTAGTACCTGCCGTTGCCACAATTGGTGACTCTACCTTCACACATTCTGGAATGACGAGCCTTTTGGATGCCATTAACAATAATTCTCAAATTACTGTGCTGGTGTTGGATAACTCCACTACCGGAATGACAGGCGGTCAAACCTCATCTGCCTACGGCAAAATTGAAGACATCTGTAAAGGACTTGGAGTGCATGAGGACCATATACATGTGATTAAGCCCTTGCGTCGTTTGCATGATGAAAATGTGGAAATCATTAAAAAGGAACTTGCATATGAAGGTGTTTCGGTTATCATCCCACGAAGAGAGTGTATACAAACGCTGAACAGAAGGATGCGACTGAAAGCAAAAGCTAAACAACTTGCTTCTTCCGACAATTAATAAAAGTATATTCAATACAAAACATGTAAGAAAATGAAAAAAGATATCATATTAGCCGGAGTAGGAGGTCAAGGGATTTTAAGTATTGCTGCGTGCATTGGTTTGGCGGCTTTATCCGAAAATCTTCAGCTTAAACAAGCAGAGGTTCACGGAATGAGCCAACGTGGCGGAGCTGTGCAATCGCATCTTCGAATTTCTTCAGAGCCTATTGCCAGTGACTTAATTCCGGAAGGTAAAGCCGACCTTATTATTGCTGTGGAACCTATGGAATCCTTGCGTTACCTTCCTATGCTTCATGCAGAAGGACGAATTATCAGTTCGACAAATCCTTTTGATAATATTCCCAATTATCCTGAGGTGGAAGAAGTAATTCAAGAGATTCGCAAGCAAAAGCATTATACCATTTTGGACGCAGATACTATTGCCAAAGATTTGGGCTCGGTAAAAGCTGCAAATATGGTGGTTTTAGGTGCAGCATCTCCATTTTTGGATATTGAAGACAGCATTATAGAAAATGCCGTAATGCAATTATTTGCATCCAAGGGCGAGTCGGTGGTGGACCTGAATGTGAAAGCCTTTAAGGCAGGGCGCGATTTTGCCCTCCAAAACAAATAATTTTAATAAGGTGTCTTCGGACACCTTTTTTATTTTATACATATTTTTTTACCAACATTCGGCTGTTACCTGCATAATTAACCAATTCATAAGCTTGTTAATCTAAACTTAATCGTAATAAGCTTATGAACATTGCGTTAGGAGATTTTGGCAGTAATTTAAAAAGTGTTTATTATAAAATGAATTTTGATTTAATTTTGGCAATTTTTGCGTTATGAGTTGTTCGCAGTAGTTGGCTACAGCTTCACAGCTCATGCCTGAAAATTTCTCAAAATTAAATTCATTAATTAAGCAGGTTTAAAACTAATTTGGTTTTTTGACAGCTACATCAATTAAATCCTATATTTTTGTAGGCTGTATTTTTGATGTTATTTAATTGCCATGCCTAAATTTGCCAAAAAACTGATTCGGTCTAGTTTACTTGTTTTTATCTTATCACTTGTAGTAGCATTTCCCGCTTGTAACAGTTCCAATCACGAACAACAGCTTGTGGAAGAAGAAGTTGCTGAGCCTAAATTTCTTTTCGATATTGCAATAGATTCATTGGAAGTGATTCAGGATCAGATAGGTAAAAATCAATATCTGGCAGATTTACTGCTTCAATACAGTGTGCCTTATGTGACTATTGACGAGCTGGTCAGGGTATGTAAAGACACTTTTGATGTGCGTAAAATTCGTACGGGTAATAATTACTTTGTGATGCTATCAAATGACAGTTTACGTACTCCAAAATATTTTGTGTACGAAATAAACCGTGCCGATTATGTGGTTTTTAGTCTTTCCGATTCCCTTTATGCGTATCGAGGTCAGAAAGAGGTTGAAACGCATATAGAAACTGCACACGGCCTAATTCAGTCTTCGTTGTGGAATGCAATGGTAGGTAATGGTTATAACCCTGAGTTAGCCGTGAAGATGTCGGATGTGTATGCTTGGACGGTTGACTTCTTCGGAATTCAGAAAAACGATCGATTTGATGTTATTTATGAGCGTAAATATATTGAAGGTGAGCCGGTAGGAGTGGGAAAGATACTTGCTTCGCGCTTTCATCATTATGGCAAAGACCATTATGCTTATTATTTTGAGCAAGCTGAGGAAGGCGATTACTTTGACGAGAAAGGGGAGAGCCTACGCCGTGCATTTTTAAAGGCTCCTTTAAAATACAGCCGCATCAGCTCGCATTTTACGCATAGTCGCTATCATCCTATTTTGAAGATTAACCGACCACATCATGGAGTGGATTATGCTGCACCTGCCGGGACTCCCGTATATGCTATCGGACAAGGCGTTGTAACCCGTAAGGGATATCAAAAAGGGGGTGCGGGTAATTACTTGTATATCAAGCATAATAGCACATATACCACTGCTTATATGCACCTGCAGAAGTTTGCTTCCGGTATCCAAGAAGGTACGCGGGTAACACAAGGACAGCTGATTGGATATGTGGGCAGCACCGGACTTGCAACAGGTCCGCACCTCGATTTCCGCTTCTTTAAAAATGGACAGCCCGTAAACCCGCTTACGGTAGAATCGCCTCCGGCAAAACCAATCGAACCGGAATATATGACTGCTTTCGCTCAGCTGGTAGAAGAAAAACAGCAAGAATTGCAAGTGTTGATTGATGAAATCAACTTGGCAGCCGCTTCTACGGAAGCAGAAGAAGGCTTTGAATCGGATTTATAGGTTTTTCTGACCTGCATAATTCCTCAAAATTAAATTCATGAATTAAGCAGGCTAAAATTTTTTAAATGAAAATTATTCTTCAGCTGCTTTTGCGACAGCCTTCTTTTTTCGCTTTGGAAAACTACCGGGTAATATCACATTGATTAACTTTTTGCCCCATAAGCCCAACTGAATACCTACTCCCAGACTAAGGACAGATAAAATAAAAGTCCAAATTCCGTAGCTTTCTTTTGGTCCCAAATACATCATGCCAAAAGCTAATGCGAGTATTATTAGGCTGAAAATGATTTTCACGCGTAATAAGGGTGTTTTCAGGGTTTTAAAACGCGTAAAGCCATCAATTGCACCGGTTATCATGGCTAAAACTAGGGTGAATGGAAACACAAATACCGCTAATATGAGCACGCTACGGATGATAACGGGCTGGAAATCCGGAAAAAGCTTTAGCAGTATTATAAAAGCCGGAATGCAAATCACCAAAGCTTGCGAAAGGTGAATGGCGATAGGATGTAAGTCCAAATTAAGAATTTGCAGGCGATTGAGTGCTACTCTTTCGCGATAGGGTTCAAACACTTTGCGGGGCATGCCGCAAGCCGGACACACATCGCCTAATTTGTCAGCCGGCATGATATAGCCACAAGGGCGGCAACGTACAAGTTCTTTCATATGAATCAGGTTTTAATGTATAGCTAAGATGATTACACGCTTCGGACTCAAAGATAAGCATATATGTGCTTCAAGCACCTAGTGTGAAATATTTTTTTGTGTTGTGAAAAATGGATTTGATTGTATTGAGCTATTGAAGAATAAGCTATAAGTATATATGCATGAAGTTGCAGCATGTATAAGAATGGCAGCTAAATAAAGAATTCGGAACTATTTAATGCGTCTGCTTAGCTGTCAAGTTCCATGAATAGATAAAATCTGTTTTCTTTATCGCATTATATAGCTAAAAGATCAGGATTTTTTAGGGGGTCTTGGAGATAAAAAATACTCCAAAATGAACATGACCCAATGTAAACCTACAAAAATGAAAAATATAAAGACAAAAAGATCGGTAGAAAATGTTGTTCCTTTATCAAACAAATAGCTTGTAACAATAAATGCAAAAAGAATGTTTTTGAAAAACTCGTTTAAAGTACTTTTTAATCTGACAGACTTAAGGCTAAAAACGAACGTACTAATATACAATAGTATCAAAATTAAAATTTTCAAATCCATAACAATTATTTAATTGAAAGCAATATGTTCTTAAAACCGTAAAAGCAAAGCGTGGCTAAAGTATGAACGCTCAATAAGATGTTTTATAATCTATCAACACATTCATATTCAGTGCATTGTATTGAAGTGATAAACTCATTACAAAAGTAGTAATAATACTGATTAATACCAAGTGCAGCTAAACTATTCAACGCAAAATAACCATCGTATGCTTGTCTTTAATTAGGCGCAATTTAACAGCTTTTATTTACTTAATGAGTCCTTTTTTCCTTTACTGTTTAATCCATTTTCCTGTATCAAGCGTTTTGTTGTTTTTGTCAAAAAGTCTATAAAAGTAAACACCCGATTTTAGTGATTCTGTGTTTATAATTGAAAAATCATCATCTAGCATTTTCGTGATCACTACTTGTCCGTTTAAGTTAATTAGTTCAAAATCAGAATACTTATTTGAAGTTTTAATATTCAACTTGTTTTTGCCCGGATTTGGATAAACCGTTGTTGCTGAATTGTCTATTGGTATTTCTTGTGTCCATGTGATTAATCCGTTAGTGTCAACTTTTACAATGTAGATATCCCTTTCCTGATTTTGTGTTTCATAATCATAACGATTGCCAACCATAATGCAGCCTCCATCATTTGTAGCTAAAATGCTGTATAAAAAATAATAAGCATCTCCGCCGTACCAATATTCCCAAATTGGTGTGATGTCAGAATTGATTTTTACCAAATGAAACCAAGAGTTAAGCGAGCTAAAAAATGGATTGTAGTTATCGAAATTGGAAGTGCCACCAACGTAAATGTTATTTCCAGATTTACTAATGCCCTTATGCATTGAAGGCTGTTCCCTGCGCTGCGAATCTTTGAAGAAATGATTATAACTTATCATTTGACCTGCCTCTGTCATTGAGACCACATTTAGGTAGTTAAAGTTAGATTGTGAAGGGGTACCGGCACCACAAACTAAAATTGAAGTATCGTTAATAAAAACAGGTGAATAGTAATTATGCACGTCTAAAGGAATGGGCACTGCATTGAGAAGTTCAAAATTCTTATTAATAGTTATTGGGGATTTCGGTCTGATAGTGCCACTCTTTTCGGTTGAAACGGTGCCACTA
>CAZQBU010000030.1:0-28112 GCA_964592175.1 uncultured Lentimicrobiaceae bacterium
TGAAAAGTGTTTTTAATCCCGAAAATTAGAAATTATTCTGTTTTCTGAAAGTGCCTAAATAATTGAAAATGAATATATAACGAATTATATTAAATTTGGATAATCAAATATATTTAGAGCAGTTGAGTACGAATTAAAACGAGCTTCTTATGAATTAAAACTCTTCAGCCTAATACTTATTAAAGCGTTTACCAAAGCCGTAGCTGATATAAAAATTCAGCAATAATGTGTTGTTCTGATCATCATCCATCATATATATCTTTTGAGGGAAGAAGGATAATACTACTCCGGTTTCCAAGGCTTTGATTGATGTGCTAACATTACCAAACTCCACCTGAAAGCCAATCTTACCGAAAGCTCCCGGCACGAGACGCAGTTCATTAAATCCTTCCTTAAATGGTGCACGACCGTAGATATCAACCCACAAATTATCCGAACCGAACTTATCAGTGATAATAAAATAATCCATTTCGCCCTGTGAATTTTGGTCCATGGTAACCACATAAAGATAATATGGCTTCTCAAAGCCCAATACAGGTCCGGCCTCCCATAACCAACGTAGCTCTACACCTCCCCAATAGGGTTTTCTATTTAATAGATAATTAAACCCATAACTTGCCCGCAACAGCAGAATATCATTTAACTTGCCAAACACATAACGCTTTGAATTAGCATAAAAAGGATTAATCAACTTCATTTGCTTCAATGAGTTTTGCGTGCTTAACTCAAAGCTTAAAATCCGCGTGTTGAAAGCATTTTTATTTTTTCCTGCCCTGTAACCAAGCCCAAGCCCCGAAGAATGTACCGTAAAAAGCCCTGCACGTTCCCGATTGTATATAATCAGCTCACCAATAGTATCATACTCCACTTCCTGTGCCGACAACAGCATAGGAAATAAGAGCATAAAAACTATTATGACAGTTTTTGCCTTCATGATATACAATCAATCACTGCCCAATACGGAAATCGAGCGTAGAAAAGGAAGTTTATATTAATATCTTGATTCTTTCTGGTATTTATGTACTTCACCGTATGCAGCACATTTTTGAGCTTTGCAGGAAACTAAAAGTCCGGACAAAACAATCAGTGCAGTGAATAAAGCAACAATTTTTTTCATATTTTTACACTTCATAATAAATCTCGCTAATATTCTACAAAGTAAACAGTTTTTAATCAATTTTGCCTCTGCTTTTAGAAAAAATTAATCATTATGCATCTTCAACAGCCCCACGAATCGGTAAATCCCACTATTGAAGAGAGCTGGAAACAAGCGCTCGAAAAAGAATTTAATGCAGCATATTTTGCTGAATTAAAACAGTTCCTCATCAAGGAACGTACACAATATACAATTTATCCTAGCGGAGCAAATATTTTTAACGCATTTAATCTCACAGCTTTAGCTTCGGTAAAAGCCGTAATAATTGGTCAAGACCCATATCATGGTCCCGGACAAGCACATGGCTTATGCTTTTCGGTTCCCCATGGCATAAAACCACCCCCGAGTTTACGAAATATCTTTAAAGAGCTAAATCAAGATATTGGTTTTCAAATTCCGAATCACGGAAATTTAGAAAAATGGGCGAAAGAAGGGGTCTTACTTCTTAACTCCATACTTAGTGTGCGGGCTTCGGCACCGGGCTCACATCAGGGTAAAGGATGGGAGCGCTTTACAGATGCAGCCATAAGTGCAGTTTCATATTATAGAGCAGGAATCGTATTTCTGTTGTGGGGAAATTATGCCATTTCAAAAGAAAGATTAATTGACACATCCAAACATTTTGTTTTAAAAGCTGCGCACCCCTCCCCTTTTTCGGCTTCGAATGGCTTTTTTGGATGTAAACATTTTTCAAAAACAAACGAATATCTTCAGTCAATTGGATTGCCGCCCATTAATTGGCAGCTTTAAACCTAAACATCACACTTATGAAAAAACTTGTATTTGCAACAAATAACCTTCATAAATTAGAGGAAATAAACAGCTTGCTATCCGATGCTTTTCAGTTGCTCAGCCTAAAAGAAGTGAATATTTTTGAAGATATAGCTGAAACCAGCAACACACTGGAAGGCAATGCGATACAAAAGGCAAAATATGTATTTGAGCGTTCCGGTATAGCTTGTTTTGCCGATGATACCGGACTGGAAGTAGACAGTCTGAATGGAGCACCCGGAGTTTATTCAGCCCGCTATGCAGGCGAAGATGCCACTTATGCGGACAATGTGAACAAACTGCTAAAAGAAATGCAACAAATTAAAGCGCGTAGCGCACGATTTAGAACTGTAATTGCTTTTTTTGATAGAAATAAAACACGTACATTTGAAGGTATCATCGAAGGGCATATCGCTGAAAAGACAACAGGTACCAATGGATTTGGTTACGACCCGATTTTTATTCCAAAAGGATATGCTATTTCTTTTGCTGAGATGTCTTCAGAATTAAAAAACAAAATCAGCCATCGTGCACTGGCATTTCAAAAATTCTCGGAATTTATTTCGAATGAAGATACAGGGCATTCTCCACAGCCATAGAAAACAAATCGCCCAAGGCAATACCCATCACTTCAGATTGCTGCGGCATAATACTTGCTTGTGTCATGCCCGGAACGGTATTTACCTCTAGGAAATATAAATCATCTTCGGTGATGATATAATCAAAGCGTACAAAGCCTTTACATCCAATATGTTTGTACAGCATGGCCGAAACCGCTTTAATTTGCATATCAGTTTCTTCATCAATTTGAGCCGGTGTGATTTCATCCGACATGCCTTTTACATATTTGGCTTCGTAGTCAAAAAAATCTTTTTTGCTTATGATTTCTGTGATTGGCAACACAAGAACTCGCCCTTTGAAGTCAAAAACACTACATCCTACTTCTCGTCCAACAACAGCCGATTCCAGTAAAATCTCGCTATCTTCCAAGAAAGCTTTTTCAATGGCAGGCAATAATTCTTCAGCATGATTCACTTTTGAAATCCCAACGCTGGAGCCATTGCTATTCGGCTTAACAAACAATGGAAGATTTAGTGCTTCTATCAATTCATTAGCCTCAAAATCATCTCCTTTACGCAATAAAATACTATCGGCAAGTGCAATTCCCGTTGGAGCCACAATTTGTTTGCACATCCACTTATTAAATGTGGCTGCCAAAACTACCGAGCTGCTGCTTGTGCAAGGAATATTCAGCATTTCAAAATATGCTGGAAGTTTGCCATCCTCACCGGGAGTACCGTGTATAGCATTGAAAACCACATCAAAATTGATTTTTCCTTCTGAGGTTGTCAAACTGAAGTCATCTTTTTGAATTTCAAAACGCTTCCCTTCTATATCTAAAAAATACCACGAATTCGACTTAATATATATTAGATAAGCTACGTATTTTTCAGCATCCAACAGTTCGGCAACTGCCTGCCCACTTTGCACAGAAATTTCATATTCTCCGGAATTACCTCCACAGACAACCGCAACATTCAAACGCCTTTGTTTCATAGTTTAAAATTCAATTAATCAGAAGACTGTAAATTTACTCATTATACCGGCTATCAAAACTCACAAAATATCTGTACTTTTGCTGCCCGTCAGGCAATAAACAAGCTGACATACAGTTTTAACAATGACAGTATTATCAGCAAAATTAAAAATAAAACCCGGCACAGCAGCATGCTAAAGAAAATCTTCCTGCATATAGTGATTATTACTACAGTGGCAGTAATTATATTATTCACTGTTATCTCAATGCTTCACCGTTATACACGGCATGATGAGGTATATGTGATGCCCGATTTTATTGGAATGGACCACCAAGAAGTGATGGAAGAATATGGCGACTTATTTCGTTTTATCATTTCCGACAGCATTTATGACAAAAGATTAGACTATGGCTCTGTGCTTCAGCAGGATCCCCTGCTCGATTCTAAGGTAAAACGGAATAGAAATATTTATCTGGTTACTGTGGCACGCTTACCCGAAAAAGTGATTATGCCTAACTTATCCAATTTGTCAGTTCGACAAGCAATTGTTTCACTCGAAACTGCAGGATTAGAAGTGGGTGATATATCTTTTACAGAACATTTTGCTAAAAATGCGGTAGTGAAACAGCTTTATCTCGGTGAGAACTGCAAAGCCGGAACAGAACTTTATAGGGGCAGTCGGATTAACCTTATTTTGGGAAATGGAGGAGAACATCCAATGGTGCGCTTTCCACAAATTTACGGGAAAGACCGTAAAGAAGCACGACTTAGCCTACAAACAGCTACATTAAACATTAAAAATGAGCACTTTATGGATAATCAGGATACAGCTCACAGTCGTGTTTATAAAGTAGAGCCATATTTTGCGCCGGGGAACGAACTCAGAGCCGGAACCGCCATTTCAATTTGGTATCGCTCAATAGAAAAAGTTGATTTTGATAAATTCATAAATGACAGCTTGTATATTGAAGAGCCTAAAGAAGAAAATATATTCACGGATGACATTGATTAAAAAATATATGGTAACACGAAATTCAAAACTAATATTCAGCCTTATTTTTTTGCTAATATTTGGATTGGGAGCCTACGCCCAAGAACGCCTCACAGGGCTTTCCGTGAATCCGCACATCCAAAAACATCGGCAGAGTTTTATGCCAAAACAATTGTCAGACGACAGCATCCCGGCATTGCATCTTCCCTTCTTTGAAGATTTTAGCACCTCATTTGTATATCCCGATCAGTCAAAATGGCTTGACAGGGATGTATTTGTCAATAAAGACTTTCCTTTTTTACCACCAAACAGTGGCGCTGCAACTTTTGATGTATTGGATGAGTTTGGTCACGTACATCAAGATGCTAGTATAAATGCTTTTATAGCTGACTACCTAAGCTCGCGCCCCATACGTTTGGATTCAATCTTTGCGGATAGCCCCCAAGCCCTCAGTCCGGCCGACTCACTCTATTTCAGTTTCTTTTTTCAGCCCCAAGGCAGAGGAAATGCACCCGAAACACACGATTCTTTGGTGTTACAATTTGGCTACCCCACCGGAAATATGCTTTTTGAACGAATCGATTCAATAATTGTACCAGCTGCCTCCATACTTATCATAATTGGACAAGATCAGATTAATGTGCACGATACCATATGGGCGCCGGAAGGCTGTGATACCTCCTTATATATCATCAGCGACCGTATTTACGGTTGGGATGATGATATTCTCATGCCTTGCGATAGTATTTTTGTTGAAGAATATGCATGGAATACCGTATGGAAACATCAAGGTATGACATTGGAAGAGTTTAATAGTGAACATCATGAATATGCGTATTTTAAGCAGGTAATGATACCACTTACGGATACTGAGTATTTCAGTGACCGCTTCCAGTTTCGATTCTATAATATAGCTACTCTGGCATATCCCACGGCACCCGGAGACCAAGCTAATGTAGATCAGTGGAATGTCGACTTTATCTATCTCGACAAAGATCGAACAATACACGAGCCACATCATGAAAAGCTGAGTTTCAGCAGCCGTGCCCCATCATTCTTGAAACGCTATGAATCAATGCCTTATAAGCAATACCGCTTCGCACCAAGTAACGCAATTAAAGAATCATTGGAATTAAAAATAGTAAATCTTACATCTGAAACGCTAAACACAAAGTACGAATATCATGTTCAGCAACGTGATGGAGAGCAAAGTTTTATGTACGATGGCGGGAATTGCAATCTGGATCCATTTATGGAGAAAGGCTTTCAGAGCTGTAGCAGCGGATGTGGTAAAAAACACGCCTGCCCGGATGTAGCATCTCTTTTTGCATTAGATACCGACAAAGACACTACATCATTCACTATTAAACACTATATAAGTGATGCTTCAGGCTCAGCGGCTTTAACCGACTCATTGGTTTATACACAAGGATTTTATAATTATTTTGCCTATGATGACGGCACCGCCGAAGTAGGATACAATCTTGAACCATCCTATGCCTATTTGGCGTATCAGTTTTATTTAAGCACTCCGGACACGCTGAAAGCCATCCATATGTTTTTCAACAAAACAAAAGGGCAAACCAATAATATGCGCTTCGACTTGCTTGTATGGAACAGCCGTAACGCGCAACCATTTGAAGTTATTTACACTAAACCCAATCAACGTCCACAGTTTAGTGATGATTTACTTGGTTTTGTCAGCTATGAGCTGGAACAGCCGCTGCCATTGAATGGAGAGTTCTATATCGGACTGATGAAAAAAGATCAAGGTAATCTGAATATTGGATTTGACAGGGTTAATAACAGCAGTCAATATCTGTTTTTAAATATTGATGGCACATGGCAAACAAGCCAAGAAGAGGGCGCACTCATGATGCGACCTGCCTTCGGCTCAGGCAAACTGATTGGAATTGATGAAAAAGAACATAAGGAAGTCATCAGTCATTATCCAAATCCGGCACAAGGGATGATTTATTTCCAAATCCATGATGAATCTATAAGCGCACAAAAAATCAAACTTTATGACCTTGTTGGCAGAGAAGTACTGCAACAAAACTGGTCATCAAGTATGGATATTTCAATGCTGCGCCCCGGTTTATATCTGATACAGGTCGAAACGGAGTCAAGCTTAATATATCAATCTAAAGTTTTGATTATCAAGTAAGCAAATGAAAGACTTCTCAGATGATATATTGGATGAAACCACTGAAGAAAACAGTGAGCTTTATGAGCATTTCCGTATCATTGTAGATAAAGGGCAAACCCCTTTGCGCATTGATAAATTTTTAATGAATCGCATTGAAAATGCATCGCGCAATAAAATTCAACAAACCGCTAAAGCTGGAAATATTCGGGTGAATGATCAAATCATCAAATCAAATTATAAGGTCAAGCCCGAAGATATAATTACTGTTGTTTTCAGCTATCCTCCACGTGAAGTTGAGATAATTCCACAAGACATACCGCTTGACATAATTTATGAAGATGAGGTCATGATGGTTATTAACAAACAAGCGGGGATAGTGGTGCATCCGGGGCACGGAAATTATAGCGGTACCCTCTTAAATGCGCTTGCATCCTATTTTCTTCGCTCTAAAAGCAGTATTCCTGAAAACGGCTTCGGTTATTTGGTTCATCGAATAGATAAAGACACCAGTGGTTTATTGATCGTAGCGAAAGATGAGCTCACACAAACAAAGCTTGCCCGTCAGTTTTATGAACACCAAATAGAAAGGTGCTATCAGGCAGTTGTTTGGGGCGTTCCCGAGCCGGCAGCAGGCAGCATTACAGGCCATATTGGCCGCAGCACCAAAGACCGCAAGCAAATGGCGGTATATGCAGATGGCAGCTACGGAAAAGAAGCATTAACACATTATAAATTGATTGAAAGCTTCGGCTATGTGAGTTTGGTAGAATGTCGCTTGGAAACAGGGCGCACCCACCAGATTCGTGTACACATGAAATATGCGGGGCATCCCCTATTCAATGATGAACGCTATGGCGGAAACTCCATACTGAAAGGTACAACTTTCTCCAAATATAAACAGTTTGTCGATAACTGTTTCCGCATTATCCCCCGACAGGCGCTGCATGCCAAACTGCTTGTTTTCACACATCCACAAACAAATAAACAGATGCGCTTCGAGTCCGATTTACCGGAAGATATGCACGAACTTGTTGAAAAATGGAGAAGCTATACCCGCTTTCGCGATGAAGACTAAATTAACCTGCATAATTCACCAATTCATAAGTTTGTCAATCTAACTTTATCGTAATAAGCTCATGAACATTGCGTTAGGATATTTTACTAGTAAATTTAAAAAGTGCTAATTATAAAATGAATTTTGATTTAATTTTGGTGATTTTTACGATATGAGCTGTTCGCAGTAGTTGGCTACAGCTTCACAGCTTACGCCTGAAAATCTCTCAAAATTAAATTCATGAATTAAGCCGGTTAAGCTAATATACAACCAGCAATTTCAAGTTTTTTTCCACTAATTTATCGGTAACCCGAATAATATAAGTTCCTGATACGGGATTGTCTAATTCAAAGGACAATTTGGAGCCTTGTCGTGAAATGCGGCATGCAGTTTCACGCCCCATTGCATCAAACACTGCAACTTCCACATCTTCAGTAATATCAACTCCAAAACTTAGCGTAAAACGATTTTGTCCGGGATTTGGATATACATAAGGCTTCACGCCAATATAATTAGTTCGCACCAAGGTATCTGAATCGTCTGTGCCGTGTACAATCAGCTTTACTTCAAAATCACCATACTGCCCATAAGATATCAAGGGAGGCTCTTTTTCAGTACTTGTTGAAGGGCTTCCACCCGGAAAATTCCATTCAAACTGCTCCACAGGACCACGTGAATTATTTTCAAATTTTACAAACTGATTAATACTAATTTCCCTTCTGTCTACACTAAAATCGGCTTCTACAAACATAGTATCTGCCCCCAATCCACTTAAAGTGAGTGGATTAAGCCCAAGCGGATCAAGCCAAGGTCGGAGCTGATTGATTGGGTTTATGCCGTTTTCATCCCAAGCTGAGCTAAATTTCCCATAGAAGTCAGGGCTGTCAAGCTGTACACAGCTGGAGCTTCCACCGGTTAGAAGTCCAATAATTCGTCCTTCTTCATCAAACAAAGGAGAGCCGGATGAGCCTCCTTCCGTAACGCCATGACCATTTTCGGTAGCTGCCCACCGGACCCGCCAATACATGCCGTCCGGAGCATTGTGTCCGTGTCCATAATGTGCTGAAGCAGTGGGAACTGTAAAAGAAGATATTTTTTTAATATCCCCGTCGGGATGATGAATACTTGCACCGGATTCGGAACCATTTTCATCACGCGACCATCCGTTATAATATGGATTATAAGTTTTGGGAACATCCTGCAATAGCTTAAGTAGCTTAAAATCAGAACCATTAATTGTACCGTCAACCGCACGTGAAATCAGTTCAGCACCGCTCATTGTCTGCAAGAATGGCTCTTCAGAAGGTTTATCACAATCGTCACTTTCATAATTAAAGGTAAAAAGCCATTGTTCATAATCTGAAGTAGATGAATTTTGTCCACAATGATTTGCTGTTAAAAGATACGGCATGCGATCTGCCAAGGTATTATTAATCAAGGAACCACTACAGTAAAACTGTGCTGACCCCTGCTTGACAATTATTCGAACCACTCCCCTTTTCTGATGCACATAATTATGTCCTTCACTGCAGTTTACATTTACTTGGCAAGGACCGGAAGTGCCGAAACCAAGGCTTCCTTTTCCGGGATATAATAGTCCAATCTCATTAATTTGTAGATTATAATCTGATGCATTTATTGCAGTTTCAAACTGTAGTACAAGCTCTTTGGTTCGGATGGGGTGTATGGCAAAAGCACCGCCTTTTGGGTTACTGTATTGAGTAAAAGCACCATAGCTGTTTCCCATATCATCAAAAACAAATAACCGCCCTTCTTTTCCGGGATTAAACGCATCAAAATAAACACTTACACCATCGTTTTCAGCTGCCAAAAGTTTAATTGTCCAAATTTTTAGCCCCACTGCTGGCAGTACAATCCAACTGCCTTTGTCATCCGTTGAAATGGTGACGGGTGTAGCCGTGCCAATACGTGGAGGTGACAAATCATCTTTTGGAATATCTGCTTCATAAGGCATGACAAAATCCACTTGAACAGCCTCTATATCAGATAAATCACTTAAAGGATATGGACTTAAATCCGTCCGAAGCTGTCCAAAAAGCAGGGATGACAACAATAAGGCACTAATTAAAAAGGAAAGGCGTATAGCTATCGTATTTTTACTATTCATTCTAATAATTTAAAAAGCGAATTTAAGGATTGTTGGCTAAACTTAGGATACAGATTGCAAAAAATGAATGTTTTCTTATAAATAAAGGTATTTTTGTAAAAAATAAATTATCAAAATGATTGTTGTAACAGGAGCAGCGGGGTTCATTGGAAGTGTGGTTGCTTCCGCATTAAATAAACAAGGCTACCATCATCTTGTGTTGGTAGATGACTTTAAATCAGCAAAGCTAAAAGGAAAAACAGCAAATTTCATCACTAAAACTTATACTGTACTGGTTGAACGAGATGATTTTTTTGATTGGTTTCCCAAAAATGCGGAACGGATAAAATGGGTTATTCACCTCGGAGCTCGTACAGATACTACCGAGTTTAATAAAGAAATTTTTGACCGCTTGAATGTAAATTACTCCAAAACTATCTGGCAACTGTGTAGCACACATCAAATCCCACTTATTTATGCTTCTTCTGCCGCTACTTATGGCATGGGCGAGCATGGATATATTGACTCACATGAAATTGTTGAAGCTTTACAGCCTTTAAATCCATACGGAATTTCAAAAAATGAATTCGACAAATGGGTTTTGCAGCAAAATCAACCACCATTTTGGGCGGGATTAAAGTTTTTTAATGTATATGGTCCCAATGAATACCACAAAGGACGCATGGCCTCCGTAATTTTTCATGCCTACAAACAAATTATCGAAAAAGGCAGTATGAAGTTATTCCGTTCCCACCGCAATGACTTCAAAGATGGTGAGCAATTACGTGATTTTGTGTATGTTAAAGATGTGGCAGAGGTGATTTTATTTTTAATGAATCAACAAGGCGTAAAATCCGGTATTTACAATCTCGGCACCGGAAAGGCGCGCAGCTTTGTTGACCTTGCCACAGCTTGCTTCAATGTGCTGGATAAAGCAGTGGACATTGAATTTGTGGATACACCGGAAGATATTCGCAATAAATACCAGTATTTTACCGAAGCTGATATGACCAAGCTAAAAAACTCAGGTTACACTCAGGATTTCACATCACTTGAAGATGGAATCAAAGACTATATCACAAATTACCTAAAGAATAGTGTTTACTTCTAAAGAAGCAAAATACAAACAACTGAAACACCTGATTATTAATCCATTATATATCAATCCCTACTAATAATCAGTTTCTTTTGTGTATGCTTAGTTTTAATTATATACAAACCGGAAGTTAATTTATCAAGATTTATTCGTTGATTTTGTTGCTGTATTTGTTCGGTCAATATATGTTGTCCCAAAGCATTATAAATCTCAATTTGCATAGGCAAATACAGCTGTTCTTGCGTTTTTATGCTTATGTGATTCGTAGCAGGATTTGGGTATAATGAAAAGCTTCTTTCAACAGCAGGCTGATATGGCAAATTGGTATTACCATCGAAAATATCTTCAAAGTTTTGAGCATATTCATATACTCCGCCGCAGCTTGTCGCCGCATCCCAATTAATGCTCCATGTCATCATTCCTCTTAAATCAGGATAGCCTTCAGCATTTTGCAGCGTATAATGTCCCGGCTTTTCTCCATTTCCCAAAAGATAATCAACGGCATATTTGACCATAATCGGATGCGTGTACCCCCCTCCTGCCGCAGATATGCAAGCAGGAAGGCCTACTGCAATTTTATGTGCAGCTAGTCCTTCAAAAAAGCCACCGGCCGTTTGAAAGCCAACTATAACAGCCTCACACATTGCCACAATAAAATCCGGAGTACTTTGAGTATATATTTTTCCGTCAATCCCATACATCGAACCACTGTTATACAACTGTACATGAAGCAAATCAATAGAATTTCGGAATGCTTCTATCAAAGGAAGATAGGCTCCCCATACACCGCCATAAGCTGATTGACCGCCTTGTACATATGCAGTTTCAGGCGCCATCGTAAGTAAAATCGGGCGCTGAAAATTTTGCTGATAATCATCCATAATCTGGTTAATTGCCTCAATAAGATAAATTACTGGCGCATCCACCGGCTCAAAAATTGTGCCTCCAGTGACAAAAAGGGAATTCCCCTCTAAATCAATGTCGATACCATCAAAACCATAGGTGTTAATGATGTTATTCATGGAAGAAATGAAAATATCTCGTTCCAGCACATTATGCATAATTACGGAAGCATTTCCTCCGCCAATACTAATTAAAACCTTTTTACCCTCTGCTTGAAGTGCTTGCACTTGCGAAATAAAGACCGATTGAGAAACCACCTCCGGCACAAACACCATATCATAAGATGTACCCGCCTTTGGAATGGCAAAAGAAATATTTATCACATTATAGCGTGAATCGATATTCGGCAACTGAACATAAGGTGCCAACGATGCTTGCCAATTGTGAAAATAACCCACCAAAGCAGGATTAGGGAGTTGTGCCTTGGCAGTATATGAAACAGCAAAGAATACAATCGCTGCAACTAAAAGCCGCAGTTTATGATACGATTGTAAGCTTTTGGTAAAAAGGGTCATTTCAGCAGTTTATATCGTTTATATCACTGCAAATGTAAGTATAAAGAAAAGAAATTCAAATCCTTAATCAAGTATCATAAATCGATCTTCTTCAGTATGAAGGAACATTTTGCGATAAGGGTCGTAACGATAATAAATCCCTTTATATTCCGATTCGGGTATATTATTAAATAAATAGTTATTCAAAATATAATCAAAGGTATAAGCCGCATATAATCTGCCCAGATAATGCACAAAATTGATTGCATCATTTGCACTGATTGTATCTATAGTAAGCTGATACTCAATTGCCCCCGTAAAAAACTTTTGAGTGAAGAAGCCTTTATAATAATCGAATAAGTCATTTTCGGCAAACAGCATAACAGGCTTTGCATTGTGCATATCAATGGCATTCAACTCAAGCCAAACAGCCATATTGAACCCATTCAACCAAATATCCTTGGAATATACCTCATCTCCCACACTTATTGCATCTTCTTCTACCGTGTTAAACTCCATCAACTCCACTTGTGCAATATTCAACATAAAACTATTGCTGTCATGCTGCATGAATTCAGCCATATCACTTTCGGCATAAACTCTTATCCCATAATTTGACAGCTCCGTCATATAACTGTTGCCAAATGTTCCTAAAACAATTTCATCGCTCAATTCAGCTAGCACAATGGTTTCTGCAAGTAAGTCGGGATTTTCTTTTGCATCTTCAAAGAAAAAAGCCGGTATATTTTGTTCAGTCTTATTATTTACCACATAAGTCAAATCGGGCATTAATACAACTGCAGCCATTTTATCTGCCTGATTTACAAACTTCTTGGCTAACTTCTTTTCTAAAGAGCATGAAGAAAAGAGTAAAAGGCCAAGCATAAATATCATGGCAAACCTTATCCACAAGCTATATTTTTTATTACCCAACATGACCAAGTTTTTAATTACTGTCCTTCTATCAAAAGTTCAGCAAATTTCTTGCCGTATTCCTCGGCAGCTTCCAAATCATCCGAAGTCGGTGAAAACTTCACGAAAACACCATCATCCAAATACTTAAGCTTTAAATTTTCGAGGCTTGTTCGAATAATTTTCATCCCTTCACCGCTCCATCCGTATGAACCGAAACCTCCTGCCGGTTTTCCTCTGTCGCGCAATGGATTAATCACAGCAAACAAGCGATAAATCGGTAATAAAATATTCTGATTAATAGTGGGGCTTCCAACAATAATTCCGGATGCCATGGTAATCTGCATATCGATATCTCCCAAAGAAGTATGTTCAATATCTTGCAGTACCACTTCTATTGATTCTTTTGTTTGTATACCTTTTGCGATGGCTTCAGCAATTGCAGCAGTTTTGTGATAAGCCGACACATACGGGATATATACTCTCAGCTTTTCGGGATACTGTAAAGCTTCTTCCGCATATTGCTCGGATAAGTCAACAAAACGCTTCCAATTGGAGCGTAAAATGGGACCGTGTCCGGGAGCAATGACTTCAATTGGCAGTGGGCGTATGCGCTCTATGGCTTTTAGCATAAATTTGCTAAACGGCTTTAGGATTACATCAAAATAATATTTGAAAGAATCATCCCAATTGTCTACCAAATCATCAAACATACGCTCATCAGCATAATGTGCTCCAAATGAATCGCAGCTGAACAATATTTCATCTTCTTCCAGATAAGTATACATTGTATCGGGCCAATGCAAGTTGGCAGCGCCAATGAATTTCAGCTTTTTATTACCTAAATCAAGCTCATCCCCATCTTTTACCTGAATGCTGTCAAAGGAGATGCTAAATAAATCTTTTAAATAGCGAATTGCATTGCCCGTACCAACAATTTTGGCTTTAGGAGCAATTTCGAGCAGCTTCGCCACACTTCCTGAATGATCTGGTTCAGTATGGTTTAATATAATGTATTCCAATTCGGCAGGATCCATTACAGTACGTAATTTTCGTTCAAATTCGGGCCAAAAGGATTCTTTTACAGTTTCAACTACAGCTTTTTTGTCAGCCAAAATCGCATAACTATTATACGTGGTACCATATTCAGTTTCCATTACCACATCAAATGTTACTAAGTCTTGATCCAGTACGCCAATCCAATGAACCGAATCACTTAGCCTGAGCACATGTTCTTTTTCCATTATTTAAAGATAACTTAACATCAATTTATTTCAATATGCAAATTTACAATAAAAGCTGTGTTTTCACTATTTTTCTATTAAAGCATCCGTACAAAGTCTGATTTATTAAGCAAGAAAGCTGCCTTTTCGGGCAGCTTTCAGATATTTCATACTGTGCAACAGCAGTTTAGAATAAACTCATTGAAACTGTTAGTCCGGCCATTACCACCGACACCATTGCCATCAGTTTAATCAAAATATTTAGTGACGGTCCACTTGTATCTTTAAAGGGGTCTCCAACAGTATCTCCAACCACTCCGGCTTTATGAGCTTCACTGCCTTTACCTCCAAAGTTACCTTTTTCAATATATTTTTTAGCATTATCCCATGCGCCTCCGGAATTATTTAACATTGATGCCAAGGTAAATCCGGCTGTCAAACCACCCACGAGCAGTCCTACCACACCTGCTACGCCTAGGAATATCCCAACTGCAATCGGGATTGCAATGGCAAGCAATGATGGAATAATCATTTCTTTTTGAGCTCCACGTGTTGAAATTTCCACACATTTAGCATATTCGGGAACAGCTTTTCCTTCCATAATTCCTGGAATTTCGCGGAACTGACGACGTACTTCTTCTACCATATCTCCTGCGGCACGTCCAACAGCTTTCATTGTCATTGCAGAGAAGACAAAAGCCATCATGGCTCCTAAGAAAATACCGCTTAAAAGTAAGGGATTAAATATGGAAAGATTATATGCTTCAACGAAGTCTTGGATATTGGCTGCGGTCAACATCACTACTCTTTGACCTTCTTGTGCAACCGGTACAATGGTAGTTTTAGCGGTATAAAACACTATATTTCCAATTTGACGAACACCGTCCGTATCTTCTGCCACCTTTCCAATCCACAAACGAATTTCTTCCATATAGGCAGCAAGCAATGCCATGGCAGTCAGGGCTGCAGAACCAATGGCAAATCCTTTACCTGTTGCAGCCGTAGTATTTCCAAGCATATCAAGTGCATCGGTACGCTCACGTACTTCCTTCGGCAGTCCGGCCATTTCAGCATTTCCACCTGCATTATCGGCAATTGGACCAAAGGCATCTGTAGCAAGTGTAATACCTAAAGTAGATAGCATACCTACAGCGGCAAAGCCGATACCGTAAACTCCCATAGCAAAATCAGTAAAACCACCTGCAAAACCAAAAGCAGCAATAATACCGAAGACAATTGTTGTAACCGGTATCCAAGTTGAGAACATACCTACTGCTATCCCGTCAATAATTGTTGTTGCTGGGCCTTGAACTGCTTGTTTTGCAATACCTTTGGTAGGTTTATATTCATCTGAAGTAAAGTACTCTGTACCTTGACCAATGATCACACCGGCTATCAAACCTGCTACAACAGATCCAAAAATTCCCCATGTAATCCATCCGAAATAAGTTAGTATAGCTACTACCACTAAAATCAGGAGTGAGCTTCCGCCAGTACCCAATAAAAGGGCATTCAGCAAGTTTTTCTGCGTGGCAGACTCTTTTGTGCGCACAAAAAAGATTCCGAGGATAGAAATTAAAATTCCAATTGCTGCAACGAGCATGGGAGCTATCACATATTTTTCTCTAGCTATGCCGTCAATATTGGATAATGCAGCACCCAATGCGGCTGTAGCCAAAATAGAACCGGCAAAAGATTCGTAAAGGTCGGCGCCCATTCCAGCTACGTCACCAACGTTATCTCCTACGTTATCAGCAATGGTAGCGGGGTTTCTCGGGTCATCTTCCGGAATTCCTGCTTCTACCTTACCAACGAGGTCGGCACCAACGTCAGCAGCTTTCGTATAAATTCCACCACCCACACGTGCAAAAAGAGCTTGTGTAGAAGCACCCATACCAAAGGTAAGCATGGTGGCAGTAATTTCAACCATCTTAAATTGTTCGGTAGTGCCGGGATGCACAAATGTTAAGCCGAGCCAGCTTAATCCATTCTGCATATTTTCAGGCGTATATACCCATTTAGTGAGAATAAGATACCAGGCTGCAATATCAAGCAAGGCGAATCCAACTACCACAAGGCCCATTACAGCACCACTACGAAAGGCTATTTTCAAGCCTTTATTAAGTGATTCAGTAGCGCCTTGTGCCGTTCTTCCCGAAGCATATGTAGCAGTTTTCATTCCAAGATAACCACAAAGTCCGGAGAAAAAACCACCTGTCAAGAAAGCAATCGGCACAAACGGATTCTGAATATTCAGATATGCCAGCATGGTTAACAGCACAACCAACACAATAAATACCAAGGCTACAACCTTATATTGTCTTTTTAAATACGCCATGGCACCATCCCGAACATGTTGCGCAATCCGCTTCATGTCATCATTACCCTCACTATTCTTCATCATACTTTTGAAGAAGTAGTAAGCAAATCCCAGGGCTAATACAGAAGAAATAGGGATAAGCCAGAAAATAGAATCCATCATAATCTGTTGATTTTTACATAAATAAAAAATAAATAATTCCTTAACAACATAATTTTATTATGGTTTCGCCTCCTATAAATAATTATATCCGGAAGGCTGAAAAATAAAAATACAAGCCAAAATCACGCGATTTAATTCAGCACTTTTAAGGGCTTTTAATAAATTGTTCGTGGACAAAAGTAAAAACTTAATTTTTCCAAACAAAACAATATTTTTGCAAAACCGATTCAGTGATTAGATTTTATCAATAAATAAAGCATATTTTTGATTGAAACGGAGAAAATCTTTGTAATTTTATAGCTTTATCTAAAAGAGGCAGAATTTGAACATGGAGAAAAAGTTACTTACTATTGTTAAAATGCAATACAGCCATTCCCAAAGCGGTGCATTTACACTCATACTTGAAGAAACAGAGGGAAACAGACGACTTCCTATTGTCATTGGAAATTTCGAGGCGCAAAGTATTGCATTAGGTATTGAACGTCTAAAACCTAAGCGACCTTTAACGCACGATTTGATGAAAAACTTTGCTGAGTTTTTCGGAATAAAAATAATTGAAGTCATTATTCATAAATTTCAAGACGGCATATTTTATGCCTTGCTGATATGCGATCAAAATGGTACAATCAGTGAAATTGATTCGCGTACTTCCGACGCCATAGCACTTGCTATTCGATTTGGCTGTCCAATCTACACCTATGAAAGCATTTTGGAAGAAGCCGGCATTGTGATGCAGGACGATGTAGAGGAGGATGAAGAAACGGAAGCCGATGAACAAGAATATGAGGATGAAGGTGAACTCACGCAATATATGACATCAGAGTTGGAGGCAATGCTGCAAACTGCAATTGAGCAAGAGAATTTTGAGCAAGCTTCCATATTGCGTGACGAAATCCAAAAAAGGAAACAAAAGGAATAATCCCAACTAAAAACCCAAAACATGACAAAAGAAAAAATCAGTGTTCTAACACTTGTTTTCCTATTCAGTATAATAGGATTTGCATTATTTGCACAGGACACGATAGAATTTCAGCCTGATACCGAGTCGGTACAAATTACAGCCACCGAACTTGTAGATTCATCGCCAACCGATATAACTAATGAAAGCTCAACGGATAAAAGCAATATTTTATCAATGGAGCGAAGCTCAGGCTTCAGACCTATCACCATTTTACGAGGGCTGTTAGGTATGCTGACTTTAATCGGGATAGCCTTTTTATTCAGTACGAGTAGAAAATCAATAGATTGGCGTGTCGTGCTTACCGGCTTGGCATTGCAGCTGGCATTAGCCATAGGTGTGTTGTATGTGCCATTTATTCAATTGTTTTTCGAGTTTGTCGGGCGTTTATTTGTACTTGTATTGGATTTCACCAAAGCAGGAACGGAATTCCTTTTTAAAAGCTTTGCCACAGACGAAATAGAGCTGGCACTACAAAATTTCGCTGTACAGATTTTACCCACTATCATCTTCTTTTCTGCACTGACAAGCCTGCTGTTTTATCTTGGAATCATTCAAAAAGTAGTGAAAGGCATGGCTTGGGCAATGACCAAGCTAATGAAATTATCGGGTGCGGAAAGCCTTTCTGTGGCAGGCAATATTTTCCTTGGGCAGACAGAAGCTCCACTGATGATTAAAGCCTACCTCTCGAAAATGAATAAGTCAGAAATTTTATTGGTTATGCTAGGTGGCATGGCCACACTTGCCGGAGGGGTTTTAGCTGTATATATCAGCTTTTTGGGCGGCGATGACCCGGTGCAACGCCTGATGTTTGCCAAACACCTGCTTACGGCATCGGTGATGGCTGCACCCGGAGCTGTAGTAATATCGAAAATTTTGGTTCCGCAAACAGAAGAAATCAACAAAAATATTGAAGTAAGCAAAGAGCAAATCGGAAGCAATGTACTTGATGCCATTTCAAACGGTACTGCCGAAGGCCTAAAGCTGGCTGTAAATGTTGCCGGAATGTTATTGGTGTTCATTGCATTTATTGCCATGTTCAATTATATCACTGTATATATAGGTGATTTAATGGGCTTGAACGAACGCATCAGCAGCTTAAGCGACGGACGTTATAACGAGCTTTCATTACAATTTTTGTTAGGCTACATCTTTTCACCGGTGATGTGGCTGATAGGAGTTCATTTTGAAGATATTACACTTTTAGGGCGCTTATTAGGTGAAAAAATTATCATGACAGAGTTTATAGGCTATTTAAGCTTATCGGAGCTAAAAGCCGCTCAAGCATTTACTGACCCAAAATCAATTATTATTGCCACATATATGCTTTGTGGTTTCGCAAACTTTGCATCAATCGGAATTCAAATTGGTGGCATTGGTTCTCTTGCCCCAAATCAACGAGTATTACTATCAAAATATGGCATGCGGGCACTCTTGGGAGGTACGCTTGCATCACTTTTATCGGCTACAATAATAGGTATGCTGATAGGCTAAAAAACTACTTATTTAACTATGAAACAATATCTTAATCTTATTCTACAGGTACTGGATCAAGGCGTCAAAAAAGATGATAGAACCGGAACCGGAACCTACAGTATTTTTGGACCACAAATGCGCTTCGACCTTGCAGAGGGTTTTCCACTGCTAACCACAAAAAAATTACACCTTCGATCGATAATTCATGAACTGCTTTGGTTCTTAAATGGAGAAACCAATATCGCTTATTTACAAGAAAACAAGGTTAGTATCTGGAATGAATGGGCTGATGAAAATGGCGACCTGGGTCCTATTTACGGAGCACAATGGCGAAACTGGAATAACGAAGGCATAGACCAGATTTCACAGGTCGTGGATAGCATTATGAATAATCCGGATAGCAGACGACATATTGTAGCTGCATGGAATCCTTCGGTGCTCCCCTTATCCGGCAAATCGTTTGCTGAAAATGTCAAGCTCGGTAAATCAGCGCTACCTCCTTGTCACGCTTGGTTTCAATTTTATGTGGCAAATGGCAAACTTTCATGCCAAATGTATCAGCGGAGTGCAGATATCTTCCTTGGTGTACCCTTTAATATTGCCTCATACGCATTGCTTACCATGATGATGGCACAAGTGACAAATTTACAAGCCGATCAATTTATACTCACGCTGGGTGACGCCCATATTTATCTGAATCATATGGAGCAAGTTGAGCTACAGCTAAAGCGTGAGCCAAGAGCACTTCCAAAAATGCAAATCAACCCGGAGGTTAAAAGTATTTTTGGCTTCAAATTTGATGACTTTCAATTAGTGGATTACAACCCACACCCGCATATTAAAGGAGATATTGCAATTTAAATTTGAAAGATGAACACGAAAAAACCCATTATATCATTTATAGTTGCTTACGCCCAAAACGGGGCTATTGGTAAAGACAATCAAATTCCATGGCATTTGAGCAACGACCTGAAGCGATTTAAAGAAATCACTACGGGTCATACCATTGTGATGGGAAAGAACACCCTTTTATCCTTACCAAACGGCCCCTTGCCCAACCGTCGTAATATCGTGATGAGTACGACATTAAACGATTGTTATGGCGGAGACTGCGAAATTGTGCGCTCAATGGATGAAGCATTGCAAAAAATACAAGCTGAGCATGAAGTATTTATCATTGGAGGCAGCACTATTTTTGATCAGTTTTTGCCAATGGCAGATAAGCTTTATCTCACCATTATAGAAAAAGAATTTGAAGCTGATACGTTTCTTGCCGAGATAGATTTTTCTAAATGGGAACTGCTTGAATCAGAAACAATTTCAGATGATTCAAAAGTGGATTTTGTATATCGTTACGAAACTTGGGAGCGTAGAGCCGAATAATACCTGAATATTATAATTTATTGCAAATCAGGTTTTTTGCTTCTTCTTTTTTGCAGCAGGGAACAACACATTATTTAATATGAGGCGATATCCCGGTGAATTGGGAAACATATCCAATTCGGTCGGCGGATCACCCACAAGGTGTTGGTAATCTTCTGGATCATGGCCGCCATAAAATGTCCAAAAGCCGTTTCCAAAAGTGCCATGAATGTAGCGATCTTCGTTAAATGCCTGGTTATCACCCAGGACAATCACTTCCGACTTTACAAGGTCTTTATTAAATGCGGTTGTTTGCCCCATGAATCCCTTTAAAACCTTTGTATGATTTTGCGTGAGCATGGTAGGAATAGGATCCCATTTTGCCGAAAACTCAAACAATGTGAAATAGTCGTTGCTTTGATTAATGGAACGCGAACGATGATGCGTTACATCAATATTTGAAATGGCATATTCCGTAGGGTTCACCACCACTGTAAAATCGGTAAAAGCAAAGCAGTTATTGTAGTTTAATCTTTCGGGATCGCCGGGACCTATTGGGTCTCCATCAAACATCACATCGCAAATATCAAGGCCTTCTGCCGAAAGAGCAATATCATAACTATCTGTGGCGGAACACATTGCAAACATATATCCACCTCCTGCAACAAACTCACGTATTTTATTTACAACCGCAAGTTTTAATTGCGAAACTTTAGAAAAGCCATGACGCTCTGCAGTAGCTTCTTGCATTCGCACATCTTCTTGATACCATGGGAAATGACGATAACGTGCCCAAAATTTACCATATTGCCCGGTAAAATCTTCATGGTGCAGGTGAAGCCAGTCATATAAAGGCAGCACCCCATCCAAAACCTCATCATCGTAGATGACATCATAGGGTATTTCAGCATATGTAAGCACCAAAGTCACGGCATCATCCCAAGGCAGCTTGCTTTTTGGCGAATACACAGCTATACGCGGTACTTTCTGCAGCTTCATCTCGTCCATATTACTACCCATATCTGCTATCTCGCCCAAAATGGCATTAGCTTGTGCATCGGCAATAACTTGATATGACACATTTCGCAGCTTGCATTCCTTCTCAAAATTTTCATGATAAGGGATTAAATAGCTTCCTCCCCTATAGTTTAGCAACCAGCTAATTTCAATATCGTAGGTCAAAACCCAATACGCGATTCCATATGCCTTTAAATGATTGTGTTGAGCTTGATCCATAGGGATAAGCAGATAAGCAGCATTGGCGGTCTGCGTCAACGATAATATCACAATTGATATAAGTACCAATATCTTTTTCATAGCGCTGCAAAAATAATTAAAATTGATCTGATAGCTTGTTCACTCCTGATTCGGCTATGTTAAAAATCAATAATGAAACAGCTTACATCACTTAAATACTTAACAACAAATCAGTTATCTTGAAGAAAATCGTTCTTCATAGATTTAAAACTCAGATGTGAAATGAAATTTTATATCGGGAAATCGTTCCATTGATGATTCCAATGCATAGGGTGAATCGGCTAAAAACACATCTCGCCCTTCTGTATCAAAAGCAATTTGTGAGGCTTTTCGAAGTTTAAAATCATCTAACATCGGTTTATTATCGCTTGTAATCCAAGCTGTTTTATACAAATTAATTGGCTCATATCGGCAGCTTGCTCCATATTCGTGCAGCAGTCGGTATTGAATTACTTCAAACTGTAACACTCCTACTGTTCCAATAATTTTTCTACCGCTTGTTTTACCCGTAAACAGCTGTGCCACACCTTCATCCATAAGCTGTTCCAGTCCTTTAGCCAGTTGCTTCGACTTCATGGGGTCAGCATTTTCAACATAACGAAACAGCTCGGGCGAAAAGCTTGGAATCCCTTTAAATTGAGTCATTTCACCTTCAGTTAAGGTATCACCGATTTTAAAATTTCCGGCATCATACAAGCCTACAATATCTCCCGGATACATTTCATCCACTACAGATTTTTTTTGCGCTAAAAATGCTGTTGGATTTGAAAATTTCATTTTCCGATTCAGTCGCGTATGCAAATAAGGAGTATTGCGTTCAAATTTACCTGAAACAACACGAACAAATGCAATTCTATCGCGATGATTCGGGTCCATATTCGCGTGGATTTTAAATACAAATCCGGTAAATGCTTGCTCATCAGCTTTTATAAAACGTTCTTCCGTTTCACGACCAATCGGCGATGGTGCAATACGAATAAAACAATCTAATAGTTCTTTTACACCAAAGTTGTTTAAGGCGCTACCAAAGAAAACCGGACTAAGTTCTCCAGTCTTGTAGGCATTTAAATCAAATTCCGGATAGATACCTTCAATGAGCTGAATATCATCTCGTAACAGCTTCGTATCTTCGCCAATATATTGGACTAAAAACGGATTATCCAAATCATCAAAAGCGATTCCGCTACCTAGTTTCTGTTTGTTTTGTTCGTATAAATAAAGGTTTTTATCAAAAATATTATATACCCCTTTAAACTTCGGTCCCATATTAATTGGCCAGCTCAAAGGTGTTACTTTCAGTTCAAGCTTTTGCTCTATTTCATCCAATAAATCAAATCCATCTTTTCCTTCACGGTCTAACTTATTGATAAATACGATAATTGGTGTATTTCGCATGCGGCACACTTTAACCAGTTTTTCGGTTTGAGGTTCTACACCTTTGGCGACGTCAATTACGACAATCACACTGTCAACTGCAGTAAGCGTGCGGTAGGTATCTTCGGCAAAATCTTGGTGACCTGGGGTATCTAAGATATTGATTTTAATATCTTTATAGCTAAATCCCATCACCGAAGTAGCCACTGAGATACCACGCTGACGTTCAATCTCCATCCAGTCGGAAGTAGCAGATTTTACAATCTTATTGGATTTTACAGCACCGGCTTCTTGAATTGCACCTCCAAACAACAATAGCTTTTCCGTTAAAGTCGTCTTCCCGGCATCAGGGTGGCTGATAATGGCAAAAGTCCTTCTGCGTTTAAGTTCGTCTTGAAAACTCATAAAAAAATTTTCGCAAAGATAAGATGTAATTGACTTAGCTGCTATTTTTTTTCATATCTTCTTAATATTTAGTCTATTGTCCTAAGCACTTTCATTTTAAGCTATATAATTAGCTTTTACTTCAAATGTTAAAAAAATTTAAGTTTGACAGAATATATAACTTGCAAATTATGAATTTGTTAAAGGCTTTGCCAATACAGATTTTCTCACTATTTTTGCAGCGATTTTTAGATTAAAAGACAAAGCAACTTTAGCATATTATGAGTTATATATCTTTCGATAAAAAACAGTTAATAAATCTTGAATTTTCATTGGCACGGGAGTTATTGCGTGCAAACAGATCCGGTGCATATGCCAGCACTACCATAACCGGCTGTAATACAAGAAAGTATCACGGGCTGCTTGTAACTCCTCAGCCATGGCTCGACCACAACAATCATATTTTGCTCTCAGCAATTGATGAAACCATAATTCAGCATAACGAAGAATTTAATTTTGGTGTGCGTACCTATCCAAATGGTATATATAACCCTAAGGGACACAAATATTTACGCGCTTTTATTGGCGAGCCAATACCTAAAATTACATATCGTGTTGGAGGAGTGATTTTGAGCAAGGAAATGATTTTCGCGGAAAACGAAGCTCGAATTCTAATTAAATATACGCTGGAGGATGCCCATTCGAAAACGATTTTACGGCTTAAGCCATTTTTGGCTTTTAGAAATGTGCATCAGTTGACACAGGCAAATATTCATGCCAACAACAAATACGAAAATTGCCCCAATGGTGTTTCTTGGCAGATGTATCCCGGATATTCCAGATTATATATGCAGATAAGCAAGAAAGCGGAATACACCCATATACCCGACTGGTACTATAATATTGAATATATACGCGAACATAATATGCAGCTTCCTGCCACGGAAGATTTATTTGTTCCGGGCTTTTTTGACATTGAACTCAAAAAAGGAGAAAGCATTATTGTTTCCGGAGCCACTGATGAAGCCCTTCCGGAACAGCTTAAAACATTGTATGCGAATGCATTTAAGAAGCGTACCCCACGCAACAGCTTTGAAAACAGCCTAATTAATGCGGCTGAACAGTTTGTGATTAAAAGCAAAAATAAAGTTGAGATAAAAGCCGGCTTCCCTTGGCTTGCATCATGGGCTCGTGATACCTTCATCTCATTGCCCGGCATCACATTAAGCCGTAATGATGAAAGCAATTTTAAAGCAGTTATAGACACCATGATTAACACCATGGACGGTCCTTTATTCCCTAATATCAACTTTGATAACAGAACGAATTACGCTTCAGCTGATGCGCCGCTATGGTTTTTCTGGACATTGCAACAATATGCCCAAAGCCGTGCTAAACATACCGACTTATGGAAAAGGTACAAGCAGCCTCTACAGCAAATCCTTAATGGATATCGTGAAGGTACTACTTTCAATATACGCATGCTCGACAATGGACTGATTACGGCAGGTGGTCCGGGAATGGCTTTGACATGGATGGACGTGTTTGTAAACGGAAAACCGGTAACACCACGCTCAGGCTTTGCCGTCGAAATAAACGCACTCTGGTATAATGCGGTGAATTTTGCTTTGGAACTGGCTGAAAAAGCAAAAGATAAAGCTTTCATTACTGAATGGAAAGAATGGCCCGAAAAGATAAAAGCAGCTTTCATTGATGAATTCTGGAGCGAAGAAAAGAAATATTTGGCTGACTTCATTTATGAAGGAAAAAAAGACTGGACAGTACGTCCAAATATGATGATTGCAACCTCTTTGCCATATAGCATGCTAAGCGAGCAAATGCAAATAGAGGTGCTACAGCGCGTGAAATCCGAACTGCTTACCAGCCGAGGATTGCGTTCACTTACACCTACTCATCCAGATTATAAAGGAGTTTATAAAGGAAATCAATTTGAACGGGCACATGCATACCATCAGGGGACTGTATTTCCATGGTTACTTTCGCATTTTGCAGAAGCTTGGCTGAGGATTTACGGCAAATCAGGCTTGCGTTTGATTGAAGAGCTTTATACAAATTATGAACCTGCACTTTTTGAAGGTGGTTTAGCAACTATTTCCGAAATTTTTGACGGTGACCCACCGCACGAATCACGTGGAGCCATATCGCAAGCATGGAGTGTGGCAGCACTTATTAAAATGAAAGAGCTGATTGATGAATATAAAAATAAATAAAAATATATGAAAGCACTGATGTTCGGTTGGGAATTTCCCCCACATATCACCGGAGGATTAGGTACTGCAAGCTTTGGCCTTACTAAAGGCTTGGCAAAACATGGAGTCGAAATCTTATTCGTAGTACCCAAAGCTTATGGTGATGAAAATCAGGAAGCCGTACGACTGTTAAATGCCAGTGAGGTAACAATTGATATAGACAAAGCAGAAAACCGCGAATACTGGGAGCGCGTTCAATATATGGAGATAGGTTCAAATATCATTCCCTATGTAGGACCCGAACAGTTTGAAGAGATGCACAGTAAGTCAAGAAAAGTAACTGAAACCTTTTCAGGACCTGTCTTTTCTCCAAAATATGAGTTCTCCGGAAAATACGGCAGTAACCTTATGGAAGAAGTAGCTCGCTATGCACTTGTAGGCTCTGCATTGGCCACTCAGCACGACTTTGATGTAATTCATGCACATGACTGGCTCACATATTCTGCCGGCATCTCGGCTAAAGAAACAACCGGAAAACCCCTTGTGGTACATATGCATGCCACAGAGTTTGACCGCAGTGGAGAGAATATAAATTCCGAAGTATATGCCTTGGAGCGTCGCGGAATGGAAATGGCGGATAGAGTAATTACAGTGAGTAACCTGACTCGAAAAATAGTCATCGAAAAGTACGGGATTGACCCAAATAAAGTGGTGACCGTACATAATGCCGTTGAACCAGTAGATAAATCTGATTTGGTATTGCCCGAGAAACAAGTAAAAGAAAAAGTAGTGACGTTTTTGGGGCGTATCACCTATCAAAAAGGACCGGAATATTTTGTGGAAGCCGCACATAAAATTCTTCAAAAAGATGAAAATGTACGCTTTGTAATGGCAGGCTCCGGTGATTTGCTAAATAAGATGGTGCAGCGTGTATCAAAACTGCGTATCGGACATAAATTTCATTTTACCGGATTCCTCAAAGGTGATGATGTGGATAAAATGTTTGCCATGAGCGATGTATTCGTAATGCCATCCATATCCGAGCCATTCGGGATTGTACCCCTCGAAGCAATGCGCTCCAATGTGCCTGTCGTCATTTCAAAGCAATCTGGTGTTGCCGAAGTACTTAAACATGCCATTAAAGTTGACTTTTGGGATGTTGACGGACTCGCCGATGCCATTTACGGATTGTGCCACTATAATGCCCTTTCCGAAATTTTTATCAAACACGGAAAAGAAGAAGTCGACAGCCTTAAATGGGAACATGCCGCGCTTCATGTAAAAAAAGTATACGATTCTGTGATTTATTAATGAATAAAATCCTGTTGGAAACAATAAATACCACTTATGAGATCAATAAATTTGTATTTTCAAGTTCATCAGCCCTTCCGGCTAAGAACATATCGTTTTTTCGATATCGGAAAAAACCAATATTATTTTGACGAATATTATAATCGCACCATAATGCACCGGGTAGCTGAAAAAAGCTACCTACCTATGAATGAACTGCTCATGGAGCTCATCAAAGAGTATGGCGCACAGTTTAAATTAAACCTTTCATTCAGCGGTATCGTGCTCGAGCAGATGGAGCTGTATGCCCCGGAAGTATTAAAAAGCTTTCAAAAATTAATTGCAACGGGTCAAGTAGAAGTGCTTGGTGAAACATATGCCCACTCGCTCAGCTCCCTGGCAAATGAAAAAGAATTTGAAAAACAGGTAAAAGAACATACTAAAAAGATACAGCAACTGTTTGGCATTACTCCAACAAGTTTCCGTAACACCGAATTAATCTATTCAGACGAGATAGGTGCCAAAGTTGCGGATATGGGTTTTAATGTCATGCTCACTGAAGGTGCAAAGCATGTGTTGGGATGGAAAAGCCCAAACTATATTTATGCCAATGCCATACAGCCCAAGTTGAAAGTACTGTTGCGTAACTTCCGCCTGAGTGATGATATTTCATTCCGCTTTTCACAACAAAGCTGGTCTGAATGGCCCCTGACAACTGATAAATTTGCCGAATGGCTGAATGAGATTGATCCAAAAGAAGAAGTGGTAAACCTATTCATGGATTATGAAACTTTTGGTGAGCGCCAATGGAGTAACAGCGGCATTTTTGAGTTCATGAAAGCACTTCCTCATGCAGTATTTAGTAAAACAGATTTTAAATTTGCCACAACAAGCGAACTTGCGCAACAGCTGCAACCTGTTTCAG
>CAZQBU010000031.1:0-27245 GCA_964592175.1 uncultured Lentimicrobiaceae bacterium
GTATTCGCGGGCTGCCTTGTAAGATTTACTGTGCTTTCTTGATTCACCCGGGCGCCGCTCCCCCATTCATGCGTGCCTCCCCGCCCAGCCCGGTTATAGGGGCACGTTTTTCTTGTTTTTATTTATGCCGGAAAACGATTATTTATTGCGGTATGTTTGTAATGGAATGAATGTCAGTCGCCAATACAAAATATATAATCCTTGCTTTAGTTGTTAATTGGCGTAGGAGCTTATTCCAGCGACAGCTTTGGGCAATGCGGAATTGCGTTTTTATGAAGCGAAGCGGAATAAAAAAAGAGCATGAAGCATTGAGCCCATAAGCGGTGCGTAGCAGGAGCCTTATAAGCTCCAACATTCTTTTTTTGCTTCCTTTTTTTTGCAATGTGGCAAAAAAATGAAGTGGGTCGCAGGGCAAAGCCCCGCCAGTGATAACATGCTTTGATTAAATGTGGGTTAATGCAAAAAATAGTATTTATATGCACATGCTTTCAAACAAATAAAAAACAAAAGCTATGAAACACATGCAAAAAAGTTAGATATTTGTTGTAGATAGTAGATGTTATGATATCGTTGCAGCTGATGGCCGGTAAAGCGGTTATAATCCGCTAATGAAAAGAAGAAAAACATTGTATCATCAAATCTGCACATGCATAGCAGGTGAATAAATTGACCTGAACGCACCTTAAAACCAAGTAGGGCAAGGCTAAAAACCATATTAAAATGAAAAAAGTTCTAGTATTTTGGTCACTCATGCTGATTGGAATGACATCAGCCCATGCACAATTTTTTATTGGTGGGAATTTTGGAGTTGATAAAACCGGTGGATTCTATAATAACTCAATAGATAGAGGTTCTAGTTTTCTACTACAGATTAATCCGAAAGTAGGCTACTACTTTAATGATAATTTTGCTGTCGGTATTTCAAGCGGCTATCTTAAAGCCTCCCAATCAAGGCCCGGCAATGTATGGGGGATTGGCAAACACGAGAACAGCACATCCGCATGGACCACTGAAGCGTTTACAAGATTTAATATGGTTAGAATTGAACGGCTTTCAATGTATCTCGAAGCGGGGATTGGCTTCGCGCTTATGAACATCAAAACAACAGAAAATTTGCATATATTTTCAGACAATCGAAACTATATGCTTGCAGTGGGTGTATTACCCGTTTTATCATATGACCTAGGCAAAAAAATACATATTGAAGCAAGCTCTGATTTTTTAAGGCTGGGATTTACAACATTGTTTGATAAAGGCAATACATCAAACAAGTATCATTTTGGTATGGGTGTCAATGCAATTCCCTTGGACTTGGACGGTAATCTGCAAACAGCTAGCTTTACTGTCGGCCTCATGCTAAAACTCTAACTAGCAGACATATAACCATTGGTTTACAGTTGTCTTTTGTCCTTTTTCTTGATAAAAAGGACACAAAAATCAAGCATGAATTAATGGAACCTCCACGCTTCGCGAAAACTTTCGGAATATACGCCCTCCTCGGCGTCCAGGGCATAACAATATCGTACCCATTGGCTTCGCTCAGGGTGCGATATTGGTACATCAATGCAGTACCTTCGAAGCCAAAGGGCATCTAAGTGCCTTTATGCAAAAAACCGTGAATTTTTGAAAGATATTTTGAAAAACAACCAATATATTTTATTAACTTGCAGGGGTTATCTTGGTGATAACATGATAAAAACCAATGTGTCACGTTTTGTCTTCTTTTAAAGACGAAAATGGCTTGCTAATAAACTGAAATCATGAATATTATACGAAAAATTCAGCGTTCATTTGCAGCAAAATTAAGTTTTTACATATTGTTATTCACCATATTAATCTTCCTGGCTACCTTCTTTATCTTTTATATGTTTGCGAGTCGTAGCATTCGGGAAGCCGCAAGCAACCGCGCCACCAATTTGCTGGAAATAGCCAAGCTTCAAATTGAGAATGTCTTCACCGCTGTGCGGACAGTGCCGGAAAATCTGCTGTGGGCAGTAGTCGAACAAAAAGATATCAAAGCTGATTCGCTATATCCTTACACAAGACACATCCTTGAACATAATCCGTATATTTTTGGCACCGCCACCGCATTTGAACCCTATCATTTTAAAGAAAAAGGTTATTATTTCTCGCCATACTCATATCGCGACGGCGATAGCATAGGAACAAAGCAGCTTGGCACCGACGATTACGACTATCATTCGTGGGATTGGTATGCCACCCCAAAAAAACTAGGTCACGCCTATTGGAGTGAACCGTATTTTGATGATGGCGGCGGACAAATGCTGATGATAACCTACTCCATACCCATACGTGAAGCAGATGGTTCATTCATTGGGATACAAACAGTGGATGTGTCATTGGGCTGGCTGACCGATTTGGTGAACTCGCTAAAGCCGTATCCATCAGCTTATACCATATTATTGGCGCGCGATGGGACATATATCGTACATCCAAATAAGGAAAACATCCTAGCCAATACGATTTTTGGCATGGCCGACTCACTTGACAATGATTGTTTGAGGGAATTGGGTGAGCGAATGATTGCCGGAGAATCAGGTATGATGGAAATGAAAAACTCCTTTGGCGGTAAAGATGATTCCTTTGTTTTCTTCACCCCCTTGGATTCCGATAAATGGTCGCTTGGCATGATAATTCGAAAAGATGAGGTGTTTCGGGAACTGCATAGCACCAACCGGACAGTCTTGACACTATCTTTTGTGGGGCTTATACTGCTGTTTATATTTTCTATGATAACAATAAGGCAGTTAACGCGTCCTTTAAGCTTATTCTCCAAATCGGCAGCTGAGATTGCTACCGGTAATTTTAATGTACCCCTGCCGAATATACGCTCAAAAGATGAGATGGCGGAGCTACATCATTCGTTTAAAGACATGCAGCACCATCTAACTGATTATATTGAGCAACTGAAAAAGACTACCGGCGCCAAAGAGCGCATAGAAAGTGAACTTCGGATTGCACGCGATATTCAAATGGGTATGATTCCCAAAACATTTCCTCCATTTCCGGAGCGCGATGATGTGGATTTGTATGCACTGCTGTATCCTGCCAAAGAAGTTGGAGGCGATCTCTACGATTTCTTTATAAATTCAGGCAGGCTGTATTTTGCGATAGGCGATGTGTCCGGAAAAGGCGTTCCTGCTTCCTTGTTTATGGCAATTACCCGAAGCTTATTCCGTTCTGTAGCAGCATTTTACCAAGATCCTGCCGAAATATTAATGTCGTTGAACAACTCAATTGCCGAAACCAATGAGTCAAATATGTTTGTAACCCTATTTATAGGAATCCTTGAGCTTTCATCGGGCGAATTGCTTTATTGCAATGCGGGTCATAATCCGCCTGTGCTGATAAGTCCCAATGCTGAACCAAGCTTCATGGGTCCTATCCCAAATGTTCCGGCAGGGCTTTTCCAAGAATTTTTCTATAAATCACAAAAGCTACATCTAGAAAAAGGAAGTACTATTTTCTTATACACCGATGGATTAACCGAAGCTGAAAATAGTGAAGAAAAGCTTTATGGTAAAGAAGCACTTTTGACTGTCTTGGAAAAAGCAGCTAAGCTGGAACCCAAAGAAATGACAGAAACGGTTATTGCAGCTGTTGGCGTGCATGTGGGCGAAGCCGAACAAAGTGATGATTTGACGATTCTGACAATAAAATATTAGGATAATACACTTAATACCAAAGAATTATAATAGCTTGATGTTATTTTACACATAAACACCTAAAAAAACAAAAGATGAAAAAAGTACTGGTTTTAAAAAATGAGATTTCTGAACTTTCAAAGCTGGTAACATTTATCGAAAATATAGGAGATGAAATGGGATTGTCTTCGGCTTTGGTGATGAGTCTGAATTTAGCTTTGGAAGAGGCGGTTTCGAATATTATACTGTATGCATATCCCAAGAAATTTGATCAAGATATCTCGATAGAAGCATCAAAAGAGAATAATGCCTTGATTTTTACAATAACAGATACAGGAGTCGAATTTGACCCCACAAAAGCCGGTGATATGGATATCACTCTGACGGTAGAAGATCGTCCTATCGGCGGATTAGGCATTTTTCTTATTAAGAAGATAATGAATGAAATTGAATATCAGCGTGTTGACGATATGAATGTATTCATTCTTAAGAAGTTATTAGAGTAATTTTTGAATTGACAGTAAAAAATAACCATTAAACAAAATAAGTTATGGAAGTATTTATCAATAAAGATGGTAATAAGACCATAGTAAAAATCCTGGGGAGGCTCGACACAACCAATGTATCAGATTTTGAGAATGAGATTGCGCCGCTTATGGCAGAGCTTGGAGGAGCTATCGAATTGGATTGTTCGGGCTTTGATTATATCAGTTCGTCGGGATTGCGTGTATTCCTCATGCTTCAAAAGCGCGTGGCAGCTGCAGGCGGTACGCTTGTGTTACGCTCTATGAAAGCTGAAATTAGAGAAGTGTTTGATATGACCGGTTTTTCATCGATTTTTACAATTGAGTGATGAAAACGCATATTATCGGACTCCTGATTTTAATTGCGAGTCTGTTTTCCGCATGCGCAAACAAGGATGTTGAACCTAAGTTCGACAGCAAGGAAAATATTGCAACTGCGCATGAAGATGAATCAGCGTCCACACTGTTAAAGTCGATGGACGACCTGAAAAACAAGCGTATTGGTGTGCTGATGTCTTCAATTCAAGACCTTTATATTACAAGCGCTTATCCCGATGCGGATATCAAACGTATCGACATGGCACCCGACCTCATCATGTCATTGAAAAGTCATCAAGTTGATGCGATTGTGTTGTTGGCGCCCGAAGCGACAGAAGCAATAAAGCTTGACAACTCCCTCGGCATTCTCAATCCCGACATTTATACCGTAAAGCTTGGCTTTGCTTTTCGTGAAGAAGGCTTACGCAACAGCTTCAATACTTTTCTCGAAGAAATTCAGCTGAGCGGTCTTTACGAGGATATGGTGGCGCGATGGATTGATGATTTTGATCATGCATCCATGCCAAAACTGAATTTAGCCTCTGAAAAGAATCCAATCATCGTGGGGACAACAACCCAAAACCTTCCTTTTACGTTTATCCAAAATGGGGAATGCAGCGGATTTGATATAGAATTTGTAAGTCGATTTGCAGAAAAGCAAGGCAGAGGAATTAAGTTCGAAATCATGTCATTCGAGGGACTAATCCCGGCTTTAAATACCGGAAAGATAGATATTATTGCAAGCTCGGCAATGATTACTCCCGAACGGGCTGAGCAGGTCATGTTCTCAAATCCCTATTATACCGTGGGCTCTACGGTCTTGGCATTAAAGAAAAATCTTGCCAAGTCGGATAAAGGAATGAAGGATGGAAGCGAGCTTGAAACTGCACGAATTGGTGCAATGACGGGAACTATCGGTGAATTTTATGTTGAAGAGCATTTCCTCGATGCAAAACTGCTGCTTTTCGACGATATCAACGATGCCATCGTTGCGTTGAGAAGCAAGCAAGTCGATTATGTGATTACGGCTTATACCACTGCACTATTGGCTTCCAGGCATAATACAGACATTGCTTTACTTCCTGAAAAGTACATCAATGAGCCGGCAGCTGCGGCAGTGCGACAAGGCAATTATGAGTTGGTGGAAAAGATGAATGCCGTCATAAACAGAATGAAGGTAGATGGAAGTTTGGATGACTTGATTGGGCGTTGGCTGGAGCATGATGGAGGAGAATATAAGGGACCAAAAAATCCGGCAGCAGCTGATGCGCCTGTTTTAAAAGTTGGTGTGGCAGCAAATCGTGAGCCGATGTGTTTTGTGCGCAACAACAAAATAGTAGGCCTCGATTGCGAATTGATAGAAACCATTGCGGCAGATTTGGGTATGCGGGTTGAATATCTGGATATGAAGTTTTCTACACTCATCAACGCAATAGAATCCGGAAGAGCAGATGTGATTGTTTCGAACTTAACCGTAACACAAGAACGCCAAGAAAAGGTATTGTTTACCGTTGATTACTTCTATAATCCACAGATAATGATAACTTTAAAAGGAGCCAACGATATTGAACAAGCGGAGGATACGCCGGGCTTCTTTGCGAAAATAAAAGATAGTTTTTATAACAATCTTGTGCGTGAAAAACGCTGGAAATTAATTGTAAACGGACTCAAAGCCACCTTGATTATCACAATATTCGCTGCATTGCTTGGTACAATTATTGGCGCTTTGGTCTGTGCAATGCGGATGAGCCGCAACCGTTTGGTAAAAGGCATTGCACGTCTGTATATCGACATTATGCGTGGCACTCCTATATTGGTCATGTTGATGATTCTCTTTTATGTGGTTTTTGCTTCTACAGGATTGAGCGCCATCGTGGTTGCCATCATCACCTTTGCATTGAATATGGCGGCTTATTCCAGCGAAATGTTCCGCACATCCATCGAATCGGTAGACCCGGGTCAAAAAGAAGCCGGACTTTCCATGGGATTCACAAAAGTGCGTACATTTATCTATATCATTCTGCCACAGGCAGTTCGTAAAGTAATCCCGGTTTACAAAGGCGAAGTGATATCATTATTAAAAATGACTTCTATAGTTGGTTATATCGCGGTGGTAGACCTTACCAAAGCATCAGATATTATCCGTTCGCGGACATTTGATGCATTTTTTCCCTTAATAGTGGTGGCAATCATTTATTTCATCTTGTCATGGTTATTAGGCCTCGGCCTCGATTATATTAACAGAAAAGTCTCATCAGCATCATGATACGAGTAGAACACTTAAAGAAAAGCTTCGGACAACTGGAGGTGCTTCGCGATGTAAATGCAATTATTGCCAAAGGTGAAGTAGTCTCCATTATTGGTCCTTCGGGTACAGGTAAAAGTACATTTTTACGCTGCTTGAACCTGCTCGATCAGCCTTCCGGCGGACAAATTTTCATTGACAATGAAAATATCATGGATAAAAAGGCAAATGTGGCTAAGATACGCCGGAAGATGGGCATGGTATTTCAGCATTTTCACCTTTTTGACCACTTAACGGTGCTGCAAAATGTGACTATAGGTCCAATGAAGCTGAAAAACAAGAACAAAGAAGAAGCAGAAAAGCGAGGCATGGAGCTTTTGAAAATGGTGGGTCTTGCAGAAAAAGCCGATGTATATCCACCTCAGCTTTCTGGGGGACAAAAACAGCGCGTCGCCATCGCGCGTTGCCTGTCAATGGATCCCGAAATCATCCTTTTTGATGAGCCCACCTCCGCACTCGACCCTACCATGGTGAGTGAAGTATTGGGTGTAATCAGGTCGCTTGCAAAGCAAGGAATGACAATGGCAATCGTAACCCATGAAATGAGTTTTGCCCGCGATGTAAGCACCCGTATATTTTATATGGATGAAGGGATAATTTACGAAGAAGCTAGTCCGGAACAGCTGTTTGAAAATCCGCAGCGAGAAAAGACACGCATCTTCATCAACAGAATACGTAATTTGGAATACCGTATCAATACACCGGATTACGACCTTTATGCGCTTAATGCGGAGATTGAAGCCTTTTGCCAAAAGCACTTCTTTTCGCACAAGATGCAGCATAACATACTGTTGCTCACAGAAGAATGCCTGCAGGTTGTACCTTTGACAGAAGGTTTAAACTACCTGCTCACCTATTCGGAAAAAAGCAATCAAGTAGCTTTAAAGCTAAGCTTGCCTGCTGCAACGGGCTTGATATTTGGTGTGGACGAAGGACCCGATATGATCAGCATGGCCATCATCAACGGACTTACCGAATCCCTCAGCGAATCCATTGCAGGCGACTTACTCGAAATTGAAATGGTTTTGAAAACAGCTAAATAACAAGGCAGAAAGTTGAAAAGCTTCCTTGAATTTGACAATCAAAACTGTATTAGTGTTAACTGATTGTGGACTCAAAAATTGGGCACACATTAGAAGACTTACACTTTATCACAAAGGGGTATGCAGTTGCTCAAACTTATGATACTTGTAAATTCGCAATTGTTTCAAATTCAAGTAGATGGGTTGAAGTCTTGTCATTCCACTAAACAACTTATATCTTTAACTTAAAGCCGAAGAAGTGCGATTAACAAACCTGAGAAAGCAGTACAATATCATCTTACAATAAAAAATTAATCTGGAAAAAGGGACTATATATTCAAAAATACCTTTTATATTTGAGCATTAGATTTAATTCGTCCATCATAACACGGACTTGAGCTATATGTAAAAACAACAAATATTTATAACTACTAATTGATATAAATCTCATAACATGATTTAAATATAAAATATCAAAACAATATACATCAAACCGAGTAATGGTTTGATAAGTATTTAGCTGAAGTTGACTAAAAAAGAAATTATCAACAATTTTCACAAAATAAAAAACAAGACGGTCTGCGAAAGCCAAAGGGCTGACCACCCAAAGTGACAAAAAAGAAAAACAAAAAAAAGTGGAGACCAGAACCCACTTAAAAACAACGGGGTGAAATCTGAAAAACCATATGAGTAAGAAAACAAAAAAACCATTATGAGAAATTTTATTAAATTTTTTGTCATCATTATTGCCATGACAATGACAACGAAGCTTATAGCTCAAGATTTCGGTATTAAAGCAGGTTTGAATTTATCAAATGTGCTTGTAAAAGATGATAATCACTCTTATAGTGAAGACTTTAAAATGAATCCGGGTTTTCATGTTGGACTTACTGCAGAGTTTCCTTTTACGGATATTTTTTCGTTTGAAGGAGCATTGTTAGTATCAACTAAAGGATTTAAAGTAAGCGAAGAAGATAGCTTTTTTGGACAAACCATCAAATATGAAGCTAAACAAAATCTTTTCTATATTGATGTTCCACTAACCGGAAAAGCAACATTTGATTTTGATGGTATAAAAGTATATGGCGCATTTGGTCCATATATTGGATTAGGATTAGTCGGTAAATCAAAAGCCAAAGTTACAATTGCCGATGAAACAGAGACAGAAGAAGAAGATATTAAATGGGGTTCAGACAAATACGAATCTGATGTGAAAAGATTGGATTTTGGATTAACAATAGGCGCTGGTGTGGAAATAAACGCTATTCAAGTTGGATTAACTTACAACTTAGGCTTAGCAAATATCTCACCATACTCAGATGGTGGATATAAAATTAATCACCGAGTTATAGGCATATCACTTGGATATAAATTCTAAAAAAACAGTCATTCATTACATCATACTATGAGATAGTTGCGGGTTTATATGCTATTTTACACAAGGAAGCACTTAATAGTTAAAACCAGTCTTTTGTGCGCCTTGTAAATTCGCAATTATCTCAAATTCCAGTTCGTGGATTGATATCTTATCATTCCATTGAAAGAGTGATGCCTTCAATTCCATCCCAAAAAAATTCCATCACCAATGAATATATGATTCATGCTTTTTTGTAAGTTTGTAAATAAAACTGATAGCTGATGGAGTGGAAGATTAAACACGAGCAAAATGTGCGTACCGGCAATTTTTATATCACACAAGATTGTGATCGGATTGCATTTTTAAACTATTTTGAAGATCCGGAAGATGTATTACAACTGAATCATACCTATGTGTCGGATATATTGAGAGGACAGCAGATTGCATCCAAGCTCGTGACGGAAGCCGTAAATTATGCCCAAAAGAACGGACTAAAACTCAAAGCCGTATGCCCCTATGTCGAAGGCTGGTTTAAGCGTTATCCGGAGCATAGCCATCTTTTGGCATGATTAGGCACATCAAGGTTTTTGCCTTAAAGCTGTGAATAAAAGCAACAGCAAACCCGGCAGCATGAGCAGCAGGCTGCCAAGCCATGGGTATTGCCCAAAGAATGAATGCTTTGCAACAAGCGGCACACTCGCTTTTATCACATCCGTTTCAGCATAATCAATAAATTGAACTACTTTTCCTTCGGGATTGATAACAGCCGAAACACCTGTATTTGCTGCTCGCAGCACCCAGCTTTTGTTTTCAATGGCACGCAAACGCGCGAGCTGCAAATGCTGATAATATCCACCAGGCGTACTCCACCATCCATCATTGGTGATAATCGCCATGATATCTGCCGGCTCCGAAGCCGCATAATATGAAAAAGCAGATTCAAAACAAATAATGGGACGTATGCTGTGCCCTTCGGACAATCGGAAACGATATTCGTGATTATGCGTGCCATAGCTTCCAAAAAAGCCGCCAGATTTTTCAATATAGGATTGAAAATAACGGAATAAAAACAAAAAAGGCTGCTTCTCCACCAAGGGAACAAGACGGTTTTTATGGTATACGGCAATCGTATCGGCATCTATCAGCAAGGCGCTGTTATAAAGCACATAAGGCAGGCTGTCGCTAATTTGTTTTTTGGCATCGGAAGGATGAAAGCCCGATGTCCTTTTGGTAAAGGCACCCGTTAAAATTTTCAGCTTGTCTTTGCCTTCCAAAAAGCTTTGTATCCGTTGTATCAAAGGCTCATCATTCAAAGCTGCTTCATCCAAATAGCTGACCAGCATGGTTTCCGGAAACAGCATCAGCTCACAACCTGCTTCATAATGGCTTTCTGCTAAATTCAACACTTTTTCCAACTGCTGCATGGCGGTCATTCCGCCAAATTTTTCCTTCAAAGGATGAATATTTGGTTGGACAATCATCACATTTAGCTGCGACAGTTCATTTTCCTTGGCAGGCTTCATAAGATGCGAAACAAGCAAAGGAATAAGTAGTAGTATCAATGCAGTTCCAAATCGGAAATAGGCAGTTTTAAACTTTTTATTTTGAAGATTAAGCAGGCTTTCGGCAAACAACATATTCACAACCAAAATCCAAGCCGTACCTCCTGCTGCACCTGTCACCGCATACCATTGCACAAATTGTGGCTGCGCAGCAAATACATGTCCGAGGCTAAACCAGGGCCATGCCAATGCCCAATATTGATGCAAAAGCTCAAATGCCAACCAAAAACTCAAAAGTGTAAACACATATCCACCGGAGATGCGATAGCGCTTATGCACAGCCGACCATATCCAAATCACGAGCGCCATATATGCCGCATTAAAGATATGCGCCAACAAACTGCCTGTAAACGTGGAACTGTACATCCAGTATGCAGCAAGCAGATGAAATAAAAAAAAGCCTGAGAAAAGTGCAAAAAATAGTTGTACCCCTCCAAGATCATCACGTAAAGCAAGGTAAATGAAAGCTGCCAGTGCAATAAAAACCAATCCGCTAAATCCACCCGGATACCACGATAGGTATAACAGCAGCCCACCAAAAATGGCAGGTGCAAAATAGGTTTTCAATTTATGAAATAAATTCATCAAATTTGGCTATTTATCAATAGATCAATCACTTAATTTATATCTCGGATGTAAATTTTCAGCCTGAGAAAAAATTAAAATCCAAATTAGGCAATTTATCACAAACGGCAATTTATTTTACAATTTTTGAAAGGGATTCCATGATTAATTGGTCCATAGCACATAATTTTAAGTCAGATAAAATTTCATCCCGGTTGATGGTTTTTTACTATTACAACATGCTAGCCTAAAAAATTCATCTTCAAAATGAGCTGCTTATTTCGGCTTTTTTGTATTATTGCATATGGAATTGGCGCTTAAAGCTAAAATAAACATTTAATAAAGGATGTAATTTTACTAGTTTGAAACAGCTCCGAGGGAAAATAAGCTGAATGGGAAGAGGCATATTCGAGGCAGATATGAGCGCATGGATCGAGGGGCAAAAGCAGTTGATTATATGAAAAGAATACGAACTAAGCACGGTTTCTTTTTTAATAAATTTCGGCAATTAGTTGCCTTATTCAAACAAAAACCTAGGATTTATAATCTAAATCAAGAAGCAGAATTTGAAAAAGGGATTTTTATTTCCAACCATAGTGCTGCTTCGGGTCCTATGACACTTTCGCTTTTCTTCCCCTCCTTTTTTATTCCGTGGGGAGCCCATGAAATGACCCTGCCGTATACACAACGTTGGAAATACCTCTACTATATCTTTTATCAACGAAAGCTGAAGTATAAAAAAGAAGTTTCCTTCGTACTGGCTACCTTATTCGCCATGATTTCTAAGATGCTGTACAACGGAATGCAACTGATACCGACTTATACCGACTACCGCTATAAGGGGACGGTGCAAATGACTCTGAATCATTTGGATGCAGGCAATCCTGTGCTTATCTTCCCGGAAGATTCAAATACAGGATACCATGAAATACTGCAAAAATACCATAAAGGATTTGTGTATATCAGTGAGTTATACTTTCAAAAGCATCAACAAGACCTCCCGGTTTATCCTGTATATTATCACAAAGATTTGCGTGCCATCATCATCGGTAAAAAGCAATACATTCAAGAATTAATTAAAAAAGGATTAAATCGCAGTGAAATTGCCGAGCATTTTAAGAATACTACCAATGAGCTTGCAAATCAATTGTTTCAACTTGAGAAACGCTAAGTGATTCTTGCAATCTTATCGTATTACTTCCGCCAAAAATGAGGCGAAAAAAGAATCATTACGGTAAATAACTCCAAGCGTCCCAACAGCATTAAAAAGCCGAGCAGCCATTTTGCCGAGCCGGGCAAAAACGCATAATTTGCGCTAGGTCCCAACTTCCCAATTCCGGGACCAATATTTGCTAAACTGCTGATGGAAGCTCCTACCGCCGTTTCAAAATCAAGACCGATAGCCACTAACAACAGCATGCCGATAACGAATAACATGATAAACATCAAAAAGAAAGCCATTACCTTGTAAATTATTTCTCTGGGAACGCTTTTTCCATTGAATTTAACCGGCAAAACCGCATTAGGATGTATGGCTCGCTTCAGCTCCATCCAGACGTTTTTAAACAACAGCATCTGACGTATCACCTTGATACCACCGCTGGTGGAGCCGGCACTTCCCCCGATAAACATCAACAAAAACACCATAACCCATAATAATACAGGCCAATTCAAGTAATCTATCACGGCAAAACCGGTGGATGTCAAAACCGACACAACCGTAAACAATGCATTTCTAAAAGCCGGTTCAAAAGCTTCTTTTGTTAGAAGCAAGCCGAGGGTTAACAAGATGGTAACCATCACAATAATCGATAAATATCCTCGAAATTCTTCGTTTTTTAATACTTTTTTCAGCTGCCCGTGCAGTGCGAAATAATGGAGTGCAAAATTCGTACCCGACAGTATCATGAATATGATGATGATATATTGGGAATAAATACTGAAAGATGCTACACTGTCATTTTTGGTAGAAAAGCCGCCTGTTGCCATGGTTGAAAGGGCGTGATTTGCTGCATCAAACCAATTCATTTCAGCTGCCCAAAGCAGTAAAAATTGCAGCAGTGTAAATAACACATAAATTGCCCACAAACGTTTGGCTGTAGCTGTAATGCGTGGATGCAACTTATCGTAGGTAACGCCCGGCATCTCAGCCATAAACAGCTGAAAACCTCCTACTCCAATAATCGGCAAAAAGGCAACCGACAACACGATAATCCCCATCCCACCAATCCATTGGGTAAGGCTGCGCCAGAATAAAAGTGCCGGAGGCATGGCTTCAATATCTGTTAAAATACTCGCTCCCGTCGTGGTAAAACCCGAAATGGTTTCAAAATATGCATCCGTAAAGTTTGCTATATCTCCGTGAAGCATATAGGGAATTGCACCAAATAAAGAGATGATAACCCAAGCAAATGATACAACAATATAACCTTCCCGCTTACCCAAGTTTTTGTTCACACGATTGGTGGAAACAAAAAACAACAGCCCGAAAAATAAGCTTATCAAACTGGAAATTAGCATGGTATTGGATGAAGTCCCACCAAAATGACATTCAATGGGTACAACCAAAAGCATGAAAACTGCTTCAATAATCAACAGAAAGCCGATGACCCGAACAATCATCGGAAAATTAATTAAACGATTACTGACCGTATCCATCAATCGTGTTTATCTTAATGAAACAATCTTTCAACCTTTTGAAGGGCATCCGGCAAAGCCAATACCACCACTTTATCCCCTTCCATAATTTGAAAATCATCCGAAGCAATAAATGCAGAATCAGCACGCACCACACCTCCAATGACAGCTCCTTCGGGCATCGCAAGCTTTTTAATTGGTTTACGCGTTGCCGCCGAGCCCGCACGTACCAACAACTCAATCACATTGGCATCAATGCCGCTCAAAAATTTCAATGAGCTGACACCACTACCCATTGTATAACGTACCATATAGCTTGCAGCAATCAGCTTTTTATTAATTATGGTATTGATTCCAATATTTTGTGAAATATCGATATAATCCAAGTTTTCAACCAAGGCAATTGTACGCTTTACTCCTTGATTGCGAGCATGAAGGCAAGTCAATATATTGGTTTCTGTATGATTGGTAACGGCAATGAAGGCATCCGTTTGTGCGATATCTTCATCTTCGAGCAACTGAATATCTGTGGCATCACCATGAATAATCAGGCTAGTATCCAAATAATCGTTCAAGTAAAAGCAACGCTCCCTATTTTGCTCAATTACTTTTACATTTACCTCTTTCTCTAACAGCTTGGCAGTGATACGCCCTACCCTACCCCCACCGATAATCATCACATTACGGATGAAGTGATGTTCCTTGCCACCCAATTGTACTAATTGATTGACGGTTTCGGGCTTACTGATCAAATAGACCAAATCATTCGGCTTAAAAACTTCTTTCGAACTTGGAATAAAGCTACGACGATTTCGATTTAGAGCTACTGCCTTAAAGTCGAGCTTGGAATGCTGCAATAAAATTTCTTCAATCGATTTATTTAATAGAGGAGCACCTTCATCCAGCTTTATCATAAACAGCTGCAGCATGCCGTCAGAAAAATCAAATACTTCGGTTGCCGCCGTTTGTTTAAGCAAAGAAATGATTTCTTGTGCCGCAATATCTTCCGGAGAAATCAAGGCGTCAATACCTAGTTCAAGATAAATCTGTCGATTTTCTATACTCAAATTTTCCATGGTATCCACACGTGCAATAACTTTTCGGGCTCCCAGCTTTTTAGCCAAGATACAGCACATCAGATTTGTTTGTTCGTTATGTGCTACGCCAATCACCAAATCGGCACGATGTGCATTCGCGCGTTGTAAAACCCCGATGGAAGTAGGGTCACCCTGAATTGTCATCAAATCCGTATGCGCTTCTGCCATCCGCAAAAGCTCTTCATCCGCATCAATAATTGTGATATTGTGATTGTGGTTTACCAACGATTCAGCAAGGTGAAGTCCGATATCGCTTTCACCTGCAATAATGATATTCATAGCTTATGAATTGGTGAATTATACAGGATTATTGACTATCAACAGGCAAATGTAAAATTTTATATGCATCCCAGTCCAAGCCGACATTAAATTTTTCTCTAAAGCTGTATAAGTCTTCTACTTTTATCTCGGTCTCCATCAAAATTTCTTCAGAAGGAGTTGCTTGAGCCACATAATAGCCTTTGGCATTAATAACCGCTGAATCACCCGAATATTCATTTCCTATTCCGTCTTTTCCAACGCGATTTACACCAATTACATAGGCCTGATTTTCGATGGCACGTGCTATCAGCAGCTGCTGCCAAGGATATGCACGCACCGAAGGCCAACTTGCTACATAGACTGCCAAATCATACGCCCATTTCCCATCTGCATAGCTGTTTCGTGACCAAACCGGAAAACGCAAGTCATAACAAATCAAGGGTCTTATGTTCCAGCCTTTTAACTCGACACTTAAAATATCTTGCCCGGGATTAATCTGTTTGTGCTCCCCTCCCATCCGAAACACATGCCGCTTATCATACAACTCATAGCTTCCGTCGGGGCGCATCCATACAAGGGTATTATAATATGCTTCGCCGCGCTGCATCAGCATGCTGCCACAAAGCACCGCATTTAATTTCGCCGCACGAGAGGCCATCCATTGCATGGAAGTGCCATCTTCTTGTTGCGCAAACCGTCGCGGGTCTACGGGGAAACCTGTGGTAAATGTTTCGGGTAATACTATCAAATCATTCGGCTGCTGCAATCGTGTAAGCAGCTCATCAAAATGACGCAGATTAGCATCCGCATCTTCCCAAAATAAATTCGACTGAACGCCGGCAATTTTTAAACTTTGCATAATAGTGTTAAAGCTTTTGAAAGTGTTTCCTCTGTCTTGGCGAAACACAATCGGATGAGGGACTGATTAAGCTGTCGGTGATAAAAAGCAGATACGGGTATGACAGCTACTCCATGCTCTTTTACCAAGCGTTCGGCAAACTGCATCTCCGGCTCATCCGAGATGTTTGAATAATCAACTAACTGGAAATAAGTGCCGTAGCAAGGCAATAAATTAAAGCGCGAAGCTGCAAGACCTTGTACAAAAAAATCACGCTTTTGCTGATAAAATCCAGCTAATTCGCTATAATTTTTCGAATCTTGTAAAAAATCTGCCAAAGCATATTGCACCGGCGTATTGGAAGCAAAAACAACAAACTGATGATGTTTTCGAAATTCCTTTGTCAATTCTTTAGGTGCCAACACAAACCCGGTTTTCCATCCGGTAGCATGAAATGTTTTCCCAAACGAACCTACTACAAGGCTTCGTTCCGTCAAGCCGGGAAAGCGACATACAGACTGATGTACATGCCCGTCGAAAATAAGATGCTCATACACTTCATCGCTTAGAACAATAATATCCGTGTCGGCGCATATGGCTTCCAACTCCTTTAAATCTGAAGCATCAAGCAGGCTGCCCGTAGGATTATGCGGACTGTTGATGATAATCATGCGCGTCCGATTTGAAACCATCCGTTTTACGGCATCCCAATCAATTCGAAAATAAGGGGCTTGAAGCTCTGCATATTTTACGATGCCGCCCTGCGCAATGACCGAAGGCGCATAGCTGTCGTAGGCAGGTTCAAAAATTATTACTTCATCAGCTTCCTTTACAAAGGAGCTGATGGCAGTAAAAAGTGCTTGAGTAGCGCCTGCCGTGATTGTGATTTCATCATTTGGATCATAAGATACTCCATATGCCGCCTCCTGCTTGGCTGCAATTGCTTCCCGCAAAGACAATACGCCGGGCATGGGAGCATATTGGTTAAAACCCTGCTTCATATAATGGTGTACACGAGAAATAAGGGCTGAAGAAATTGGAAAATCAGGGAAGCCTTGCGAAAGATTTACTGCACCATGCTCATGAGCCATCTTCGACATCACCGCAAAAATAGAAGTACCAGCATTTGGAAGCTTAGAGAAAATTTGACCTTTAAACTGAAGCATAACAATACAATTTAAACAGATGTAAGTTATACAAATTTACACTTTGTTTGCATTCCAAAAAAGCTTTTTCGTTTAGAAAGCTTATAAATTACTTATTGCCTGATAATCACTGTATTATATTAGCTATAACAGCTGATTTATAGCTGTATCAAGCCGAAATACAAAATATCACATCCATACAATTACAGCTTTTAGGCTTATCCGAAACCGTAATAATCACCGCCTCCTTTTTCTTGTCTGCGTTGGGTAGTGTTTTCGAGCACCTTCAGCTTTTCTTCATCCGTATAGCGGTCCCAATTAATAACTTCTTCCGCCGAACGATAGCAGCCGATGCAGATTTTATCTTCATCATAGGTACAAATAAGCTGACAAGGTGATTTTATCTTTTTCTTTCGCATGGCTTCTGCTTGTTTTACAGATAATAACAAGAAATGACAAGCGAATGTTCAATGAAGTTTTAGTAAAAAGGCTATCCGTTAAAATGCGTTATTTAACCTGCATAATTTATGCGGGCTCATATAAATTCATACGAATCATGGAGGTTACTATATCGATTGCAACCTGATTTGCTCCTCCCTGCGGGATGATAATATCTGCAAAACGCTTGGTGGGATCGATAAACTGCAAGTGCATGGGTTTTACAAAAGTTTCATAATGTGTGAGTACTTCTTGGAAGTTACGGCCCCGCTCTGCAATATCGCGCTGAATGATTCGCATCAGCCGATCATCGCTATCGGCATCCACATAAATTTTAATATCCATCCGCTTGCGTAGTTCGGCATTTGTCAACACCAAAATCCCTTCCACTATCACCACTTTTGTAGGCTTTACAGGAACGGTTTCCGTGGAACGTGCACAAGTTACATACGAATATATCGGCATTTTTATCGGTTGTTTCTTTCGCAGCTGATCTATTTGATTTATCAACAGCTCAAACTCAATGGAAGACGGATGGTCAAAATTGATTTTCTTACGCTCTTCCGGACTCAAATGTCCGTTGTCTTTATAATATGAATCCTGTGAAATGATTGATACCGAGCTATTTGGCAATGCTCTAATAATTTTTTTTACTACCGTAGTTTTCCCCGAGCCGGAACCACCGGCAATACCGATTACAAGCATATCTATTTCAATTCAGTTCGCAGCCCAAAGGTAAAATAATTTTAGTTCTTTGGATGCATATTCTAGGAAATCACCCATAAATTCAAGCTAAATTATTGATAAAGAACAGCTTTATTCACAAAAAGATTTTTGCTTATTGACCGATATTGATGTTTCCCGGAATGGAAAGATGCGCCTGCACCAGTTTCCATTGGTTTTTTTCATTCAAAATACACACACCGGTAAAACGCATCCCCTCAAAGCTATGTGCAATGCTGTCGTAAATAAAATTATAACTCATCCGTTGTGAAAACCATGCCGTATTCCCCGAACAGTTGATGCGAATAAACTGATCTTGGATAGAAATATATGTATCGCTAATCAACTCAAACTGTGCCTTATACGCATTGCGTATATTGGACCAACCCATCAGGCGTTCGTGCGAATCAGTACCAAGTAACATGGTACTATCGCCTTCCTCCCATAGCTTTTCGACCATCAAATAGTCTTCGTTTTCTATGGCAATGGCGTATTTTTCTAACAAATTTCCTATGTTGGTACGAGCATGTATCAGGCTTTCTTCTTTCTTACAATCACTACAGGCAAAGGCACCAAGCATCAACGCAACAAAAAATAGAATCTTTTTCATAGCTCTTGGTTTTTAAAATTAATATTTGCTTTTTGTTTCAGTTGATGAAATTACAATAAAATTAGATGAAAAGCAATTATCTTTTCAAATTTCCGATGGATTGGCTATTATCAATCAAGCTCTAGGGTCAAAAACTCATGAAAACATGCAAAAATGATAAATATTTCAAAAAAATAGAGGTTTATTGCAGATTCTTCCGTAAAATTGCAAATTGAAAAAAGACCTTTCTGATTAATGATAAAGTTCATTAGAAAAAAAGCGAGCATACTCGTATTGCTCGTATTTGTTTTAAGTGTATTTCCGTTTGGAAGAGCCTCTGCATCGGATAATGAAAGCTTCGATGCAGGCCGTATGATTGTGGAACATATTACTGACTCCTACGAGTGGCATATTGTGTCTTTCGGTCAAAAGCATATCAGTATCCCCCTTCCGGTGATATTGTATGACAATGGCAGTTGGCATATCTTTTCGTCTGCCAAGTTGCAGCATGGTCAAGCCTCATATAAAGGCTACGAGCTGGGTACCGAAGGTATGTTGAAAGGAAAAATCGTGCGTAAGGAAGCCGATGGAAGCATAGTACGCCCCATCGATATGTCCATCACAAAGAATGTGTTGGCAGTTTTTATCGCTTCCGGATTGATGATATTCATTTTCACATATGTGTCCAAAATGTATCGTCAAAGAAGAAAACATGCGCCCAAAGGCTTTCAATCGGTTGTTGAATACGGAATACTTTTTATCAAAGATGAAATCGCCATTCCATCCATTGGCGAAAAGCATTATGAGCGTTATATGCCATATCTGCTTACCGTATTCTTCTTTATTTTCTTTAATAACCTTTTGGGACTAATACCCATTTTCCCATTTGGAGCCAATGTCACAGGTAATATTGCCGTAACGGGAGTTTTGGCATTATTTACTTTTTTACTTACGACCTTTATGTCGAACAAAAACTATTGGCGGAATATTTTCAATACACCCGGTGTACCCTGGTGGCTTAAGTTTCCTTTGCCACTGATGCCGATTATTGAGGTAGTAGGTATGTTTACCAAGCCTTTTGTGTTGATGGTACGTTTGTTTGCCAATATTACTGCAGGGCATATCATCATACTTGGATTTATTAGTCTTATCTTTGTATTTGGCGAAACAAATATTTATGCGGGTTACGGAATGTCGGCTCTCTCCCTACTTCTTGTAATCTTCATGAACTTATTGGAATTATTGGTTGCGTTTATTCAAGCTTATGTATTCACGCTGCTGTCGGCCATTTTCCTTGGTGCGGGAGCTGAAGAGTATGTAGCTGAAGAAAAGCAGGCCTAACATTTATAGAAACCTGATTTAATAACTAAATATCTAAAAATCATGGATTTATTAAGTATTTTACTTCAAGCTGCGTTGGACTTATCTTGGTTTGCTAAAATGGTTGCCGCATTGGCTGCCAGTATTGCCGTATTAGGCGCAAGCCGTGGTATCAGTGCCATTGGACGCAGTTCAGTGGAGTCAATCGCTCGTCAGCCCGAGGCTGCAGGTGATATCCGCTCCAGCATGATTGTTTCAGCTGCATTAATCGAAGGCGTTGCTTTCTTCGCCATCGTATTGTGTTTGCTGGTTGTATTCATGTAAAAAAAATACCTGCCGTTGTAACGGTTGGTTGCAACGGCAGGTTGTTTTTAGGTTTAACATCAAAAATTAAGAAATATGGAACTGGTTAGCCCCGGATTTGGACTCGTATTTTGGACACTGCTGGCATTCGCAATAGTTTTTTATGTGTTAAAAAAGTTTGCATGGCCGGGTATTCTTCAGGACCTCAAAGACAGGGAGCAACATATCGAAGACGCATTACGCGCTGCCGATATTGCCCATGAGGAAATGAAGAAGCTTAAAATCGATAACGAACAATTGCTCAAAGAAGCAAAAGAAGAACGGGATGTGATTCTTAACGAAGCAAAAAAGATACGGGATAAACTGCTCGACGAAGCACGCATAAAAGCCAACGAAGAAGCAGAACGCATCGTGGAAAGTGCAAAAGACCGTATCGAAAGCGAACGTATGGCTGCAATAACCGATATTAAAAATCAAATTGCAGAAATTTCCATCGACGTTGCCGAATTGATTTTAAAAGAAAAAATGCAGAAGCCCGAAGCCCACGATCAGTATATTGAACGTATTCTTGAGAAAAAGCCACTATAAAGCCGAAAAATGAAACATGAAGTTTTAGCAAAAAGATATGCAAAGGCGTTGTTTGAATATGCCCTGGAAAACAAGGCAGAAGAAGAGGTATTGAATGACCTCGACAAGATTCAAACTATATTGGATGAAAACCGAGATGTACAACTACTGCTTGTGAGCCCAATCATTACGGCTTCGAAAAAACAAAAAGTATTTGAACTGATATTCAAACAAACCATTAGCCCGATTACACATACTTTTTTAGATATTCTTATCCGAAAAGGTAGAGGGCAGGAGATTTTGAATATTGCCACACAATATAGAAGCTTTCATCTCGATCATAATGGAATTGTAGCCGTGGAACTGACTACCGCACAACAAATTACTGACGAGATGCAAGCACGTATCCTTGAATCGGTTAAAGAACTTACCGATAAAAAGCTATTGGTCGAACATATTATCGATCCGGAATTAATCGGAGGCTTTAAAATACGCCTGAACGATTATCTGATTGATGCTTCGATAAGTAAAACGCTTGAGCGTTTACAAAAAGAGTTCGAGAAAAATTTGTATATTTATAAATGATTTAACGCGAAAAATTATTTATTATGGGAGTTATTAAGCCCGCTGAAGTATCAGCAATATTGCGTCAAGAACTGGCCGGTTTCAGCACTGAAGCCGTACTCGAAGAAACAGGCTCTGTATTACAAATCGGTGATGGTATTGCACGCATTTACGGCATGAACAATGCCGAGTCAGGCGAGCTTATCGTTTTTGAGAAAACCGGCTTAATGGGAATTGTACTCAACCTTGAAGAAGATAACGTTGGTGTTGTACTTTTAGGTAGCGCCAGCGGCGTAAGCGAAGGCGACCTTGTAAAGCGCACCGGACATATTGCCTCCATCCAAGTTGGTGAAGGCATGCTGGGAAGAGTAATTAATACACTTGGTGAGCCCATTGACGGAAAAGGTGAAATTACCGGCACACGTTACGAAATGCCACTCGAGCGCAAAGCCCCGGGTGTTATTTTCAGACAACCGGTAAACGAACCACTACAAACAGGAGTAAAGGCTATCGATGCCATGATTCCGATTGGAAGAGGTCAGCGTGAGTTGATTATTGGTGACCGCCAAACCGGAAAAACAGCTATTGCCATTGATACCATTATCAATCAAAAAGAGTTTTATGAAAAAGGCGAACCGGTATATTGTATCTACGTTGCCGTAGGACAAAAAGGATCTACCGTAGCCAATATTCAAAAAACCTTGGAAGACAATGGTGCAATGCCGTATACGGTCATTATTTCTGCTACGGCCTCCGACCCTGCCGCCCTTCAGTTTTATGCTCCCTTTGCAGGTGCTGCCATAGGCGAATTTTTTAGAGATACCGGAAGACCTGCTCTTGTAATTTATGACGACTTATCGAAGCAAGCGGTGGCTTACCGTGAAGTTTCATTGTTATTACGTCGCCCACCGGGCCGTGAAGCATATCCCGGAGACGTCTTCTACCTGCACTCACGCCTGCTCGAAAGAGCCGCTAAAATCATCAATTCCGATGAGATTGCAGCAAATATGAATGACCTGCCCGAAAGCATACGCCCCATGGTAAAAGGTGGCGGATCATTAACCGCACTGCCAATTATCGAAACACAAGCAGGTGACGTGTCAGCATATATTCCCACAAACGTAATTTCGATTACGGACGGACAGATATTCCTTGAAACAAACTTATTTAATGCCGGGATTCGCCCTGCAATTAATGTGGGAATTTCCGTTTCACGTGTAGGAGGTAACGCACAAATCCGCTCGATGAAAAAGGTAGCCGGTACACTCAAGCTCGACCAAGCCCAGTTTAGAGAGCTGGAAGCTTTCTCCAAGTTTGGCTCCGACCTCGATGCCGCCACCATGGCAGTACTCGATAAAGGACAACGTAACCTCGAAATTTTGAAGCAGCCGCAATATACACCCATGCGCGTAGAGCATCAAGTGGCAATATTGTACTGCGGTACACAAAACCTGCTGCGTAGAGTGCCCGTAAACTCAGTAATCGATTTTCAAACTGCCCTATTGCAAGACCTTGAAGAAAATCATAAAAACTTGCTTGATAATCTTGCTGAAGGTAAGTTTGATAAAGATATTGAAAACGAACTCGGAACCGCAGCGCGTGCAGTAGTAAGCCGCTTTGAGGTATAAAATCATTGAATGAATTTGAATCTTTGCCATGGCTAGTTTAAAAGAAGTAAGAACACGTATAGAGTCGGTAAACTCTACCATGCAGATTACCAGCGCCATGAAAATGGTGTCTGCCTCGAAGCTGAGGAGATCGCAAAATGCTATTATTACCATGCGACCTTATGCCTCAAAGCTTCGTGAACTGATGCAAAACCTTGCTGCCCATATGGGCGAATCAGAAATGGCAAAATATACCCAACAACGTGCAGCAGAAAAAATATTACTCGTTCCCATCACCTCAAACAGAGGGCTTTGCGGAGCGTTTAATACCAGCATCATCAGACATACCATTAACTTTGCAGAAGAAAACTTCTCCAAACAGATTGAGAAAAACAATGTTGCTCTCTATAGCATCGGAAAAAAAGGCTCCGACTTTTTCAATAAATACCATTTTAATTATCTTGGTGATAATATTGAAATCTTCGATAATTTGAACTTTGATAATATCGTGCCGCTTGCTGAAAGCTTCATGAAAATGTTTGAAGACAAAGAATATGATCGTATCATATTTATTTACAATCAGTTCAAGAGCGCCGGTACGCAAGTTATTGTAGAAGAGCAGCTGCTGCCTTTCGAAATGCCCGAAGAAGAAACACCGAAAGAAGTAGATGAACTCGCTGAGGATGAGCCTGAAAAGTATATTTTTGAACCCAGTCAACATGAAATTTTAGATTCGCTGGTGCCAAAAACAATTAAAATGCAGGTGTATAAAATCCTCCTTGATAGCTTTGCTTCGGAGCATGGTGCTCGTATGATTGCCATGCATAAAGCAACAGATAATGCAACAGAAATGCTGAAGGAGTTGAAGCTTAGCTACAACAAAGCACGACAAGCCGCTATTACAACCGAAATCTTGGAAATTATCGGCGGAGCAGACGCATTAAGCTAATCGAATATCATGCAGCAATTGCTGCATAACACATACAACAAAAAACGGCAGCCTTTCGACTGCCGTTTTTTTGTTGTTATATATGAATAGCTTAACTAATCCGATAAAACCAAAATATGGTTTTCTAGCACTTCCATTACGCCTCCTTCAATTTGAAAGAATTGTTGCTTCTTGTTTTCATCTTCTATTTTGATTCTGCCTTTTCCCAATGCAGCAATCATAGGGGCGTGGTTATGCAGTATTTCAAACAAACCATCCAAGCCGGGCAGCTGCACAAGGCTCACTTCTCCGGTGAATATTGTTTTATCGGGTGTTATTATTTCCAGTTTCATGATGTATTATCTTAAGCTTGACTTTCGGCTAACAAACGCTTGCCTTTTTCTATTGCTTCTTCAATAGTTCCAACCAAGTTAAATGCGGCTTCGGGATATTCGTCCACTTCACCATCCATAATCATATTAAAGCCTTTGATAGTATCTTCGATGGATACGATTGTTCCGGGAATACCGGTAAACTGTTCGGCTACGTGGAATGGTTGCGACAGGAAGCGTTGTACACGACGTGCGCGGTGTACAATTAATTTATCTTCTTCCGACAGCTCGTCCATACCCAAAATGGCGATAATATCTTGTAGCTCTTTATAGCGCTGCAGGATATTTTTCACTCGTTGAGCGGTATTATAATGTGCTTCACCTACGATATCGGGTGACAGAATCCGTGAGGTACTATCCAATGGGTCTACTGCCGGATAAATTCCCAGCTCGGAAATTTTCCTGTTCAATACGGTAGTGGCATCAAGGTGTGCAAAAGTTGTTGCCGGAGCGGGGTCTGTCAAGTCGTCCGCAGGCACATACACTGCTTGCACGGAAGTAATGGATCCGCGTTTAGTGGATGTAATTCTTTCTTGCATCAATCCCATCTCGGTAGCAAGCGTAGGCTGATATCCTACTGCTGAAGGCATACGTCCCAAGAGTGCAGACACCTCGGAGCCGGCTTGCGTAAAGCGGAAAATATTGTCGATAAAGAACAAAATATCACGTCCGCCGCCTTCTTCATCTCCATCACGGAAATATTCGGCTAAGGTAAGCCCGCTTAAAGCTACACGTGCACGTGCACCCGGTGGTTCGTTCATTTGTCCGAACACCAGTGTGGCCTGCGATTCTTTAATCTGATCGTAATCAGCTTTCGATAAATCCCAGCTGCCCTGCTCCATACTTTCTAGGAAGGCATCACCGTATTTTACAACACCGGATTCAATCATTTCACGCAGAAGGTCATTTCCTTCACGGGTCCTCTCTCCCACGCCTACGAATACAGAGTATCCGCCGTGCTCGGAAGCGATGTTTCTAATTAATTCCTGGATAATAACTGTCTTGCCAACTCCGGCTCCACCAAACAGTCCAACTTTACCTCCCTTAGCGTAAGGGCAGATCAAGTCGGCAACCTTTATACCTGTTTCCAATATCTGGGTAGCAGGTAGTTGGTCTACTAGTAAAGGTGGGTCACGATGTATTGCCCAGTAATCAGAAGCGGCAACTGGTCCAGCTTCATCAACCGGTTCTCCCAATACGTTAATAATTCTGCCCAGACAGCCGTCTCCAACTGGAATCTTAATAGCTGCTCCGGTATTCTGAGCTACCATTCCCCTGATGAGACCATCAGTAGGACTTAGCGCAACACATCTTACAATATCATTTCCAAGATGCTGCATAGCTTCTAAAGTAACATTAATGTCTGTAGCTGCAGCTTTTTCGTCTTGATCTGCAGATTTTATTGTAACAGCATTCATTAGATCGGGTAATTCACCCGGCTTGAAGCGTATATCAACAACCGCGCCTATGACTTGAGTTACCTCACCTGTTGTTACATTCGCCATTCTCTACTTTCCTCCTTTATTGAGAGCTTCGGCGCCACCAACAATGTCCAGAATTTCATCCGTTATTGCCGCCTGTCTGACCTTATTCATCTTGAGGGTTAGGCTGCCAATTATTTCGCCTGCGTTCTGACTAGCGTTACCCATGGCTGTCATTCTAGCCCCTTGCTCACTAGCCTTGCCTTCCAGCATTGCATGATATATCTGACTGCCTACATATCTGGGTAACAACGTAAGAAGAATAGCCTCAGCGCTGGGTTCATAAATATACTCTACGTTGCGTTCCTCTGTAATGCTTCCCTCTTCGGGTGGCTCAATGGGGAGTATTTTGACTACAGTTGGGACTTGGCGCAGTACGTTAATAAATTTTGCATATACCAGATAAACCTCATCAACTTCCTCATTCTCATAAGCATTGATGATATATTGGCTAATTTCCCTAGCATCAGCGTAGTTAATCTTATCGCCAAGATTGACAAATTCAGCCTCTACACCAGTCCGTTTGCGGAAAAAATCACGACCTTTTCTGCCAACGGCTATTATTGCGTTTTCAACTTTTCTATCATCTGCACCTATGGAATCGGTGGTAGCCCTGATTATATTAGTATTGTAACCTCCGCACAAACCTCTATCCGCGGTTACTACAATATAGCCGACCTTACCCACTTCGCTCCTTTTTGCCAGAAGAGGATGTTCCACATCATTGGACACCCCTACCAACCTGGCTAAGGTTCCTTTTAATGTCTCAGTGTAAGGCCTCGACTTTTCAGCAGCCTCCTGAGCACGGCGCAGCTTAGCGGCTGCTACCATTTTCATTGCTGAAGTAATCTGCTGAGTATTTTTTATACTGCGTATTCTTCGCTTTAGATCTTTTACACCTGCTCCTGCCATATTATCTCACCACCTAAACTGCGAACGTAGACTTAAAATCTTGTATAGCCTTAACCAGGTTTGCATCGGTGGCATCATCAATTTTACCGCTATCCGCAATGCTTTTTAGTACGTCCGTATTGGAAC
>CAZQBU010000032.1:0-26486 GCA_964592175.1 uncultured Lentimicrobiaceae bacterium
GCAACCTTGCTTAGATTTACGCAGTTTTTTTGATTGTGTGGAGCCCCATTCATTCATGCTTGATTTTTGGTCCTTTTTATCAAGAAAAAGGACGAAGGAGAACGTAATGCTTGGAAGTTCTAGGCTTAAAGCATAATCTGTAAGAAAAGCATAAAATAATCCTCCTAATAAGCTACGCAACCTTGCTTAGATTTACGCGCTTTTGTGTTTGTGGGGAGGCCGATTATTCATGCTTGATTTTTGGTCCTTTTTATCAAGAAAAAGGACAAAAGAGAAGAAAGCCATGCAACGAACTTTCAGTCCTAGAGCAAAAGTCTTTAGAAAAGCATAAGATGATTCTCCTTATAACCGACTCAACCTTGTTTAGATTTACGTGCTTTATTGAGAGCGGGCTGCCCTATTCATTCATGCTTGATTTTTGCGTCCTTTTTATTAAGAAAAAGGACAATAAACCTCTTCCTCCCAATGATAACAAAGCTTTCGTTTCACTATCCGATAATAACTATTGAGCAGTAAAAACATGATACAAAGCCTGCTGTTATGCTGAGGAAAATCTTCTTTTTTGAAAAATTAAGAGTGGTTCTTACAAGCTTTTTCGATTTTATCCTTTCACATTTAGAATTTTATATATTTTAGCGGCACAAATTAATACCAAAAAACAAATCGTATGCAGTATCCCAAAAGAGTAACAATAGGCGATATCACTGTCAGGGACGGATTTCAACATGAGGAAAAATTTATTCCTACCGCAGCTAAGCTTTGGCTGGCAGAAGAACTTTTGCTTTGTGGCTTCAAACATATTGAAGTAACCAATTTCGGTAATCCCAAGGGCATGCCACAATTTTCTGATGCCGACGAGCTGTTCAAAGCCATTCGTTCCAGCAAAAAGGTAGCACATTTATTGCCCGATGCCAAGCTGACTGCCATTACCATACGGGAAAGAGCCATTGAGCGTGCTATTGAAGCACGAAAAGAAGGCTACGGACCCGATAGGATATTGCTGATGGTCAGCACGAGTGAGTCGCATCAGTTTAAAAACTCAGGTCTTACGATAGAAGAGTATTTTCGTATGGCAGAAAAATACATTCCCAAAGCATTGGATGTGGGCATGAAGATAAATGGTACCGTAAGCACCATCTGGGGCTGTCCCATTGAAGGACCAACCGAACTGAGCAAGGCGGTTGAGTTTACCAAAAGGTGGCTTTCCATCGGCGCTACCGATGTGGAGCATGCCGACCATGACGGCTCAGCTTCGCCCGACCGGATTTATAAATACTTCTCCATGTTGTTGGATAGTGTGCAAGACCCTTCAAAACATATTGTACACCTGCATAGCACACGCGGCTGGGGACTTGCCAATGTATTGGCGGCATTGCAAGCTGGCATGACAAACTATGAATCAACCATGGGCGGTATTGGCGGACAGCCAGCCAATTTTGTGGATGGAGTACCCGTTTCCGGGACCGGAGCCTATTATTACAAAGAAGCTACTGCCGTAGGACTTGTTTCTACCGAAGATATGGTCGTGATGATGGACGAGATGGGCATTGAAACCAACTTGGACGTGGATAAAGTTCTTGAAACAGGAAAAATGGTTGAACGTATTGTTGGGCGTAAGTTACGCTCCGAAAGCATCCATCAAGGAAGGATTCCAAAAAGCTTGTCCGGAAGAGCCTGATAAAGCGAATGAATTATGAAGCTTAGCCTGCTTAATTCATGAATTTAATTTAGAGAAATTTTAAGGCATGAGGAGCGAAGCTGTAGCCAACTACTGCGAACAACTCATAACGTAAAAATTGCCAAAATTAAATCAAAATTCATTTTATAATAAATGGTTTTTAATTACTACTAAAACCTATTAAGGTAATGATCATTAGCTTATTACGATAAGCTTGATTTAGAATCTTATGAATTGGTGAATTATGCAGGTTAGAATAAGATTTGATCAAGTGCTATTTTAAGTGCGTGAAATAATGTACTTTTGCAATGTTATTTTCAGATAATCAAAACAAAAATCACTTTTCATGTCAAAAATAATGGATCCCATCGGACGTTTGATGGGTTTACGCTATAAGTCGCACCCTTGGCATGGTGTGGAAATTGGTACGAATGCCCCCGAAGTGCTTACTTGCTATATTGAAATGGTACCCACCGATACCGTGAAATATGAAGTAGATAAAGTATCGGGTTATTTACGCATTGACCGCCCCCAGAAATATTCAAATGTAGTACCGGCATTGTACGGCTTTATCCCACAAACTTTTTGTGCTGATTTGGTAGCAGAATATTGTGCCGAAAAAACAGGACGTGACGATATTAAAGGCGACCGTGACCCCTTGGATATTTGTGTGCTGACAGAAAAAGACATCACCCATGGCGATATATTGGTGCAGGTGCGCCCTATCGGCGGATTTCGTATGATTGACGGAAATGAAGCAGATGATAAGATTGTGGCAGTATTGGATAATGATGCTGTATATGGTGGATATCAAAGCATTAACGATTGCCCTGCATTGGTGCTCGACCGACTAAAGCATTACTTTTTAACTTATAAAGACCTTCCGGGTCGCGAGAGCAAGGTGGAAATTACCCATGTGTTCGATATTGACGAGGCACATGAAGTAATCCGAAGGTCGATGAAAGATTACCACCATAAGTTCGATAATCTCGACACCTTCTTATCGGAGGTATAAGCATAAAAAAACCTTGAAACCAAACGGTCTCAAGGTTTTTTTGTAGCCTGCTTAAATCAAAATTCATTTTATAATAAATAGTTTTTAATTACTGCTAAAACCTATTAAGAAGTTGATCATGAGCTTATTACAAAAAGCTATATTGAAAAGCTTATGAATTGGTGAATTATGCAGGGTAGAAGTAACATATTCTTAGTCGTGATTGGCAACCAATTTCACATTAAATACAATCACATCTTTAATGAGGTTGTTTTGAAGCATATCTTTAATGCTTTGATCGGTTTTTGAACCACCCCAAACAACATCCCATTCGTTACGATTAATTTCAAATGAAGCAGAGGCTTCGGCAGTATTTCCGCTTAGGCTGATGTGAGCAGGAAATGTAATACCGTTTGTAATTCCTTTAATTGTCAAATTGCCGCTTAACTGATGTGTGGCATCGTCTGAGTCAGAAGCACCTACATCTGTAATCTCAAATGAAGCGGTAGGATATTCTTCAACATTGAAAAAGTCGGCACTCATTAAGTGTCCTTCTAATCTGCCTTTTCCACTATCTTCATCCAAGTCGTGATTTTCAATGGTAGCCATATCTACGATAAAGCTTCCGGCTTCAAGTTCTCCTTCTTTGAACCATAAATTTCCGTCGCTAATTTGAACAATACCGTGGTGAACGGTTTCGGTTAATTTTGCTCCCTCCCATTGGAGAACACTGTTGTCGGTATCCACTGTAAATAACAAGGTTTCAGCTGAAGCTTCTTTTACTTCACCAGCTTCCTGAGAAGTTTTTGGTGCTTCGCCACAGGATGCTAAAAAAAGTCCTATAGCTACAAAATACATGATTTTTTTCACGGTTTAAAAAATTTAATGATTAATATTGCTTTTAGTAATAGAAAAATTCAAATTAAATGGCTTGATTTGCATTTGCGCTAATCAAGCCATAACAATAAACAGTTTCGTTTTATTTTTGTTCAATACCCTGATTTAATTTGGCCGGAATTTATATACATATCCCTTTTTGTAAGCAGAAATGTCACTATTGTAATTTTTATTCTGTGGCATCTACTCGCTATGCGGATGAATTTATCAATGCTTTGATAGAAGAGATTGATAATCAGCGAGATTACTTAAATAATGAAGCTATAAATACTATTTATTTTGGCGGTGGAACTCCTTCTTTGCTTTCGGCAGACACCATTAAACGCATTGCAGATGCGCTGCATAAAAATTTTTCAATAGAATCGGATGCTGAAATTACATTGGAAGCAAATCCGGATGATATTTCAGTTGCATATCTGAACGATTTGCGAAGCACTTTTATTAATCGCTTCAGCATGGGTGTGCAAAGTTTTTTTGATGATGATTTGAATTATTTGAATCGGGTACATACGGGTGAAAATGCATTAAATGCAATTCACATGGCACAAGATGCAGGTTATGAAAAGCTTACAATCGATTTGATTTATGGTATTCCGGGTTTGACAAATGCCAAATGGGAAGCGAATTTAGCTACTTTTCTAAAAACCGAGATTACACATTTATCTGCCTATGCACTTACGGTGGAAGAAAACACAGCATTAGATAAACTGATTGCTCGTGGGAAAATGAAGGCAGTTGATGAACATCAGTCGGCATCGCAGCTTGAATATCTGATGCAGCGTATGCATGAGGCGGGTTTTATTCATTATGAGATTTCAAATTTTGCCAAAGCCGGACATTATTCTCGACATAACAGCTTATATTGGCTGGGAGGACATTATCTTGGTTTAGGTCCTTCGGCGCATTCATTTAATGGCTATTCGCGCCAGTGGAATGTGGCTAATATTGCTAAATACATTCAAAATGTGCGAGTGGAAGAACGCATTGAAGAAAAAGAAATATTAAGCCTTGTACAACGTTATGATGAATATGTAATGACTTCATTACGAACGGAATGGGGGTGCGACCTTGAACATATTGAGAATGTGTTTGGAACATCATATCGAAACTACTGCTTACAGCAAGCCGAGAAATATATTCGTACTCAAAAGATCGAAAAAAGAGGGAACAGCCTATTTCTTAGCTCAAAAGGCAAATTGTTTGCAGATGGGATTGCGGCAGATTTGTTTATGACCGACTAGCTGCTACCTGTTTGGAGTATTGCTTCTTAATATAATGTCCTCAAACTTGGCTGTTTGTAGGAATAGTTTTAATTTTGCTCATCAATATCATAAATACTAATTTAATGAGAATAAAGCATTTGACCCGGACAGTAATTGTCAGCCTCGTTTTTGCAGTGATGTATTCCTGCACCTCAAGCCCCCAACAAGAAACAAAAGAATCAGACCCTATGGATGCACTATTGAATAAATTCGTACAAGTGCCTCTCACATCCGACATCTCCCATTTAAGTGATTCGGAAAAAGAAATGTTAGGCCTATTATTTCAGGCAGCCAAAATCATGGACGATATATTTTGGACACAAAATATAGGACCAAAAGAGGAGTTTTTGGCACAAATAGACAATCCGAAAGCAAAAGAATTTGCAATTATCAATTACGGACCTTGGGATCAGCTGGATAATCAGCGCCCTTTTATTGACGGATATGGTTCAAAACCCGGTGGAGCCGGTTTTTATCCTGCCGATATGACCAAAGATGAATTTGAAGCCTTTGACGATCCAAATAAAGCAAGTTTATATACCTTGGTGCAAAGGGGTGAGGACGGTCAACTGAAAACAGTTTGGTATCATAAAGCCTATGCCGAACAAGTTGAAGAAGCAGCCACTTTACTCGAGCAAGCTGCAGAGCTGGCAGCTGATGAAGGCTTTGCTAACTATCTGAAACTGCGTGCAGAAGCTTTCCGTACCGATGAATATCTGGAAAGCGACCTGGCATGGATGGATATGCGTGACAATAATGTGGATTTGGTTATAGGACCCATTGAAAATTATGTGGATGGATTGTTTGGATACAAAGCAGCTCACGAGTCCTACATCTTGATAAAAGATAAACAATGGAGTGACCGCTTGTCACGTTTTGCACAGTTTTTACCCGAGCTGCAGACACAGCTTCCGGTAGAGCCGATTTATAAACGTGAAGTGCCGGGCTCCGATGCAGACCTGAATGCATATGATGTGGTATATTATGCCGGAGATTGCAATATGGCAAGCAAAACCATTGCAATCAACTTGCCCAATGACGAGCGTGTACATCTTGAAAAAGGAACGCGCAAGCTGCAGCTTAAAAACGCTATGAAAGCGAAGTTTGACAATATTCTGATTCCTATTGCCGATGAGCTGATCGTTTCTGAGCAGCGTCAGCATGTGAATTTCGATGCTTTCTTCAGCAATACCATGTTTCATGAAGTGGCTCACGGAATGGGGATAAAAAAGACCATTGATGGAAAATCAACCGTACGCAAAGCACTAAAAGAACAATATTCACCGCTTGAAGAAGCAAAAGCCGATATTTTGGGATTGTTTTTGGTCACCAAGCTGCACGAAATGGGTGAGTTTCAGGATACTGAACTCATGGATAATTATGTGACCTTTATGGCGGGAATTTTCCGCTCGGTTCGCTTTGGCGCAGCAAGTGCACACGGAAAAGCTAATATGATGACCTTTAACTTCTTCTTGGAACAAGGTGCTTTCAGCCGTGATGAAGACGGTAAATATGCCATTGATTTGGATAAAATGATCGAAGCAAGCGGCAAACTTTCAGGTATGATATTAACCGCACAAGGAAATGGTGATTATGAATTTGTAAAAAATTGGATTGCCGAAGATGGTGTTATCAAAGCAACGTTGGAAAGTGACCTTGTACGCATAGCTGAAAAAGGAATACCGGTGGATATTTACTTCGATATGGGACCTCATATGCTAGGCTTATAAATCGAGATGTTGATAGAATCTTTAATAAATAAAATTATATGAAAAAGTTTTTAATAGTTTTTTCGCTTTTCCTTATGGCCTCCGGCCTAAAGGTGAAAGCCGATGAAGGTATGTGGTTGCCCATGTTTGTGGAACGCCTGAATTATACCGATATGCAAAAAGCCGGGCTGAAGCTTACGGCAGAAGAAATTTACAGCGTCAATAAATCCAGTTTAAAAGATGCGATTGTGGGTTTATCCAACGGCCCGACTCCAAGTGGTTATTTCTGTACTGCCGAAGTGGTTTCAGATAAGGGATTGTTGTTTACCAACCACCATTGTGCTTATGATGTGATTCAAAAGCACAGCTCCGTTGAACACGATTATCTTACAGATGGTTTTTGGGCTGCCAATTATGATGAAGAGCTTCCAAACGAAGGACTTACAGCTTCTTTCTTGATAAGCATGGAAGATGTTACCGACAGTATTTTCTCCGTCGTAACCTCTGAGATGAGCGCCGAAGAACGTACTGCAGCCATCCGCAAAAAGATGGGAGAGCTGCGTAAAGCTTATGACGAAGATGGAAAATACCATGTAGTGGTAAAAAGCTTTTACGAAGGCAACGAATACTATCTCTTTGTATATGAGGTATATCGTGATGTGCGTTTGGTGGGTACTCCTCCATCATCCGTTGGAAAATATGGTGGCGATACCGATAACTGGATGTGGCCTCGCCATACAGGTGACTTTGCCGTATTGCGTGTATATACTGCTCCCGACGGCAGCCCCGCCGACTATAGCAAAGACAATGTGCCCATGAAGCCAAAACACCATTTGCCTATCAGCCTTGATGGTGTTAAAAAAGACGACTTCACTATGATTTGGGGCTTCCCCGGAAGTACAAGCCGTTACCTAACCTCACATGGAGTACAATTTAATCTTGAAGCACAATATCCGATTATTATCGACCTCTTCGGTAAAAAATTAGATGCCTGGAAAGGCTTTATGGATGCCGATCAAAAGGTAAAAATCCAATATGCATCAAAGCATGCCGTGGTAGCAAATACCTGGAAGTACCTCATCGGACAAACGCGTGGTTTAAAACGCTTGAATGTGCAAACTAAAAAAGAAGGACTTGAGGATGAATTTACAGCATGGGTAAAAGCCGACCCCAAGCGTGTTGAAGAATATGGCGAAGTGCTTGAAACACTCAAATCTGCCTATGAGATGAGTAAAGATAATATGGCTCCTTTGTTATATAACAATCTCGGAGGAATTGGCGGAGCAGAAATTTTGGGTTATGCAATGCGATTTGGCAGCTTGAAAAGCTTATTAAGCCCCATCTCAAAAGATGAACTGCCAAAAGATAAAGAAATGGCAGCCAAGATGAAAGCCGATCGTCAGGAAGAACTGAAAAAAGCGATTGCAAATATGAAAGAAAGCAGCGCTGAACATTTTAAAGATTATCACGCTCCCGCTGACCAAGAAGTGCTGCGTGTAATGCTTAGCGAATACTATCAAAATCTCCCGGCCGAAAGTCAAGCCCCGCTCGTACAGCAGATGCATAAAAAATACAAAGGCGACTTCGGTAAATATGCAGAAGATGTGTTTGCAAAATCGATTTTTGTATCCGAGAAAAGCCTGCATAACTTTTTAAATAATCCAAGCCTCAAGGTCTTGGAAAAAGACCCGGCTTCACAATTATCAGCTGCATTTATGGCTAAAACAATGGAAGTGATTGGCGGAAATTCGGTTGCTCAAGCCATGATGGCCGAACCAAAGCGATTGTTCATGAAGGGATTACGTGAAATGCATCCCGATAAGGTATATTATCCCGATGCCAATTCAACCATGCGTATGACTTATGGAAGCGTACAAGATTATTTCCCCGCCGATGCAATCCACTATGATTATATTACCTCGCATAAAGGAATTCTTGAAAAAGAAGATCCGCTTGATGAGGAATTCGAAGTGGCAGCAAGACTAAAAGAGTTAATTGAGAAAGAAGATTTTGGTCCTTATGGCGAAGACGGTAAACTACCCATTTGCTTTTTGAGTACAAATGATATTACCGGAGGTAACTCTGGAAGCCCGATTATTAATGGAAAAGGAGAGTTGATAGGACTGGCATTTGACGGCAACTGGGAAGCAATGAGCGGTGACATTGCATTTGAAACAGAATTGCAACGTACTATTAATGTGGACGTTCGCTATGTGCTGTTTATTATTGATAAATATGCCGGAGCTACAAATCTGATTGATGAATTAACTATTCATAAAGCTGAACCCAAGCCGTTCAGAACTGAAAAGATAGAGCCTTAAGAGTAAAATTAAGCATAAAAAAAAGGAGCGTTTCGCTCCTTTTTTTTATGCTATAAAATCTGCCAGCTTGCCGGCTTTGTTAAGCCGTACTCCTTTGGGAGTATTTTGTAGGCTGCATGCTTCATGATATAAATCGTGTCCTAAGAAAAGTATATAATCGTGTTCGAGCGCATCGGCAAAGAAGCGTTCTTTATCTTTTAAGGTTTCCAAGGGTTGAGTATCATAAGCCATAATCCAAGGCATAGGGATATGTGCCGTGGAAGGCAATAAATCAGCCATAAAAGCAATGGTGCGTCCATTGTAATTTATGTGTGGAATAAGCTGCCCGTTGGTATGCCCGTTATAAAGCTTAAATACAATATTTGGAATATACTCTCCTTCTTCTTCAATCAGTTTTAAATGACCACTTTCCTGTATGGGAAGGATATTTTCTTTTAAAAAAGAAGCTTCTTCCCTACGGTTCGGATGTGTAGCCCACTCAAACTGCTGACGACTTGTCCAATATGTTGCATTTGGGAAGGCCAACTCATAGCCTGTACGATCGGCATTCCAGTTTACGCTTCCGCCACAATGGTCAAAATGCATATGAGTAATCACCATATCGGTAATGTCTTCCGGCTTAAAACCAACGGCTGCCAAAGACTTTTCCAGCGTATCGTCTCCGTTAAGATAATAATGGCGAAGCCAATTTTCATCTTGCTTATTGCCAATACCGTTATCAATAAGAATACGACGTTCACCGTCTACCACTAACAGACAACGCATCGCCCAATTGCATAAATTATTCTCATCGGCAGGATAAACCTTGTTCCAAAGCACTTTGGGAACTACGCCAAACATGGCACCTCCGTCAAGTTTGAAGTTTCCGGTTTCAATAGGAAATAGTTGCATACTAAGAAGTTTTTATCTGATGTTAAGATGCCAAAAGTAAAAAAAATGCACACAGGCAATAAGATAAGCTACTTAAATCAAAATTTATATTTAAATTAAATACTTTTTTAAGCCACCACTAAAACATCCTAACACAATGATTATAAGATTATTACGATAAAATTAAATCGACAATCTTATGAATTGGTGAATTTTGCAGGATAAAAGCTATTTACCTGAATGAAATAGAAAATTTTTCCGCCTGTGCGGATTTAAGAAATGCGAAAACAAGAAATTTAAGCAGCTTAACTCGTTTGTAAGCTATTTAATTGCAATGGTCTCAATTTCCACAAGCGCTCCCAAGGGTAAGCCTTTGGCTGCAAAAGCTGCACGTGCCGGCGGATTTTCGGAATAATACTTACCATATACTGCATTCATGGCAGCAAAATTTTCCATATCGTTTAAAAAGCAAGTCGATTTAACCACATCGGCAAAGCTATAACCGGCGGCTTCCAAAATTGCTCCAATATTTTTCATGACCTGCTCTGTTTGCAGACTGATGTCATTTTCTACCATCTTGCCCGTGGAGGGGTCAACCGGTATCTGTCCCGAAATGTACAAAATACCATTAATTTCAACAGCCTGGCTATAAGGACCTATGGCTGCAGGAGCGTTCGGTGTAGCGATAATTCTTTTCATGATTTAAAATATTATTCATTAAAATTCAGTATGCGAAGTTACTTCTTTTAAAGGCTTTGGCAAAGAAGATTCAATAATTTTATATCCAAAGAAATTAAAACACAGCATTTCATTTTGCAACTAATTTTGACTAAACAAAACAAGTTTTCAAATTAAAACTGCATTTTTCCTTTTTGTCAATGGCTGATATTGCTATTTTTGTTTTTTATTAAAAACCTCCTGTCATGCTTGAACGACTTCTACATCTGATAGATAAAATTAAAGAATTCGTACAGCCGGTGCTTGACTTTTTGATGATTGAACAATTTCTTCACGAGTTTCAGCGCCCGCTTGCAAACCCTGTCTTGGTGTTTTCGGTCATCTTGCTGATAATTCTTTTATCGCCCATTGTACTCAGAAAACTTCGTATACCAGGCATAGTCGGCCTTATCATTTCGGGTTTGGTGATAGGTCCATACGGGCTTAATCTTATTGAACGCAATTCGGCTGTAGACTTATTTTCGACCATTGGCTTACTTTATATCATGTTTATTGCCGGCTTGGAGCTTGATTTGAATGAATTCCGAAGGCAGCGAAATAAAAGTGTGGTATTTGGTTTACTTACCTTTTTTATTCCCTTGGCAATCGGTTATCCGGTCTGTCATTATTTATTGGGCTATGGTGTGTATTCCAGTTTGTTGATTGCCAGCATGTTTAGCACGCATACCTTAGTGGCTTACCCCATTGTCAGCCGCTTGGGAATCTCGAAAAATCAGGTGGTGGCTATTACGGTAGGAGGAACCATTCTTACTGATACTGCCGTTTTAATTATGCTTGCCGTGATAATGAGTTCCAGCCAAGGCGGTGTGGATCAGACTTTTTGGATTGAGCTGGGAGTGGCAGTAACTCTTTTTACAATTGTGATGTTTTTCATTATCCCACGAATTGCATCATGGTTTTTCAAAAAATTTGAAAGTGAAAAGCATACCCACTATATTTTTGTGTTATCGGTAGTGTTTTTTGCGGCTTTCTTAGCCGAAATATCGGGTCTTGAGCCTATTATTGGCGCTTTTGTTGCCGGTTTAGCCTTGAATCGCCTCATCCCACATTCATCCAGCCTGATGAATAGAATAGAATTTATCGGAAGTTCACTTTTCATACCTTTCTTCCTAATAAGTGTAGGTATGCTGGTCGATGTACGGGTTATTTTTAAGGGTACCGAGGCTTTGATTGTGGCAGGAGTTTTATCTGTAGTGGCAATATTTGGGAAATGGTTTGCTGCCTGGGGTACACAAATTCTTTTTAGATATACACGCGTTCAAAGACAACTTATTTTTGGATTAAGCAGTGCACATGCTGCTGCAACTATTGCTGTGATTTTAGTAGCATATAAAGGCGGTTTGGTAGATGAAAACATCTTGAATGGAACGATTATATTGATTTTGATAACTTGTGTTGTGAGCTCGGTGGCTACTGAAAATGCAGCAAAGAAAATCATTGTTGCAGAAGCTAGCTCGCCTCTCCCTGAAGCCGGCCAAGCCGATATGAAAGAGAAGATTCTAATGCCTGTTGCCAATCCTCAAAATGCAGAAAATCTTTTTGATTTTTCCGCTTTTATTAAAGATAAAGCCGTTAAAAATCCCATCACTGTATTATCAATCGTAATAAATAACCGAGAAGCCGAACAAAATCTGCGTAAGGCAAAAACAGCTTTACAGTTTCTGGAAAAGCAAGCTGCTGCTAACGAAACAAATGTACATTTGATGGTCACTTTAGATAATAATGCGGCCGGAGGTATCGTACGTGTAGCCAAAGAAGAGCAAGCTAATGTGTTGGTTCTTGGCTGGCCGCAACGAGCCGGTGTAATCGATTTTATTATTGGAAATAAAATGGAAAGCATTATCCATAATCATTTTAATAGCATTTTCATTTGTCATTTCGCCCAGCCACTTATGACACATAAAAGGATGGTGCTTGCTATTCCGCCTTTGGCTGAACATGAGCCCGGCTTTCAGCTGTGGCTTGATAAAATAGCGAGGCTGGCTTCTGAAATCAGCCTGAGCATGCTTTGCTTTTGTGATGAAAAAACAAAAAATGCCGTTCAAAAATTCATGAAAAAAAATAAAATATCCTTGAAGATACAATTCGAGATTTTTGAAAATTGGAATGCCATTTTAAAACTATCTTCAAAATTACGTTCAGACGATATTTTGTTATTGGTTTCATCGCGAAAAGGGAATGTATCCTACATTAATGCGTTGGAAAACTTACCTTATAGAATGGAGAAATATTTTGAAAATTATAGTCGAATTATCATTTTCCCCGAACAGCCCGAAGTGGATTATATCAACGAGCGCTATGATGATATAGAAACAGCTCCCTTTATTCTTAAAGGTGTTGAAACCCTTGAACGACTGGGTAAAGGGGTTGGAGGAATATTTAAAAAGACAGATTAATCAGTTGAACTTAATATGAGAATAGCTAGTAAAATCATTTTTCTTTTTGTTGGATTAAGCTTGTATATCCCGATTGCATTTAGCCAAAGCAACGATATGCCTTTCGACTTTGTCAGTTTGTTTAATACCGATATTCGTCCGGAAGTGAACTGTTTTCGTATACCTGCTGTGGCGGTAGCTGCTGACGGGACTATCCTTGTTGCTGCTGATGAGCGCGTGCCATCGTGTGGCGATTTGCGCCATAGCCGCGACATTAATATCGTATTGCGTAAAAGCCACGATAATGGGTTAAGCTGGTCAAATATTGAAACAATTATTGATTTTCCGCTTGGCTCGTCGGCTTCCGACCCGTCATTTGTTGTTGATAAGTTAGGTGGAACTATTTTTTTGTTTTACAACTTTATGGACTTAGACAATGAAAAGCATATTTATTACCTGCATTATATAAAAAGCACGGATAATGGAAATACCTGGTCATCTCCGGTAGATATTACTTCATCTATCAGTCTGCCCGATTGGCATGCTGACTTTAAGTTTATCAGCTCCGGGAATGGCACTCAAACAAAATCGGGCACCTTATTACATACACTTGTTAATCTGCAGCGAGGCTTATTTGTTTTTGGAAGTGATGATGGGGGAAAAAACTGGTACCTTATTGAAACCCCTGTGAAGCCGGCTGATGAATCGAAGATTGTAGAGCTTGCTAATGGAAGCTGGATGATTAACAGCAGAGTAAATGGAGCAGGAATGCGTTATTTGCACACATCTATGGATAAGGGATTAAGCTGGGAATCCACAGCTGCCCCGGAGCTTATCGACCCCTCTTGTAATGCTGATTTTTTACAGCATCATATTGAAAAAGACGGGAATAAAATTCCCGTACTCTTGTTTGCAAATGCAAAATCTGTCGACAAACGTGAAAATTTGAGCTTTAGCATCAGCATGGATGGAGGACAAACTTGGCCCCTGCAAAAGACAATTTATCCCGGCGAAGCGGCTTATTCTTCATTTAGTGTGTTAGACAATGGTGATATCGCCCTTGTATTCGAAAAAGATGACTATCGAGATATCGTGTTTGCACGTATCCCGATAGACTGGCTGCTTGAGGCAGACTAATATGCACGAAAATCTCGCCTCATACTAATATATAAGGCAATAAGCTTGTTTAAAAACAGCTTTTTATTTAGAAATTAATTGAAACTCCGGGAATGCAGCCCCTGAAGAATCGACCCATTGCGGCAAGGCATAGGCAAATCCGCGACCGGCATGTCTTAGTTTCAGTAAGTCTTTACGCCTTTCAGATGTCATTTTCACAAGGCATTGATTTAGCTTTACTCTGGTATGCGCTTCACTTTCGTATAAATCGAGCGCTTTGGCTTTTTCGGTTAAAACAACCAAAATATCTCGACTGAGCATGGCTCTGCCGTTTTCAACAATGCTATCATAAATCATTTGATCCCATTGTGATAAAGGTTGGGGCTTACGACCGGGCTTTTTGCGTGTCGTAGATCTTTTTTGCTTGGCAGGACTGTGTTTTATGGTAGAGGCAGTCTGCATTGTCGTTTCTTCAGATAAACCTAAAATCTTGTCAGAGTCGGTACGACCATATCGCCTGATGAGTTCCAGCTCAGCCTCTAATTCATCGATTTTAGCGCGGACAAAAGCAGCTTTGTGCCTTAGTTTACGCATTTCAGAGTGATATTCATTAAGTAAATCCAGAATATCAAATTCATTAAGTTTTGTTGTGCTCATAATTCTTACAATTTGCTGTACAAATTTACAATGTTTTCTAATAATATCTTAACACTTCGGCTATTGTATGTAAATTAAAATCTCGCGTTATGCGAAAACAATAAATACAAATATACTGATTTTAAGTGTGATACCAATGCAGGTAACAGCTTGTTTAGATTTTTTTTGAATATAAATTTGAAATAAATTAACAAATATTATATGAATCATGGCATTAATAAGCACATTTACATTCCTGATCAACAGTTTTAAATGCCAAATCCCATGTATTATATCAAAAACGAAATGCCTCCTATTTATTAGTTTATGACCGACAGCAAGTCGTTAAGAAATTTTAACTTTTATAACTTTTTTTAACAAATCGTGCGATTGGTATTAAATCACCTCCTTCAATGCGCGAACAGTATAATATGTTAGAAATCAATCAGTAAGCAATTTTTTGGATTTTTTTGTTGATATATATCAATCCATGAATGTATATACATCGCTTTAAGCTGCGATAAATCTCATTAAAAAGCTATTGTGAGAAATTACGGTTAGAAGTAAAATTGCAATGGAAAGAAATAAACTAAAAAATAGTAACCTAAAACCTTACACGTATATGAAAATCATGAAGCAAATAAGTTGGATGATGGCATTATTGATGATTACATCAATTAGTTTTATGTCATGTACCAAAGAAGGACCGGCAGGACTGCCCGGAAAAGACGGTCGCGATGGTGAAGACGGAATTAATGGCCTCGACGGAACTGCTACTTGTGCAGCTTGCCACGACAACAGTCAGGTGAACTTTGCTTACACACGTCATTGGGAAATGTCGGCACACGCGATGGGTAAAACCTATTTACGTAGCAATAATGCAAGTTGTGCAGCTTGTCATAGCAGCCAAGGCTTCCGTGAAATTATTTTAACCGGAGCCGACAACACTTCAGCACCTATTAGTAATCCCAATCCTCCAAACTGTTACACTTGCCACAATATTCATACTGAATACAGTGCAAGCGACTGGTCATTGGCAACCACAGATCCCATAACATTACGTATTTCAGGTGATGTGGTAGACTTGGGCAAAGGTAATTTATGCGCTACTTGCCATCAGCCGCAAGACCCCGGTCCAATGCCTACTGTGAACGGTCCTGATGTAACCGCTACAAATATGTATTGGGGACCACACTATGGCGGACAAGCTGTTATCGTTGCCGGTAAAGGAGCTTTTGAAATTGGTACTGGATATTCAAATTCCGCACATACCAGCATGATAGAGCACACTTGTGTCACTTGCCACCTTGTTGAAAACTCAGGCGAAAATGCTGGTGGTCACATGATGAATCTAACATGGGGTAACCCGGAAAATCCAAATATTTTGACTACCGCTTGTACAAGCTGTCACACAAATACGGAAACCCTCAACACCTTAATTACAAATGTAAAAACTGAGATTAAAGGATTGTTGGCCGATTTAAATACGAAGCTGCAAGAAAAAGGAATTATGGATGCCTCAAACCACATTATCCCCGGAACGCACCCGGCAAATCATGTGGGAGCATTTGTAAACCATAGCATTGTTCATTACGACCAAAGCTTTGGAATCCATAACTATCCATACACTAAAGCATTGTTGGTAAATTCAATTGAAGCCCTTGATTAACAAAAGATAAACAGTGTGTGGTAATTGGTTTTACTGCACACTGTTTATGCTTGCTATATAATAAGGTATTTTCAAAAAAATAAAAAAAATGAATAAACACTTGATATTTAGTTTGTTGCTATTAATAGCTGTATTCATTGTAAGTTCCTGTCAATATGATTTTTACGAAGCAGATATTCCATCGATTGACCCGGATATAGATATCAGCTTTGCACAGGAAATCGTTCCCATTTTTGCCGGAAAATGCCTGAACTGCCATGGCGGAAATATTGCTCCGGATTTGCGTGCCGAAAATGCATATGCATCCATTGTGCCGGCACGTGTGAACACGGAAGTCCCCAATGATAGTAAAATTTATACCAAAGCATTGCCAAACAGTTCACATGCCGCAAAATATAGTGATGCGGAAGCTGCTTTGATTTTAAGCTGGATTGAGCAGGGAGCAAAGAATAATTAATCTGATAATGCAACTACCTATGAAAAAAATAGTTTCAATTTTAAGTGTGTTGGTTCTGATGGTTTTGAGTGTGCATGCACAAGACGAGCAAGCTGAGAAAAAACCAAAAGACCGTCCTGTTAGAGCTCCTTTTGAAAGCGGAATTTTACTCGACAATCAAACTACGGTCGTACCATATATTAAGACCTTGGAATATACCATTCAGCATAAGTTTAGCCCGATGAGCAACGGCTTTTCAGATTTGTTTGGCATTTATGCTCCGGGAGCAAATATGCGAATGCATTTTTCCTATGTCCCGATTAAGAAACTTCAAGTTGGCTATGGTTTGAGCTTACAAAATATGTATAGCGACTTTTCTGTTAAATACAATATTTTGGAGCAAACGCGTAAAAATGCCGTGCCTGTTGCCGTGGCAATTTTTGCAAATGTGGCTGTCGACGGGCGTAATGCAGAAGCTTTCGGAAAGAACTATAAATTTGGAAATCGCTATTCCTATTTTACACAACTGATTATAGGTCGTAGAGTCAATGATTGGCTTTCTTTGCAAGCACATGCCAGTTTTACGCACTACAACCAAACACGTGAAGGTGTGGACCATGACCGTTTTGGACTTGGCTTTAATGGAAGAGCAAAATTCTCACCACAGTCGTCAATTATTTTCCAGTTTGATAGCCCGCTCATGCTAAAGTCCATAACCGAACATCGTGATGATGAGCGCTTGGATCCGGCAAAACCAAATTTAGGCTTGGGTTGGGAAATTCGAACAAGCACACACGTGTTTCACATCTATGTAGCCTCGGCAAAAGGTTTAATCCCTCAGGAAAATTATTTGTTTAATTCCTACGACTTTACCGATGGTGGCATGATGTTTGGTTTCTCGATGATACGACTTTGGAATTTTTAATTAATTATTAATCATTAAAACTAGTAATACTATGAAAATGAGATCGTTTTATATTGCTATCATGGCAATTTCAGCAATGGCTTTCTTAGCCTTTACAGTTCCGCAAGATGCTAAAAAAGGCGAGCCATGGAAAATCCCTGCAGAATACAAAAGCAAAGCAAACCCGGATAAAGGTGACGACGCCAGTGTGAAATTTGGTAAATCAGTATATGCAAAACATTGCCGCTCTTGCCATGGTAACGTAGGACAAGGAGACGGACCAAAAGCACGTAACCTTGAAACCGATCCCGGTGACTTCAGCGATGCCAAATGGCAAGCATCCGTTACTGACGGTGAACTCTATTATATGTCAATCATCGGAAGAGATGAGATGCCCAACTACGAAAGTAAAATTATTGATGAAGAAGAAAGATGGGCTGTGGTAAACTATGTACGCTCACTAAAAAAATAATAAAGCGTTAAACACATCTAAACCCTAAAGGTTTGCCCCGGTACAGTTGCTGTGGCAAACCTTTTGTTGGTTTGAAATACACAAAGCAGCCAAAACTGAAAAGGCTGATAGAAAGTGTTGATATTTAAATAATTCGGTGTACTAATGGGAAGACACGCATGAAATATCGACAGACTGTATGGAAATAAATTGTGTTGAAAAAGAATGTACACCGATATAGTAAACAGTATTTAACTAATTCTCGTTCTTATGAAAAAACTACTTTTGTTTTTTGCTGTCATTATACTGTTCACTACGCAGATACAATCACAAATGTTGGTTGATTTTGAAGGTGAACCTGCTGCTTTTGAGGAAAACAGTCATTGTTTCGACTGCCACTCCAAAAAGATATATAGCTACGAAAATGAAATGACCGGACGCATCGAGCGAAAAGCCATGAATCCAAACTTCATCTTCGATCAAGATAAATTTTATAATGGCGTACACCGTCATTTTAGCTGTACCGACTGTCACTCACCGGATTATGAAGAATTTCCGCATAATGCTGAGCTGCGCTTGGATGAAATGTACAGCTGCCTTGATTGCCATGGAGGTGATCCCACTTATGAACAATATCAGTTTGAACTGATTGAAGATGAATTCTTTAAAAGTGTTCACTCAAGCCGTCATGATGAAAGCTTTAACTGTTGGATGTGTCACGACCCACATTCATACCGAGCCATGACACGTGAAAACTTTAAAGTGTCCGAAATAGTTCGACATCATAATAATACTTGTGCTTCATGTCATGATAATCCGGATAAGTTTCAACTTGTTTCGGATAGCGTGAAGCGACCATTAAATGAAATCCATTCATTTTTACCCAATTATAAGCTACACTTTAATGCAGTACGCTGCATCGAGTGCCATACCTCACCCGAAGATACCTTGTGGGTGGCACATAATATTCTTGAAAAAGATTTAGCAGTAAAAAATTGTGTGGAATGCCATTCGGCAAATACCTTGCTGATGAGTTCACTATATAAATATCAAAACATTGAATCGCGCCGTGATAGAGGTACCTTAAACGCAGTGCTGATTAACGAAGCATATGTGATTGGGGCAAACCGGAATATATATCTAAATAAAATTAGCCTGATACTGTTTGGCGCAACATTATTAGGAGTATTGATTCATGCAATTTTCCGTATAATAAAAAAATAATATGTCCAAAAAAATATATTTATATCCCATTTGGCTTCGGCTATGGCACGCTATCAATGCATTGATGTTTCTTGTATTGATTGCAACCGGAATCAGTATGCAATACAGCAATCCCGACTCTCCGCTTATACCATTTCAATATGCCGTAGCATGGCATAATGTGGCCGGTGTAATCGTTTCATTGAATTACGTCATATTTTTTGTCGGAAATATCGTTACAAATAATGGAAGCTTTTATCGAATTAACTTAAAAGGATTCCTTAAAAGCCTGATTAAACAAATCGATTATTATATCCGCGGACACTTTAAAGGAGAATCAACTCCCTTTCCGATAAATGAAACACAAAAGTTTAACCCATTGCAGAAACTCACATATGTGGGTGCATTATATGTGTTGGTTCCAATAGTAATACTTACCGGATTGGCATTGTTGTTCCCCGAAATGATTGTAACGAAAGTCCTAAACTATAGCGGTATCTACCTGACTGCACTCTTGCATGGGGTGGTGGGATTTTTGTTATCACTCTTTTTAGTGATACATGTGTATTTCAGCACGATGGGTACCACGGCAATTAGTAATTTCAAAGCCATGATTTCGGGTTGGACTGAGCCGCATTAATAAAATCAGTTTTTATAACTTATTGTCTTATTGATTAATACTTTACAATATATGCGCAACGGCATTTTATTATTTCTTGGAATTTTGTTTTTGGCTTCATGTCAGCAAAAAAGTGCGAAGACGGTTGATTATATGATTGACCCTTATAACAAGGAGATTGTGGTTGACGAAGTCATACAAACCAATTCCTACACCTATATTTTAGCCGGTGAAGGAAATAAACAGCTTTGGCTGGCAGTAAACAAGATGGAGGTAGAGCGAGGTAAAACTTATTATTATTCGGAATCGATGGAGATGAGTGAGTTTTACAGCAAAGAGCTTGACCGCAGCTTTGACCATATTTTATTTGTTGGTAATTTAAGTACGCAGCCTATTCCCGCCTCCGGTCAAATGCCCGAAAAAGCGATGATGGAAGCCTCAAAAGGTTCGCCTGCCATGGGGCGTGTACATACCGAGCCCATGCAGCCTGTTGATGGCAGTATTAGCCTTGCTGAACTATTTGAGCACCAAAATGAGCTTGAAGGCACGAATGTAAAAGTGCTGGGTGAAGTAGTGAAATATAGCCCCGGGATAATGCGAAAAAATTGGGTGCATATCCAAGATGGAACCAGCTTTGGTGAGCTGTATGACCTTACCGTAACAACAAACGAAGAGTTAAATCTTGGTGATATCGTACTATTTGAAGGCGTTATTGCGCTTAAAAAAGATTTTGGCTCAGGCTATTTCTATGAAATAATCATGGAAGATGCTCAGGCAAACCGAATAAGCCTGCATTAATAACGGAATACAAGGAATGAATACGGTAGCCTTTCGATAGCTTTTTATGAAAGTGCTGCCGTATTTTTTTATGCCATCCCCGGGAAATGCCTACATTTGCATTAAATTCTTAAACATGATTTTTGGTATTGGTACCGATATTATTGAGGTAGCTCGTATGGAGCAACGTTTATCGCAAAGTCAAGAGTTGCGTGATAAATTATTTACTTCGCGTGAACAAGCTTATTCCGATGAGCGCAGCACCATTTACCAGCATTATGCAGCACGTTTTGCTGCCAAAGAAGCCTTTTTCAAAGCTTTAGGAACCGGCTATCGCTATGGGATGGCATTTCATGAGATTGAAGTGGTAAATGATGAATTAGGTAAACCAACCATCATCACTCATGGTAAAGTAAGTGAATTTATTGCGCAGCACGGGATACGTCATATCCATTTGAGTATATCGCATGTGAAAGAAATGGCAAGTGCACTGGTTGTACTTGAGAAATATTAGTCCTCCAACTCAACCCAAACCGGACAATGGTCCGAGTGGACAACCTCCGGCATGATTCCTGCATTTTTCAATCTGGGTAATAAGTTATCAGTCAGCATATTATAATCGATTCTCCAGCCTTTGTTGTTTGCTCGTGCATTTGCTCTATAACTCCACCAGCTGTAGTTGTGCGGCTCTTTCTGCAAGTGTCGGAAGCTGTCGATAAAGCCTTGATCGAGAAACTGTGTCATCCATTCTCGCTCTTCGGGTAAAAAGCCGGACACCTTTGAATTGCGAACCGGATCGTGAATGTCAATTGCTTCATGACAAATATTGTAATCGCCTGATAACACCAGTTGGGGACGTTCTTTTCGTAGCTGTGCCACATAATTTTCGAAATCACTCAGCCACTTCATTTTAAAAGCTTGTCGCGCATCGCCACTGCTCCCCGAAGGATGGTAAACGGATACTACCGATAACGCACCAAAATCGGCTCGTACAAAACGCCCTTCACGGTCGTAGTCGGGCAAGCCCATACCGATTTGTACATGATCGGGCTCTTGTAAGGATAAAATGGCAACGCCGCTATATCCTTTTTTCTCGGCCGGATACCAATAATGATGATAGCCCAAAGCTTCGAAATCTAAAAGCGGAATTTGTTCATGCATCGCTTTTATTTCCTGCAAACAAATTACATCCGGCTTTTCATCTGAAAGCCAATCCAAAAAGCCCTTATTGATAGCGGCACGAATGCCATTTACGTTGTAACTGATAATTTTCATGGGAACAATTTAAAATGCGAAGATACGGTTTTGAAATGATTTTTTGAAAAAATATAAGAATAAGTGCATTAAAATCATTTAGTTAGCAAAATAATTCCGAAGTATGTTTGCAAAAAATGCAATAACTTAAAAGATAATTTATAAATTATGTAATTGTTATTAACTTTGTTAACTTAATAAAAGCAGTCATAAAAATAAGCAAATTAAAGAAGTTTAAAGCCAAAGGATAGTAAACATGGATGGTTGCTTGGAAAGTGTTGTACGTTATGAATGGAACAAGCCTGGATATTATTGCTGAAAAAATTGATTCATTGAAACAGATTTTGCCCGAAGTGTTTAGCGAGGGTAAAATAGACTGGGAGAAGCTGCAAGCAACACTTGGAGAGGATATAAATTTTTCTAATGAGCGCTATGTGCTGAATTGGGCAGGCAAAAGTGAAGCTTTTAAAACCTTGCAAACACCCACAAGCAAAACCCTGATACCTGCCAAAGATGAAAGCATAAACTTTGATGAAACCAATAATATTTTTATTGAAGGCGAAAACCTTGAGGTGCTGAAAGTGCTACAAAAAAGCTACTTTGGGAAAATAAAAATGATATATATAGACCCGCCATACAACACCGGAAATGATTCTTTTATTTATCCTGATAAATTTAGTGAAACCAAAAGAGAATACCAAGAGCGTGTGGGCGACAAAAATGAAGAGGGTTATATGACCAAGGATGGTCTGTTTCGTAGAAATAGCAAAGAGAATGGACAATACCACAGCAACTGGTTGAATATGATGATGCCACGCCTATATTTGGCAAAAAACCTTTTGCGACAAGATGGTGTGATTTTCATTTCTATTGATGATAACGAGGTGCATAACCTGCGCTTGCTGATGAATGAGATTTTTGGAGAGGAGAATTTTTTAGCACAAATAACTAGAGCAACAGGAACGCCAACAGGTGGTGGAGGTGCAAAAGCATTTGTAAATGAAATGGATTACTTACTAGTATATTCTAAATCTACAGACCTTAAACTTGTAGGAATACCTCTAACAGAAGAAGAAAGTAAAATATATGATAGAGAAGATGAAAATGGGACTTACTTAATTAGATCCTTGAGGAGAACAGGGGGAGAAGACCGACGTGAAGATCGACCTACAATGTATTATCCACTTATAGCCCCAGATGGAACAAAAGTTTTTCCTATAGGACCAACAGGTTATGAAAGTAGATGGATTTGTGGTAAGGAAAAGTTTGATGAATTAGTTGAAGGCAATTTAATTGAGTGGAGGCAAAATGAAAATAAAGAGTGGAATGTTTTTCAGAAATTTTATTTAGAAGGACGCTTGAAACAACCAGGGAATTTATGGACTAAAATAGAAGGAAATAAAAAAGCAACAAGGGATGTAAGAGATTTGTTTGAAGGAAAGAAAGTTTTTGATTTTCCAAAACCAATCGGATTTATAATAAGAGCTTTACAAATCTCTACAAGGAAAGAAGATATAATCCTAGATTTTTTTGCTGGTTCTGGTTCAACAGCTCATGCTCTAATGGATTTAAACAAAGAAGATGGTGGTAATAGAAAATATATTTGTGTTCAGCTTCCCGAGCTTACAGAAGAGAAAAGTGAAGCATATAAAGCAGGATACGAAACCATTGCAGATATTGCCAAGGAGCGTATTCGTAGAGCTGGCAAAAAGATAGAAGCTGAAATAAAGGAAGATATAAAAAAGACAGAAACTGAAATAAAGAAACTACAAGGGGAGCTACCCACAGATGAAACCAAAGAAGAGATAGAAAATCTAAAAGAAAAGATAGAGCAATTGCGGTCGCAAGATTTGGGCTTCAAGGTGCTAAAACTTAGCAATAGCAATTTCAAGCAGTGGCAGCAGTTAGAGAGTAAAAATGCTGAGGAGTTGGCTGAGCAGATGAAACTATTTGTTGACCCAGTGGCAGAGCATGCCACCGTAGAAAACATGGTTTATGAACTTTTGCTAAAAAGCGGTAAAGATCTAAACAGTAAGATTGAAAAGAGAGATGCATACTATATAATAAATGATGATGAGCTTGTTTTGCTATTAGAAAAAGCTACACAGGATATAATAGATTCTGTAATCGCTGCAAAACCTGCCAAGGTCATTGCATTGGACAGGATTTTTAAAGGCAACGATCAGTTAAAAACCAATACTGTCCTTCAAATGAAAGATGCCGGAGTGGAGTTTAAAACGATATAGAAAGGGTTAAATTATGGATTTACAACAATTATTTTCAAAATTAGAGTATGCTGAAAAGGACTCTTTAATTTTACTTTCTGACAAAGATTGGAAAGACAAAGTTGTATTTCCAAGTCGTGTTATACGTTTGCTAGAAGATACTGAAAAATGGTCGCCAAAGGCAATTTTTCATTTTGATAATAAGCCACTAATATTGTTTTTTGAAAACCCTAATAATAAAGCAGATCTGCATAAAGCCATTTGGAATTTTAATGAAACGCCTATAGTTTTCATTATAGAGGATAATGAGCTTAGTATATATAATGGGTTCGCAATTGATAAAAACACACAATTATTAAAGCGTTTGGGAGGCAATGAGGTTCTAAATGATTTCTCTTATTTTGAGTTGGTTACAGGAAAAACTTTAGAACAATATAAAAGTCATTTTAAATATAAGCACAGAGTAGATTATTATTTGCTGAAGAACATTGAGGCTACACAAGAGAAGCTTTTAAAACAATATCAATGCGAACGGAAAGTAGCAAACTCTTTAATTGGTAAGGTTATATTTATACGTTATCTTATAGATAGAAAAATTAAATTGAGTTTTGATGGTGAAGCAAGGGTTTGGGGCAAAGAAGAGTTTAGTGAGCTATTACTCAATAAAGAACAGGTTTTTGAGTTTTTCACCCATCTACAAAGTAAAGATAAGGGGTTTAATGGAGATTTATTTCCAATTAGTAAAACGGACTTTTACAATATTCCAGATGAAGCTTTCATCCTTATAAAAAAATTATTAAAGGGTGGAGATATAAAAGCGAGGCAACCATCACTTTTTCAATTATATGATTTTTCTGTCTTACCTATTGAGTTAATCAGTAATGTTTATGAAAGGTTTATAGGTAAGGAAAATCAAACAAAAGCTGGGGCATACTATACACCTACTTTCCTTGTTGATTATATAATCAGCCAAACTGTAACAAAAAAATTAAATTCAGAAAGCAGCACTGCTTCTTGCAAGGTTCTAGATCCAGCCTGTGGTTCAGGAATATTTTTAGTGGAAACACTGCGTAAAATTATTGAAAAATACATTGAAGAAACCAATGCTGATATTAAATCTGAAAAATTTAAATCTGACATCAAAGAGCTTGTAAAAGAGAATATTTTTGGAGTTGATAAAGATTTAAGTGCTATTCAAGTTGCAATTTTTTCCATTTATCTTACTCTTTTAGATTATTTGGAGCCACCTGCTGTTGAGTCTTTTAAATTCCCTATTCTTTTAAATTCAAACTTTTTTGAAGCAGATTTTTTTGATGCTAATGCTACATATAATGCTACATTTAAAGATGTTGAATTTGACTTTATTTTGGGTAATCCGCCTTGGAAAGGTGGCGGAATGTCTGAGGTGGGTAAAAGTTACCTTAGGAATAGAAGATACAATGAAACTTCTCTAAAAAAGAAGTTCAACATAGCAATTAATAATAATGAAATAGTTGAAGGTTTTGTATTTAGAGTGAGTGATTTTTGCCATAAACAAACACAAGTTGCATTTATCATACGAAGTAGCAGCTTATATAATTTGGGATATAATAATGAAAGTAGCCCATTCAGACAGTATTTGCTTGAAGAGTATTTTATTGATAAGGTTTTTGAGCTATCAAATGTAAGGCATGAAGTGTTTGATCAATCAAATAAGCCTGCTATAGCACCCCCTACTATTATTTTTTATCGTTATGCAAATGGAGAAAACACAGATGGAAATATTTTAGATCATATTTCATTAAAACAAAGTAGATTCTTCTCTTTATTTAAAGTGTTTTCATTAAATCGTTCTGATTATAAAGAAGTACAACAAAATAAATTGAAGGAATATGATTGGCTTTGGAAAGTATTGGTATATGGTTCTTACTTAGATTTTAATCTTATCAGAAGAATCAAGGAAAATTATAATATTATCAAAAGAGTTATTGAGAATGAAAAGAAATTTATTTACTCTACAGGTTTTCACAGTAAGTCTAAAGCCTTAGATAAACCAAAAGATACTTCTAAAATTGAAAATTTATCCTTGATAAAAACAGAGGCTATTGAATCCTTTCACATAGATTATGATAATGTTGATTCGTTTGAAAATGATAAAGTTGATATTATCAAAGATACAAGAATCTATCAATATCCAGCTCTTCTTATTCGGGAAGGTATTGATAGAAAAAGTCTGACGGCAAGGGCAGCTATTTCAACAAAAGATATTTTATTTAAAGACTCTATTACATCAATAAAAATACTGAACAAAGAACATATAACCTGTTTAATTCACAAACCTACAATTTTCTTTCCAATCCTCCCATTTTCCAT
>CAZQBU010000033.1:0-5232 GCA_964592175.1 uncultured Lentimicrobiaceae bacterium
AGGTTACATCTTGTCCTTCAACCACATCGGTGAGGTTGCGAGGAGCAGGATAACAGATATTGGATTCTTCAACATCTAAGGTAACAGGTACAGCAACAACAGGATTTGCACCGTCGTTTGAAGTAAACACGAGGCCTCCTTCATAGGTTCCAACGGCAAGACCAGTTGCGTCAAAGTTTACGTCGATAATCATAGATTCTCCGGCAGGTACAACACCTGATAAAGGAGTGGCTGTGAGCCAATCTCCTGCAGGAGCACCGCTTACTCGAATCGTATATTCTTCAACTTCACCATACATTGCGTTTCCACAAGGTTCTGGTTCTTTATCCCAGCCCCAAGTCATACGTACACGCATGCGGTAATCACCACCGGCAACGCCAGCAGGAACACTGATGTTTCCAACAAAGGTTACACCACCATCATTTGTTACAAGGAAATATTCCTCGTCAGTACCTTGCTCGTATACATAGTTTTGGTTCCAATCAACCCAAGCGGTAACAAAGTCTTCCGGATCGGGCATATTGCTATTTGTAATGGTAATTGCTTCACTTGCACCCGGATCGATGATTGTATACTGATCGGTATAATCAGCTACACCACCTTGCCAGCCGCTGCTATTATCAATATCACCAAACTGTACTCTTGCGATGTACTCATAGTTTCCTGAACCAGTTGTAGCATCACAATAAGCAGGAGCCATATGTGTTACTTCAACAGTTTTACAGTTATTGGCAGGATTTTCATCACCAGGGATAAGTGCACAAATATGGAATGAATAGGTTTGACCTTCTACACCCAAATCAGCATTCATTCCAAAAGTGAAGTCTGCTGTTGCACCGGGGGCCACCGGACCATCAATGGTGCCCATAATAAGCGGACCACCATCGAGGCTGTAGCTCACAGGGATATTGCTTTGTGGACTAGTTCCATAGTTTTTAACTCTTATGGTAACAGGTTCATTATTGCTCAATCCAACGCCTGACACAGGGTTCACAAGCTGCTGTACTCCAACGTCGTTCGTATATACGACTCCATCAATCAGATGTGCTGCGATATTCCAGTTCACATCAAATCCAGCTAATACAGAGATTGGATCCCATGCTGAACCGTCAGTTGAAATCATATCACCAAATCCGACAACGGCAGGACCTGCATCACATCCGGCAGGATAAGTACCTCCAGCATGTGTTACTTCGTATCCAATCCAAATATCATCACCGGTAATATCAACCTGATCGCTCAGTTCAACTAAATTCCAGTCTCCAACAGAAGGTGTGAATGCTTGTTCATGCAATAAGGTGCCGGGTGCTGTTGAAGAACCTTGTCCGTATATTTTAAGCTTAACGGAGCTCACCTGATCATTAATATAGGCTTCAACCTTTTCGATTTTCATGCCTGAATATTGACCCATTGTAGAAGCAGGCCAGTATGCAGAAACATGGAAAGTTCCACCGCTTGTCAAACCAATGGCGTCATCGTTTACACCATTATCGTAGCGCAATATTTCTTCTGCTACTGCATATGGTGCAGGAACAGCAGCGCCGCTATGGTTCGATTTGCTTAACACGGTATAACCTTCAGCTTCCATACGTTCGAGAACGCGAGCATAATCAGGCTTAAATTGAGGTGCAGGGTTACGACGCTCAGTAAGTACTTCAAGTTCAAATTCAAGATCGGCTGTACCCATATTGGTAACAGTTACTTGCTTGCTTGAAGTTTCGCCTTGCATCAAGGTTTCGTGCAATGAGATAGGAGTAACACTAATTTCAGGAGCGAAAACAGCTTCTTTTACTTCTACGTCATCGAGGTACCATGCATGCGCATTGCTACCTTGGTAACGGAATGCGATATACACAGCTTGTCCGGCATAGCCACTAAGGTCTATTGATGTTTGAACCCATGCAGTTTCTATTGCATCAGGTGACCAAACTTCAACAAAGTCTTCGCTTGCGGGATAGCCTCTGTCAGTACTAATTAATACACTATTCTTATCATAGTATGTCGGGAATGTGTTATAGCTCCAGAAGCTCAGTTCGAGGTCTCCGGAAGCAGGTAACTGAATCTTACGTGAAATCAACCATCCGTCTTCATATTGTGCAGAAGGTCCATAGTTATGGAACATGGAGGTAGTAGGTGAGTGTGATTGAGTTGTTGAAACAGCCCAAGTTCTCACGTTTGTATTTCCATCTTCGTCAAAAATAAACCATCCTGTTGTTGAGAAGTCAGTTTCAAAGTCATTTGCGTATGGTATTTCAGTAATAGGATCGAATACGGTACCTGCGGCAGTTACCATATCTGATTCACCCGGATAAGGTTCTTCGTATACAGCAATTACACCATAGGTAACATTTCCGGCTGCAACTCCGTCTTCATAGAAGAAGAATTCATCAGCAGGCACGCTTCCTACTTGTTCACCATCACGTAAAATTGTATAGCTTACAAGGTTCAAGTCGGTTAAAGTACCGAAGTTAGGCTCAAGCCACTGTACGATTGCACTATTCGTCATTGCAACAACTGCAACGTTTCTAGGTGCAGGCAGTTCGGATGGAACCACATTCAAGGTAGCAGGCACCACGACTGAAGGATTCTCCGGGTCGTTTGAGTTAAATACCAAGCTTCCTTCGTAAGTTCCAACATGTGTATCGGTAGCATCAAAAGTAACTTCGATAGTTGTGCTTTCTCCACCTGCAAGTGAACCTGACAATGGAGTAGCATATAACCATGGCACACCTTCACCAACCTTAATTGAATAATCTTCAACTTCACCGTAGCTCATTACGCCACAGGGAGTAGGATTGGTTGAGTATGATAAACGGATACGCATGCGGTAGGTTCCAGCGGGAGTACCGGCGGGTACCATAATATCACCTTTGAAAGTAGCACCAGAGTCTTCACTAACCAATACATACTCTTCTTCAGTTCCTACATCAAATTCGTAGTTAGCATTCCAGTCAACCCATACTGTAACTTTATCGGAAGCCCATGGGGAACCGTTTGTTACAGTAATTTCTTCACTGAAGCCGGCAGAAATGATTGTATACTGATCGGTATAATCAGCTACACCACCTTGCCATTCACTGCTATTATCTATGGTACCGATTTGTACTCTTGCGATGTACTCATCAGTATAGGTAGTAGAAGCATCGCAATATTCAGCAACGATATGTGTTACTTCAATTGTTCTACAGTCATTTGCAGGATTTTCGTCTCCGGCAACTATAGCACAAACTTCAAACTCATAGGTTTGACCTTCAATACCTAAATCAACTGTACCTGCAAAAGTATAGTCAAAGGTAGCTCCGGGTGCTAATGGTCCGGTTATGGTTCCTGTTACAGGAGCTCCACCTTCAAAGCTATAGCTAACAGCAATATTGCTTTGTGGCTCGGTTCCGTAGTTCTTTACACGAACGATAACAGTTTCGTCACCAAGTTGAATATTTGATGAGGGGCTAAGTAATTGTTGTACTCCCACATCATTAGCATATGTTACACCACTGCCAAGGAATGCAGCGATATTCCAGTTATAATTTAAGGTAGCAGATGCTTCAAGTAAGGTCATCCACTCTCCTTGCAAGTATACCATATTTCCAAATCCGTTTACAGCCGGACCTTCGTCCACACCTGCCGGGAATAATCCTTCACCGTATTCTACTTCGTAGCCTACCCAGAAGTCTTCTCCGGTAATTTCGACCGGATCATCGAGTTCAACATTATTCCAGCTGTGATCAGTCGGGCTAAAGGCTTGTTCATAGAGTAACTGACCCGGTTCTGAGGCAGTTCCTTGACCGTAAATCTTCAAGGTTGCACCAAATACAGGATCAAGAATAAATACTTCTACATTTTCAAGCTGCATACCGGAATACTGTCCCATTGTAGAGGCAGGCCAATAAGCAGCAGCTATAAAGGGCGCACCGCCGGCACCAATGGCATTATCAGCGTTTGGTCCGTCATAGCGTAATACAGTTTGGTCTTTCGGATTCTTTGGGAGGTCATATTTTCCATCACCTTTGTTCAACAAAGCGAGGGTTCCATAATCACGTCCTTCATCAGTAAGTCTTGAAGAAAGTTTTTCAAAATCTTCAGCTGTATTTGGACTGGCAACAGTACGTTCACCGGTATTTACAACAACTGAGAAATCAAGCACATCTTCACCTGTATTTGTAACGGTTACTTGTTGTACAGCCACATCAAAGCGGTGTAATGTTTCTTCGAGTTCCATTGGTGTCACGCTAATGGCAGGTGCCAGCAAGGGTACATCAATAGCCACATCATCAATAAACCATGCATGAGCAAAGGTTCCTTCATATACAAAAGCAACATATATATCTTGGCCTGCATAACTTGAAAGATCAAGAACAGTTTCTGTCCAAGGTCCAACAATGGTAGCGGGTGACCAAATCTCAACAAATTCATTGGCAAGAGGATGACCAAGTCCATTGCTAATTAATACGCTGTTTTTACCATAATCATTGGGATATTGGTTATAGCTCCAGAAGCTAAGTTGGATATTCTCACCGGCAGGTAAAGCCACCTTAGGAGTAACCAACCATCCTTCTTGTGCTACGCCACTTAGTCCATAATTATGATAATATGCATAGGATCCACCTAAAGTATGGTTCTGACTGGTTGTAGGTTGCCATGTTCTTTGAGTTCCAGTACCAAAGTCAAATGTATTCCAACCCAGTGGGGGATTCGTTCCTTCAAAGTCTTCAAGGAAGGGGAATTCTGCAACATATGTAAATTCGAAATTAGCTACAAGAGTTACATTGGCAGCTGGCATAGTGAAAGTGAAATCAGCTTCTGTTGAAACCACCTCATCACCGTCTGTCCAGTTAAGGAAAGCCCAGTAATCGGCAGCAACAGCAGAAATTTCAATTTCTTCACCTACTGTATATGTTCCGGCACCAACAACTGTTCCAGCTTGTTCAGGATTTGCAATTAATACTAAGTCAAATTCTGAAACCTCGAAGTTTGCAGTCAAGGTAACATCAGCAGCCGGCATGGTGAATGTAAATTCAGCTTCTTCTGAAACCACATCATCACCATCAGTCCAGTTTACGAATGCCCAGCCTTGGTTTGCTTCAGCTGCAACTTCTACTTCGTCACCAAAGTTATAAACTCCTGCTCCTTCTACTTCACCACCTTCTTCGGGATCGGCTACCAATACAAGTTCGTAATCAATCATTTCGAAGTTTGCGGTTAAGGTAAGGTCGCGTGAAGGATAGTCAAATA
>CAZQBU010000033.1:5332-26036 GCA_964592175.1 uncultured Lentimicrobiaceae bacterium
CGTAGGTAGCTTCTTCAGATACCACAACGTCTTCTTCATCAGTCCAGCTAATGAAATCCCAGCCTTCATTTGGAGTAGCAACTACAGTAACTTCATCTTGGAAGTTGTAGATGCCTGCGCCTTCTAATTCACCACCTTCTTCAGGATTTGCGATTAATACGAGTTCGTAATCAATCATTGCGAAGTTTGCGGTTAAGGTAAGGTCGCGTGAAGGATAGTCAAATACGTAGGTAGCTTCTTCAGATACCACAACGTCTTCTTCATCAGTCCAGCTAATGAATTCCCAACCTTCGTTTGGAGTAGCAATTACAGTAACTTCATCTTGGAAGTTGTAGATGCCGGCTCCTTCTACTTCACCACCTTCTTCGGGATTTGCGATTAATACGAGTTCATAATCAATCATTTCGAAGTTTGCGGTTAAGGTAAGGTCACGTGAAGGATAGCTGAATACGTAAGTAGCGTCTTCAGATACTACTTCATCCTCTTCATTTGTCCAATTAATAAATTCCCAACCTTCATTTGGAGTAGCAACTACGGTAACTTCATCTTGGAAGTTGTAGATGCCAGCACCTTCTACTTCACCACCATTTTCAGGATTAGCAATTAATTCAAGTGTATAATCAATCAAATCAAAGTTTGCAGTAACTTCAAAGTCATTGATCATGGCGATGGTAGTAATGGGTTCGGTTAAATTACTAACGCTTCCTTCCCACTCAATAAATTCCCAGCCTTCGTCGCCGGTAGCTTCGAGGGCCAATACAGTTCCATAAAATACAGTGAATTCATTTTCTGTACCTTCATCCGGTAGCAAAATATCTTCACCATCTTTTACAACAACGGAACCATTTCCATTTATATTCAGGGTAAGTACACGATCTTCAATATTACAATCAACTTCACCGTTCACAAATTCAACAGCCATCGGAATTGCTCCTAAGCCTGCTACTTCAGCGTGAGGCAAGAAGGTGATTGCGCTTACCATACCGTGATAAGCAAATACAAGGTCAAATAATTTTCCGTCAAGTTCAACACCTTCTTCTGAGGTCCATGCAACATTCACGGTATTGCTATTGAAGTTTAATTCATAAGCTTCAGCAAGTGCGGGATGAATATTATCAAGTTGTACGAAAGTAAGTACTTCAGGATCGAAGCTGATTGGCAATGTAATTGCAGTCACATCACCCATAGCAACAAAGCTAACAGGTACAATAGCAGTACCGCCTTCACATTCGTTTACAGTGCCAATAATGGCTTTTGCTTCACTGGTTCCAGCAACAACAGCTCCGTTGTTAAAGTTAACAACTTTTGAAGCAGCTGAAGGACCACTGATTTCACAATCGTCACCAAAGGTGATTGGAGCAGTACCACCGCCATGATAAACAAAGTCAAGTACTAGGATTTCCCCATCTGCGAGTAAATCACCATCTTCATCAAACCAACCAACATTAAGGAAGTCATCGCCTTGAAGCGGAACCCATCCTTCGAGTTGGCTGAAGCTGTATTGTACAAGGGTTAGTTTCGTATTATCAAAATTAATTCTCAAGCTAACTGCACCTACTTCACCAATTTCTTCGGCTAAAACAGGCACACTAACCAGTTGACCGGCTAAGCCTTCAACTTCCGGAATAGTAATGTTGGCATTACTTTCCACAGGGATAACTTGACCATTTACATATTCAACGGGATAAGGAATTGCACTAATTGGAGCAATTTCACATCCTGGAACAAACCATAAATCAGCAGGGGTAACTCCGGTAAATACAAAATCGAGGAATACCATATCCACGTCTGTCATATCGGCTGCTTCACCATGCCATTCAAGTCTAATTTCATTTCCTTCGATATTGGATTCAATCTCGCTATCAAACGGATTGCTAGTTCCAATAAAGTTCAGTTTCGAGTCATCAAATTGGAGGAATAAAGTAATTCCAGCCACATCTGTAAATCCTGCACCAAGGAATGAAACGGGTACGCTTACTTGCTCACCACTTATTCCATCAACGGTACCAATTGTTACAGCACCTACAGCTTCACCTTGGGTAATACTACCTTTAATATAAGATATATTATCAATTGGAGAGGAGCTATAGGCTACTTCGTTTCCGGGTGCCCAAGTTAAATTAGCTTTGAAGCCACCGGTATAATGAAATACAATATCAAACACATGGCCTGATGGCGTAAAGCCACTTCCATCGGAATGCCATTCTAGTTTTAAAATGCCATTTTCAACATTTTTTACCCAGCTATCTGCTCCAAAGCCCGGATGCAGATTTGTAAGATCAATAAATGTTACAAGTTCGGTAGGTAAATTTATAAAGAACGTAATGGCGTCAACATCATCCACAAAGTTAAGCATTTCAACACCAACGTTTACAGTTCCGGGTAATGCTGTCACATCTTCGATTTTAACAACAGGATCCGGTAGCGGAGCAGTTGTTTTAATCATTCCATTTGTATAGACTACATCCGGCACAGGTATTACGTCGTATGATACTTCACAGTCACCGGGCACAAATTCCAAAGGAACATTTGCGGCAGCAGTGTAATTAAATTTGATATCGAAGACATGGCCATTGGGCTTATAACCGTCTCCCATATCATACCAAACGATCCGGAGAATATTGTCCGCTTGGTGGAATACTTGAAAGTTTGATGTAATGAAGCCTTCCACATTGGTAATGCCTTTATATTCGACAAGCGATTTATTGGCATGAATCCACAATGTAAAGGAGTTAACATTTTCATCAAAATTCAACATGTCAACCGGTACAAGGACTTCTCCCGGACCAGAAGTTACAGTACCTACTTTCACTTCCGGGTTTTGCGCAAACAAAGCCGTAAATGCAAAAAGTACTGTTAACATGGTTAGGTAGATTCTTTTTGTCATCTGTTATAATTTTTGAATTAGTATTCTAAGTTAATTTTTCGGTATTAGGTTTTTTTATTTGAATGTCGGATGTGCTTTAGTGATTGGTATAACTCCCTTAATCAAAAAAAAGGCAAATGCTTTTTGCCTGTCGGTCGTTTGAAAAAAACAAACAGTCCATTTTGAAATATTTTAACATCACATTCAAAATAAAAAAATGTCATTCCGGAGCTTGGCTCCGGAATGACATGGGGGGATATACCTATTTCACTAAAATAAGAGTTCCATTCACAGTGTGGATTTTTGCTCCACCTTCAAATACCACTCTATAGTAGTAGGTTCCGCTTCCGCTTAGCGTTGAGCTGCTCAGACGGGCAGTATGCTGTCCGGCTTCTTTCACTTCATTCACAAGGGTAACTACTTCTTGTCCAATCTGATTGTAGATAACCAGATTTACTTTACCGCTTTCGGGTAAGGTGTAGGCAATGGTAGTTTCATCGTTGAATGGGTTAGGATAAGCAACAGCGTTCAGTTCGTCAAATTCATCGACTGAAGTCATTCCGCTGTCGAGAGCAACGGTTGTCAATGTAACATCAACAACATTCGCATAAGTGTCAGCAAATTCAGTATTACCATCTAACATGAAGTATTCAGTGCTGCTTGTTACAGGAGCAAGTACTTTAGCATATACTGTGAAGACTACATCTTCAGCAGCGTATGAAGTACCCTGAACATCGAACCATGCAAGGTTGATAGTACCGTTTGTGTTATCAATAGCAGCAAGGTCGAAGCCTTCTACTGAAGTAACTGCAAGAAGTTCATTGTTGAAGTGCAAGCCAATGCTCATAGCGCCAAGCTGTGATGCTTGATCAATACGAACAGGGATGGCAACTTCTTCACCAACGCTTACATTCTTCACATCGTCATAGTTCAGTGCAATGGCTGCTCTTGCGCCACCTTGCGGTACGTAGGAAGCATTCACGTCAGCTGAAGCAATGAAGTAGATGTTAAAGTTTGTAAAGCCAGCTTCTCCATCGATGGTAGCAGTGTAGTAGAACTCTCCTGCGGGCGTAGCAGCTGCATAGGTACCGTGAGGTGCAAATACAGTTGTGGGAGCTTCAGGATAGTTTACATCACCACCGGCAACTTGGAAGTTAGGTACAGCAAAGGCATCAATCATACCAATGGAACGACGCATGGCAAGCAGGGCGTCAATACCGTTGGCTGAGCCGCTTCCGTTTACGTCAGCTGTTGCAAGAGCAAAGTCAGTTTGTTCACCGGCTTCTTCTGGTGCAATCCAGGGGAAGTTCAACAGAGCGTCATTGTGTGAGCCCATGTAGCTAATAATCAAGGCGTCGGTAGCATTAACTCCGCCCCAGTTGTTCCAGCTCCAGCTTTCGCCAACAGCCTTATCTTCCCATAACTTGAGAGTGTACTCAGTTCCGGGAGTAATCACGTCAGTGAATGCATAAGCTCCGTTGGTTAAACCAGTAGTAGCAACAAGCTCTTCACCTTCATAAAGCGCAAGCTTGATGTTGGCAGAGGCCGGTATGTCTGATTCGTATTTGTTGAAGTAACGAACCTTACCGGCTATGCTGTTATCTACAGCTTCGAAGTTGGCTACAAGTGTTACATCACCGGCAGGCATTTCGAATTCTAGCGTAGTAGAGGTTACATCTTCAACTTCTACACCTGCAACAGTCCAGTCAACGAATACGAAGCCCGGGTTTGCAGTAGCTGTGATGCTAACTTCGTCACCAATATGGTATACTTCTTCGAGATCAGTTAACTCACCACCGTTTTCAGGATTAGCTGTAGCGGTAACAGTGTAGTCAATCAATTCAAAGCTGGCTACCAATGCAACATCATTAGCAGGCATGCTGAATACAGCAGGATTATCTTCTGCGTCTTCAAGTTCAACTCCTTCAGTGGTCCAACCAACAAATTCATAACCGGCATCTGCTGTGGCTTCTACAGTAACCTGCTCACCATAGTTAGCAATTTGAGCTTCAGGATCTACGCTTCCGCCTTCTTCTGCAGTGGCAGTTAGGTTGTAATCAATCAGAGCAAATGTAGCATGCAGTGTTACATCATTGGTAGGCATGTCGAATGCTGCAGGATTTGCAGTAGCGTCGGCTAATACAACACCTTCAGCTTCCCAACCAACAAACTCATAACCGGTATCAGCTTCAGCAAGTACTTCTACAGCTTGACCGATGGTCTTGATTTGTTCTTCAGGCTCAACGCTTCCACCTTCGCCGGCAATAGCTAGTACGTTATATGGTATAGCTTCGTATACAGCGATGAAGTGTGCGTCTTCGTACAATGAGTAGTTGAATTGTGGAATAGTAACTATAACAGTTCCTTCTCCATCAGTATAATGTTTGAAGCTGTAGCCGTCCTTAGCAACAGTGCTGATAACCATTTCGTACGGACTACCTGTACATGGATATGGTCCTTCAACGCTGCTTTGGATGGTTCCAACAGCATCAGTAACATTTGTATAATCATCAAGTGCAGTTTCGAGAGTTAAAATAAAGTCTACTTCAACGCGCTCAAACTGTGCATAGATAGTTACGTCATAAGCAGCTCTGTCGCTCATGTATCCTTCAGGTATCACAGGGATAAATCCAAATACAGGATCAGAGTTTGCATATACTACCGGTAGTGCACCTTCAATATCATATGACCATCCAACGAATTCGTATCCGTGGCAATCGTCATGTGTAATTGGTTGAGTTCCGATATAGAATACATCGTCTTCAATAGTGTAGCTGGTTTCAATTGAATTAACCATTACTCCACCATCGAGGTTCACTCTACCATAACCGAAGGGGTTCACAAATATACCAACAGCATAATTGATGGCGGTATAATGTGCGGTAGCTTCGAATACTTGTTCTGGGGCTGAGCCAAGCATGTCAACATAATTGAAGCTGCTGGTTTGTCCGTTAACAAGTAGTCCGTTTCTTTCAACACCTGCACGTCTTACAGTCCAGTGGTTGAATTCGTATCCTGGTTCAATTGCTTCTTCAGTAATTTGAGCCTGTACGCTGTGTGCGTAGTGACCATCACCGAAGGTTACACCGTAGCCTGCAGGTGAAACGCTTGTAACGAGTTCGTATGCAGGATAAGGATAAACGATTGTTCCACCACCTGTAGCTTCACCAAAGATTAGTTGCAGATCCATTTCTTCTCCGTAGAGTGCAGGAACGGTATATGCAAATGTATATTCGTTGGGGAATGTAGTGTATCCGTCTTTCGGGTTCACTTGTTCACCAGGGAATGTATTGTCACCAAAGGCATACAGTCCGATTTCTTCACCCACCATTGAGTTGATGAAGCGGAAGCCGGCGTATGGCTTAACGGTTACATTAATTACATCACCAAATACGTATGGTCCTTCGTTATCTACAGTTACCAAGCCACCATGGACACCAGTTGCAGGTTCTTCAAGTTCAGCAACGATGTATGGATCTCCATCAGTGTATGGGAAGTTAGGATATTCAGCAGTACGTAGGTAAGTACGTGTTACCAAATTCACATCAACTTCTTTCTTTTGGAATTGAGCAACAAGATGTACATCTTTCTTAGGCATATCAAAGAAAGCGGGATTGGCTTCTTCGTCTTCGAGTTCGATGTCGTCAGTAGTCCATTCTACAAACTCCCATCCGGCAGCTGCAAGAACACCTACTTCAACTTCTTCTTCAAATTCGTATGCGCCATCACCGTAGTACTCAAGCATAGCCTCTTCGGGGTTCGCAGCAATAGTTACTTCCCAAGTAGGAGCTTGATATGTATTGATGAATCGAGCAACAAGGCTAATCGGTTCTACAACATTTACGTTGTATACAGGATTAGTTGATACGCGTAATACGCCATCATACCAACCTTCGAATTCCCAGATGTGGGTAGCATCGCCTTCGTCAGGAGTTGCTACGAAGTTCACATTTGAATAAATTTCGAAGAATCCTTTCACACTTCTACCAGCTTCGTTTTCAACAAAACCTGTAGGAGCATCTTCCGGCCAGAATCCGTATCCGTATTCATCAGCAGGAGCTTCTAAAGCGATTGGATTGCTAGCTAGCACATCACCTCCGGCTACAGGGCTCGGTTTCGCATCCGCGAGGAAGCGTTTCTTACCAACTACAGCTTTCAGATCAACTGCGTCACAACCAACAACATATTGCCATACGGTACGGTCTTCAACTGAACCGGCTCCGGCAACGCGTTTCGGGTATTCTTCGTTTTGAACGATACCACCTGCAGATGGATTCTCAGGATCAAAGGTATTGATTTGATTTCCTTCCGGATCAACAAATCCGTAAGTAAAGTAATCAGGTTCGGGTATTACAGTAATCGTCAGTACTTCACCTGGAGCAAAGTTATGTGCTTCGGTGCTGTTAAACCAGCTGTCCTCACCTTGTTGTACAAGGATTGAAGCTTCTGCAAGCGGATCAGGTACAACAACAACGTCATTGGTTACGCTGATAGCTACGTCAGTTCTCCATTCGAATTGTGCACGTAGACGATAATGTTCTACCGGGATGAATGCAAAGATAGCATTCGGATCGGTTGAAACGACATTCCATTCTTCTTCGATTGGATCCCATCTCTCCCAATATTTGAATCCATATTCACAGGGTACGTCGAGAGGCATTACTCTAACATTAGCAAATACATTGCTGTAATCAGGATTGCCATAACGGAAGTCTGCCCATTCGTAGAAGTTGTTGTCTTCTTCAAATACTTCGACACCTTCAAGACCTGTTTCAAGGATGTTGCTTACATATAAGGTAGTAAATTCAATTTCAGTTACGTTATTCACCACGTTTCCGAAGTAGTCAGTTGCCTGAGCTGCAGCCCAAACGCGTGGAATAAAGATACCGAATTTAGCTTTTACTTCCCAAGTGCTGTTATGAGTCAAGTCGCCAAGCAATTCGAAGCTCATTTCAGCTGTATGGAGTGCAGGATTAACAATATCGAAGTAATCCGGATAGTCTTCTACTACAACAGTAGCTTGTACTGATGCTGGTAGTGCACTGTAATCCCAACCAACGAAGTAGAATCCGTCAGCAGGAGTTGCAGTCAAGGTGACTTTCTTACCATGCTCATATGTTCCGGCTCCGGTAACAGTACCTCTTTCAGGCTTCTTGTCGGCACCGGTATTGTTATAAGCAAATACATCGATTTTGTAGGTATTCTTAGCAAAGTTAGCTCTATAGGTTAACTCTTGTCCACAATTTTCTTGTAATTCGGCAGGACGCCAAGTGAATGATTGTGGGAAGTAGTCAATACCTTCAACTTTACCTTCAGGACCGGTTGTAGCAAGTGTAGTAAAGCTACCACCAGCAGTGAGTCTTCTGCTCCAGTTTAGGAAGTGATATCCTTCACCTTCAACTGCTGACATGGTGAATGATGCACCAGGATTAGCAACTGAGTAAGGATCAGTCTGTATTTCGAGACCGTATTCTTCGGTTTCGTCATCATAAGGATATGTAACAAGGTTCGGGAATTCGTTAGAGAAGGTTACATTATTAACATTATCTGGTCTTTCACCAAATTCTTCAACAGGCCATGGAGCTACGTCAACGAATAGGTCATATTCGCAAGTAGTTTTCCAGTTCCAGTCTTGAACTTCGATGTAATCATCACCACCTTCACCATCAGTAATATGGGCAACACCCAATACATTACATCCGGTTACGAGGTCGATAAATCCATATTCGTAAACAGCCGGTACACCACCTGCAGGGATATGTTTGTTCATAACCACGCGGTATTCGGTGCAATAATCCATTTGTTCGCCCAATTTCAGGCTAATGTTGGTAGGACCGCTTTCACCGTTTACGGTAACGATATCGTTAGCGTGTGCAGTAAATGCGATGTCAGTCCAAACACCGTCAATCATCTTTTGAACTTTGAATTTATGATGTGGGCTATCGTTTGATCCGATATGTGTACCGGTCAGATATCTCACAGGATTCACAAACTCAACATGGATTTCATCATTGGCTTCGCAGATGCTTGCATCTTCGCCTGCTGGGAATACAGTAGGAATAGTAGCATTACATTCACTGATTGTTTTGAAGTAAACAAATGCATAGAATGGATTATCAGTTCCTTCATAGGCTGAGGCATCCAGATCGTCGAATTCATAGTTTTCCCAAGCAAAGTTGCCATGGCTTAATTGTTCTTGAGCGTCAAGAGTGAAGCGGATTGCAACACCTGGTTCAAATGGTAATTCTTCATTTCTACCGGGTTCGTATACGTCTTGGTATGCCATGCGGTAGTGTGTACCATATTGTAAACCTTCAAGCGGATCCACAAATATTTGTTTTCCACCTTCGATTTCTGAGCTTAAAGGTACATTAACCCAAGCTGAGCCATTCCAACGTTCAATCCTAGTAAACTCTCCCTGGTCTTTTAAAGGCAGCGGTTCGTTATTAGCAGTACGTACGTCTCCTCTAAATGCAATCGAGAGAGGTGAATTAATCGGCACATTCATAACAGTCAAATGACCATTATATACTTCTTGGTATGCTCCGGGGATTACGTATCCTGGTCCGGGACCACCATTACGTGGAGTAACGTATGAAGGACCGAACATAGCATAGTAAGGAGGCAATACGTAGAATGAGCCGTTAGCAGCTTCATCTTCAGGATTGCTTGCGCATTCTAAATCACCATATACATAAGTTACAACAATATTAACTTTTGCTTCGCCAATTCCTAATACAGCAGTATTAAATGTATGGCTGAATGAAGCAACAGGATCTGAAGTAAAGTTATAACCACCTTCTTCACCTACAACTTCTAAAGTATAAATTGCATTTGCAACATATTCAGGATCAGTTACAGAAGCGTGGGTAGCAGTAATTGTAACATTTTCATCGAAGAATGTATTTTCAATTGATGCTAAGGTAGCTTCAGGAGTGTGCTGGATTGTCAGTGTTACAAGAGTTGGAGCGCTTACGCAGCCAAGTTCTGAAACAGCAACAGCCATTGCTTGATAAACTCCGGGTAATATAGCTGATGGAGCATCAGTTTCGTCACCAAGTACGAGTTCTTCACCTTCGTAGGTAAATTCGTAATAAATTAAAGTTTCATTTTCACCAACTGTTGCAGTAGCGGTTTTAACTTCACCATCATAGCAAACTTCTACGTCATTAGCAATAGGAGCATCAGGTAAAGCTTCAACTTCAACTTCAACTTCGGTAGTTACAGTACAGGTAGCAGTTTTTGCTTCGAAGTAGATAGTAAATTCTCCAACACCGGCAATTGCAGGATCGAAGTAGAATGTACCTTCGTCTTCAACAACAAACGCACCACCATGGAATCTGTAAGTAACTTCAAGTTCAGGGATAGTTGAGAATTCAGGAACAATAAGTTCTACTGCATCGGCGTCAACGCAATAAGCTGCTTCAAGACCGAAGTCGCTTTCTTCAACTTCGAGGAATTCGAAGGTAAATTCAACGCTTGCTGAATGAGTAGGACCACCACAGCTTTGTACGTATGACTCTTCGGTCATGGTATAAGTAGCGGTATATGTTCCGGGTTCAGTAACAGTAGCAGTAGTGGTAAGAGCTTCAGGATCAGCAAAAGTTAATCCTTCACCTGACCAAACACCACCGGCAACATAAGCGGGTAATGCTAAGAGGTCTTTAACTGAAACTTCAACTGATTTAACTTCTAAACCGGTATAGCATACATCATCAACTGGATCAAGTTCGAAAACAAAATGATCTGCATCAATGATAATCATATGAACTTCATTGCTGTAATGTGTAACGGTAATACCGCATACATCAAGCATAGCAGCTCTTCTGTACCAAGTGGTTTGAGTAAGTTTAGGCATGGTGTAATCACGCTGTACGTCAGGAGCACCGATATCGTTCCAGTTTACACCTTCGTCGGTGGAACGTTGCCACTGGAAGTAAGGAGTAAGACCGTTATGCTCACCTAACATTTCTGTCCAGTTTACATCGTCTTCACCATATATAATCAATCCAGCTGGAATATCTGTACACCATACAGTTTTTACTTCACCATTATATTCGGGATCTAAAATTTCGTTTTTGGTAAATTCAGGAATGCTGATAACCTTAATTGTAGAAACAACAGGCTCGCTTACACATCCCCATTCGCTAGTAACAACAGCAGTAATGGTGATGTTCTGAGTAACCAATACGTCAATTTCATAATCTTCAGGGATAAATTCGAAATCGTTAATGTCAGTGAATTCTTTCACTACGGGTGTTTCGAACTCTGCACCATCAATTGTCCAAGTAACTTTATAAGTAGCACCGAAGGAAGCTTCATCACCAACAACGAAAGTTGTGGAGCTGTTATGACAAACTTCTTCATCACCGGCTACAGTAAATGTAGGTAGTGCGTGTACTTCAAAGCTAAAGTTAAGAGCTGAAGGATCAGCAACGGCACAGCCGTTTCCATCAACGATTGAAGTGAATACCACATTGTATACTGCAGGATCCAATACTTCGTTGAAGAGTTCTTCACCAATAGCGTTAAATACAACCGGAGCGGCTGCAACACCGTTGATTGTATAATTTACAGTTAGATCAAATGTACCGGGGTTCAATGATGCCAAGGTAACAATCGAAGCATCAAATTCGCACACATGTACAGGATTTGTAAATGTAACAACAGGCTCTGGATTTACGGTGAATTCAATTTCAATTACACCATCATATTCACAACCAAAGTCATCTACAATATCAGATAAGGTAATGGTATATGAACCGGGAGCAAATGTTCTGTCGAACAAGAGAGCTCCTGTTGGAAATTCATTGCCACCTGATTCAACAATATCACCAGCAGCATTAACAACTTCCCAATTTACATAAACATCTTCATCACCATTTGTGCTTACAAATTCTAATCCGATTACTTGATCATAGCAGTATCCGGTAATAGGTTCTACAGGAACAAGTGCATATTCAACTTCAAGTTCTGGACGGATTTTGATTGAAAATTCAATGTTAATATCTGCGATACATCCGTTTCCGTCTTCAATGGTGAGCAATTCAATCACGTAAGTACCAGGATCAAATGTTTGTGCGAATACGTCAAAAATGTCAGTGCTTGAAGTTGCAGTCTTGGTTAAACCATCAATTTCATAGGTGATAATATAATCAGGAGTTGCATTGCTATTCGCTTCAAGTATAGTTTCAGTATCATAGCAGAACTCATATGGATTATTAGCTATGAGAGGATCGCCATTTAATTCGAAAGTTACAGTAGGCAGCGCATATACTTCGATGTCAAACTCTACATAGTCAGTACATCCAGCTACAGCAGTTGTAGCAGTATATGTAATGGTGTGTGTACCAACAGTTGCAACTGAAGGATCAAATGTCCACTCATCTTCTACAGCGTCATAAGCAATACCGTTTCCAGTAAACACGCCTGTCCAAATCAAATCAGAAGGAACAACAGTTACATCAGGTAGTACAAGTACTTGAGGATTAGCATTCAAGCAAATAGCATTCGGTAATCCAAAGCTGTTTGTTGCATCAGCAAAGTCAACTGTAATTTCTTCAAATATAACTTCAACACTCATTTCAAATGGACCAGTACAGTTGTGAACATAAAATTCAGGTGTAATGGTATATGTCAACATATATTTTCCTGGTTCATCAGCAGTAATATTATTTGGGAATGCTCCAATTAGATCGGTAAATGTAAGTGTACCGGGTCCAGTATAACTCCATTCACCCTTTTCTGTATAATCAGGTAAATTGGGGTATGTAGCTAAAACAGTAGCATCCAGGTCAATATCAATACCGTTTGGATCATCAACGCATACATCTGCAGTAGCAGTAACGTCAAATTCCCAATGGTCGTTATCGATAAAGAGCACCTTAATTACATTGCTATAATGAGGAGGTGTACCGTTACAAGGATCGTTCAATGTAACTTTACGACGGAACCAAGTATCAACAGAAATCAGGTTTGAAATATCGTACTGAGCCAAGAAGTGACCCACGCTATTCCAAGTAGCACCATTATCAAGTGATCTTTCCCAATCATAGGATGGGATTAAATGTTCATGTTCGCCATCCATTTCAGTCCATTGTACGTCGTCTTCACCACGGAGTAATAAGTCTGTAGCAGGCTTGGTGCATGATACATAAATATCACCGGCGTCAACGGCAATCACAATATTATTTTGAGTAACCAAAGGAATGCTGATAACTTTGATTTGCTTTGTAACAGGATCGCTTTCACAGTCGTATTGATTTTTCACAACAGCTTGAACAGTAACGATAGTTGTTGTTTGCTCATCAATATCGTATACAGGGGCAGCAGGCTCAAAATTGAAGTCTAATGAATTGTTTACATCGATTGATGCAATTTCATCAGTACCGTCAAAAAAGGTCCATGTTACAGTATACGATGTACCAAAGCATGCATCATTTAGAATTTCAAAATCTACATCAGAATTATGACATACTTCTGCAGGAACATCCAATTCGAATTCAACCGGATCAACAATAATTTTGAAATTATATCCTGACACATCAGCAATTTCACAATCTTTATCGTCAACAATGGAAGTAACTTGTATTTCATATGTATCGGCAAGGAATTCACCCTCAAATACAACTGAGTTAGTAAGACTAACACCGGATTTAGTTATTTCAGTTCCGGCATTAATAGTATATTTAATTGTAAAAGGAGGAGTTCCTATCGGAGCGGGTGCAGCTGCAAGTTCTACTTTGAAAGGTTCATTACAGCAATAAGTGAACTCTTCACCTGTAGGGATAGCATGCGTTCCATTATTGTCCACCATTTGGAACCATAAGTTAGGCTCGGGATTTACAATAAAGCTTAAGGTAACATCATCCGCAACACATGGGAAGGCGTCCTTAATATTGGTAATCTTAATGGTATACGAATCAGCAGGGAAAATTTGATCGAAAACAACAGAGGCTGCTGTACCATTCGTTACATTCGCAGTGTATACAACAGTACCACCACTATTTTCCACATTTATATCATATTCAATGGGTTCAGCACCATTGTGGCTGTCCAAGGTTAACTTAACTTTCTCGTCATAGCAAACCTCTGCATTATCAAGTTCAAATGCAACCACAAGTTTTTCTCTAATGCCAATTTCAAACCAATAATAGTCTTCCAAATTTTGATCAGATATTGAACAACTATTGGCATCAGTTATTTCAGTAATTTCGATTCTATATTTGCCGGGGTCTAATACACCATTAAATAATGCGTCGGTAGGAATATAATTAGTACCCACTTGATTACTCAATGTAGGATCGGCAGTAGTTGAAGTACCAACAAATACATCCCATTTGATAAAGAAAGGTCCAGTACCTGAAGTACTATGATCTAATAAGATGTCAATAGTAGTATTGAAGCAATACTCATAAGGACTATCAGCCGGGTTGATATCTGTACCATTAATGGTAAAGAATAAGTTCGGCTCGGGATTAACTGTTATAGACCAAGAAAACATTATAGTAGATTTACAACCAGTAGTTTGGTCAACAACTTCCGTAATAGCAAGAGTGTAGCCACCTGGAGCCATAATTTCTCTAAACAGTTCATCACCTACTTCAAGACCAGTTTTAGTAACATTTGTGCCACCATCTATATTATAGGTAACATCAAAAGGACCAGTACCAGAAACTATCCCATCTAATGTAAATACAACCTCTTCGTTATAACATACCGGGCTGTTAGTAATGATTGACAATTCAGGCTCCGGATTCACAGTTAACACATAATTATAAGTTTGAGGAGGCAAACAATAACTAGTAAGCGTAAGTGTAAAAGGATAATCACCGGGCAATAAAGTTGAAACATTATTAATTTTAGTTTCCCAGTTTGTGGCATCAGCAAATGTTAGATCTCCACTAGCATCTACCCATAATACATCCACCAATCCGTTTTGCACACCGCAGAATTCGAAAACTTCGATATCTTTTTCGGTATCATTTTCACACGCTACATATACTTCAGGAGTTGTAGCGGGAGCAGGTAGTTCTTCAAATACATCTACAAATAATATTTCTGTATATTGGGTATGTGGAGGAGCTATTTCAGTCATGGTCACTTCTACATACGCCCAATTAGTTTTATCACGAGGAAGTTCTTCACCTGTACAAGCTGTAAAGGTAACTGATACTTCATTTGGTGTGCCGGCAACAGTGCTTTTAGAACTGTAAGTCTCATTCACACGCCATTGATACGTATAATCACCCACCAGACCCGGAGGGGTTGCAGTATAGGCTGAAGTTACAAATCCGGCAGTACCCAAACATACGGCAGGTGCTCCGGCAATTACGGGAAGTGCTTCAATTTCTATATCAATCCTATAGGTTTCGTTTCCACAGCTATTAGTAGCAGACATTTGAACCCAGTAGGAACCAACAGGAAGTCCATCAAGACCTGTTACGTCCGGATCCCAAGCAGTAGTACTAGAGAATCCAATGGAGCCATCAGATGCAGTCCAAGCATAGGTGCCGGGACATGTAGGAGCAACAGGCAAGTAACCCGTTGTCGACATAGCCGTAGGAGCTGTTCCTATATCATAGTGAACCACAGCAGGACCGGAAGTAGGTAGCGGCTGTGAAATATTCACATTAAATACAGCCTGAAAAGAATTTATTAGATTCCAAGGTCCCCAACTGGAATGAGGTCCTGTCCTAGTTCTGGTCTGGTAATATACCCAGACATCCACATTAGCATCAGTGGCAGTAGGGGTGCATGTAGTCCACTCTACCTCATAATTTGAGTTAGTGTGTGAACCGACTTCAGTACCATAAGCGGGGGTAACATCCCACGAATACTGTACCCGATACTGTGTGAAATTACCGTTCGGCGGTATCGAACCTTGTAAAGTAGCAGTGTAGGTTTGGTTCGGAGTATCCAAGCAAACATTCGCACTACCACCGATCGTAACACCGGTAACTTGTGCCTGCAGCTTTGGTATACCAATAAGCATTACCGCAAAGAATACGGTAATCATGGCCGACCAAAGTTTCAGGCGCTTAAAATCGTACTTTGTTTCCATAAGTTTCGAGATTTTGTTAATAAATTTTGAATTAGAATTTTTTTGATTTTTCATTGTGTTAAAATAAGCATTTTGTTTTGCTTCATCCGGCGGTGGCGCAGGGTCACGAGACCGGGCATAAAAAATTTGTTCTTTCATGATTGGTCAATTTTTTGAATTTAGTGAAAAATTAAACATATATCCCATATATAAATTAAAATATTAATAGTGTTACGCAAAATTTCGAATTTTGTTTCACAATATCATAAGTAGTTCCTTCAACAAAGCTACAAAAATAGCTTATTTGCTGATTAAAATCAAAATTAATTGTCATTTAATTTTAAAATCAAGCTAATTTACGAATTTTTTTCATTAAAAGCGTTGTATTTAGCGGCTTTCCGCCTAAATCCAACTATAATTATGAGCAAAAGTAACCTAAGAACTAATACAATGCAAGTTTTTTTGAAAAAAATGTGCTGTTTCTTGTACAGCATGCAGCTTAGGCGAGTTTTTTTGTGGATTATGTTGTGAGTTACAAAGGCTAGGTTCCTAGGGGACCTTGGTACAAAGGTTAGGTTCCTAACGGAACGTTGTTACAAAGGTTAGGTCCCAATAGAACGAGTTTATTGTGTTTGGTGTCTGTAGGGTAGTATATATATTATAGGTGTGGAGGGATTTGTGCTTTGGAGCCCTTCGGAGCCCTTCGGAGGCCATCGTACCCTTCGGCTAGGGTCGGTGTACCCTTCGGCTCCGCTCAGGGTCCGACAAATTCCGCTCAGGGTCCGACAAATTCCGTCAGGGTCCGACAAATTCCGCTCAGGGTGCCGAGGAGCAGGGCGCAGCTCAGGCTATATATATTATAGGTGTTAAACCTATCACAACTTTGGATTGTTGCTTACAAAGGTTGCGTTCCTAGGGAACGTTGGTACAAAGGTTAGGTTCCTAACGGAACGTTGTTACAAAGGTTTCGTCCCAATAGAACGAGTTTGCAGTGTTTGGTGTTTGTAGGGTAGTATATATATTATAGGTGTATAGTGTCGGGTTGTGGGTGTGGTCATGTCTTTACAAAGGTTTCGTCCCTACAGGACGAGATGTAAACCTGGCACTACAGTTTTTACAAAGGTTGCGTCCCTACGGGACGTTGGTACAAAGGTTAGGTTCCTAACGGAACGTTGTTACAAAGGTTAGGTTCCTACAGGACGTTGTCTTCTTGGATCAAGATTTTTTACAAAGGTTAGGTCCCGATGGGACGTGGTTTCTTGGGTCTGTATCTTTACGGAACGGGGGTTGAGGTACATGTTTTTTAAGGAACAGGCTTGTTTATGCAAAAGAAATCCCGTTAGGGATTCGACCTTTGTAAAAAATGTATGAAATCAGCCTTATCTCGTCCCGTATGGGACGAAACTATATATATATTATAGGTGTATATATAAGGTTGCGTCCTTATGAGGTTCGTTGTGTTTGGCGTTTGTAGTGTAGTATATATATTATAGGTGTATAGTGTCGGGTTGTGGTTGTGGTCATGTCTTTACAAAGGTTTCGTCCCTACAGGACGAGATGTAAACCTGGCACTACAGTTTTTACAAAGGTTGCGTCCCTACGGGACGTTGGTACAAAGGTTAGGTTCCTAACGGAACGTTGTTACAAAGGTTAGGTCTCGATGGGACGTGGTTTCTTGGGCTTTACCTTTACGGAACGGGGGTTGAGGTACATGTTTTTTTAAGGAACGGACTTGTTTATGCAAAAGAAATCCCGTTAGGGATTCGACCTTTGTAAAAAATGTATGAAATCAGCCTTATCTCGTCCCGTATGGGACGAAACTGTGACGTATCACAGGTTTCAAACGTCAGATCTGCTATGTGGTCGTCATTCAATGGATGTGAAAATGTATCTTTCGTCATATTCCACATCGTAAGCTTTTAAAAATCCTATATACTCATCTCTAAAGGATTTCTTTTTATGGTGTTCCTTTTGGTTTAATATGTATTTAATAACATTATCCAACTGGGGCTTTGCATAAGAAAATGCACCAAATCCTTCTTGCCATGAAAAATGTGCTTTTATGAAATTATTTTGATTAATCCACTTTGAAGAATCTCCTTTTATAGCTTTGATCAAGTCAGAAAGCGACTGAACTGGTTTCATTCCAATCAAAATATGCAGATGGTCCGGCATTCCATTGATTGCAAGTAATTTGTGTCCTTGATTGGTAACTATCCCTGTAATATACTTATAGATCTTCTCCTCCCAATCGGGATGAATAAGGGATTGTCTATTGCGTACAGCAAAAACGACATGTATATATAGCTGGGTATATGTGTTCGCCATGTTTATGTAGGTTTTGTCCCTACGGGACGTTGTTGCTTGGGTCTATATTTCTTTACAAAGGTTACGTCCCGATGGGACGTTGTTACTTGGGTCAAGGTTTCTTACAAAGGTTACGTCCCGATGGGACGTTGTTACTTGGGTCAAGGTTTCTTACAAAGGTTACGTCCCGATGGGACGGGTTACAAAGGTTATATCCCTACGGGACGTTGGTTTTTGATGATTATTTTTTCATAATTAGGAAAAAAAGGGAAGCCGTGTCGGCTTCCCTTTTTTGGTATGTCAAACCAATTTCAAAAGCTTATTTGCTAATGATGATTGGTATGTGGTGCGTCTGTCCGCTGTCATTAATGAACTGCAGTGTGTATGCGCCATTGTGTAATGCGCTTATATCCACTGTTTTAATTAGTTCACCGCTGATTGGGATACGTTGTACTGTTTGTCCCAGCAAGTTGAGTAAGTGTATGTTTCTTACACCTTCAACGAGTTGGATAGTCAGCGTATTTGCAGCCGGCACGGGGTATACGCTAATAGCTTGCATGCTATTTTCGTGTACTCCCACAGCCACATTAAATACAACAGGTACTACTACAACAGGTGTTACGGGGTCGTTGCTGTTGAACAGTATGTTAGCAGTATATGAGCCTGCTCCCAGTTCGCTAGCATCAAACATGGCATTTACGGTAGCCGAACCACCTGATGTTACGTTTCCGGTAGTTGGGTTGAGTGTGAGCCATCCGGCTGTACTGCTTCCACTGATGGTAGCGCGTATGTTCCAGTTATAGTCTAAGCCTAGCGGAGACAAATGTTCCCAAGTGGTACCGTCTGTTGAGATCCAGTCGCCATTGGGATTCGCGGGACCGCCATCGCATCCTGCCGGGAATTGATCTGCAGCATGTGCTACTTTGTATCCCACCCAAATGTCGCTTCCATCAAGTATTACAGGACTTCCCACAGTGATTGTGTACCATCCGCTTGTTGGTGTAAGCGTTTGCTCATAAAGTATGCTACCGGGTGAAGTGGTTGTGCCTGCGCCCCAAATATATAATGTGAAGGCAGTTGGCATGTCATTGATGTATACATCAACTGATTTCATTTCAAATCCGGCATATCCTGATACCATGTCGGTTGGGAATCGAGCTGCAACATTGAATTCACCACCACTTGTCAATCCGATTGCGTTTCCTTGATTTTCGCCATCGTAATGCAGGGTGATGTCTTCACGTGTTTCGGGCATTTCAGGTTCGCCACCCGGCTCACCGGCTGATTTGCTAAGCATAAGTGCTTGGTTAACAGTTGGTGCAGGTCCTTCCGGTACAGGAATAAATGTTGCTTCTTTACCGGTATATTGCACGTTTGCACTCCAGTTTAATGTGGCATCACCTGTATTGAATACGGTGAGTGTTTTGGTATCTGTACCACCGAGGGCAACAGCCGAATAAAGGCTTGTAGGATTCACGGTAATAATCGGAGTCGGCACATATTCGCCTTCATAAATATGGATATTATCCACATACCAATAGTTGATGTCGAATGTTGTTGCGCCTGTAGCTTCAAATTTCACGCGTGTACTGCTTCCAAATGCATGCGAAGTAATATCATATGTGAATGTGGTCCATGGGATGCTACTGCTATTCTTAAATGTTTCAACCACAACCCATTCTCCTTGGCTTTCGTTCCAAACTGACACAACCATTTGTTCGTTAGAGTTCGAAGCATAGTCGTTGAGCATGATGTCAAAGCTGAGTGTCACATATTCTTCAGCCTCGCTGGCATCCACCATGGGGCTAATCAGAGCGAAGTTGTAGTTTGTTTGGGTGGGGCTCCATCCAAATTGTGCAGAAGGTGCAGGATTACCTTCACCGGTAGAAATTGACCAGTTACCTTGCTGCGGTTCGAAAGTCCAATTATTGGCACCAAAGTTGCCACTGCTCCAGTCTTCCAAGAATGGGAATCCAACGGGTTCAGTAACTTTTACTTTTACGGTAATCATATTTGATTCGCCTTCGTGCGGTTCACCGTAAACTGCTGTTACACCATAGGTATAAGTAGCTGCTTCGAGCGGTGCGTCAAGATATGTTCTAACGTTTGCTGCGGTATTTCCAATTTGTTCGCCGTCGCGATACACATTGTATCCGAGCAAGTTATATTCACCTGTACCTGTTCCGCCTGTTTCACCTTCAATAATAAATGCCATACCATATGGAGTGAATGTTCCACTATCTTCAAGGTCAACCCATCCAGTGGTGGTGAGCTGCTTGGCATTACCGGTATTGAGTTGGCCTGTGATTGTCACCGGAACACCCCAAGGACCGCTGGCGCCTGAGCCTGTTACACCAAATACTACCCAGTAGGTGCCCGGTTCGAGAGTTAATCCCGGTGTGGCACATACAATCTGCATGATTGGGCGATCGGTATTGGTCAATGCGGTTTCGTTGGTACGATATGCATTGGTCCATGCAGTGGAAGCC
>CAZQBU010000034.1:0-25676 GCA_964592175.1 uncultured Lentimicrobiaceae bacterium
GATATATCAGTATATTTATCCGCATTTATTTTTATTTTATGAATTATTCAGGTTAGACTGAGTTCAAAGCCATATTTATTATTGGCTTCACGCAACGATTTGCCTCATTTTTTCATCTACTAAGTAACAAACAAAATTAAAAACTTAAACAAAAAATTTATGAACAGAATAATCTTCTGTGTGTTCTTTCTATGCCTTGTTACAAGCAATCTATTTGCCCAAAATAGCAGCAGTAAATTTCAGTTGGGAGGAACACACAACCTACAAATCGATTTCGGGGTTTTATCCCCGGGAGGAAGCGTAAAAGAATCGCTGGAAGTTCGGCAAAACCCCAGCTATTATTATGATAATAATTATAGGTCAGGGAGCGTCAATGCCGAAACTTCAATCTACAATTTTGGAGTTAGTTATGAATATTTCTTGGATAACTTAAAAAGCGGATTAAGTACGGGGATACGCTTCAGCAATGTATTCACCGAAGTATTTGGACACAGCTCCCATCAGTCGGATTTCTTTTTTCTTCGTTATTCCGAAGATGAAAGCGACACAAAATTTGCACGCGTTAAAAATTTGACTGAACATTATGCGGTACTTTCAATCCCATTGGAGTTGCGAGTACAGCTGTTGCGTTGGAAAGACTTCAGCTTGTTTGCACGAGCCGGTATGGAATATGGGTTTGTAAAACTGACTCATTCATTGGATATTGAATTTCAACAAGAATCTATGGATTTAGTTAAAGATGTGGTGCTGAATAAAATTAAAAGCCCGATAAATAAAAATTTTGCGACTGCCTATGCCTCGTTAGGCCTTACCTATGGAAAAGAAGGTAAAACAAATGTAGTATTTGAGCTTATGGGACCTGCAACATTTTTATCAAACGATAATTTCTACCTTGTTGATTTACACTATAATTCAGGCTTTAAACTCGCTGTTATCATTCCTTTGACCAAAACCCAAAATCTTGCAAAATGAAAAAATCAATTATATATATCGGCTTATTCATGCTAATCACTTTAGGTGCTTGTCAAAAAATGGAAGATGTATATCTTTCCGGCACTGTTTTTATAAATGACCCCTATTTCCCCGGTCTGCCCATATATTCCGAATGGGGCTATAACACTTTTGGAGCATATATCGACCGTAAACCTTTCGTTGCAAATCCCTCTGACCTCCCTGTAAAACTTATTGCCAATAATGATACGCTACATATGATTTTTCGTGGCAATATGGGGAACCAAAAGGTAGACCTTACATTTTCAATTAAAGGACCTGAGCCACAGTCTCATGAAGATTTAACAGGGCTCAACCAAACCACCTACAACCTGAAAGATGCAGGGCGTAAGGTGAAACTTAAAATTGACTCCAAAACATATGATTTAGAAATCATTGAAGGTGAGTTTGTTTTCAACAGAATTCAACGTTTGTATGTAGACGAAGAAATGAGTCGTTCCATTATGTCGGGTTACTTTCGATTCAAAACCTTTTTGGATGGTGAACCAGTTTCTATTTCAAATGGTAGATATGATTTTGGCATTGGCTACGAAAACTTCTACCGCTATTAGCAGCTTTGCATGCTAATTTATTTGGATAAAATTTATCATAAACTTGGGCTTATAGCTTAATCCAAGCAAGAAAGTTTCAGCACTATTAGCTGTTTCAAGTGTATTTTTCGTAATTTTGGACATTGCTATTCAGGTACAAATCAGTCATCTCGGATTAGTCCAAAACACTTGATAAAGCAGATTTAAATCCTACATAAAATAAGTTATGAAGAAATTTCACTTAGCAGCCATCATGCTGTTTATCATTCTATTTGCTTCGTGCACATCGCATACAACCAATTTACCCCGTATTGCTATTGCAGGTATTGCCATTGAATCAAGCACTTTTTCGCCGGCTGTAACCGACTCAAACAGCTTCCCAATTCTGTTAGGAAATGATATTTTCGGTTATTACCCATTTTTTGCTGCCGATTCGGGCATTCTTGAGCTTGCCGACTGGCGCCCAACCCTACGCAGCCATGCCATGCCGGGCGGTATCGTAGAGCGTGAGACATATGAAAAGATGGTCAACAAAACGCTCGAGCTACTCAAAGAAGCCATGCCTTTCGACGGGCTTTTCTTTGATATACACGGTGCAATGAGTGTGCAGGGCATCGAGGACCCCGAAGGCGATTTCATTGTGCGCATACGCGAAGTCATTGGAAATGAGGTGTTGGTTTCTTCTTGTATGGACTTGCACGGAAGCGTCTCCCCTCGTCTTATTAAAAATCTTGATTTGATTACTGCCTATCGACTGGCACCGCATGATGATGCTTTTGTATCGAAAAAGCGTGCATTGGTCAATCTTATCGAGCGTGTGAAAAGCGGAAAAGGAAAACCTGCATATAAAGCATGGATTCCGGTTCCTATTTTATTGCCCGGCGAAAAGACCAGCACCCGTGTTGAACCCGGCAAAAGCTTATACGAAGACATTGAAAATGTATTGGATGGCGATAAAGTCATTGATGCTTCCATTTGGATGTCCTACCCTTGGGCTGATGAGCCACGTAATCATGGAGTGGTAGTAACATACGGAGATGACAAAGAAGCTGTGGGAGCAGCAGCAGAAAGGCTGGCACAATACTTTTGGGATGTACGCGAAAAGTTTGAGTTTGTAGGTCCTACCGATTATCTTCCTGAAGTGCTCGAAGAAGCATTAAAAGCTACGGAGCGCCCCTTTATCATTAGCGATATGGGCGACAATCCCACTGCAGGCGGTGCGGGTGATGTAAGTTGGACATTAAATGAACTGTTGAAACGACCGGAATTTAAGTCTGAAAATGCTAAATCACTCATTTATGCCTCCATACCCGATGCAGATTTTGTAGCAAAAGCTTTAGAAATTGGAGTTGGTGGTGAGATTGAAGCCAATGCAGGAGCTAAAGTAGACAATCGCTATGCCCCTCCCGTGCCAATTAAAGGAACAATTACCGCCATTCATACCGATGAAAGAGACAATACCATTGTAGTGGTGAAAGTGGGCAGCATTTCGGTTATTATCACCAAAAATAGAAAAGCTTATCATTACGAACGGAATTTTACGGAATTAGGACTTAATCCACGCGAAACCGATATAGTAGTTGTAAAAATTGGCTACCTCGTGCCAGACTTATACGAAATGCGTAAAGGATGGATGATGGCACTTACTCCCGGAGGTGTGGACCAAGACCTGCTACGCCTGCCCTATAAAAATATTCAAAGACCAATGTATCCGCTAGACCCCGTAATGCCTGAGCCGGATTTGTCGGCACGCTTTATCCCTTTGGCAAATGAATAAGTGTGCATACAAGTATTTATTGTCGACACAAAATCTAAATAAATCCAGAAAGTGAAAAAGAGCTTTTTACTCTACTTAGTTTTATTTCTGTCAGCAAGCAGTTTGTTTTCGCAAAATTATGAGCGATATAAAAAGCCAATAGACAGCACTATCTTTTCAAAACACTTGGATTTTGAGAAAAATATTTCCATCACCCTGCCTATCGAGTGGCAAGCTGATATTGATAAAGATTTTCCGCTAATTATTATTTTTGATCGCCAAAACCCACGCAGTCATAATTATATAATTCAAGCTATTGATTATTTGACAAGCAATGAACAAATGCCGGCTTCTGTGATAATCAGCGTAGAATCAACTGAGGAGTACCGTTTTAAAGAAACAAGCCATCAAGTTTCAAATCCAAATGGGCTTGCCATGGAAAATGAAAAATTCATTTTTGAAAAATTAATAACGCTTGCGGAACAAAACTACAAAGCATCCAAATTCCGAATGCTGATCGGACATTCTCGATACGGATATTTTACAACAGCATTATTTCATTCTTCAATTGAAAATTTGAATGCCGTAATTTCAATGAGTCCGTTCTTTTTTCAAAAAAATGTAAGTCTGACCGACTCCCTCCTGTCACTGAATAATTATACGTTTACTTCCAAAAAATATTACCGATTTGGAATTGGAAACGATTATCCGGAAGATTTTGAAGCAATGTATGAGATGCTGAAACATATTGATAATCCAAACTTAAACATGAACGGACAGCTTTTCAAAGAAGCAGATCATAATGTTACCCCCGGATTGGTAATTATCACGGCACTTTATGAGATTTTCGAAGATTGGGCAGCCATATCAAACAAATATTTCTCAAATGAGCAAAAAGATTTAGCCGATAAGCCGCTGTTTGAAAAGGAAATTGCTGCCGTTTATGGCACTAAAATTGGCTTGCCATTAGGTGTTTTAAATGGAAAAGGATGGTATTTTTACAGTGAAAATCAATACGAAAAAGCCATTGAAGCTTGGCAGCTGTTACTGGAAGATTATCCGAACTTTTCTGAAGCCTATTTATATATTATTGAAGCCCAAATTCAATTAAATCAGCCTTTTGCAAATACAATTAAAGAATTTGAAAGTTCTTTAAAAGCATCTACTTTTTATTCAGTAGAAGAAAAAACAGAGCTGGAAACCGAATTACAAGAATTACTGAAATAGTTTTCCCCATTGAATCTGTCTAATTTTAACCGGCAACGATATAAAATGACAAAACACAAGGCTAAGTTATTGTTTTACAGTCATATACATTCATAGCTTTTCAAACTTATTTAAGTTGATATTTCGTTAATCATAGGCATATTAAATGCAATAGAAAAAATAGTTAAAACATGAACATTAGTGCTATAAAACTGTTTAGCAGTATCATAAACAGCCATTTAGGCTGCTGTTATTTTAAATCTTTAAGTAATGAAAAAATTAATTGTTCTAGTTTTGGCAGTATTGCCTTTTTTAAGTTTTGCCCAATACGATTCAGGTTTTGATTCAAAGGGAAAAGTAGAAATTCATGTGGGTTACGGTTTATTGACAGCGCCGGATATCATCACCGCTTTCTCAGATGTTTTCACCACAGCTTTATTACCCGGCATGATTGAAAAAGCTGAATCAAAAGGTTTTGGAACATTTTTTGGCGGCGCAGAATATTATATAAACAATCATTTTACTGCCGGATTACAGTATAGCCATGCTGCTTATGAACATACCTACAACATGGCAGATCAAAGCCTTGCGAAAATGAACACCCAATACCATACAGTTTTGGTAAGTGGAAAAGGAATCTGGTTTAATCAGTCACTATTTCAGATTTATTCTGCACTGGCTGTTGGTCCTACTTTTACGAAAGCAGAAAATGAATTAGGCGACACCAAAACCAATACAGCTTTTGCTTTTCACATTAGTCCGGTAGGTATACGTATAGGAAACCATATTGCATTTTTTGCCGAAGCTGGTTTTGGTTACCAAGGATTGATTTCAGCCGGTATTTCCGTCCGATTCTAATGCTTTATTAGACTCAAATAATCACTTCATTACTGTTTTATGTATAAAAACAGTAATGAAGTGGGAAAGCTTTCATTTCGAGCTTAGTTTGTTAAATGAAAGTGCATTATTCCCAACCAACAGCTTGATTTTTACATTTTATTCGAGATAAAATGACACCAACTATATCCGGATATTTTTTTGATATGTATTGAGTTACTTTTCTATTTATTTCGATTTTATCTAGCGGTAGAGACAAATTTCAAGAGCAATTGAAAAATAATTTTGATTGGGTGTTTTTACAATACTTTTATCATTTATTTTCGCCATGATAAAATTAATGCACGAATCGTTGCTAGTAGTTCATCGATTAAGCTCTTGTATTATGGATATAGAAGGCATTTTTAAGCACAATGAGGAATGGGTTGCGGAGCAATTGGAAAAGGACCCCGATTATTTTGTAAAGCTATCACAAGGTCAAAATCCTAAGTATCTTTTTATAGGTTGTTCGGACAGCAGGGTTTCTGCCGATATAGTGATGGCAGCTAAGCCCGGTGATGTCTTCATACACCGAAATATTGCAAATGTTGTTTCAAATAACGATTTGAACATACTGTCGGTTATCAATTATTCGGTAAATCACTTACGCGTGTCGGATATAGTGGTGTGCGGTCATTATGACTGTGGTGGTGTGAAAGTGGCAATGTCCGCAAGTGACGAAGGATTGTTAAACCCATGGTTACGACATATACGAGATGTGTACCGTATTCACAAAGCTGAATTAAGTGCAATAAAAAACCTTGACAAACGATTTGACCGCCTGGTTGAGTTGAATGTGAAAGAGCAATGCATCAATCTGATTAAAACCAGAGATGTGCAGAAAGCTTTACAAGAAGAGCGAGTGCAGGTACACGGATGGGTATTTGATTTAAAAACCGGCAAACTGACCGACCTTAAAATCGATTTTGAGGAAGTTAAAAGAGATATCATGGATGTGTATAATTTGTTTGAAGAATAAAATCAGACATTCTCTTTAGCACACCAATTACTTTCATCCGGGTAGCGGCTTCTTTTCCCTGGCAGATAAAATATTGTGCCTTCTTTTTACTTATAAATTGAATCAGCCCATATTAAAAGATTTCCTAATTTGCAGGCAGCATATGAATTCAGATTTCTGACAACATGAAGATTAAAAAAGCTACCCTCCTATTTGGCATGTTTTGCCTTCTTTTCTCGCAATTGAGTTTTGCACAAAAGCATACCAACGAGCGTGCACAATGGTTCACCGATGCACGGTTTGGCATGTTCGTACACTGGGGTGTTTACAGCGGTGCCGAAGGCATATGGAAAGGTGAAACACTGCGTCACAACAACGATTATGCTGAATGGATTATGTATAGAAACAGCATTGAACGGGATGAATATCCGGAGCTTTTAAAACGCTTTGATTGGGAAGCCATAGAACCTGAAGAATGGGTTATATTAGCAAAGAATGCCGGAATGAAATACCTGACCTTCACCGCCAAGCATCATGACGGCTTTGCACTTTGGAAAAGTGAAGTAAGCGATTATAATGTGTATAATCATTCCAATCCGCAGCGGGATATCTTGAAGGAGCTTGCCGAAGCCTGTAAAAAGCACGGGATTAAGCTGGGACTGTACTATTCGCACTGGATTGACTGGGAACATCCCTACGGCTGGAGCCACGAAATGGAAATCAAGGGCATTGAACCGGAAAAATACGATACCTATTGGCAGCAAAAGGTAATTCCACAAGTACGTGAGCTGCTCACAAATTATGGCGAAATCAGCATTTTCTGGTTTGATATGTGGATACATCATTCCGAAAGCGTGATTTCAAAGGAACAACTTATGCAGCTGAAAAGCCTTATCAGGGAATTGCAGCCAAATTGCCTTATAAATTCACGTCTTGGACTCTCCATAGAAGAAGACCCTGATATCGACTTTAAAACCCTTGCTGACAATCAGCTTGGTAGAACGAAAGAAGAGTTTCCTTGGCAGTCGCCCGCCACTGTTGCACATTCATGGGGATTTCATGCGCTGGACAACAAGTGGAAATCCACCACTAACCTACTGAAATCGCTGATTAACAATGTGAGCCTGAACGGTAATTTCATGCTGAATATTGGTCCAAGGGCAAACGGAGAACTGCCACACGAGATTTCACAACGCCTGTTGGAGATGGGCGAATGGCTAGAGACAAACGGAACTTCCATATATGGAGCCGGTGCTTTTGAGCTGGAAAAAGACCTGCACGACTGGGGCAGAATAAGTTGCAGTCGGCAAAACGAGCATACAAAGCTTTATTTACATGTATTTAACTGGCAGCTTGATAAGCAGCTGTTACTGACCGGAATCACTTCCAAGCCGGATAAAATTTACCTGCTTGCCGATAAGAACCAAAAGCCGCTTTCCTTCGAACAGATTGGCGTACTCACAAAAATTGAACTTCCCGCTAAACAGCCGGACCCTTTCATCTCTGTGATTGTTGTCGAATACTTGGAATATCCTGAAATAGTGAACGGATTGGTGGCACAAAATACAGCGGGAGGCTATGCCCTGCGGCCGGATAATCTGCCAACGACCCACAACTCCATTCAAATCAAGCCAAAAGAGCGCTACGGAACCATACCCGAACATATTGTCGTTACGCAAGCACAAAAGTTTAGCTGGAAGATTTTTGTAGACAGTCCGGGTGAAAAAGTGGTTGACATTTCCTACAGCTGCCAGTCTCTCACCCCAAAGGGAACACTGAGCATAAACTCTGGAGACAATCTATTGAAGCATTCATTTGAAAATACCGGAAAAACGGTGGGAGAACCCAATGCAGACTGGCATATTGACCGCTACAAAGCATTTCGCCTCGGCAGCATCCATTTCCCTCAGGTCGGCTATTACGACATCGAACTCAAACTCAATCCTGAACCAAATGAACAACTGAATTTTCAATGGATTTGGGTGAAGTGATGAGGGGCATACAAAGTACAAATATGATATTTTAAAATGCAAAAATTGGTCCTTAAAAAGAACCCTTACTGATAAATAATCTAGCTGTAGCCTAAGAAAAACTCGTAAATAGTGCTTAAATTAAAGCCCAAAAAACAACAATTAGTGCAAAACAGACAAAAGTTGTAACTTTATCCCGATTTTTTTGTATAAAGTTAAAGGTATAATCCAAAATATCAATATTTAATTAGGAATTAATCCATTTGGAAGCAATAGGATTTGAGACAGGAAAAGATAAATAAAGACTATACGATTGCTTTTATTGACACCGAAATTGACCCTTATAGTCATTTAATTCTTGATATGGGAGGTATAAAGAATGATGGTAGTAAATTCCATGATTCTTCAATGTCTGAATTCATTGAATTTCTTAAAGGCAGCCAATTTGTTTGTGGTCATAATATCCTCAACCACGATATCAAATTTATTGGAAAAGCGCTTAATAGAACCACCATTATAAGCTCGGGAATCATTGACACACTATATCTTTCTCCCCTGCTCTTTCCTTCTAAGCCCTATCATGCCTTGCTTAAGGATGACAAGTTGCAATCAGAAGATACCAATAACCCTCTCAATGATGCCATCAAAGCGAAAGTATTGTTTGATGATGAAGTAACGGCTTTCTACGAAATTAGTGAAGACTTAAAAGCAATATTTCATTATTTGTTGCATAATAAAGAAGAGTTTCAAGGCTTTTTTCGTTATATTTCCTTCCAATCATCTGTAACTGATGTTGAAACGCTGATTCGAGACAAGTTTAGAGATACCATTTGTGAACATGTTGATTTGAACAAAATCATAAATGATAATCCGATTGAACTAGCCTATGCACTATCACTGATTCATTCCTTTATCAAAGAAAAGAAGATCGATTCCATCACTCCGCCCTGGGTGCTCAAAAACTTTCCGAATGTTGAGCGTATATTCTTTCTACTGCGAAACAAACCCTGTCTTACAGGCTGCACATATTGCGATAGCTCACTTAATGCGCATAGAGGTTTGAAGCGCTTTTTCGGTTTTGACAGTTATAGAAGTTTTGATGGTGAGGCTTTACAGGAAGAAGCCGTTAATGCAGCTATTCACAATAAGTCGCTGTTGGCAGTTTTTCCAACCGGCGGTGGCAAATCCATTGCTTTTCAGGTACCTGCATTGATAGCTGGTGAGAATTCAAAAGCTTTGACCGTCATTATTTCACCACTGCAGTCGCTTATGAAGGACCAGGTCGACAATCTTGAGCAAAAAGGCATCACAGAGGCAGTAACTATCAATGGATTGCTTGACCCAATCGAACGTGCCAAATCTTTTGAACGAGTTGAAGATGGATCTGCTTCAATACTCTATATAGCTCCCGAGAGCTTACGGTCTAAATCAATTGAGCGCCTGATATTGGGAAGAAAGATTGCTCGTTTTGTCATTGATGAAGCCCACTGTTTTTCCGCCTGGGGACATGACTTCAGGGTAGATTACCTTTATATTGGAGATTTCATTCGTAATATCCAAACAAAGAAAAACCTAGATTACGGTATCCCTGTATCCTGCTTTACAGCAACCGCCAAGCAACAAGTTATTCAAGACATCCAGAGTTATTTTAAAGAAAAGTTATCGCTTGATTTAGAGCTATTCACCTCAAAATCAGGGCGCACCAATCTTAATTACCGTGTCATCAGCAAAGAAGGTGAAGAAGAGAAATATCAGGCGGTACGCGATTTGATTTCAGGAAAAGACTGCCCCACTATTATTTATGTCTCTCGTACAAGGCGCGCTTATAAGCTTGCCGAAAGATTGACTGAAGATGGCTTCAGTGCCAAACCTTATCACGGCAAAATGGAATCACAAGAGAAGATAGCTAACCAAGATGCTTTTATCTCGGGTAAGGTACAGGTGATTGTAGCTACTTCGGCTTTTGGCATGGGGGTGGACAAAAAGGATGTGGGCATGGTAATTCATTACGATATTTCCGATTCACTTGAAAACTATGTCCAAGAAGCTGGGCGCGCCGGACGTGATGAAAACATCACAGCTGATTGTTATGTTTTGTTCAATGAGGAAGACCTAAGCAAGCATTTCATTTTGTTGAATCAGACAAAATTGTCCATAAAGGAAATTCAACAAGTCTGGCGTGCAATTAAAGAAATAACGCGATTTCGTTCAACTGTATCAAATTCCGCTTTGGAAATCGCCAGAAAAGCCGGATGGGATGACAGTGTAGTAGAAATTGAAACTCGGGTAACAACTGCCATCGCCGCACTTGAAGATGCCGGTTATCTGAAAAGAGGACAAAACATACCCCGCATCTTTGCCAACAGCATCTTGACAAAGAATGCAATGGAAGCCATCAACAAAATCAATAATTCTGAGAGGTTCGATTCGAAACAGAAAGAAAATGCCATAAGAATCATTAAAAAACTCTATTCGAGTCGCAACCGTAAACATAATGACGGAGATGGCGAAACAAGAGTAGATTATATCAGCGATCAGCTCGGGATTGTTAAAGCAGAGGTAATAAACAGCATCAATTTGATGCGGGAAGAAAAGATTCTAGCTGATAATAAAGACCTTACGGCATTTATTAAAAAAGATGAAACCAAAAGGCGTTCGCTCAATATTCTTATCTCGTTCAACAGAATTGAGAACTTCTTACTCCCGTATATTGAGCAAGAAGAAAAAGTACTTCACCTTAAAGAATTGAATGAAGAGGCTGAAAAAGCCAACATAACAGATATCACCAATAATAAAACCAGGATTATTTTCAATTTCTGGGCAATAAAAAAATGGATAAAACGCAAAAGACTGGACTCAAACAATCATATAGCCATATTGGGGCTTCATCCTAACAAGCAGCTCCAAGAAAAAATGGAGAAACGGCATCAACTTGCAGAATTTATTATTGATTTTCTATATGAAAGAACAGAAGAAGATTCGTTGACCGATAAGAGTAAGCAAGGAGAAATGCTTGTAGGGTTTTCGGTTCATGAGTTAAAAACTGCTTATGAAAATTCTGCGTTACTTTTCAAATATACTGTTGATATAGAAGACATTGAAGAGTGTTTGTTTTATCTTTCAAGAATCGAAGCAATCAAAATCGAAGGAGGTTTCCTGGTTGTGTACAACAGCATTACAATCGAGCGAACAGAACAGGATAACTTAAAAAGATATACGAAGGAAGACTATCAAAAACTGAATCAGTTTTATCAAGGCAAAATCCAACAAATACATATTGTGGGCGAATATGCCAATCGGATGCTCGAAAACTACAAAGAGGCACTGCAATTTGTTGAAGATTATTTTCATCTAAATTATTCCTCATTTTTGAGCAAATACTTCAAAGGATCCCGCCGGGATGAAATCAAGCAAAATATTACGCCTACAAAGTTCAAACAGCTTTTCGGGGTACTCTCTCCTGCCCAACTTAACATAGTTAAAGATAGCGAGAGTAAGCACATCGTTGTAGCTGCCGGACCCGGAAGTGGTAAAACTAGGGTGTTGGTACATAAACTGGCCTCGCTCCTACTCATGGAAGATGTGAAACACGAGCAACTGCTCATGTTAACGTTTTCTAGAGCTGCAGCCACCGAATTTAAGCAGCGACTCATACAACTGATTGGCAATGCAGCATATTATATAGAAATCAAAACCTTCCATTCTTACTGCTTCGATTTACTGGGGAGAGTTGGTAATTTGGAAAAGTCAGAGGATATTGTAAAACGGGCCGTAGAAAAAATCAAAAACTATGAAGTGGAGCCAAACCGTATCACAAAAACTGTTTTAGTGATTGATGAAGCTCAGGATATGGATGCGGATGAATTTAATCTGGTAAGCGCATTGATGGAACAGAATGAAGAGATGCGCGTAATTGCTGTTGGAGATGACGATCAAAATATTTATGAATTCCGTGGCAGTGATTCGAAATATTTTGAGCAGTTTATTCGTTTTGAAAATTCGGTAAAATATGAACTTATAGACAACTTTCGAAGCAAAAACAACTTGGTTGAATTCTCAAATCAATTTGTAAAACAAATTTCTAAACGGTTTAAACAAACACCCATTTTCGCAATTCAGAATGATAACGGCAGACTGAAAATCATCCGATACCAATATAAGAATCTGATGGTTCCCCTTGTACAAAGCCTGTGTCGCACTGAACTTTCAGGAAGTACCTGCGTAATGACAAGGACAAACCAAGAAGCATTGCAGATTACAGGATTGTTGCTTCAAAACAATATGCCGGCAAAACTTATTCAGTCCAATGAAGGCCTTTCACTTTATAATCTAGCGGAAGTGCGTTTCTTTTTCGATGCCTTGGATCTGCGCGATGATGTCCATACAATTAGCGATGAGAAATGGGTGAATGCCAAACGAAGTATTTACAATACATACCGTCGTAGTCAGAATCTGGAATTGTTTATAACCATGATTAAAACTTTTGAATCCACTTTGATTAAAAACAGGTATAAATCGGATTTGGAAGTGTTTGTTCGCGAATCAAATCTTGAAGATTTTTATCAACAGTCTGGAGATACCATTTTTGTCTCAACCATGCATAAAACCAAGGGGAAAGAGTTTGATAATGTATTTTTGATGTTGGAAAACTTCAATCTGACAAGCGATGCATCCAAACGATTGGTTTACGTAGCAATGACAAGGGCAAAAAAGAATTTATATATTCATTTAAACGAAGATTATTTTGATAATTTAAGGGTTAGCCCGATGGAATATCTTTTCGATAAAAACAGACATGAGCCAGCTTTTACTTTAAGCATGAACTTGACACATAGGGATGTATGGCTCAGCTATTTCTACAATAATCAAGCCCATGTCTCCAATCTGATGAGTGGTGACAAGCTTTTTGTAGATGACAGTGAATGTGTAGACAAGTCAGGGAATTCCATTGTAAAGTTTTCTCAAAGCTTTGTGAAAATTGTTGAACACTACCGCAAATACAATTACATCATTAAAAGTGCTAAAGTAAATTTTGTGGTTTACTGGAAAAATGAAGATAGCGATACTGAAGTGCAAATCGTTTTACCTGAAATTCTCTTTGAAAGAAAGCTCATTAAATAAGTCAGTTATAGTTTTTTAAGATTCAATCCTTTATAAAAAATTAAAAAGCAAAGGCTGCCTTTAATCAGACAGCCTTTTTGATTTTATTCTTCAGGGATTAAAAATCGATCGCCGGTATCGTCAATCATAATCTTTTTAAATGAGTCGCTAATTACAATAAAACTAATTCTAAGAACCTAAATTACAGTCTTATACAATAATAAGCATTTACAATTAAGTTTTTTGTAATTTTGTTTTTTGATTAATGCTTAAATAGCATATTGTACTTTTTACATTTTTGTAAATAACCAAAGATTTTATTGACTATTAAACCAAAATATTAAGCAAAGCATAAAACTAAGAGATGAAATTTAGGAAATTATTCATTTTTTTGACAATTATTCTTTCTATCAGTTTATTAAGTAGTTGTGCCATCCACAGACCTGTTTCTGTCAATTTGATTGTTCCGATTAAAAGTTATAAGTATATGTATATTACTGAAACATCGAGCTTATCATCAGGGACCGGGGCTGTTTATGGTGATAATATGGGTGGTGTTTATGGCGGGATGACAAGCAAAAGTGTGAATCCAAGTGATGTAATTTCAGGAATATTAATGAAAGAAGGTTTTATCCGCATCCCGTCTTTAAATGAAGAATTTGCTGAAGAAACCTTAATCATAAGCTATGGTGAAAGCGGCAAAAGAAATGTAGCCGGTGGTCTTGGTGGCTACACACTTGAAATTACTCTACAGTTTCTAAGTGCAAAAAACCATGAATTAATTGGTACTTGCACTGCCGAAGGGCAAGGTTCTACAGAGGCTGATGATATCCGAAAAGCGATAAGACGCTGTTTGAATAAAGTTTTAGCTCAATAGTTAATCAAAAAATAAACTTGACAGTTTCTTCAACTAAATAATCCGTATCAAAGAAATAATATTGCAATGCCCACACAAATAAATCAAAATCCGGAACAGACAGCCCGTGATAAAATAGACAGAATGCTCAGAGAAGCAGGCTGGTCTGTTCAGTCGAAGGATAAAGTGAATTTGTCTGCTTCGCAGGGCGTGGCGGTAAGGGAGTACCAGACCGATATGGGTTTTGCCGATTATCTGCTTTTTGTGGAACGGAAACCGGTGGGCGTTATTGAGGCAAAACGGGAAGATGAGGGACACCGGCTGATTGCGGTGGAAGAACAATCCAGGGGATACGCCACAGCCAGGCTCAAATACTTTAAAAACCGGGAACCGCTGCCGTTTGTTTATGAAAGCACCGGAACCATCACCCGGTTTACCGATTACAGAGATCCCAGACCACGGGGCAGAAATATTTTCAGTTTTCATAAGGCTGAAACCATTGCAGAGTGGTTTAAGCAGAAACAGAGTTTGCGTCAGCGGCTGCTCAATATCCCGGAGCTCAATACTGAAGGGCTTCGTCCCGCTCAGATTATCGCAATCAACAATCTGGAAAAATCATTCAAAAACAACCGTCCGAAAGCCCTTATTCAGATGGCAACCGGTTCCGGAAAAACCTATACCGCTGCCACATTCGCCTACAGGCTGCTGAAGTTTGCCGATGCAAAACGGATTCTTTTTCTGGTGGACACCAGAAATCTGGGCAAGCAGGCAGAACAAGAGTTTAAGACTTATCTGCCCAACGACGATAACCGCCTGTTTACCGAGCTTTACAACGTGCAGCTGCTTAAATCAAACTATATCGCTTCCGACAGCCAGATCTGCATCTCCACAATACAACGGCTTTACTCCATTCTTAAAGGTGAAGAACTGGATGAAAGTGCCGAAGAGGAAAATCCCAATGAGAGCAGTTGGTTACAGCAGCAGCTTGGCAGCAAAAAAGCAATTCCTGTGGAATATACTCCGCATATACCCGTCGAACAGTTCGACTTTATTGTGATAGATGAGTGCCACCGTTCCATTTATAACCTCTGGAAACAGGTACTGGACTATTTCGATGCGTTTCTTATCGGGCTTACGGCTACACCGGATAAGCGCACTTTCGGATTTTTCAATGAAAATGTGGTAAGCGAATATTCTCACGAGGAGTCGGTGACCGATGGCGTAAACGTGCCTTATGACATTTATACCATTGAAACGAAAATCTCCAAAAAGGGTGCTCTTATTGAGGCGGGCTGGTATGTGGATCGCCGCGACAAGCTCACCAGGGCAAAACGGTGGCAGCAGGAAGATGAAGACACACAATACGAGCGCAACGACCTGGATAAGAAAGTGGTCAGCATCAGCCAGATCAGAACCATAATAAAGGAGTTTAAGCGGGCACTGCAAACCGATATTTTCCCCGAAAGAGTGGATGAAAACGGAGAATATGAGGTGCCCAAAACATTGGTTTTCGCCAAAACCGACAGCCATGCCGACGATATCATCAAAATAATCAGAGAAGAATTTGACGAGGGCAACGATTTTTGTAAAAAAGTGACTTACAAAATTGATGAAGATCCCGAGTCCCTTTTAAGCCGGTTCAGAAACGACTATTATCCGCGTATAGCCGTAACCGTTGATATGATTGCCACAGGAACTGACGTGAAACCTCTGGAAGTGCTGCTCTTTATGCGCGATGTGAAAAGCGTTAATTATTATGAGCAGATGAAAGGGCGCGGCACAAGAACCATTTCGAAAGATTCGCTGCAAATGGTGTCAAGAACGGCAAAAAACAAAACCCACTTTGTGATTGTGGATGCCGTGGGAGCCACAAAATCGAAGAAAACCGACAGTCGTCCGCTGGAACGGAAACACTCCGTACCGATGAAGGATCTGCTTGGAGCAATAAAAATGGGTGTTGCCGAAGAAGACCTTTTCCTCTCGGCTGCCAACCGTCTCATCCGTCTTGAAAAACAGATTACAGAGAAGGAAAAAGAACAGTTGCTGAAATTTTCCGGAGGAAAAAATCTGCAGCAAATCGTCCGGGAGCTGCTAACTGCTTACGACCGGGACAGCATTGAAGAGAAAGCACAGAAAATCATTGATAAAACTCCCATAGCGGAACAAACACCCGCTCTGCTGGAAGAAGCCGGGAAAGAGGCACAGGATGCCCTTATACTGGAAGCCGCCAAAACCTTTACCGGCGAGTTCTGCAATTATGTGGAGAATGTTCGCAAACAGCACGAACAGATTATCGACCACATCAATATCGATACTGTCACCAAAAGCGACTGGGACAGCTTCACCTTCGAAAAAGCAGAGCAAACCATCCGTGACTTTACGGAATACATCGAAGCAAACAAAGATGAGATACAGGCACTCAGCATCTTCTACAACCAGCCCTACAACAGAAGAAACATCACCTTCAAAATGCTCAAAGAGGTACTGGACAAGATAAAGATGGAAAAACCAGCACTCGCTCCCGCCTATGTGTGGGATGCCTATACTGTGCTGTCAGCTTCTGATGCTGCTACATCAGTACGACGACGACCAAAGAACGAGCTAACGACACTTATATCCATCATCCGCAAAGCCTGCGGCATCGATAAAGAGCTGATAGCATACGACAAAACCATCAATGAAAACTTCAAAAACTGGATATTCAAGCAAAACGCCGGACAGCACAACCGCTTTACCGAGGAGCAGATGGACTGGCTGCGCATGATTAAAGATCATGTAGTAAGCAGTTACCATATTGAGGTGGAAGACCTCGGCTACACACCTTTTGATGCTTTGGGCGGAATCGGAAAAATGTATCAGCTTTTTGGCGAGGAGATAAACCAGATTATTGAAGAGTTGAATGAAATGCTGGCAGCATAAAAAATCAGAAAACAGAAATGAAAGAAAATATATACAAAGAGGATTGGGTTAAATTGAATCTTAATGAGATAATAAAAGCTAATGGTATCTTTTCTGATGGTGACTGGGTAGAAAGTAAAGATCAAGACCCAACTGGTGAAATAAGATTAATCCAACTTGCCGATATTGGTGATGGGAATTTTAGAAATAAATCAAATCGATTTATGACTCTGACAAAAGCAAAAGAACTTAATTGTACTTTTTTACAAAAGGATGATATTCTCGTTGCAAGAATGCCAGATCCATTAGGTAGAAGTACATTATTTCCTTTTGATAAAGAAGAAAAATATGTTACAGTAGTAGATGTAGCAATTATAAGACCTAAGAATAAACACATAAACAATAAATATCTATTGTACCAAATTAATAGTCCATTAATAAGAACAGAGATTGATAAATTAAAAAGTGGTTCAACAAGAAAACGTATTTCAAGAAAAAATTTAAGCAAAATCATTTTTGAATTCCCACCCTTCCCCATCCAGCGTGCCATTGTCCAAAAGATAGAAGAACTTTTCAGCAGTCTGGACAGTGGCATAGCCGACCTGCAAAAAGCACAGAAACAACTTAAAATTTACCGGCAGGCGGTTTTGAAAAAAGCGTTTGAAGGGGATTGGGAAAAGAAAGAAATCCAGGAAATTGCACATGTACAAACTGGTGCAACTCCCAAAAGAGGAAATACTTCATATTGGGAAAATGGAGATATACCATGGGTTACAAGTACTGTGGTTAATGAAGGCTTTGTCACAAAAGCTTCTGAATTTGTTACAGAAAAAGCAATAAATGAAACTAATTGCAAAATCATCCCAAAAGGGTCACTACTTATAGCCATGTATGGTGAAGGTAAAACAAGAGGTAAGTGTTCTGAATTAAAAATAGATACTGCTACAAATCAGGCATTAGCTGCTATTACTTTAAAAGACAAATATCTGAATTCAAAAATATTCCTAAAACTATTTTTACAAAAGAATTATGAGGACATAAGACTGCTATCAAGTGGTGGGGTTCAACCAAACCTCAATCTTTCATTAATAAAAAACACACAAATCCCATTTCCTCCCATCGAAGAACAACACCAAATCGTCCGTGAAATCGAATCCAGATTATCGGTTTGCGATGCCGTGGAGAAAAATATCGAAGAGAGTTTGCAAAAGGCGGAATCCCTGCGCCAATCCATATTAAAACAGGCATTCGACGGTAAATTATTATCCCCCGGTGAAATCAATCAATGCAAACAACAACCCGATTACGAACCGGCAGCGGTATTATTGGAACGCACCAAGGCGCGATTACGTAACTAAAATTCATGAATTTTGTCAACGTAATCGCACAATCAATCAACAAATCAATAAAAATGGCAAAATTCCGAAACAGATACCGCATTGAACCCAATCGCCTGCAATATTGGGATTATTCTGCACCCGGTCAATATTTTCTGACCGTCTGTATTGAAAATCGCGAATGCATATTGGGCGATGTGGATAATGGTAAAATGATTTTGTCGTCCGCCGGTGAAATTGTAAAATCGGAAATCGAACAAATCCCGGCATATCATCCCCGCATCATATTGGATGAATGGATTATAATGCCCAACCATATCCATTTGATTGTGGAATTGGCGGAATATGATATTCCCGGTGATGACACGTACGACAATGACGGTGATGGCGGTGATGGTGGTATTGGTGGTATTGTTGTAGAGAAAATTCATGAATTTTCTCTACAACAATACCGTATATATCGCCGGAAAATGTTAATACCCATCATCATGGGGAAATTTAAAATGATCACGTCCAAACAAATCAATATATTAAACGACACACCCGGTAAAAAAAATTGGCAGCGTGATTATTACGAACACATTATACGGGATAATAAATCCTATTTACACATTAAAAAATATATCCGAAACAATCCGAAAAACTGGAATGTGGACACATTAAATATTTAATTGAAATTTGAAATAAAATGACAGACTCAGGAATTATATCGAAAATATGGAATTTGGCACATGTTTTACGTGATGACGGTGTCAGCTACGGAGATTATCTGGAACAAATCACCTATCTGCTGTTCCTGAAAATGGCAGACGAACTGAACAAACCGCCTTATAATAAAGGTCTGATTTTTCCCCGCATGAAAGATACCGACGGAAATGAAATTGCTGATGGTGAAATCTGCAACTGGGAAACCCTGTCGGGAAAACGTGGTGCAGAACTGGAATCATTTTACAGTCAGTTGCTGCGCACCCTCTCCACCGAAAAAGGAATGCTGGGGCAAATTTTCACCAAAAGCCAGAATAAAATTCAGGATCCGGCAAAACTTCTGCGTGTTATCGATATGATCGACAAAGAGAATTGGAATATGATGGGTGCTGATGTGAAAGGGAAAATATACGAAGGTTTGCTGCAAAGAAATGCCGAAGACACCAAAAGCGGTGCCGGACAGTATTTCACGCCAAGAGCACTTATTCAGACTATGGTTGCCTGCGTTCAGCCCGAACCATCAAAAACCATTGCCGACCCGGCATGCGGTACGGGCGGTTTCTTTCTGGCAGCCTATGACTGGATTGTGGAAAATCACCAACTGAACCGGGAGGAAAAAGAGTTTTTGAAAAATAAAACCTTTCACGGAAACGAAATTGTTGCCAACACCCGCCGCATGTGTCTGATGAATATGTATCTGCACAACATCGGCGAAATAGATGGCGAAACATTTATCAGTCCCAACGATTCACTCATTGCAGATGACGGAAACAGATATGATTATGTGCTGGCAAATCCGCCTTTCGGCAAAAAAAGCAGCATCACCATCACCAATGAAAAGGGCGAAGCACAAAGAGAGGATTTAAGTTACAACCGTCAGGATTTCTGGGAAACCACCTCCAACAAACAGCTCAATTTTCTGCAGCACATCAAAACACAGTTAAAGGTAACCGGCGAAGCTGCAGTAGTCCTACCTGATAATGTACTCTTTGAAGGCGGCGCAGGGGAAGAAGTTCGCAAACAGCTGATGAAAACCTCTGAATTACACACCATTTTAAGGCTTCCGACCGGAATATTTTATGCACAAGGAGTAAAGGCAAATGTACTTTTCTTCAAAAACAAACCGGCAAGCAAAAATCCATGGACAAAAGAGGTCTGGTTTTATGATTACCGTACCAACGTGCACCACACTTTAAAGAAAAAACCGCTTACCGCAGCCGATTTAGAGGAATTTGTAAAACTCTACAATCCTGGCAATATCTACAAAAGGGAAGAGACCTGGAGCGAGAAGAATCCGGAAGGCAGATGGCGTAAATACAGTTACGAGGAGATTTTGGAGCGGGACAAAACCAGTCTGGATATTTTCTGGTTGAAAGATGACAGCCTCACCGATCTCGAAAATCTGCCCGACCCGGATATGCTGGCATCGGAAATTATTGAAAACTTAGAGGCAGGGCTGGAAAGTTTCAAAGAAATTATGGATACCCTAATTAAAAACGAATAAAGCTTAATTAAAAAACAAAGGCTGCCTTTAATCAGACAGCCTTTTTGATTTTATTCTTCAGGGATTAAAAATCGATCGCCGGTATCATCAATCATAATCTTTTTAAATGAGTCGGGATAATCAATCCATATTGGTGAGCGCGGATAACCCCATGGATTTCTTAAGAATTCTCCGTTCTCTTCCTGCTTTTTGTTTCCATCCAAATATTTAACCAGTAAAAACTCACCCAAACGCTGCCATCTTTCAATGGTATAATTGGCCATGGAAGATGAAAATGTGGTAAGCAGCTCTTTGGTTAAATCAACATCTTGCTCATACAGTTGTGCAGCAGCTTTATCAATTGCTTTTGATTGCAAAATAAACTTTTCTTCAAGCTCTTTCTGTACCTTTTTCAAATCGGGCATCACCCGATCATAAAATAGATATGCAAAATGTGATACTCTGTTAAACACCCAAAATGCGGCATCATCGGTATAGGTTAAAATATCACCATAACCTTCTGACCACGACTTTGGCACATCTGTGATACTGCAATAAAACGGCACATGTACCGATTGTCCGGCATCATCCACTCCAAACCAAATGATTCCACCAATGGGATCAGGTAACCATGAACGCATTTGAGTAACATATGAAAAGCCGGTTTGCTGTGTCACGGTAACCCTTTCATTCAAATACTCCTTTCCTTCATATTTCCAAGTAAGAGGGCGCCAGCGATACGGAAGACCATGTGGTCCGGCACCTGCATCTTTTGACATATCTAATTCAGTGCCTTGAAGATAATCGCGCTTGAACTCAATCAAATCGTGCACACTAAGCTTTCTGTTTGGCTTGATATACAAGGGCATACGATTCTTCAAATCATATCCGCAGGCATAATCCCAATATTGATCCATCTCGTCCGAAACACGATTAAACATGCTCCAAACTCGAAGTTCACAAAAGCGAGCAGCTTCAAAATCAATGGGTGCATACACATCACTGAAAGAAAATTCGGCATCAGTGCCGGAGAAATATCCTTTTTTACGTGCATAACTTATTACATCATGTGAATAAATCACACCTACATCCTTTTCGTTCAACAACTCCCACTGACGATCGGTAATAGAGGTCTTGCCGTCAGCTTTTGGGAAAGTGGTAATACGCGCATGATTGGCATGTGCCGAAATATATCCGTCGGGTATACGAATGGCAACCCATGCAGCACCTTTATCTACATTATATTCTTTTTTGCTCTTTTTGTCAAATTTCAATTCCGTCCCTTTTCCAACAATTTCCATTATCCATACTTCATGTGGGTCTGCAATGGAAAATGACTCCCCAGAGCTTGCATAACCGTGTTCTTCAACCAGTTGAGCAATGACTTGAATTGCTTCACGAGCACTTTTGGCTCGCTGAATCGAAATGAACATCAACGCACCATAATCCATTAATCCGGTTTTGTCAACGAGTTCATTTCTACCACCAAAGGTTGATTCTGCAATGGATACTTGAAATTCATTCATAAAGCCTACCGTCTGATAGGTATGTGCTACCTGAGGAATCTCGCCCAAAGGCTCTGCCGTGCCCCTATCGTAGATTGTAAGCATGCTACCTTCGGGCCAATCACGGGCAGGACTGTAATAAAGTTCGCCATAACGAATATGCGAATCAGCTGCATAACTAATCATGGTGGAGCCATCAACGGAAGCTCCTTTAGTAACCAAATAATTTGTGCACGCTTGAAGCGGGGATTGGGTAAATAGAAGTGCAATCAAAAAAAATGAAAGAAAAAGCGTTTTTTTCATGTAGTGTATATTAGAGAGGTTTATAAAAATTCAAAATTTAATTATTCACGCAAAATTAGCAATTGCCGGGTAATTCACAAAATAAAGATGAATTGCCGGTAGTCAAATGTATTCAACAAGAGGCATATTAACAGATAACTCAACTAATCCAACAAAGCCTTTATAGAAAATCGATTGAAATTTTATAAATTTGCAGCGCAAACAAAGACAGTTTTTATTTCTAAATCAAGAATCGCTTATTTACTCCCGAGCTGCTATTTTTCTAAACTTTACTTGGATAAACTCATTTGTTTGTACAACATTCTGAATTTTTAATTGTTAAAATAATAGATTAGCGATTAAAATCGCTACTAAAAACTAGCTATTAAATCAAAACTATGTTTGAAAATATTATTACATTTTTTAAAGCACTTTTATCCGGATTAATTGCCTCAGAAAGTATTCTAGAGATTGTTTCTGAAGGTATTGCATTTATAAGTTTATTTGCGTTTTCCGTTATTGTTTACTATTTAGTGCGTTTTATTATCAGTCGTACTTTAGTAGTTTTCATCTATCATACAAAAACGCAGTTTGATGATATGCTGTTAAAGAATAAGGTGATTTCGCGTGCATCCTATTTTGTACCGGCTTATATCATCAGAGAGTTTACTGCATTTACACTGCCAAGCTTTCCAAAAACCGTCGCATTGATTCAATATCTTGTAAATATCTACATCATTTTTATATGGATGATATTGATTGCCGCGTTTATTTCATCCTTTTATGATTACTACAATACCAAAGAAATTTCTAAAAAACGTCCGGCGAAAGGTATTGCACAAGTTTTAAAAATCATCGTGTATTTTCTTGGGGGCTTGTTAATTATCGCTCAGATGTTTAATAAGGATATCACCAATCTGTTCGTAGGACTTGGTACGCTTTCTGCCGTATTAATGTTGATTTTCAAAGATCCCATTCTCGGCTTTGCCGGAGGTATTCAACTTAGCCTCAATGACATGGTTACTGTTGGCGATTGGATTAGTATGCCTAAATACAATGCTGACGGAGATGTGCTGGAGATTGGACTAACCACAGTAAAGGTGCAGAACTTTGATAAAACCATTACTACGATTCCCACTTATGCTTTGGTATCAGACTCCTTTATTAACTGGAGAGGGATGACACAATCGGGTGGTCGACGTATCAAGCGATCAATTAATATCGATATGGATAGCGTCCGCTTTTGTACACCCGAGATGCTTGAAAAATACAGTAAATATCAGCTTGTAAGTGATTATATTGCTGAAAAAGAAAATGAGATTGTAGCTTATAATAAAGACCACAATATTGACACTACTAATCTGGTAAATGGCCGTCGCCAAACGAATCTCGGAATTTTCAGAGCGTATGTGGTGGCATACTTGAAATCATTAGGTCGAATTCATAAAGACATGACCATTATGGCACGTCACCTGCAGCCTACCGACAAAGGGATACCGGTGGAATTGTATTTCTTTAGCAACCGTCAAAATTGGACAGAATATGAAGATTTACAAAGCGATATCTTTGATCATATCCTTGCTATTATTCCCATGTTTGATTTGCAAGTATTTCAAGTACCTTCAGGTATCAGCATGGAAAAAGCCATTAAGAATGCCTTTGAACAAATCAAGGGCGATTCTCAACAGAGCGTGAATTAGTATTAAGCCATTTTATTCAGCTGGGATAGGCTCAATACGGAAGTTTAAGCTATACATCATGCTTTTTAATAAATAACGATCCATGGGGCCGGGACCACAGCTTCCGCCGCCCAAACCGTTATGTCCCGCATCAATTGTAATAATTGTTTCATTGCGATGCACTAATTCATAGGGATGATTTGCTTGGTCCAAATCATAAGGAAGATGGTGTAATGTACTGAAATTCAATATATCTTCAGCTACAAAACGTAAGCCGGCACCATTCTTATTGCGTAGCATAAACCATTTTGTATCATCTCGGTTTGCCATATCCTGAGGACGAATATATTCTTCCAGCATGCCTTTTACCGTGTTCTCATACAAACCAATTGCGGCAGAACTTTTTCTGTCTACATAATTCTCATGAGGTCCGGCACCAAACCACTGCACATATTCAAAGCCTTGTGGCATTTCCATGATAAATCCAATTCGTGCCAAAGGCCATTCGGTTTCTTGAGGGTTAAAAACTGCTGCCACTTCAATATGTCCATTGGCGAAAATACGATAATCAATTTGAGTACGAAGTTCAAAGCCTTTTGGTGCTTTCGATAAAAGCTCCACACTCAGCTTAATTTCATATTCATTTTCCTTTGAAATTGTGACGGATTTCAGCTCATCCTTCAAATCCCAAAGCTGTTCCTTTTGCCAGATAGGTCCGGGACCACCTCCAAAAATATAATCATTATCTACCGGAGCACGAAACACATTTGGGCGTAGGCCTGCAAAGCGCCCTAATTCAGCTTTAGGCCATGAAATCAATCCTGTTTCAGGCTTTCTTACCCGTAAATCAGCTGTCGAAATTAATGCTGTTCCATGATATTTATAATGCGAAATTGACCCATAGTTTTTATCAAATACAAGTTCGAACACACGATTGCCAATGCGAATTTCTTCCTCATCATCAAGCAGATTAAGAGCAGGGAAAGCAGTGGGATCTTCTGTAGATTTGAAGCTTTCAGGCATTTGAATTTCAAACTGTTCCCAAGCAACCACATGATTTCTTCTTGCCCAAAGCTCATCCGTCTTTAATACTGCATTAATTTTCAAAAAATATGCCTTATCTGCCGAAAAGCGGGATTTATCAAGTGGAATATGTATTGTTTTACTCGCTTCGGCTGGAATATCCATTGTATTTATCAAACCCGACTGAACAATTCTTCCATTTTCTTCCAACTCCCAGTTCCAAGCATAGGTATCTGCATTTAGAAACCTATTGCGATTTGTAACTGATATACTTACTTCATCCTTATCGAGCATTTCGAGATGAAAAGTTTGATACACTTTTTTAACTTCCTGCAGCTTGGGGGTAATTTTACGATCCGCGGTTATAAGTCCGTTGGCACAAAAGTTCCAATCGGTTGGTCGATCGCCAAAATCACCTCCATAGGCTAGGAAATATTCACCGGGGCGCCCTTCTATTTCTTTATAAAGGGCTTGGTCCACCCAATCCCAAATACAACCGCC
>CAZQBU010000035.1:0-25360 GCA_964592175.1 uncultured Lentimicrobiaceae bacterium
TCCACAACATATCGATATCGTGTGCCAAGGCTTCTTCCACATGCTTGGCACACGATATCGATATGATATCGTGTGCCAAGGCTTCTTCCACATGCTTGGGATTTGCTACTTCTGTTGTAAGCGGCAATCCTGTTTCTTGTTTAACCTCTTGCAGCCAAGGTAATGCCTTGCTGCCAAAGCCTTCAAAATCACCCGGACGCGTACGTGGCTTCCAAATGCCGGCACGAAACACCTTTACCTCGGGTATTTGCTTGAGTAATCTTGCGGTTTTAAGCAGCTGCTCACGACTTTCGGCACTGCATGGACCGGCAATGACAAATGGCTTATCAAAAGCGTTAAACCAATCATTATCGATTGAAATATTCGTATGATTATATGAATCCGGCATAATTAACTGCAAAATTAAAATAATTCGGCAAGCAGAGCGATGCTTTAGGCCTAAATTTGCTGTATTATACAATTTCAGGAATTTCGTATTTTTGCATAAGTAGCTAATATTCAGATATGTGATAATATATTTGAAGAGGTTTTGGGTTTAGCTCAATGATTTTTTGTTTTTTTGCAGTCAATTCTAAATTAATGAATCGTGAAACGTACAGAAATTAAACAAGCTTTACAAAGCACAGATTTTGAAAAAGAAATTAAAGTAATGGGTTGGGTCCGTACCAAACGAGCCAGTAAGAATGTGGCATTTATTGCCTTGAATGACGGAACTGTTTTTCATAGCTTGCAGTTGGTTGTGGATTTAAGTATCATCCCTGAGGAGGTACTTATTCCTGTACATACCGGCGCTGCTGTTACCGCAATTGGTAAACTGGTTCCTTCAGCGGGAAGCGGGCAACGTGTGGAACTAGCTGTAAGTCAGTTGGAACTGCTTGGCGAAGCCGATCCGGATGAATATCCCTTACAGCCTAAGAAGCATTCACTTGAGTTTCTGCGCGAGAAAGCACATCTGCGTTTTCGGACCAATACCTTTGCAGCCATAACAAGAATACGTCATGCAATGATATTTGCGATTCATAAATTCTTCAATGATAAAGGCTTTTACAATATCCACTCGCCAATCTTAACAAGCTCGGATGCAGAAGGTGCGGGAGAAATGTTTCAGGTGACTACATTTGATTTGAATAATGTTCCTAAAACAGAATCCGGCTCGGTGGATTATAAAAAAGATTTCTTCGGAAAAGCTGTAAACCTTACTGTTTCCGGACAGCTGGAAGCAGAATTGGCAGCTTTGGCACTATCAAAAGTATACACATTCGGACCCACTTTCAGGGCTGAAAACTCAAATACTTCACGCCATTTGGCAGAGTTTTGGATGATAGAGCCTGAAGTAGCTTTCTACGATATCCATGATAATATGGATTTGGCTGAAGATATGCTTAAATACCTTATCCGTTATGCACTCGATCATTGTGCAGATGATTTGGAGTTTTTGAGCAAACGCCTTCAAGATGAAGAAAAAAACAAAAAAGCCGAAGATCGTTCCATGGAACTCATCAGCAAACTCAACTTTGTGCTTGAGTCTGATTTTGAGCGTATTAGCTATACGGAAGCAGTTGATATTTTGAAAAACTCAAACTATAATAAGAAAGGCAGATTCACCTATCCTATCGAAGAATGGGGCGTTGACTTGCAATCGGAGCATGAACGTTATTTAGTTGAAAGACACTTTAAAAAACCGGTTATTTTAACTGATTATCCCAAAGAGATAAAAGCTTTTTACATGAAGCAAAATGAGGATGGAAAAACGGTTCGTGCAATGGATGTGCTTTTCCCGGGTATCGGAGAAATAATCGGTGGTTCACAGCGTGAAGAAAATTACGATAAGCTGTTGCAACGCATGCAAGAAATGCACATACCCGTTGATAATATGTGGTGGTATCTCGAAACACGCAAGTTTGGAACTGTTCCTCATGCAGGCTACGGCCTCGGCTTTGAACGCCTCATGTTGTTTGTGACAGGAATGGGAAATATACGCGATGTGATACCGTTCCCACGCACTCCACATAATTGCGAATTTTAATAATTTACTGCTGCTACATTCATTTAACCACAATCGAATTTGTATAAATTCATTGTCATAAATCAAAATCTTGCGGATTTATCAATTTTTGACGTATTTTCGTGATATCGTTTAAAAAAGTATTGTAAAACTAAAATATTTATTCCCGGATATGCTCAATCAAAGACTGCAACAGCGATTACTTCAGAAGCTTTCACCACAGCAGATATTGCTGATGAAACTGCTTCAGATACCTTCTGTTGCATTGGAGCAAAGGATAAAACAGGAAATTGAAGAAAATCCTGCCTTGGAGTTTGAAGATGGGCACGAACAGCAGTCAGATCAGGAGAATGAGTATGAAGATAATTTTGATGATGACTCTTATGATAGTAAAGAAGATGAGTTTGATTTAGAAGATTATCTGAATGAAGACGAATATGGTGATTATAGGACCAGTAGCAGCAATCGCAGCCCGGATGACCCGACTTACGAAATTCCATATGCCGGTGGGCAGAGTTTTCAAGATTTGTTAATACAGCAGTTGGGATTAAGACGCCTGGATGAACGCAGTTATAAAATTGCATTGTATATTATTGGAAACCTGGATGATGCAGGTTATTTAGGTCGATCAATTGAAGCGATGACAGATGATTTGCTATTTATTGCAAACCTGAAAACAAATAAGAAGGAGTTGCTCGAAATACTTCAAATCATTCAAGATTTTGACCCGCCGGGCGTGGGAGCACGGAATTTACAAGAGTGCTTGTTGATTCAACTAAAACGTTTGCAAGAAGAGCAACCCGAAACAGATTTGAGCCTCCCCATTCAAATTATAAATCGCTTTTTTAACGAATTCACAAAAAAGCATTACGATAAAATACTACGTAGAGCCGAAATTACCGAAGACCAGCTCAAAGATGCTTTGGCAGTGATTTTAAAGCTAAACCCGAAGCCGGGTGAATCCACTAGCGACCGAATTAAAGACCAGCATTATATTATACCTGATTTTATTATTCAAAATATTGATGGTGAATTGGATTTGATGCTCAGCAGTCAAAATGCGCCCGATTTGCGCATTAGCCGTAGCTATGCAAATATGTTGGAGTCGTTTTCGGAAAGCAAAGCCACGAAAGCTGATAAGGATGCATTGATGTTTGTTCGTCAAAAGATTGATTCGGCGCGCTGGTTTATTGATGCCATTAAACAACGTCAAAATACCCTTTATTATACCATGAATGCCATTATGGAATACCAAAAAGAATATTTCATGACAGGCGATGAAACCACCTTGCGCCCAATGATTTTGAAAGATATTGCAGACATTGTAAAACTCGATATATCTACCATCTCAAGGGTGGCAAACAGTAAATATGTGCAAACGCCTTTTGGCACCTTCTTGCTTAAAAGCTTCTTTAGCGAAGCAATGCAAACAGATGATGGTGAGGAGGTTTCGACGCGTGAGATAAAAAAGATTTTAAGCGATTGCATTGATGCGGAAGACAAGTCAAAGCCGCTTACTGATGAGCAGCTGACAAATCTTTTAAAAGAAAAAGGTTATCCTATCGCAAGACGTACGGTGGCAAAATATCGCGAGCAGCTTAGTATTCCTGTATCAAGGCTGCGAAAAGAACTTTAGTGGAGTGAAATCTGTGCACCACATACCGGAAAAAATTGTTTCCATACTTTTTCATCCGCTTTGGATGCCTTTTTATGCATTTCTTCTTCTTGAAAATTTACACGGTACCGGCTTAATTTACTTATCTACATCGCTTTTTGTCAGGCTGGCTGCCACGGTTTTTATCATATCGGCTTTGATGCCTGCTTTTTTAATGATTTTGATGTGGCGCCTTCAAATTATTGAATCCCTATCCCTGCATAAACCCCAAGAGCACAGCTTGCCGTTATTGCTTACGGCAGTCTTTTTTTATCTTACTTATTATGTGCTGAACAGCCTGTTGCTAAGTCCGGTATTTCGCTTTTATTTGCTGGGAGCAATCCTTTTGACCTTAATAAGCTTATTTATCAATTTAAAGTGGAAAATAAGCCTTCACATGGTAGGGGCCGGTAGTTTTTTCGGCATGTTGCTTGGTATTTCGATGCTATTTGACGCTCAATATATCTTGTATGCGATAGTTGCCGTACTTTTATCGGGTATTATTGGTGTATGCCGTCTACGCCTCAGCACACATAAACCCATGCAGATTTATGCCGGCTTTGTGTTGGGTGCGGCACTTATGTTCCTTTTATTTGAGTTTGTGACGATTTAGCCGTATAGAACGGCTGAAATGCTTAAAAAGGTGCTACGGTAATACCCACGGATAAAGGATAGAATTCAGGTCCTAAATCGCGCTGAAACACACGTGTGGGTTGATAAAAAGCAAATACATTAATCCATTTATATCCAACACGCAATGTAGGTCCAAATGTATATTTTTCAAGTGAATTGATGCGCTTGTGCTTTACAGTTGTTTTTTCACCTTCTTTTTCAAGCTTTCCTACATATTTTTCTTTGCTATCAACTGCAATGCCCATTTTAAATCCTAGGCCTACTTTCCATTTGTCATCAATTCGAAAACGAAATTCTGCCGGAAAGTCGAGATAAATCAAATTAATTTTACTGCGATTGTAGTTTAAATCGGATGAGATGGGAACAAATTGGATGGTATCCGCTTTGATATTGGCGATACGATTGTCCGAGTAGAAATTATGCGTACGTATACCGGTACCTATGGCAAATACATGCGGTCCGTTAGCAATTTTGAAGTCGTAAGTTAAAAACAGGCTAAAGCCTTGATTAATAACTCGTTGATTGTAATCTGCTGGAGTTTTCGTTAAAATATCGGTAAACAAATCCATACCGAGTGATACTCCCTTGCTTGTTTTATCCGTAATGGTTTGGGCATTTGCCATACCAAATAACATAATAGCGATTACGGATAGAAATATTTTTTTCATGAGCTTCGAATTTATACTTTCAATTTGCAAAGATAAAATTAAGAACGATGTATTCTACGATTTATTTGATGTAGCTTAGATTGATTCCCGAATCATTTGTTCCATTTGCTGTTGCATACTTTTGCTATTCCACTTTGCTGCCCCTGTTTTTTTGATGATAATATTACCTTTTGGGTCAATAATCCAGGTGGTGGGTATGCTGTTTGAAGCAAATATATCCGGTACTTTTCTGCGATGAATATAGATTGGCATATCAAAGCCTCTTTTTTGCATAAATGCATCTATTGTTTCCGGCTTTTCGTCAGTGACTAGCAGGAATGCCGCTTCTTGTCCATAACTATCATAAAGCTTTTGTAAATCAGGCATTTCAGCTATGCACGGAGGACACCATGTAGCCCAAAAATTGAGTAAAATCGGTTTTCCTTTAAACTGGTTCAGACTTACTGCTTCTCCTTCAGGGGTGTAAACCGTCCACTGCCAGGCAGCTTCCGTTACTTTTTGCTGCTTTTCTTCTTTTATTTTGCCGGGCGAACTAGCTAATAAACCTGACATAAAGGCACTTATTTCTTTTCTGCTTGCAGGAATAAGCATGCCGATGACAAGTAAGATAAACAGTACATCACTGATTTTACTCCAGAGGGACTTCTTTTCCCGGTAATTCTGCCAGTAGTTTTTTATTTTATTTATCATGCTTAAATAGCTGATGAAGAATCTGCAGCTGATTGCTGTTTCTCATTTACGATGCGTGCACGTTCATCCAAAAGACGATTAATTTCTTCTTCCGATAAACCCGGTTGACGCAGAAGTTCATCAACTTGTTGAAGATTGTCGAAATTATCTTCGGTTTCATGCACTTGAATCTCAATATCCTCTGTTTCACCAAGTTCCTCTTTGAGCTGCTTGATGAAAAGACCAATCATTTGACGCATGGGTTCGTTCATTTGTCCCATCATCTCATATGAAATATGATCTTTCATTTGGTCATAATTACGTAAAAGCATTTTCATCTGTTCAAGTTGAAAACGATCAATACCGGGCACATCATCAAGCCGTTTTTGTTCCATCAGCTTATTAAACAGCCTAAATAATTCGTCTAACTGCTTTTTAAAATCCTCATGTTCCATAATTCATACTTCCTTTCGTAGAATATAATACAAAAATCATGCAACTTCTTTTGTTGTCAGTTTATTTGCGTAGTTGACTGTTTGAAAAAATACCGCCAAACAATCCCGCTTTCTTCTGATTTTCTCTAAAGTATCCTTCATTCACTCGTTGCACTTCTTCTATAGTATAAAACGCATTTGGGCTGAATTTGTTTACAATCTCCAAGGCATCTGCAAGATCTTTTTTCTTAACAATACTAAATAATATCTTTACGGCTCCTGTTTTTCCTTCGGCATCCACGGCTGTGACCCCATAATCTGCATTGCGTAATACTTCAACGAGTTGGGTGGAATCCTGCTTGGCAATGATTCGCATGACCACAGTACCTAAGCTCATCTTTTCAACCAAAATAATACCGATATAGTTACCTGCGGCAAAGCCTGCCCCATAGCCGATGTATGACATGAAATTATCTAGTTGTTGCATAATTTGACCGATTGCCAACAGCCAAATGATTACCTCCACAAATCCCAGTACGGGCGCCAGGTATTTATATCCTCTTGCCACAAAGATTACCCGTATCGTTCCTACTGAAACGTCTAAAATACGTGCAAATGCGATGATGAGAGGGAGCACCACCCAGTTATACATATTCCCTTGAAATAGTTCCTGAAGCATAGTTTTGAAGTTATTTGTTTTTACAAATGTAATTTAATTTCCAACGCTTGGATGTATTTGTATTCTTAACCTGCTTAAATCAAAATTCATTTTATAATAAACACTTTTTCATTTACTACTAAAATCTCCTATCGCAATGTTCATAAGCTTATTACGATATAGTTAGCTTGACAAGCTTATGAATTGGTGAATTATGCAGCTTAAATAGCTGTCTCTAATATGTCGGAATATGTATCTTTGTGGCTTTCAGATTTAAAAAAAATGATTTCAACGATTAAACCTACTTCCTACCGTCTGCAGTCACTTGTCGATGGTTCTATATTTGATGATAGCGGCTGGCTTTTGGATGCACCCAATGCCACACAAGCCGGATTAATTAGGGCATTATACGCCAAAAAGCAGCTGGAGCTAAAGGCAGCTGAAACCGGATTGTATATCTTTTCCGATTGGTTGCCAATTGTGAACCCGTTAAAGGGCTCATCAGCGCCTATTACCTACAAAAGTGAAAAGCTGGCTTCTAAGTTTGGCTTGACGAATTTATACATCACATTTAGTGGGTATTGGCCCGAAAAAGCTGCTGTGATGCGTACATGTTCATTTAAAGAAACGGAAGCATACAGCGTTGCCGCCCGCATGGACGGTCGTATGCCGGGAAAAGTGCTGGTAGTTGCTTCTGCAGGCAATACGGCAAGAGCTTTCGCACAAGTATGCAGCGATAATAATATTCCATTGCTGCTTTGTGTGCCGGAAGACAATTTGGATGCACTTTGGTTTGATGCTCCATTGAATGACAATGTAAAACTGCTAAGTACCGCATCAGGTAGTGATTATTTTGATGCAATTCATTTGTCAAATGTAGTTTGCGGTTTTGAAGGCTTTTTCGCAGAAGGAGGTGCCAAGAATGTGGCACGTCGCGAGGGAATGGGTACTACCGTATTATCTGCTGCCACGCATATCGGACGTATTCCGGATTATTATTTTCAGGCTATCGGAAGCGGCACCGGTGCCATTGCAGCATGGGAAGCAAATCTTCGTTTGATTGAAGACGGTCGTTTTGGCTCGCATAAAATGAAGTTAATAGTTTCCCAAAACAGCCCTTTCCTGCCAATTTATCATGCTTGGAAAGCCGATTCGCGTGAGATGCTGCCATATGATGACGATCAAGCCCGAAAAGATGCAGAAACCATTGATGCAAAAGTGCTTTCGAACAGGCGTCCACCCTATTCACTTGCAGGTGGCTTGTATGATGCATTAAAAGATAGCCAAGGCGATGTGATGGCGGTTACAAACGAAGATGCTGCCAAAGCTGCTACATTATTCTTGGAAACCGAAGGAATTGATATTCATCCTGCTGCGGCAGTAGCTACCGCATCACTGATTGAAGCGGTAGAAAAAAATCAGCTAGAGAAAGATAAAATTATCATGCTGAATATTACCGGTGGGGGAGAAGCCCGCTTTAAAAATGAACATAAATTACATTATTTAAAGCCGGATGCCATTCTTTCACATCAATTAACTGATCCTGTTGCCATAAAAGAGATAGTTGACAAACTCAAATGGTAATCGTTTGATATAAAGACAAAAAAATCCGCAGCTACTTTTCTGCGGATTTTTTGTTTAAGTACGGAAATAAATCCGTTTTATATCATTTTATTTGGGTCTACCCATTCGGTAAACTGTTCATCAGTCAGCAGTCCTAATTCGAGTGCAGCCTGACGAAGCGTGGTCTTTTCCTCATGTGCTTTCTTTGCAATCTTGGCAGCATTATCGTAACCGATATGCGTATTAAGCGCTGTTACGAGCATCAATGAGTTTTCCAGATGAGCTTTTATTTTTTCGGTATCGGCTTCAATTCCAATCACGGCATGATCTGTAAAGCTGACACATGCATCGCCTAGCAGACGTGCTGCTTGAAGCAGGTTATAAATCATCACGGGTTTAAACACATTCAGTTGGAAATGCCCTTGCATTCCGCCGGCAGTAATTGCAGCATCATTTCCGATTACTTGTGCACAAACCATGGTAATTGCTTCATTTTGTGTGGGATTTACTTTGCCGGGCATGATGGAGGAGCCGGGTTCGTTTGCAGGTAAAATTATTTCACCTATGCCGCATCGTGGTCCCGAAGCTAGTAATCGAATATTGTTTGCAATATGCATCAGGCTTACTGCCAGCTGTTTGAGGGCGCCGGAGCTTTCTACGATGGCATCATGTGCCGATAAGGCTTCAAACTTATTGGAAGCGGTAACAAAAGGTAGTCCTGTGAGCTTTGCAATTGTTTCTGCTACTTTTTCTGAATAGCCTTTTGGGGTATTTATTCCGGTACCTACTGCGGTGCCGCCCAAGGCAAGCTCGCTCAGATGCGGGAGTGTGTTTTTCAAGGCTTTGATTCCGAAATCAAGCTGTGCTACAAATCCCGAAAATTCTTGCCCGAGGGTCAAAGGAGTCGCATCCATTAAATGGGTACGTCCGATTTTTACAATGTCTTTAAATGCAACTGCTTTTTCATGTAATGCGTTGCGTAGCTTTTCCACTCCGGGTATGGTGGTTTCTACCAACATTTTATATGCGGCAATATGCATTGCGGTAGGGAAGGTGTCGTTTGATGATTGTGATTTATTTACATCGTCATTGGGATGTACGCTTTTTTTGGCATCATCCAATTTGCCACCGCCAAGCACATGTGCTCTGTTGGCAATCACCTCGTTCATATTCATATTGCTTTGTGTGCCGGAGCCCGTTTGCCAAATGACGAGCGGGAAATTGCCGTCCAACTTGCCAGCCAAGATTTCATCGGCTGCCTGACCTATCAGGTCGCTTTTTTCTTTGCTTAACACACCCAGCTCCATATTGGTTATGGCTGCAGCTTTTTTAAGGTATGCAAAAGCATGTATAATTTCTTTAGGCATGGAACCTTCCGGTCCGATGCGGAAATTATTACGTGAACGTTCGGTTTGGGCGCCCCAGTACTTGTCAGCAGCTACTTCTACATTGCCCATAGAGTCTTTTTCGATACGAAATTTCATAGTATTTGTTTTTATGTGGTTTAAAAAGTTAAATAGTTTCAAATTTGGTATAACACACCAAACACAAATAAATTTTAAAATAATTTAGAAAGGCGAATTTATGAAAATAATTTCGTTAAATTTTCAATCGGACGCAGCAAAACTGCTTTTGTCTCCGTTTCTGCTATCGGTCGCTGAAGAAGTCGCGGTTCTTTTGCAATTGCTTTGATGAGTTCATCTTCCGAAAGCTCTTTGCCTTTTAATTCTTTTTTAAAATATTCTTCTTTGGTACGAATTAAATCAATGGCATTTAGTCCGGTTTTTTTAATCAACTGCCTGATTTCGTCTTCACTAAGTGGATTTTTCAGGTATTCCACTATTTCAAATTCTTTTCCGGTAGCTTTTAATGCTTCCAGACCTGCTCTTGAGGTACGACATCTTGTGTTATGATATATTTTCAGCATAATTTTATCTATTAATTTCTTCCAAATTCCATTAAGAAGGATTTTAAGAAATCGTTCAGCTCCCCATCCAAAACTCCTTGAGCGTTTGATGTTTCATGTCCGGTACGATTGTCTTTCACCAGTTTATATGGGTGTAATACATACGAACGGATTTGAGAGCCCCATTCGATTTTCATTTTACTGCCCTCTATTTTATCTATTGCTTCTTGTTTTTTTCTTAGTTCAAGTTCATATAGTTGTGAGCGCAACATTTGCATTGCTCGCTCCCGATTTTGCTGTTGTGAACGTGTTTCCTGACATTCTACCACTATTCCTGAAGGAGCGTGGTGCAGGCGTACTGCTGTTTCAACTTTATTCACATTTTGTCCTCCCGGTCCGCTTGATCGAAAGGTGTCCCAGGAAATATCTGCGGGGCTGATAACGATATCGATATCATCATCTACTACCGGATATACATAAACGGAACAAAAGCTGGTATGGCGGCGGTTTGCCGAGTCGAAGGGCGACAGCCGTACCAGGCGGTGCACCCCGTTTTCTCCTTTTAGATAGCCAAAAGCAAAATCGCCTTCTACTTCTATGGAGGCGCTTTTAATGCCTGCCACTTCACCTTCTTGTAAATCAAGTTGTTTGGTTTTGTATCCGTTATCTTCTGCCCACATCAAATACATTCGGAGAATCATTGAAGCCCAGTCTTGGCTTTCGGTACCTCCTGCGCCTGAATTAATGTTTATTATGGCAGAAAGTTTGTCTTCTTCACCACTTAGCATATTCAAAAACTCAAGGTCTTCAATGGCTTTGATAGAGGCAGATGCAGCGGCTTTAAGATCTGATTCGTCGGCATCATCACTATCAAAAAATTCACGTGTCAGCTGGAGCTCCTCAAAAAGTTGAAATGCCGTTTCATAGCTGTCAACCCAATGTTTTTTTTCGCTAATGGATTTGAGCTGCTTTTCGGCTTCGCGAGGCTTGTCCCAAAAATCAGGGGCTAAAGTCTTTTGTTCTTCTTCTTCGATTTCAATCTTCTTGCGATCTACTTCAAAGATACCTCCTCAGCGCCTCAAGACGCTTTGCAAGATCTTTAATTTGTTCCGAACTTATCATGGTGTAGGTTTATACGATGGTTTTTAAAATAATCTGTGCGAAATTACGAAAAAAGCATTTATTCATCCCTTGCCTTTTCTATTTCATTGATGATTTTCCAGATCAAATCTGCTTCAAAACCTTTTTGCATCGCATATTGTGCCAGCTTCCCTCTGCGTTTGAAATCATTTGGCTCTTTAATTACTTTTGATGTTAAAATCTTATGTAATACTGCTTGGTATTCATCCATATCAAGCTCATCCTTACAGCTTTGTACGAGTGAATCGGGGATATTTTTGTTTTTTAAGGCATATAAAATCTTATTCATCCCCCACTGATTATTTCTGATTTTTCCTTCCATAAATGCACGTACATAGCGTGCTTCATTGATGAAATTTTCTTCTTTCAGCTGATTGATAATTGCATGTATTTGTTCGGAATTGGCGTTCCATGCGTGTAGCTTTTCCGTTACATCTTGTACAGAGCGTTCCGAATAACTGCAATAATTCATTGCTTTTTCCAGCAATATATATGTTTCGGCTGTCATTTTTCCTCTGATAGCAACTGTTCAACGAGTGCAGGCAGTCCGTTTGCGGCTGTTTCGCGTATGATGTTCAGATTTGTCATATATGAAGGAGCGCTTGCTTTGGGGTCAACAAGATATACCGGGTTTTGAGAAGATACATAGTCGAGTAATCCTGCTGCGGGATATACTTGCAATGAAGTACCTACGACGAGAAATATATCTGCTTTTTTGCCATATTGAATCGCTGTGGAAATATTTGGTACTGCTTCACCAAACCATACTATATGTGGTCGAAGCTGTGAGCCCTCTTCACAAGTGTCGCCCATTTTCAGCTCCCAATGCTTTAGCTCATAAACCAGTGAGGAATTTGTTGTGCTACGTGCTTTTTTTAGTTCTCCATGCAGATGTAGCACCTTGGATGAGCCGGCACGCTCATGCAGGTCGTCCACATTTTGGGTAACGATTTGTACATCAAATTTTTCTTCTAACTTCACAAGGGCATGATGCCCTGCATTTGGCTCTACTTCAAACAATTGTTTGCGGCGTTCGTTGTAAAACTCCATTACAAGTTCCGGGTTTCGATACCAAGCTTCCGGAGTGGCGAGGTCTTCAAATCGATGGCTCCGCCATAAGCCGTCATCGTCACGAAATGTTTTAATGCCACTTTCCGCACTCATGCCTGCACCGCTAAGTATAACTAGTTTTTTCATGGTTTATATCTTTTTTATGCCTTCATACAAAGATATGAATTTTTGCTTGCAGGAGTTGTTTTAAGTTTCATGAGATTTTGAAAAAAAACGCAGCTTGTGTGGAACAAACTGCGTTTAAAGAAATGAAAACAAAAATTATAATGGTTTCTTTAGCTTGCTTAAATCAAAATTCATTTTAAAATAAACACTTTATAAAATCACTAGTAAAATCTCTTAACACAATGATCATAAGCTTATTACGATTAAGTTAGATTGACAAGTTTATGAATTGGTGAATTATGCAGCTTAGAAAATCTTCATGTCGTCCATGGTTTTCATCAATGATTTCACGGCATCTGCCGAATCATTAAGGAGTTTCTTTTCTTCTTTATTTAAGTCAATTTCGATAATTTCTTCAATTCCTCTTCTTCCGAGCTTCACCGGGACACCCAAATACACATCTTTTAGACCGTATTCGCCTTGCAGGAATGCACAAACGGGGAACACTCTGTTTTGATCATCTACAATTGCTTCAACCATTTGAGCTGCAGCTGCTCCGGGGGCATACCATGCAGAAGTTCCCATCAGATTTACTAGCTCGCCACCTCCTTTTTTGGTACGTTCCACTATCTTATCCAGCTCTTCTTTTCCTAAAAGCTCCGTCACCGGAATTCCACTGATTGAAGTATATCGTGGCAGTGGTACCATGGTATCTCCATGACCGCCCATCAGCAATGCGTGTACATCTACCGGTGAAACATTCAGTGCGTCTGAAATAAAAGCGCGATATCGTGCAGTATCGAGTGTGCCGGCCATCCCAAATACCTTTCTTGACGGCTTGTTACTGGCAAGATATGCCGCATAAGTCATCACGTCGAGTGGATTGGAAACAACGATAATAATAGCATCGGGCGAATATTTTATGGCTTTTTCTGTAACATCTTTTACAATACTTGCATTGGTTTTTATCAAATCATCGCGTGACATGCCGGGCTTACGTGGAAGTCCGGAAGTAACCACAATTACACCTGAACCTTTGGTCTTCAGATAATCGTTAGTAGAGCCCACAACACGGGTGTTGTAATGATTGATGGGGGCTGTTTGCCAGATATCCAAGGCTTTACCTTCGGCTATACCTTCTTTGATATCAACCAGTACTACTTCTTTGCATAAATTTTTGTGAGCAATTACATTGGCGCAAGTAGCTCCAACATTTCCGGCTCCGATTACAGTAATTTTTTCCATAACTTTTTATTTAGTATTGTTTGGTTTTTGAATCTTTATTCCATCTGCCAAGGCAATATATTTCTTGAAAAGAATAGACAAATATACATATCTTGTTTTGAGATAAAAGAAATAAGGCAATTATTTTCATGATTTTGAAAAAAATTGTTGCAAAGAAAGTATTTTAGTGAAGTTTTTGTATTAATTATTTCGTCTCTGTTGCTTTTTCGAAGTCGATTTTCGGTTTTTTGCTTTCCTTTTTGATCTAGGTTCCATATTTTCGGCTTGTTTTCGCTTTGCATGATGCGGAACGAGCTTTTGCAGCAGGTCTAGCCTGTTTATTGCTTCCAGTGTTTTTCTTATCCAAGCATGGTTTTCCGATTTATACCAAAAGAAGAAACGTTGCTGAGCTATTTTTTCTTCTTTGGTACGTGCGGTGAATACAGGCTTTAAGCTGTAGGGGTTATAGCCTGAATAATAGATTACGGTAGCAACTGTCATGGGGGTGGGGGTAAAATCTTGTACTTGTTCTAATTTGAATCCCATATCTTTTGTATCTGCGGCAAGCTGTGCCATATCTTCCAGTCTGCTTTCCGGGTGGCTTGAGATGAAATAAGGAATCAGCTGTTGCGACATGCCGTATTCTTTATTCATGGCGTCAAATTTCTCTTTTAGCTTGTAAAAAAGCTTGAAGCTTGGCTTGCGCATGGCTTTTAGTACACGATCCGAGCTATGTTCAGGAGCTACCTTCAGCCTTCCGCTAACATGACGCTTCACAAGCTGACGGAGGAACTCTTCATATCCCATGCTATTGGCTTCATCATCTTGTTGTAAAAATAAATCATAGCGTAAGCCGGAAGTAACAAATGCCTTTTTTACGCCCGGGAAATTGTCAACCGTTTTGTAAATATCGAGTAAAGGACGATGGTTTGTGTCGAGATTACTGCATACCGAAGGAAAAATACAGCTTGGCCTTTTACATGTGGAACAAATTTGTAAATCTTTGCCGCGCATATTGTACATATTTGCTGAAGGACCGCCTAAATCACTGATATAACCTTTAAAATCATCCATTTGAGTGATTTGCTCTACTTCTTTCATGATCGACTGCTTGCTGCGGCTGGACACAAATTTACCTTGATGCGCCGAAATGGTGCAAAAGCTGCAACCTCCAAAGCAGCCGCGATGTAGATTAATCGAGTGGCGTATCATAATATATGCGGGAATATCGCCACGTTTTGCATATTTTGGATGCGGCTTGCGCGTATAAGGAAGCTCGAAAGAAGCATCAATTTGTGCTTCGCTAAAAGTAGGGTAGGGCGGGTTGATAAAAATACGTTTGTCATTGGCTTCTTGAATGAGCCGCCGGGCATTTGCGATATTTGATTCTTGTTCGATAATCTTGAAATTCGCAGCATACGACTTTTTGTCTTTCAAGCAGTCTTCGTGTGAAGCAAGTACAACATCCTCCCATTTACTGTCCGAAATAGCCTCATGCTTGCTTTGTACATAAAATGTTTGGGGAATCTGTGTCAGCTCGTGTATGGGAATGCCTTTATCCAACAGCTTTAGCACTTCAATAATGGCAAGCTCTCCCATGCCGTAGACTCCCATATCAGCTAATGAATCGATTAAAATACCCGCTTTGAGTTCGTCCGACCAATAGTCGTAATGTGTCAATCTTCGCAATGATGCTTCGACTCCTCCAATGATTAGGGGCACATCCGGGTAAATTGATTTGAGTATTTTACTATAAACTATTGTGGCATAATCGGGTCGAAATCCTTTTTCGCCTCCGGGCGTATAGGCATCATTGGAGCGCAAGCGTTTGTTTGCTGTATAATGATTTACCATGGAATCCATATTCCCTGAACTAACGGCAAAGCAAAGCCTTGGACGACCGAATTTTTTAAAGTCGCGTAAATCGTCCTGCCAATTGGGTTGCGCCACTATTGCTACACGAAAGCCTTCTCTTTCAATGGTGCGCCCGATGACGGCAGCACCAAAAGCAGGATGGTCTACATAAGCATCACCGGTAAACAAGACAACATCCATTTCTTCCCACGAACGTAAATCTGCCTCCTTGCGTGTAGTAGGCAGCCAATCTGTTAATGTGTAGCTTGTTTCTTTCATTGTTACCGGATAAGCTGCAAATATAATCTGTTTTTTATTGCCTAAGTGGGCTAAGCTCTGCTTGAAATAGTTAAATTTGTGCAGTTTTTTTAAAATTTATATGCCTTATGAATATTATCGATTGGAAAGAACAAGAAATTAAACAAACACCGCATAAGGTGGATGTACGCTCGCTTTACGATAAAGAAAATGCCCAAGCTGTTTTAATCACCCTGCAGCCGGGCGAACAATTGAAGCCCCATATCACTCCCGTTGATGTATTCTTCTTTATTGTGGAAGGAAGCCCGGAGGTACAGGTAGGCAAAGAAATTGTACAGGTAGAGCAGCATATGCTTGTGGAAAGCCCCAAAGATATTGTGCATTGCTTATTCAATAAAAGCGATAAGCCTGCCAAGATACTGGTTATCAAAGCCCCGAGACCGACTACTACAACACGATTATTGTAAATAGTTAGCTTGGAAACGCATAAAAGCTAATAAAATATTATTTTATCTGCCCAGCATATCCAAAAGCTGATAATCTTCTTCTTCCATTTTAAATTGTACGGCAGCAATATTTTCTGCTAGATGCTCTTTGCTGCTCATCTTTGGAATGCTTAGCGTAAATGGCTTGTTTGCCAGCCAGTTGAGCGCAATTTGGAAAGCTGTTTTGTCGTATTTGTCACATAAGTCCTTAATAACGGGATGCTGTAACTCTTGTGAAGAGCCTTTCAGCACCGGACGCCAAGCGGTGATGCTGATTCCCTTGCTAAGGCAGTAGGGGATGATAACCGACTCCACATTTTCATTATAGCGTCCGTTATTTCTGGTGAATAAATTATATTCCAACTGATTGGTTAGTATGGGCAAATCCGTATAATATTCGATTTCACGCATCAGGTTTACCGGAAAATTACTTAAGCCAAACCATTTTATACGTCCTTCTTCGGCAAGCATATTAATGGCACTGATTGTTTGGTTTATCGGCACGCTTGGATTGGGCCAATGCAATAGCAACAAATCGATTTGATCAATATTAAGCCGTCTTAGGCTCGATTCTGCCGAGCGGATAACTTCCGAGAATTGTAATTTATTTCCGGCAACTTTGGTGGTAATAAAAAGCTTTTCTCGATCAAAAGCTTTGATTGCTTCCCCCACGAGGCGCTCCGTATGTCCGTTTCCATACATCGCGGCTGTGTCTATATGTGTAATACCCATATCCAAGGCATTGCTGATAGCATCAATCCAATGGCTGTCTTGTGTTTTGTCGGCTTGATGGCTGCCACCCATTTCCCAAGTACCTAAACCCAAAACGGGTAATGATAATTCGTTGTTTATTTGAATTTGTGGAATCTCGTTCATTGCTTTACCCTGCTTAATTCATGAATTTAATTTTGAGAAATTTTTAGGCATGAGCTGTGAAGCTTTAGCCAACTACTGCGAATATAACGTATGAAATTGCCAAAATTAAATCAAAATTCATTTTATAATATTTACTTTTTTAAATTACTACTTAAATCTCCTAACATATAATGTTCATGAGCTTATTACAATAAAGCTAGCTTTACAAGCTAACGAATTGGTGAATTATGCAGCTTATAATTGGTTAAGCACGAAAATATCCTGGTCTGTCAAAGCTGTTTGTTTTCCCAGAAACAAACTTACAAGATGTATTTTCGCCATATTTTCAAGTACTTCTATACGTTCAAATGCTTCCGAAAGGCTGTTGCCGTAGGCGATAACGCCATGATTTTTCATCAGCATCACATGCGCATGTTTTGCTGCTTCAGCAACGGCTTCGGCAAGCTCCATGCTGCCCGGAGGGGCATAGTCTACCAAGAGCGGCTCACCCAAAATCATATGTCCTTCCGCAGTAAGTCGTGTATTAATTATTTTTTCGGCTACTCCAAAAGCGGTCGAAAGGGGTGGGTGGGCGTGTATGATGGCAGCAGCTTGGGGGCAGGCTGCATAAACAGCTCGGTGCATACCGCTTTCCATGCTTATCTTTTTATTGCTCCCTTCAATAGGATGCCCTTGCTCATCCAAAATGCACACCATAGCAGATTTTAGCTTGGCTTTATCTGTTTGGGAAGCTGTGATATATATGAATCCATCCTTTTTAAGACTGATATTTCCACCAAGCCCTGTCGTAAGCCCGATTTTGTATAGCCTTCGCATGAAAGCCGCCACTTCTTTTTGTCTTACTTTATGATTCATCTTTAAATAACGATTTTATGGCGATATGATGTGCTTTTATAACTCCTTTTTCGGTAATAATTCCGCTAATAAGTTTTGCGGGAGTCACATCGAACGAAGGATTATAGGCATCCGAGCCCGGCGATGCTACCCGTATGCGTAAAATGTTGTGGTTTTGATCAATTCCATCTTGATACAAGACTTCTTCTGCATCTCGATGCTCAATGACAATATCTTTTCCGCTTCTACATTCCAAATCAAAGGTAGAGCGTGGAGCTGCTACATAAAAGGGGATATTATGGTAGTTGGCAGCAATTGCCAAGGCATATGTGCCTATTTTATTTGCCACATCTCCATTTCGAGCAATACGGTCAGCGCCCACAATCACTAGGTCAATTTTCTTTTGTGCCATGAGTGATGCAGCGGCATTATCCGGTATAATCACATGCGGAATTTGCTGATTGTGCAGTTCCCATGCCGTAAGCCGTGCACCTTGTCCACGAGGACGGGTTTCATCCACATACACAAATACTTCTTTTCCGGCTTGCTGCGCCTGATAGATTGGAGACAATGCAGAGCCGTTATCTACAAAAGCAAGCCAGCCAGCATTGCAGTGCGTCAATATTCGGGCACGGTTTTTTATAAGCTTATTTCCAAAAATTCCGATATGCCTTGCATCTTCGGCATCTTTTTGTGCAATCTTATGGGCTTTTGCTACTGCATTTTCGACCGAAACTTGCCCGGCTTTGAATACCTTTTCTGTAGCATAAAACAAATTTCGTGCGGTAGGGCGTGTCGATTCAATATCTTTTCGTGCTTCGATGGTAAAGCTTTCTAAATCATCTTCGGGAGCTTCCAAAAAAGCTTGTGCCATGGCAAATGCTGCTGCCGCACCTATGGCGCCGGCACCACGTACCCGCATTTCGGTAATCGCCATGCAGCTGTCCCAGTAAGTTTTGCATGTATGTATCGAAAAGTCAAACGGAAGCTTATTTTGGTCAATCATTTTTACCGTGCCTTCTTCCATCCATATGGTTTGAAAATGTGTGCCTGCTACTATCATGCTGTTTTATTCGTATTAAAATGATCCAATAATATCAAGGCAGCACCGGCCATTGCTTTAGTGCCATTTAGTAAGGCGCTTTCGTTTATGTCGAAAGTAGGGGTATGTAATCTGCGGGTATCATTTGGCAATTCGGTCCCTAATCGTAAAAAGCAGGCAGGAATAAGCTGTGAATAGCGTGCAAAATCTTCTGTCGTCATGCGTTTTGGCAGCTCGCTGAGCTCTTCAGCTTTGAAAAACGCTTCAAAACCTTGCCTTAACAGCCCTGTAATTTCCGGATTATTTATGAGGACGGGATATCCTTCCTCAATATCTACTTCGGTAGTTGCTCCCATCGAAGCGGCTGTATGTTGTGCAATTTGTGTGATGTGTTCTTTTGCAGCTTTACGCCATGCCTCGTCAAATGTACGTAGAGTGCCTTGTATCAGCACTTCATCGGGGATGATATTATGTGCACCATCTGCAATAAAACGCCCGAAAGACAATACCGTAGGTACTAAGGGAGGTGCCATGCGGCTGACAATTTGTTGCAGCTGTAAGACGATTTGAGCAGCTATTACAACAGTGTCATTTAGTTGGTGTGGCATGGCAGCATGCCCTCCTTGCCCTTTCACTTTGATGTTTATCTCATCTCCCGATGCCATAAATGCACCGGAATGAAATCCCACTAATCCGGCTTTCAGCTCAGGTGTGACATGCAGTCCTATAATGGCACTTGCCTCCGGATTATGTAAAACACCCTCTTCAATCATGGCTTTGGCACCGCCCGGAAGATTTTCTTCCGCAGGCTGAAAAATCAACCTTATCGTGCCTTCAAACTGGTCCCGAATCTTATTTAAAAGCTTTGCTGCACCAAGCAATACAGCCATATGGGCATCATGCCCGCAGGCATGCATCTTGCCGGAAATCTTGGAGCGATATGCCACTTGATTTTCTTCTTCTATGGGAAGCGCATCCATATCGGCGCGCAATGCAATACAAACTTTATCGGGATTCTTTCCTTTAATAATACCTACAACACCGTGTCCACCGACATTTGTATCATGCGAAATACCGGCTTGACGAAGTTGTGAAGCAATAAAATCCGCTGTTTCACTTTCTTCGTAGCTAAGTTCGGGATGGGAATGCAAATGCCGGCGGATGCCAATCACATCATCCTGCAATTCCTTGGCAAGCCCGTGAATATCAATAAATTTTGAAGCTGCCATAGCATATATTTTACCCTACAAAGTTAATATTTTTGCTTTATGGATCTCATTTATTGAAATCCACTTAAAATTAGAGTATTTAATGTCACCATTTTTAAATTATTATAATCACAAAATTCTATTTATAATTTTCAGATTAAATGCCTCTATCTCCGCAAGATAAAGCAATTTTTCATGCGGATTTCACATTATTTCGTACATATCTTTCATACTTCGGTATTCTTCTTGATGTGAAATGCTACAATATGTTATTTTTGCAATATGGAATCAAAACGACAATTAAAAATTGGCAGGCTGTTGCAGCGCGATTTAAGTGATATATTCCAGCATGATTTAAGCCATCTTGCTGCCGGCTCACTGCTTACGGTAACTCGTGTAAGTCTTACGCCCGACTTATCAGTTGCAAAGGTGTATCTAAGTGTATTCGGAGCCAAGGAAAAAGATACGGTTATATCCGGAATTCGACAAAATTCGAGCGAAATCAGAGGCTTGCTTGGTAACAAAATACGTCATCAGCTGCGTTCAGTGCCTGAGTTGCAGTTTTTTCTGGACGATTCGTTGGATTATATCGAACGGATTGACGATTTATTAAAAGGAGATTAAGGTGCAATACGATCCAATAAAACGGAATCTCGGAACGCTTTTTAATCGGCATCCGTTGTTACGCAAACTTTTTTATCGTTTGCTGGATTTGCTGTTGCTGCGAAGCTGGCATATTAAGCGACAGCTTAAAGGCTGGGCTGCAAAGCGAAGCGAAAAGCAATCGGTAATGGATGCCGGATCCGGATTTGGGCAATATGTTTACTATATGTCACGAAAATATCCTCAATGGGAGATATTGGGACTGGATGTAAAAGAAGAACAAATCGAAGATTGCAACAACTTTTTCGGAAAAATCGGAAAAACACAAGCTGTTTTTGAAGTTGCCGACCTGACAAAGCTTACTTATGAAAATCAGTTTGATTTGGTGCTTTGCGTAGATGTGATGGAGCATATTGAAGAAGATCGCTTGGTGCTAAAAAATTATTTTAACGCACTCAAGCCGGGTGGTGCAGTACTCATTTCAACTCCTTCAGATCAGGGTGGCTCTGATGTACACCATCATGAACATAGCGAAGAAGGAGCTGTCGGATTCATTGATGAACACGTACGAGACGGTTATGCCATGGATGATTTAAAGGAAAAGCTCCTCAGCGCAGGCTTTAGCTCGGCAAAGCTGCACTACCAATACGGTAAACCGGGTAGGCTTTCCTGGCGGTTAAGCATGAAATATCCGATTATGCTATTAAAGCGTTCGCGTTGGTTTTTTGTGTTGCTGCCGTTTTATTATTTGGTGGTTTTTCCATTTTGTTTGATATTAAATACAATCGATCTGCATAAAACCCATGCTAGTGGCACCGGACTCATTGCCATCGCATATAAATAAGACCTCTTTTAACGGAATAGAATGAAGCTCCCGTTTTTTATAGCAAAGCGTTATCTGCTGGCCAAAAAGAGCCATAACCTCATCAATATCATTACCATTGTTTCTGTAATTGGTGTGGCTGTGGGAGCTTTCGCGCTAATTGTTACCTTATCTGCATTAAACGGTTTTGAAAAGGTGATTATGCAAATGGTGAATGCCGTTTCGCCCGACCTGCTGATTGAAGCTGCTCAAGGTAAAACTTTTGAAAGCAATACCTTGCAACTAGAGCAAGTTTTGGCACAAAAAGGGGTTGCCTCAGCCGTAGAAGTGTTAGAAGAAGATGCGTTATTTCGTTATGATGAGCATCAGCATATCGGAAGATTAAAAGGCGTTGACAGAAATTATCAGGAGTTATCAATGGTGGATGATATCATCTACGATGGCGAATTTATTCTGGAGAAAGATTTTTTTCAATTTGCTGTATTAGGCGCCGGGGTCGCTTGGTATTTGGATGTCAATATTCACAATTCGTCTACTGAGCTTCAGGTTTTTGCTCCGAGGGCAGGAGCAGGGCAGCTTATTTCCCTGGATCAAGGATTTAACAGCCGCAGCATTCGCCCGGTAGGGGTGTTTAGCTCACAGCAGGAATATGATGCGCGCTATGTGTATGCGCCTTTGTCGTGGGTTCAAGATATTTTAGGACAAGAAAACCGAATCAGCAGTGTGGAGGTCTTTTTGGAGAAAAACGCTTCCGTAAAAACTGTTAAACAACAGCTGTCCAAGCTTTATGGACCCGAATTCAGCATACGAAACAGGATGGAACAACAACAAAGCTTGTATAAAATTATTCGTTCCGAGAAATGGGCTGTATTCATCATCCTTACCTTCATTTTAATCATGGCAACCTTTAATGTCATCGGCTCATTAACGATTTTGATCGTAGATAAGCAAAAAGACCGTGGTATTTTAAAAAGCTTTGGTGCATCCGACTCATTAATCAGCCGTATTTTCCTTTCCGAAGGTTTACTTATTGCGGTAGCAGGCGGCTTGAGCGGCCTTTTAGCCGGAATTATTATCGTGGGCTTGCAGCAGCAGTTTGGCTTACTAAAACTAAGCGGCCAATCCGGCGCCTTTGTGATAGATGCATATCCGGTGCATCTACTTTTTAGCGATATTTTGGCTGTATTTGCCATTGTATTGCTGATAGGGGGGCTATCATCGCTTTATACCGTACGGCAGGCAATGAGGAAAACCAAATCCAAGAGCATTATTCGTGAACTTTGAGTGCTTTTTTGGCTTCTGTAGCCGGACGAATAACCGTTTACAAAACCATCTATTATTTTTTGCCTTTTCACAGGATAAAAAAATATCAAGACTGATTGTTAGGTCTTCTAAAGAACTAATATTAGAGATTTGTTTGTTTTGCCTGATAATGTTTGATTTGAGTTTCGATAAATCAATTAGCTGAACTATTTCCAGTTGCGATAAGTTGATGTTGATGTATATTATCTATCGCCAACTGTATGAAGTCTGGGTTTGTAAATAATGTTCTTTTTCGTTCGCTCCAGTTTTCCAATTCTTGAGTGATTTCTGCTGTGGTTTTTACCTTCTTTTCGTGAATTATAAAATCAATAGTGGATAACAGCTCTAAACTAAACGAAGAATAAAACCCATTTAAGAAATTTTTAGTCTTGTTTACTATGGCTTTATATTCTACATTCTCAGGCTTGTCCAAATAATTGATTACGTCTTCCTCAGCTTTACGTACAATGCCTAATTCTTCAAAAGGTTTTTTATCTTTAGAACTATATCCCATTATATAGCTTCCGTTTAGATAATATAACACATGCCTTACTTTCCCTGAATAAGGTCCATAAAAATCGGGCTGAAACTTTAATCTAAACGCTTTTTCAGCTCCGAAGCGTTGTAAAAAATAAGCTATCTTCTCTGAGGCAAATTCAGAAACAAATTCACCATTACGAACTAATTCATACAACACAGACAATAGCATTGCCCTTGCCGGGCTAAGCTTCACACGTTCTTTATTTAATGTTTCTTGGATTTGGGAGTTTGGTTCAAAAACATACACTTCACAGTCAATGTCTGACAAATAGCTTTCTATGATTTGCTTAACTCTCTTCCAGTCTAACCCGCCGTTTCCTGCGCCTAAAGGTGGGATGGCTATTGATTTTATGTTTCGTTCTTTTATTAACTTAACCAGTGCTGTTAAACCTTTTTCTATATATTCGTACTCAGAAGGTAATCGCCAATGTGTTTTAGTGGGAAAGTTTATAATAATCTTTTTGCCTGACAATAATGTTTCTTCTTCGGTGACCAAAAGCTGTCCAATGTGCAACTCCTTGTTTTTACATGCCTTTGAATATATTTTAAAATTGTCGGGAAATGTGTTTTTAAACTGTAAAGCAATGCCTTTGCCCATTACTCCAACAGTATTTACAGTATTTACCAAAGCCTCTGCGTTGCTGTCTAAAAGATTTCCTGTTATATAGTGTATCATAATGCTAATCTTTAAAAATAAAAGCTTGTTTTTATAATAATATTTGCAATGTCGATACCATAGCTGATTAGGCTGTCTTTGGTATTTTCGTTATATACGACATATCCCAAAATAGCATTTATGGGTATATCTCCCAAAACTAAAAATTCAGCCTCTTTTCTTCGCTTTAAATCTAAATCATTCTCGTCATTCCAGTATTTAGCTCTCACTGCCTTCCAATCTACAATAGAGCTAATATTATTAATACTTGCACTAGTGTATTGAGAAGAAAAGCTATTAACCGCGTGTCCATTTGTAAAAAGAAACTCTAAATTCAAATCTATTATCTTTTGAACGGAACTGACACAATATACGATTTTTTCAGCTGACATTGGTTCAACCATGTTAAATCCGTGTTGCACAACATACAGCATGGGAGTTCTAATGCCAAAATAAAATGGAATATATTCGCCTAATAATTTCCCATTGTTTAATCTGTATTTATTGCGCGTTGTGATTAAACTGCTATCACCAATTGATTTATAATTCGGATTAGCATTTCCTGAGTCAAAATGAGTGATACCAAATTGTAAAATATGAGGAATATTTTCAATATGGGTCATTCTATACAGATATATCTTATCCAAATTAGACATAAGACAAATTTAGCGTAATTTTTATTATTAAAGTCATTATCTAATGAATTTTAAATACATATAGCACATAAAAAAATCACTTCTTTTTAGAACTGGGTCGTTCCGATATTTGATCGTAAGGGGAGCCCCACCCAAGTGAAAACACGAAACACCTGCCCCCATAACCGCCTCGAAAGCTTTCGAGGGTTCCGATATTGAATCGGAAGGGAAGCAAAGCCCAAAGGAAAGCACGAAACACTTGCTCTTATAACCGGGTTGGGCGGGGAGCCTGCATGTTCCGATGGTGATCGGAAGCGGAGCAGCGCCTGCCTGAGAATTGACAAAGCATAATAAATCTTGCAAGGCTCCCGACATTATCGGGAACGAATCCTTTCGTGGGCTGTTTAAGCTTTTTAGGAGTAGATAAAATCTTCTTTAAAGCAAACTCATCCCACTTAATTTTATTAATGGGCTGAATAAATCTCCTAATAAGCGTCGCAACCTTGCTTAGATTT
>CAZQBU010000036.1:0-22885 GCA_964592175.1 uncultured Lentimicrobiaceae bacterium
ATTTAAGAACTTATTATTGTTATTTCAAGAGCTTAGGATTTAGACCAGACACTATCCTCTATCGCTCTTTCACATTTAACAAACAACAAATCCACATTTTTTTTCAAAAAAAAGATGAATGGGAGAGGTATGTTTAAAAATTAGAAAAACAGCGGTAAAACCCTGATTCTAATCAGATCCACATCTAAATTCAAAATCCGGAATGGAAAATGGGATGATTGGAAGGAAAATTGCAGGTTTGTGAATTAAACAGGCTAAAACAAAAACTTAAGAAATTAGATAAAATTCGTGATTTTGCTGCTGAAAATATGCTCTTTGCTGATAAAACGATCAAAGAAATACAAAAGTCCGATTAAGATTGCCAAACAAATAAAACCTGCTAAGCCTGTTATTCCGGTTATAAGGTCATGTACAGGGTCTAATTTCATAATTGCCAATCCGGCAACGGCATTAAAGGTTCCATGCAGTATGGAAGCGGCAATCACGGATTGTGCTTTTATTGTGATATAAGTAAAGATGAAACTCAGTAATATACAGACGATAATCATCATCAACACACCCAACTCCGGATGTTGCGGATAATTATGTCCCATAAGAATGATGGGAGCATGCCATATTCCCCAAATAAAGCCAATAAGAATACTTGCTTTCAGGAAACTCATATTTTTGAATTCGGTAAGCAAAAAGCCTCTCCAGCCCAATTCTTCACCAAAGGCAGCCACTGCATTAATGCTTATTCCGGCAAATAATCCCATAAACAATCCCATCCATAGTGGGTCAATAGGGTAGAGCTGCATGGATAGCTGCATTTGTTCAATTTGTTCGGGAGATTGAATGCTTTCAAAATAATTTAGCATGCCTGTCATTTCGGGCGAATAGCTAAAGCCCGGAAATAAAAGGCTGATACCAAAAGTTGCCATTGCCAATAAAGGTGACAACAGCCATGCTATCAAAAACCATTTGTTTAATCTAAAAGATATAAGCAAATTGGATAGATTTTCTTTGGCGATAAACTTCTTTACGATAATCGCCGACAACATCGGGATAAACATATAAGCTGCACCAAATAATACAAATCCTATTGGATCTTGCCTGCTGCCACCACTGAAATGATAAATAGCGGCAAAGCCCCAGCTGACAACAAATGTAATCAGTAAAAATACCTGGGTTTTGTTTAGCTTTTTCATAAGAATTGATTTGTAACAAAGATAAAAAATATTCCATTTTTAAAGGAGTTTTTGTGTGAAAGCTAGACGATAATTCTAAGCCTTCCTAATCAATTCAGCTAATTCAAAATGAAAAAATACAAACAAAAAAAGCATTCTCCTAAGTTAGAAAATGCTTTTACATTATGATAGAATTTATAAATTATTCAACCCAATCGGCGAGGAAAATATTTGTGTCATGTGTTCCGCCGTTGTTTCTGTTACTTGAGAAAATCAACTTTTTACCGTCAAAGGAAAACATTGGAAATGAATCGAATGTATCATCAAAAGTAATTTGTTTCAAGCCTGTACCATCCAAGTTAATCATGAAGATATTAAATTTATATCCTCTTTCGCTATGATGGTTTGAGCTGAACAGAATTTTTTCTCCGGAGGGATGGAAGTAGGGTGCCCAGTTTGCTTTTCCAAGATTTGTAACTTGCTGCAGATTTGAACCATCCACATCACACACGAAAATCTCCATATTGGTGGGCATTACCAAACCTTCTTTCAATAGGCTGGTGTAAACTTCTACATCTTCTTCCGATTGCGGCCTTGATGCTCTAAAAATAAGCTTGCTACCGTCGGGGGAGAAGAAGGCACCACCATCGTATCCCATATCGTGCGTGATTTGGGTTACATTGCTGCCATCAATATTCATTGTATATAGTTCCATATCGCCGGAACGGTCGGAAGTAAACACGATTTTATCTCCGCGAGGGGATACGGTAGCTTCGGCATCATAGCCTTTTCTGTCTGTTAAGCTATGAAGGATATTGCCTTTCAGGTCTGCTACATAAATATCGTAGTCTTCATAAATGGGCCATACATATTTTCCGTCTTCGCGTGGAGCAGGCACCGGAGGACAATTGTCGTCGGCTTTGTGTGTGGAAGCATATAATATGGTGCTGTCACCCGGCATGAAAAATGAACAAGTTGTTCTGCCTAAACCCGTGCTTATCAGTTGTGGAATTTCTTCCGCCATATTTACTTCATCCAAGCGGGTGTAGAAAATCTGATCGCATTCCAAACCCCAAGCAGGGTTATTTGATTGAAATACAATCATTTCATTGTTGAAACTAAAATATGCTTCGGCATTATCGCCTCCAAATGAAAGCTGCTGCATATTTGCCAAATGTGTTTCTTCTTGATAGTGGATAGGATTCAGCTGTTCTTCCACAGTTTCAGTTTGTGAGCTTTCTTGTTTGCTATCTGGGCTGCCGCAAGCGCCTAACATAATAGCCAAAGCCAATGGTAGTATATAATTACGCATAATTATTTAATTAAGTAAATTGAAAAACTTTTGTTTTTTATGGAAGCGAAAATAAATAAAAATGCTTTCTGATGAAGTTTATCGAAACGAAACAGCTATAGTTTAAGGACTTTTAACTAAATCAGTCATTGCGGAGCTTATCTCGTATCGCATCTGCTGTATATGATTTTTCACATTTCAGCAAATCTTCCGGTGTCCCTTCAAAAATCAGTTCCCCACCCTTGTCGCCACCTTCCGGACCAAGGTCGATAATCCAGTCGGCACTTTTTATTATTTCCGGGTTGTGTTCAATGATTATCAGGCTGTGTCCGGCTTCTATCAATGCATTAAAGGAGTAAAGCAGTTTGCTGATATCGTGAAAATGAAGCCCGGTAGTGGGTTCATCGAATATAAAAAGCACAGGCTTATCGGTTTGTCCTTTACTTAGAAAAAATGCAAGCTTAATACGTTGTGCTTCCCCACCGCTTAAGGTGTTTGACGATTGCCCCATCTTCAGATAGCCCAGCCCGACTTCTTGGAGCGGTAACAGCTTTTGCGCAATTCGTTGACATAGGCTTGAGCTTTTTACGTGAGCTGAGAAAAACTCAATGGCATCATCAATCGTCATATTTAGTATATCTGTGATGGTTTTTTCCTTGAATTTAATGTCAAGCACCTCTTCTTTAAAGCGTTTGCCGCCACACACATCACATTCTAGGTAGATGTCAGCCATAAACTGCATTTCAATCTTTTGGCTTCCTTCGCCTTCACAGGCATCACATCTGCCGCCCGGCACATTAAATGAAAAATATCCCGGCTTATAACCTCTGGCTTTTGCTAGCTTTTGCTCGGAAAACAAGCTTCGAATTTCATCAAAAGCTTTGATATAAGTAACCGGATTTGATCGCGAAGATCGTCCAATTGGGTTTTGGTCTATCAGCTCCACTTGTTGAATACGTTTCAAATCACCTTTTATATCTCCGTAACTGCCTCCTGCATCGGCATGACCTCCATACAGCTTGCGTAGGGCAGGATACAGTATGGAGCGTACCAATGAAGATTTGCCGGAGCCGCTAACGCCTGTAACAACCGTGATAACACCTAAAGGTATTTTTACGTCAATATTTTTTAAGTTGTTTTGCGTGGCACTTAGCACTTCGATATAATCGCGCCATTTTCGTCTTCTTTCAGGTAGTGGAATTTCCATTTCACCACTAATATATTTGGCAGTCAGGGATTCAGAGCTGTTTTCAAGCTCATTTATAGTGCCTTGAAACACCAATTCACCCCCAAGTCGCCCGGCAAAGGGACCTATATCGATAATTTGATCTGCCGCACGAATAATTTCTTCATCATGCTCCACCACAATGACTGTATTTCCAATGTCGCGCAGTCGTTTCAATACTTTTATCAGCCGTTGGGTATCACGCGTGTGCAGCCCGATACTCGGTTCATCCAAAATATATGTTGAACCCACAAGGCTGCTGCCCAAAGAGGTTGCCAAGTTAATTCGTTGCGATTCGCCACCTGAAAGGCTGTTTGCATTGCGGTTGAGTGTCAAATAGCCCAAGCCCACATCGAGCAGAAAGGAAAGGCGACTTGTTATTTCTATTAATAAACGTTTTGCAATAACTTGATCGTGTTCATTGAGTTTTATCTGTTGAAAAAAGTCAAACAATTGATCTAATGGCATTTGCACCAGATCCACTATGGTTTTTTCTGCTACTTGTACATAGGAAGCATCTTTACGCAATTTTGTGCCACGGCATTCAGGACAAAGAGTTTTTCCACGGTAGCGTGAAAGCATCACACGATACTGAATCTTATAGCTTTGTTCTTGTAAATGCTGAAAAAACAAATCCAATCCCCCGAAATACTTATTTCCGGTCCAAAGCAATTCTTTTTGCTCTTTGCTAAGCGCATAATATGCTTTATGAATAGGGAAATCAAAATGATGCGCATTTTTTACCAATTCATCCAGCCATTCACCCATTTTTTCGCCTTTCCAGCAGGCAATGGCGCCATCATAAATCGAAAGGGCTTTATTTGGTATGACTAAATCTTCGTCAATACCGATAATGGTTCCAAATCCTTCACAGCTTTTACATGCCCCATAGGGATTGTTAAAGGTGAACATATTTACTGTCGGCTCTTCAAATCGAATGCCATCTGCTTCAAATTTATCTGAAAAGCTTTGATTGCTGATGCCTTCTTCCGTTTCTGTTTGTATGATACAACTGCCTTTGCCTTCATAAAATGCAGTTTGCACCGAGTCGGCGGCACGTGCACTAAAGTCGTCATCGATGGTATCAATCCGTAATCTGTCGATGACAATTTTACAGTCTTTGATCTTTTTGGGCAGTTTTTTTTCTAGCAATTCATCGATTCGATAAATTTTACCGTCACGCAGCACACGAATAAAACCTTGCTGCATGAGCAACGAAAGCTGTTCGCCCGTGCTACGTCCGTCTATATGCTCCAAAGGGGCAAGGATAAGCACACTTGAATCTGCAGGCTGTGATTTAATGAAATTTACTACATCTTGCACTTGATGGCGTTGCACCGGTTTTCCCGTAACAGGGGAGATGGTCCTCCCGATTCGGGCATACAACAGCTTGAGGTATTCATATATTTCGGTGCTTGTGCCAACAGTGGAACGCGGATTTCGAGAATGTACCTTTTGCTCAATGGCAATTGCAGGCGAAAGTCCGCTAATTGAATCCACATCAGGTTTGTTTAGCCTGCCTAAAAACTGACGAGCATATGCACTTAAACTTTCCACATAACGTCGCTGCCCTTCGGCGAAAAGTGTGTCGAAAGCTAAAGACGATTTGCCGGAGCCGGAAAGACCGGTGATGACAATAAACTTGTTTCGTGGAATGGAAATGCTCAAACTCTTTAAGTTGTTGACACGGGCATTTCGTATATGTATATATGCTTGTTTAGTGGATTCAGCCATTAAAAATAACCTTGAGTCGAAAATAATTTGTGCGAAATTACCAAATATTCTTGCTTTTTATCAAAAAGTGTTTAATTTTGCTCTTTCAAACAGTTCGAAAACTGTTATTGTTTCACATTTTAATCTAATAGGAGAACATTTATCGAGATAACTTTTACCTTTTAAACCTAAACAAAAAATAAAAGGGAGGCTCTATGAAAGCTATTGATCTTAGCGATAAAGAGCTGGTTGTAAGTTATCTTAATGGTAATCACTCCAGTTTCGAGATTTTATTAAACCGCCATCAGTCACGAGTATTCGCATACATCATGATGCTTGTTAAAGACAGACAGCTTGCGGATGATATTTTTCAAGATACATTTATAAAAGTAATTCGAACCCTTCAAAGAGGGGCTTATAACGAAGAAGGTAAGTTTATTCAATGGGTGATGCGTATTGCCCATAATTTGGTTATTGATAATTTCAGAAAATCAAAACGACTGCCAATTTCAGAAAGTGGCTCGGACGATTATCAACTAATTGACCGATTGGAATATACCGAAATTTCTATAGAAGAAAAGATGGTGAAAGACCAAATTCATCAAGATTTACGCAATTTAATCGACTATCTTCCTGAAGAACAGAAAGAAGTGCTATACCTGCGATTGTATGCAGATATGAGTTTTAAGGATATTGCCGAAATGACCGATGTAAGCATTAATACTGCATTGGGCAGGATGCGCTATGCCCTTATAAATATGCGGAAAATGATTAAAGAAAAAAATGTCAGCCTTAGCTATTAAAGAGTTAACCTGCATAATTCACCAATTCATAAGCTTGTCAATAAGCTTATGATTATTGCGTTAGGAGATTTAGCAGTAATTTTAAAAAGTGTCTATTTTAAAATAAATTAATGAATTAAGCAGCTTGGAACGATATTGTCGGCCGAAGTGTTTTTTAATGCTTCGGCTTTTTTATTTTTTTAAAAAAAACGCACTTAAGAATTATTTAATTTCTGATTTATTCTTAATATTGTATGCAAAGTTTTTGCATTCATTGATTTAGTGATTTGATTTCATGGAATTCCATTTGCTTATTTGCATAATCTAATCACTTCATTTGCTGCATATTATTGATATTTAAAACAACAAAAATGAAACGATTTAAACGTATTTTGATAGGCTTGGGCATTTTTATTTTTATTGTGCTCGTGGCTTCCCTAGGTGTTTTACGCCATATTTCGAGGCGTGCCTTACCCGATTATACCAAAAACCTTGTTTTAGACGGTCTGCGTGATGAAGTCAAGGTGTTTAGGGATAGTCGTGCCGTGCCGCATATTTATGCCAAAAACAACCATGATGTCTATTTTGTTACCGGTTATCTGATGGCGCAAGACCGTTTGTGGCAGATGGATTTGCTAAGGCGTGTCACCATGGGGCGGTTATCAGAGATTTTTGGAGCCGATATGGCCGATACCGATCAATTATTACGTGCCCTGCGGATGACAAATAAATCTGCCAAGGTATTTGCCGCTTCCGATGCGGAATTAAAACAGAGTCTTGAGGCCTTTAGGGATGGAGTAAACTTGTTTATTCGCCAAAATTCTTCCAAACTGCCTCCGGAATTTGCCCTTTTGGGCTATGCTCCCGAGCCATGGCATGAGCTACATACCTTGAATCTTATCGGATATATGGCTTGGGATTTGGCAAGCGGCTGGCAAAATGAGGTAAGCCTTTATAAGTTGGGACAAAAATTACCGTCAAATCTTGTAAAAGACTTGTTCCCCACAAATAAATTACAGCCAACGTATGTGTATCCGCATGCGGGAGATAGTTTGTTTGCCTTATTGGAAAGCAGTAGAATGTTAGATGCATTATCGCTTGAAGTGTTTAGCGCAAGCAATAATTGGGCTGTTTCAGGTACGCATACATCAAGTGGTAAGCCGTTATTAGCCAATGATATGCATCTTGGTTTCGGCTTGCCCGGAATTTGGTATCAGATTCATCAGATTGTGGAGGATTCATTGAATGTGAGCGGTGTGGCATTGCCGGGCGCTCCGGTAGTGATTGTAGGACATAACGAACATATTGCTTGGGGCATGACGAATTTATCAATTGATGATATCGACTTTTACAAAGAAACAGTCCATGAAGAAGACTCAAACCTGTATCTTTTTAACGGGGAATGGTTGCCACTTGAGGTGATAAGGGAAAATATCGTAACAGGAAAAGGAGATACCATTGTTCGTTACAATCGTTTTACACACCGTGGACCAATTGTTTCAACTTTTAAAAATACCGGTTCGGATGTGATTTCAATGCGTTGGATAGGTAATGAGTTTAGCAATGAGTTACGTGCAGTATATCAGGCGAATAGAGCTGAAGACTGGGACGACTTCAGGGAGGCCTTTTCGAGTTTTGGTGCTGTGAGCCAGAATGTGGTTTATGCGGATATCAATGGAAATATCGGCCTACAAGCAACAGGTACTGTGGCCATTCGGAATGATGGGGATGCGATTACAGTTTATCCGGGTGAAACCGATCAATACGATTGGATAGGCTTTCTAGATTTTGATGAACTACCTAATTCATATAATCCTCCGGAAGGCATGGTTTCATCGGCGAATAATCGAACAGTAGGAGAGGATTATCCACATTATCTTGGTACTTGGTTTGATTTTCCGGCTCGAATCGACCGTATACGCGAACTGCTAAACGAAAAAACAGTTTTTGGTATCGAAGATTTTAAAGCAATTCAGCTGGATCAAAAATCGGCTTTTGCTGCGAAATACCGTGATGAAATTGTGGATATTGTAGCAATGCAAAAAGATAAACCCGCATTGGTGGAGGATGCATTAAGTACCTTAAAAGCATGGGATTTCAACTTGGGAGTGGATGATAAAGCCACACTCATATTTGAAAACTTTTATATTCAATTTCTACGAAATATACTGCTTGATGAAATGGGTGAAAGCCTTTATAATGAGCTGAGCCGTGGGTTACAGCGACATATTTTTGTATATTTCTTTGATAATCCGGAATCCGACTGGATTGACGACATCCGGACAGCAGAAAAAGAAAGTTTTGAGGATATGGTATATAAATCTTTTGTGGATGCCTTGGATGCGATTACGGAAGACTTAGGTCCTTCACAAGAAAATTGGAAATGGGGAAATGTGCATCAATTATGGCTGAAGCATCCAATGGGAAAAGTAAAGCTTTTAGATAAGTTGTTTAAGTTAAATATCGGACCTTTTCCTATAGGAGGAAGCTTTCACACTGTGAATCCGATGGCATATGATCCTCGGGCTTCGTTTGAAGTAAATCATGGGGCTTCGCAGCGCCATATTTACGATTTGTCGGACTGGGGTGCATCCCAAGTAATGATACCGACAGGTACTTCAGGTATTCCTTCAAGTAAATATTATGGAAGTCAAGTAAATGAGTTTGTTACAGGTAAATATTATACCGATATTTGGAAGCTGGATGAGCTGGAGAAAGCTGCTAAATATAAAGCGATTTTTAGTCCTGCGAAATAGGTTTTATGCAGTAGTATTCCTGATTTTTAAAAGCTGTTCGGCTATAAAAACAGCTGCATTTCCATCTCCAAAAATGGGTGGAAACCTTGTTGGTGGCTGTTGGTCAAAATAAGCTTTTGCTGCAATGATTTTATCGGAATCAGCATCAGCCAATATGGCTGCATCTTGTTCCACAATTTCAACCCATTCTGTTTGTGCACGTAAAATAATGGATGGTTTTTCAAAGAAATAAGCTTCTTTTTGGACACCGCCCGAGTCGGTAATAATTAGAGAAGCATTCTTTTCAAGCATAATCATTTCTAGAAATGAAGCAGGCGCATCAATAATAATATTTTTTTCAGAAATTAGTTCTTTATGCAGCCTTTCGCCTAGATTTTGTCGAAGTAGTTTTGAAGTACGCGGATGTAGCGGTAAGTAAATTCTCTTATTGTCTTCTTTGACAATATGTAACAAAGCTTTAAATATGGCTTGCAAACGTTCTAGATTGTCTGTATTTGTATCGCGATGGATGGTACATAAGATATAGTTTCCGACTACCAACTGTTTGCTTTCAAGGAAGTTTGCTTTTAGCTGCATTGCCTTTTCTGCAAAAAACACACTGTTATCATACATAATATCACCACAATGAAATATTCCGGGATTGTCTGCTGTAAATGGAGCATTATTAGTCAAACTAAAACCTTCGTTTTCAAGATTTCGTATGGCGGTAGTGGTAGGGGCAAATAAAAGGCTGGAACAATGGTCAGATAGAATCCGATTCAATTCTTCCGGCATAAGTTTATTAAAAGAACGCAATCCTGCTTCGATATGTGCAATGGGAATATGAAGTTTTGCAGCAGTAATGGCAGCAGCAAGAGTTGAATTTGTATCACCGTAAACAACCAGCACATCCGGCTTTTCATGTAGGAGCAGGGGCTCAAGTTTTTCAATCATCTGAGCTGTTTGCAGGGCGTGTGATGCAGAGCCGACCTCAAGATTGAATGCAGGAGCGGGAATTTCCAGCTCTCTGAAAAACACCTCCGACATATTGTCGTCATAATGCTGACCAGTATGAACAATAATTTCTTGAATGGATTTGCTGAAATTATTTCGAATGGCTCGGCTTAATGCAGCCGCTTTAATTATTTGAGGTCGCGCCCCTATGACAGTAACTATTTTTAATTGTTTCATCGGCTAAATTTATTAAAGAAGTCCTTCATCACTAAAGCTGTAATAGTCGTTATGCCCGATAATCAGATGATCAAGCACCTTGATATCCAGCATTTGACCGGCTTGTACAATTTTTGTAGTAATATTTTTATCTGCTTGGCTGGGCTTCAATTGTCCTGAAGGGTGGTTGTGGCATAAAATTATATTTGATGCATTGTATTCCAGTGCTTTACGGAATATCTTCTTGGGATCTGCTACTGTCCCTGCTACACCGCCTTCGGATATTTCGATAATGCGTAGGACCTTGTTTGCCTGATCGAGCAGTAAAATCCAGAATTTTTCATAGGATAAATCACTTGCTGTTCCGTAGATACTTTCAAAGGCATCTTTGCTGGAGCGAATGGATTGGCGTTCCAATGCTTCGGCACTTCGCCTGCGTTTTCCCAATTCCAATGCTGCCACGATATTTGTTGCTTTTGCTTCGCCTATACCTCTGAACTTTTGTAGGTCATGAATACTTAAACGTGATAATTCAATGAGGTTATCATTGGCACTTTTTAAGATTTTACGTGAAAGCTCCACCGCCGAATCTTCCATATTACCGCTGCCGATAAGGATTGCCAAAAGTTCGGCATCACTCAATGCGCTACTTCCTTTAAGTATCAGTTTTTCACGCGGTCTGTCGTCCACCGCCCAATCTTTTATGGAAATCTTTTCCGTCTTCTTTTGCATTTTACTGTTGTTTACTACAAAAATACGGATATGTATTCAATATATTGTATTTGGCATATAAATTCCCGCATTATTTGTTTCAAAAGGATTTATTCCGACAGTTTCTGTAATTTAGCTTGCTCAATTGCAATAAAATGTCGGAGATATTTAATCAGCATAAAGTTTTTAGCCTGAAAGAGGTTACTATGAGTGTTCAAAGGACAATCCGGAAACGCTATACTTCTCGATTTTGGGTTAAAGCCGAAGTAAATAAGCTAAATTACTATAAGCTGTCGGGGCATTGTTATCCTGATTTGTTACAAAAGGAAGAAGGGAAGGTGGTGGCTCAAATGCGCGGCACAATTTGGAATGCCGACTTTCTTCGAATTAATAGGCAATTTTTATCGATTACAGGCTCCGAATTGCATGACAATATTTCCATTTTATTTCAAGCCAGCATTCAATTTGATTCCTATTACGGCATTAGCCTTCAAATACATGATATTGATCCATCTTACAGTCTTGGCGAGCTGGAGCGTGAGAAGCAGGAAACAATAGCGCAATTAAAGAAAGAGGGTATATTTAATTTAAACAAACAGCTCTCCATGCCCTTGCTCCCGAAGCGTTTAGCTGTTATTTCGGTTGCTACAAGCAAAGGGTATGCGGATTTTATCAAGCTCTTGGATACTCGTATGGATGGCTTTTTGATTGAGCATCATTTATTTTCATCCGTTTTGCAAGGGGATAAGGCAGCTAGCGAAATTCGTCATCGCCTGATGCAGATAAAGGGGCTTGTTCATCATTTTGATGTTGTTGCCATCATACGCGGTGGTGGGGGTGAAGTAGGTTTATCTGCCTATAATGATCTAGAGCTGGCTCGCAGCATAGCCCAATTTCCAATTCCGGTGATTACAGGCATCGGACATGCAACAAATCTTACGGTAGCGGAAATGGTGGCTCATACAAATTCAATTACCCCAAGTGCTTTAGCTGATTTACTGCTTGAAAAATTCACTGATTTCATTCATGTAATCAACGAAACGGCTCAAAGCCTGAAGCGTTTGCCCGATACTCTATCAAGGGAGGCTATTCAGTTGAATTATATATCAGAAAAGCTGCAATCGATAGCAAAAAACAAGCTTTTGGTTGGTTCTTCACGTTTGGATGAATTGATTTTTCGCTTACAAACTAAAAGTTTGGAGGTTTTAAACCTTCATAAAGGCTTATTAAAACGATTTAATAATAATCTTGCAGAAGCTGTTTATCAGCAGCATGCAAGCGAGCGCCATGCCTTGGAGCGCATGAAATGGGGTATGGAATTTGCGCTTAAATCAGTTATGGAAAACGCAAAACAGCAAATCAACCGAATGGATGGCGAAGTAGATTTACTGCATCCCGACCATGTGTTAAAACGTGGTTATTCCATAACCAGAATTAATAATAAAATAATTACAGATATTTCGCAGGCAGCGGAAGGGGATACTTTGGAAACTAGCTTGTATGGAGCTGTGTTATTCAGCAAGCTTTTTTCAGCTAAAAAAACTAAAACAGATGAGTGATGAAATTCGTTATACGGATGCATTTGAGGAATTGCGTCTTATAGTAAAAGAGATGGAAAGTGGTGATATTGAGATTGATGAGCTTTCTGAAAAGGTAAAGCGTGCTGCAGTACTTATTCGTATTTGCCGTGATAAGCTGATGGCTACCGAGCTGGATGTAAAGCAGATTTTATCCGATTTGGAAGCTTCTGAAGATTAGTTTTTGAAATTCATTTCATACACATCTTCGCGAAGTTTGGCAATGGCTTGTGCCAGCATTTTTGGTGGTTCTTTCATGAGCATCTTACGTGCCAAGTCGTTTGCACTTGCTTCTTCATCTAATTCTGCATTGGCAAGATGAACCAGCTGTATCATTTCTTCTTTGGCTGTTACCAGCATCTGCCATGCTGTTTCACTCACATAAATTTGTTGCGACAAATTATGCTCGAATTCTTCCCGAATCGTATATAAAATAGCTTGTGCCAATGCATTTGCATTGCTGTGCAAATTTAAGTTATGTTGTATAAGCAGCTGTGGATGAATGCGTTCTAGCAGCAATACCAATCTTTCACCTGCTTGAATCCGTAAGGGTATCAAATGACGGTACTTTTCAACTTCCAAAGGGTCTGCTTCCGGAAATTCTTCATTGGCTAACAGCTTGTTTTCACTCGATTCAAGGGGTTTGTTCCCTTTTCTGAAGCAAAGATATAATACTGCCAGCATGGCTATCAGGATGATAATAATTGGAAGTAATTGAATATGTTCCATGGCTTCAGATTAGGGATTGTTTAGTCTTCTTGTTCAATAAGGTCTTCTTCCGGTAATTCAGCTTCTTGTCGGAGGTTATCAATGATAAATTTTTGACGATCGGGGGTGTTTTTACCCATATAAAACTCAAGCATTTCATTAATGGGAGTATCCCGTTTTAAAATAACCGGATCCAAGCGCATATTTGGACCTATGAAAAAGCGAAACTCATCGGGTGAAATCTCTCCAAGTCCTTTAAAGCGTGTTATTTCGGCATTTTTACCTAATTTTTTTATGGCATCAATGCGCTCCTCATCACTATAGCAATAAATTGTTTCTCGTTTGTTTCGCACCCTAAAGAGCGGTGTTTGAAGGATGTATACATGTCCGCTTTTTATTAATTCGGGATAAAACTGCAAGAAAAAGGTAAGCAGCAACAAGCGAATATGCATGCCGTCCACATCGGCATCCGTTGCAATAACAATATTGTTGTAGCGAAGATTTTCCAGTGAGTCATCAATATTTATTGCAGCTTGCAGCAGATTGAATTCTTCATTTTCGTAAACAATCTTTTTTGTTGCCCCATAGGAGTTTAGTGGCTTTCCTTTTAACGAAAACACAGCTTGTGTCTGCACATCGCGGCTTTTGGTAATACTGCCTGATGCGCTGTCACCTTCGGTAATAAACAAGGTGGTTTCGAGCCGTTTTTCATGGTTTGAGTTAAAGTGTATTCTGCAATCGCGTAACTTTTTATTGTGCAGGCTTACTTTTTTGATGCTTTCACGAGCCAACTTTTTAATATTGGCCATATCGCGCCTTTCTTTCTCACTTTGCATGATTTTTCGCAGCAGCGCTTCGGCCACTTCGGGATGCATATGCAAGTAATTATCAAGTTGGCGTTTAATGATATCGCCAATGAAGGTACGCACTGAACGTCCATTTGGTTCCATATGCATGGATCCTAATTTTGTTTTTGTCTGCGATTCAAATACAGGCTCTTGTACTTTAATGCTAACAGCAGCCACAAATGAATTACGAATATCGGCTGTATCGTAATCTTTGTTATAAAATTCACGTATGGTTTTTACAATTGCTTCTCTGAATGCATTTTGATGTGTCCCACCTTGGGTGGTATGCTGTCCGTTAACAAAACTGTAGTATTCCTCGTTATAGGTATTGTTGCTATGCGTAAAGGCACATTCAAAATCATCCTCTCTAAAGTGAATGATAGGATAAATCATGGTTTCCGGACCTGCCATATTGCGCTCCAGCAAGTCTAATAGACCGTTTTTCGCATGAAAGCGCTGTCCGTTAAATATAATTGTCAATCCATTATTAAGGAACACATAATTCCACAACATTTCTTCGACATATTCATGCAGGTAGCGGAATTTGCCGAATGTTGCTTCATCAGGTATAAATGAAATAATGGTTCCTTGTTTTTCATCTGATTTTGAAAGCGGCTGATCATCAATCAAAACTCCTTGTTGATAATCCACCACTTTGGTTTGTCCTTCACGGATGGACTGGGCTCTAAACCAATAGGAGAGGGCATTTACTGCTTTTGCACCAACGCCGTTTAGACCGACTGATTTTTTAAATGCATGTGAATCGTATTTGGCACCTGTATTTATTTTACTTACACAGTCGATTACTTTACCCAAAGGCATGCCTCTTCCATAATCGCGCACTGTAACTTTACTGCCTTCAATGGTGATTTCGATGGTTTTGCCATTTCCCATGACAAACTCATCAATGCTGTTATCGATAATTTCTTTCAATAGCACATAAATACCGTCGTCATGAGAAGTTCCATCTCCCAATTTACCGATATACATACCTGGACGTAGGCGGATATGTTCTTTCCAGTCTAAGGTAATTATACTATCATCTGTATAATTTTCGCTCATTCGTTTGATTTTTTACAAAAATACTTATAATTTTTCATAGCAAGTCGAAGAGATTTTCGACTTTTTTATGATGAATCCAATAATATACGAAAAATCAATCAATTATTCGTTTTCGTGGCGTTCTATTTGAAGTTTTTTTATTCTTCTGTCCAAGGATTGCCAAGTGATTCCAAGGGCTTCAGCGGCTTTTGCTTTATTCCCTTCAGTTTGTTTAAGCCGATAGCTGATAGCCATTTTTTCAATATCTTCCAGCTTATTATTTAAAATATTGGATGGGTCTTCGCTTTTAGATTCAGTTTCGGCAAAGCCCGGAAAGTGTTCAAGATGCAAGATGTCATCGTCACAAAGGATGATGGCACGTTCCAATATATTTCGCAACTCGCGTATATTACCCGGGAAGCTGTACGAACTTAGTTTTTGTATGACTTTTTCGTCAATTGACCGAATATCCTTATTCATTTTATCTGAGAACTGTTGCAAGAAGTAGTTCATCAACAATTCAATATCTTCTTTTCGTTCGCGCAATGGCGGAATATGGATAATAAATGTTGTCAGGCGGTGGTATAAATCGGCTCTAAATTTTTTGGTTTGCACCATTTTCTTCAAATCTTGGTTTGAAGCGGCAATCACGCGCACATCTACATGTATATTTTCTATTCCGCCTACTTTTCGTACTGTTCGTTCTTCGAGGGTACGTAGTAGTTTTGCTTGTTGAGTCAGGGGCATATCTCCAATCTCGTCCAAAAACAGTGTACCTCCTGAGGCGGCTTCAAACCAGCCTGCTCTATCTTGATCTGCGCCGGTAAATGCGCCTTTACGGTGCCCAAAAAATTCGCTTTCGAACAAGCTGTCGGTAATGGCAGAACAATTTACCGAATGAAATAGCTGCTTGCTACGGCTGCTTAGCAAATGAATTCCATGTGCTACCAATTCTTTGCCTGTACCGCTTTCTCCGGTAATTAATACGCTGGTAGAATCGGTTTTTGCAAGTCGTTCCATCAGTTCGCCCACCTTTTGAATTTCTTTGCTTGTGCCAAGCATATGTGTGCCTTTGACGGAATAAAGCTTTTCGGATAATAGCTGAACTCTGTTTTGTGTCTTTTGGAGTTGGCGGCTCAGCTCGATGAAACGTTTTGTACGTTGGATGGCATGATGCAGTTCAGATAGTTTAAATGGCTTTTGAAAGTAGTCAACAGCACCTTCCCGAAGTGCTTCGATAACAGATTGCATATCGCCATGTCCCGAAATCATCAGTGCTTCAATTTGTGGATATTCTTCTCTTATTTGGCGTAAAACTTCAAGACCACTCATTTCGGGAAGCCGAATATCGACTATTGCAATATCGACTTCGTGTTTTGTGAGGATTTGAAAAGCTTCGGAAGGGCTTGCTGCCTGATGCGTACTGTAGGAGCGTTTGGAAAGGTATTCAACAATTTCTTCGCGCAGGCGTTTTTCATCATCGAGCACCAATATATTTAGTCGGTTCATGGAATACAATTATAGGTTTTTGGGTATTTATAAAAGCAAGCTAATGTACGATATTTTTTAAATCTTTTGGCGTTTTAAGCGGATGATGTGGAACTTTTATGCATACCTCACTGCCTCTTTCTAAAGTGCTGTTGATTTCAATACTGCCTTTCATGTCGGTAATAATTCCGTATGAGATAGATAAACCCAAGCCGGTGCCTTCTTCCGCAGTTTTTGTGGTAAAAAACGGATTAAATACATTCACCAAATCAGGTTTTGGGATGCCGCATCCATTATCACGTATTGTTAGAATGATTTCATCCTCAGTAACTTCACAATGTAATAGGATTTGTTTTAGGAAATTATCAATTTTCTTTTCTTTGCAAGATACGGCATGCTTGGCATTGCTTAGCACATTTAAAACCACTTGTTCAAACTGGCGCCCATTTCCGTATGAAAAAGCCTCTTCTTGAGGTAAAACAATTTGAAAATCAATTTGTTGATCTTGATACAAGCGTCGAACAAGCTTCAAGCTATTTTGAATTGCTGTTAGCACATCAAAGCTTTCGCGATGAGCTGATTTTTGTTCTCGAGCAAACATACGGACTTGATCAATGATTTGTCGGATGCGCTCAATATCTTCAAACATTAAATCAAATTTATTTTTGATATATCCCGATTCTTGCAATTCCACTTCTAATTCGTCCAACATATTTTCGAGGCTCATTGAAAGTCCTCCCAGTGGTTGGTTTATTTCATGTGCAATACCTGCGGCCAGCTCACCGAGTGACTCCAATCGTGATTTTTGAACAAAAAGCTGTTGTTGCTTTTCGCGTTGTTTCAGCTCTTCCTGCACACGTTCCTCTAAAGTGGTGTTAAGGACCTCTAACTCATGAGCATATGTGATGCGGGAGTCAATATTTGTTAAAAATGATAGCAAAGCCGGCTTGTTTTCCCATAACATTTCATCCGACTTCATCTCCACCCATATGGTTTTACCCGATTTATGTACCAATTGGATGTCAAAAGGCGGGATTTCTTTGCCTGCAAGGCTCATTAACATATTTTCTTTAACAAGATTTACATAGGTTGGGTGTACAATATCAAAAAATTCTCTTCCAATTAATTCATTAGGATAATAACCTGTCAGCTCATAAACTTGTGGGTTCATAAACAATATTTTATCATTGGAACTAATTAATATCCCGTCACTTGAGTTTTCAAATATAAGTCGATATTTTTCTTCGCTTTCTCGTAAAAGTCCTTCTACGATTTTACGTTCATTATTTTCTTTTTCAAGTTTGAGGGTACGTTGACTTACACGGGCTTCCAAGTTGCGATTTAGTTTCAGCAATTGGTTTTCTGCTTTTGTCCGTATGATCGCGGCACCAATGATATTTGCTGCAGTTGTGATGGAATTAATTTCAGAGACAGACCAATCTCTTTGGTTAAAACAATCATCCAATCCAATTGTTCCAATCCATTCATTATCAATTAAAACAGGCACGGCAACAAAGGAGATAATATTATGTTTATCAAGTAAATACTGCTCTTTTTCACCATAATCGTCACGATTTCCATAAATTGTTTCACCTTGGCTTAAATCTACAGCCAAATTTTTTACCGGAGATTCGTCTAAAGGTAAATTTTTAAACGATTGGTTGTCACGGCTTGATTTCACGCCCCATGCAAGCCATTCATAACTATAATAAGCATAGTCTTTTTCGTCTTCTTTGAAATTTTCGAACAAGTAAACCCTGCTCACATTTGCTGCTTCTCCAAGCCTCGAAAGCATATAATTCATGCTTTCATCATTAAAGCCTTTATGAAGAAGTACTTCGGCTGCTTCGCTCACAGCTTGTAGAATATTTTCACTTTTCAAAAGATTTTGTTCGGCTTTTTTACGCAGTTGTTCTTCTTCTTTTATTCGATGCTCAATATGTATTTCTTGGGCTTGTTCCAAAATCACATTTTGAAGTCTATGAGCATCAATCGGCTTAAGGAGATAGGTTTTTACACCTTTTTCGATGGCTTGCATAAAAAAGCTGGAGTCGCTATATGCCGAAATAACGATTGCACGCAGCTTGGGGTTAATCTTTTTAATATGTGAAATCATGTCCAAGCCGTTCAAGAGGGGCATTCGTATATCTGTAATAACCAAATCTGTCGGATGCTTTTTGTAGAGTTCAAGGCCTTCCAAACCATTGGAAGCCGTATAAATTTTTTCTACATAATCTTTGATCAACTGTTCATACAATTGAAGTTGGACATGGTCATCTTCAACAATTAATACGGAAATGGCTGCTTTTTTCATAGCTGTTCATCCTTTCTAAGTTTCTTTTCACCTGCTTCAATTCGTAGTTTTAAATGATTTTCGAATGGAGGAATAGGGCAGGAGTACTTTTCATCATAGGCACAATAGGGGTTATAAGCCTTGTTGAAATCAATACTGACAGGCTCATTATTCGGAATGCTGATGTCCAAATAGCGTCCGCTTCCATTTGTTTCAATCGTATTTGTCAAATCTTTAAAAGGAATAAAAAGATAATCATTTTCCGGGTCTTTTTTCAGAAAATCAAGATTTTGGTAGGCAAATAATCGAAAAATGCTGTCATGAACCTTAAATTCGATATAGCCGTATTTGCGATAAAGTGGAAGGCGGTCTGTAGTCGTGGGCATTTCAAAGGCTGCTTCAGTTGTATCGACTACCAAACTGGATTCAAAATGCCATTCCGGATTTGGTTCAAAATAGTTTAAACCTTCAAATGTATCTCTTAAATCATGATGTAAAGGGGTCTTGCTATTTTCTTTAAAATAAGTGTCTTTTTCGGCACGTGCTGCCAAAATTTCATCGATATACCTGCCATTTAATAAAGCAATTCGCAGCTTATCTTCAGAAATTTTAGTAAATCTCAAAGATAAAAATGCAGAAAACTCTTTGAAAACCTCGCGATAGGAAGCTTTATTCGGGTTATTTTCTATGCGATTCAAAACAAAGTTGCCAATAGTTGCCTCCGGAAACAGTTTTGAAAAGACATAATTCATCTGTTTTGTTTTCAGAATATCAGCAGCAATATCGAAGCTTTGCAGCTCGATACCAAGGTTTTCTGCTTCGATTTTTACTGCCATGGCAGCAGCTTGTATCTGATTTGATTTTATGGTAGATGGAATTTTTATGTAATGTATTGAATTGTGTGGATTCTGTTCCCAGAGAGGTTTTTCATCGCTGTCATCAATTGCATGTTCAAACTGCTCATCAGTGATTATAAATAGCTGATTATAAGTGGATCCGCTATATAATTTCACTATTTCTTCAATTGAATTAATACTTGATTCAGTATTCGCAATCAATATGTTTTCTACCGGATTTTTCGTGCCAGCCAAGAAATAGCGGATTTTATTTATTACAAACAATATGCTTGCCACGAGCAATATTGCAGCTACAAACCAAATATAATATCTTGATACTGTTTTTATTATGCTTTTTTTATTTTGGCTCATCGGGTTTCATTTTAAAATGTCAAATTCCGTACATTTGCAGTTAACGAAATTAGCATTTATTCTATGAAAATACATAATTACCGTCAACAGTATTCAAAATTTCAGCTTTTAGAGTCAAATTTACCTTCTGACCCGCTTGCTTTTTTTGAATTATGGTTTCAGGAAGCCTTATCCAATCAAGTTGTTGAAGCAAATGCGATGATGCTTTCCACTGTGGCAGATAAGCGTCCTTCTGCCCGCATTGTTTTATTAAAAGAGGTGAGTAAAGGTGGATTTGTTTTCTTTACAAACTATAAGAGCCGAAAGGGGCAAGAGCTTGCTTCCAATCCTTTTGCTACTTTAAGCTTTTTTTGGCCCGAGCTGGAGCGTCAAGTACGGATTGAGGGTGTTGTAGAATTTATTTCTGCTGAAGAGTCGGATGAATATTTCAACAGCCGTCCTTTTGAAAGCCGCATCAGTGCCATTGCATCATCGCAAAGTGAGGTGGTTGCTTCACGCGAGGAGCTTGAATCCAAGCTGGAGAGCTTACATCAAAATCCTGAAACAGTAAAGCGTCCATCACATTGGGGAGGCTATCGGCTTATACCGGACTGTATGGAATTTTGGCAGGGGCGTCCCAATCGCTTGCACGATCGAATCCGCTACCGTAAAGATGCAGAACAATGGCTTATTGAGCGTTTAGCTCCTTAAATAAAATTAGAAATTAAAGCTTTCCCGTATCAATAATCGGAGTTTGTTGCTCCGGCTTTGCATTAATAGTTTTCGCTAGCTGGTTTAATTCGTCAACAAAGCCTTTTATGGCTTCATCATCGAAAGACTTTTCTTTGGCAGCTTCTTCCAATGTGCCCCAAATGGGCTCACCGCAAGCAATACATTTAATGCCTTGCTCCATAAGGTATTTGACAGAAAAAGGATAGTCTCTTACTAAGTCTTCTATTTCAATATCTTTTGTAATCATGCTTTGTTTTTGGCTTACAATAAAGGTGCAAATTTCGTCAATTTAGCCGAAAGGCTGCGTTAAAAATTACAAAAATAAAGCTAACACATTTAATAACAATGCATTACAGTCATAATGTTACTTTTACTGCATCTGATGTTGTGGTCGAAGCAGGTCGTTTACGGTTTTTACCGGATTAAAAGTAATGAGGGGTGTTTCAGCAAATATCGTAATCCAATCTGCCATTGCACCATTCCACAGCCCGGGTAATTCCATGGCTTTCAGCTCGCGCCCATCATGCGATTTATTGCTGATAAAGCCGGTTTCGGGGTCAACAAACTGTGATAAATCAAACTTTTGTCCTTTAAAGTCGAATATGCCACAGACTAAATCAACCGGATTGAAGTGGGTTGCTTGTTTGACAATCTCAGCTTGTTTTGGATTATTCATATCTATCTGAGAAGCTTCTACAATCTGAAGTGATATATGACCTTGGCTGTCCTTTGTAAGGAATGGACCACCTCCGGGCTCGCCTTCATTTTTTACCATGCCACAGATGCGCATCGGGCGATTCAATGCAGCGTATAAAAAATCTATTTTTTCAATATCCGAATAGCCTTCATATGCATCGGGTATGCTGATATTTAGTGTATTTTCGGCAAAATCGCGTGCATCGGCAAGTTCTTCTTCCGTCATATTCCCATCATCAAGCAGATCAAGAAAATCAAAACTTTTGCTTTGATACTTCATGAGCAAGGCACCAAATGCTTTTTTATATCGATATGTTTCATCACGTAGCGCATCCGGTACGATATTATCGATATTTTTAATGAAGATGATATCTTGTTCCAAATCTTGAACATTTTCTATCAGTGCACCATGCCCTCCGGGGCGAAAAAGCAGGCTGCCATCTTCATTTCTGAAGGGAATATTGTCCAAATCCACTGCAAGGGTATCTGTTGAAGCTTTTTGTTCAGAAAGACTTATTTCATATGTAATCCCGAAGCGTTTTTCATAGACCGGAATCAATTCGTGTAATGCTTCTTCAAAGCGTTGTTTGTGCTCGGGTGAGATTGTGAAATGTATGCGTGCAATTTTATCTTCATTCACACAATAGTTTGCTGCTTCCACCAGATGTTCTTCTAAAGCCAAGCGCGTACTGCCATCATTATAGGCATGAAATTTAAGTAAAGCTTTGGGAAGATTGCCGTAGCTAAGTCCGTTATCCATCAGAATGAGTTCAACGATTTTCTTATAATATGCGGATGCAAAAAGATCATCTAAATTAAGCTTGTTATCGGAAGCTACTTTGCGTAAATCTTCATAAAAAGCAGTATTTTTCAAATGATGTATTAAATATCCCAAGCTATTAAAATCTGTATCTTCTTCCGGCTTGAGGCTTGAAGGCTCTTCTTCCTGTATGAATTCAAACAAATGCTTAAACATGCGGCTTGCTGCACCTGATGCAGGAACGAATTTGAGCATATCGTATTGATCGGCTTGTTCTTCGAAAAAGCGTATAAGCTCATCCAACTCGGTGGCATTAAGTTGTAGAATCCCTTTTTCGGGGGTTGCTGCGGAGACCAGTGCAATCGGTTTAAAACCTTTTTTAAAATTAGTAAGTTGACGGTTTAGCTGTTCCTGGCTAATTCCTTTTTTTTCAATCTGTTGTAAATCTTTTTCGTTAAATAACTGCATGATAAATATATTTGCTGAATTTGGCTCAAAATTAGCAAATGGCGATAGTTTATACAAATTTGGAATAAAAAAATGATTTTTTTTGACAGGAATCTTTGATAAAACAAATATTGTATTAATTTTGCACCACTTTTTGCCCAGATGGTGGAATTGGTAGACACACCAGCTTGAGGGGCTGGCGCCGGTTACGGTGTGCAAGTTCGAATCTTGTTCTGGGCACTGTTTTTTGTAAGGGTGTTATGCCCAAGTGGCGGAATTGGTAGACGCGCTACATTCAGGGTGTAGTGAGCGCAC
>CAZQBU010000037.1:0-22012 GCA_964592175.1 uncultured Lentimicrobiaceae bacterium
TGATGGCTTCTCCGAAGCATCCGCTCCCATCCTGAGCCGTAGCTCGGATAGTGGTATTGCCCGGAGACAGATCTGTCACCAGACCAGTCTGATTTACCGTAGCGACCTCAGGATCACTACTACTCCAGATCAGGGCTGGATGGGTAGCATGAGAGGGAAGTACCGTTGCAGTGAGCTGCAACTGCTCCCCCTTTGTCAAGGTAGCTGTGGATGGGGTTACAAGTACTTCTTCAACGAAGACAAAACGCTTGTCAATGACAGTAAAGTATTCAATAGAATTGTTGTACTGTGGACCATTACTGGTACCATCGTCAAACATTACCACAAGCGTGAACTGATCACCATATTGACTGCTAGGAAGTGCTGCATTAAGCAATTCTTCCAACAAACAAGTCTTTTTTTTTGCAAATAATGTCGTATTGGTACCATCCGGATTCTTTTTTTTCCACCAAACACCTTGGTTAATCCACTCCGGCACGCCGATCACCTCGCTTTCAGCGAGATAGAGAGACCCCTCCTCGACTACCAAGATCGTCTCAGAAGGTAGGTCAGCGCCATCCCACTGGGTGACGCCGAAATGATTTAAATGTAAAACAACATGATATGAAATCAAATTTCCATTCTCATATACATTGTAATCATAAAATAATGATCCTGCTGACAATACTGTAATAGTATCACCATGGATTATTCGTTGAGCATCACCAGAATGATAAGTTATTTGATTAAATCCAGCAATATCTCCCATCTTGATAGAAAAAATTTTACCATTCTTCACAGAAAATCTTGTTCTTCCATAATTCGAAGGCGAAACACCAGGTTCATTGGCATACAAGCTAGTACCTTTTACAGCACCAGTATAGCTTTCGAGCAAGATCGTCATCCCATCTCCCTCGAAAACTTCTACCAAGCTATCCGTCACGCGAATAGTACGTTGGTAGTTCCAAGGGTTTTGCGCCCTCCCTTGGATTGGAGCGATACAACCGATCATCCCGATCAGTAGTAGTATAAGATTCTTTGTTTTCATATTTATTTTTGCTTTTCCACCAAAAAAAAGCTGCATTTCCTATGATTTTCCACAAAAGTCGGTTAAAATTCGGAAAAACCTAATTCATCGCATCAAAATTAGGTGTTTTCAATGAGTAATTTGATGCTGTTAGTTTGTCGAAGGGGCTTGTTTGGTACGATGTGCTTGAGAGCCATAGTTATCGCATAGTGAATTCATGCTTGATTTTTAGTTCTTTTTATCAAGAAAAAGGACGAAAGAGATGTGTATTTTGCTTGTGAAATTATTACTGGGAAGGTGTTTCGTCCCTACAGGACGATATGCAAAACTGCAGCAACAGTTTTTACAAACATCTCGTTCCTACGGAACGGGGTTGGACTTGATTTTTACGTCCTTTTTATCAAGAAAAAAGACAAAGAAGCAGCTTCATTTTATAAATACAATGATTTTAAGGCGTATGGAATCAGCCTTGATTCCTACTCTTCACACGGAGCTGCCAAGCCACAAACCTCAAGCAGCTGCAATGGCTTTTGTGCAGCAACCAAAGATTCCGAGAAAGCTGCCTCGACACGCAGGTTCACATAAGCTTTTTCTATTCCTTGCCCAAGCTTCTCGAGTTCAATAAGCTGTAAATCTTCTGCTTCCAATTCAATTTGATAATCTGCATTTCCGGCGCATGGGCGAAATTTATATCCTTCTGCGTCGAAGGTCAATTCTCCGGGCAGGAAAATGTTAACCGTTTCATTTGGTATTTCGAGGCTCTTATGCAGTATTAAATGCTTTTCACCAATTACGGTATTGCCTGAAAAATCAAGCACCTCGAGCCGGTTTTTGGAAGGCTGCAACCAAAGTTGATGTGCATCACCGGAATTCAAAAATAATTTCCCTTCTTTAAACTGCCATTTTCCTGCAAAAAAGAACCAGTCTTCATCCATATTTGCTTGGCTAATATATACGAAGCTGCTGTCTTCATCGAGCCAAAGACGAACTTCCAGTTTTTCATATTCCGAAAACTGTAAACTGCCCGAATAATAGCCTGTTAACGGTTCCTGTTTTGAGCAAGAAACAAAAATCATAATAAAAACCAGGAAGACATATGCAACTCTTAACCTTGATAATATTCTCATATTCAATCTATTATAGCTAAATTATTTATTTCTTACACTTTTTGATATATAAATACCCAAAGGTACAAAAGTAATTATCGGAATAAACATAATAAGCCATGCGATATTATGTAATTTATTTGTATTCGCTTCAGAAATTACTGCAACTAGGATTAAGAAAAATATAATAATTACAATCAACTTCAGCCAACGCAAGAAGCGCACTGCCATAGTATATTGGCGCATTCGATTTTCTTCCGTGATTTTTACCGCATAGTTAAAAATATGCGGGTATCGACTGAGAATAGTGATAAGTAACCACATAAAAAGCGTGATAAGCGGCAACACAAAAAGTGTGGTTTTATTGCCAAAGCCATCGGCTTCACCCAAAACATTAAAATGTATGGCAATTGTTTCCGGAAGCTTTTGATAAGACCAAGCCACAAGCACCCACATCCAAACTAACAATAGCACGGAGCTCAAGTCTAAAAAGCGATCCAAAGAGGTCTTTTTTAGTGAAAAAGGTGAATGCCTAGCCATAAATATTTTGGCATCGAAGATACGAAATTCCACGGCGCAAGAAATAAAATTCAGGCTAAGTTTAGACAAATTCTTCAGGAATTAATTTCAGTGCCGGAATCAATTATTTGGAAGAACAAAGGTTTTTTACTTAATTTCGTACTTTTACATCTGCTTTGACTGTATCTTATTAAAACAGATACATCAAATAAGTAGGTAATGAATTGATTATCGTAAGTTTATGTAACACTTTTACACTTTAGTTCTCAATTACTGCAACTGTCACTCATAAACTTTTTTTTTATTTTTTTATGTCGAATATAACAGCTGCTTATCCATGAAACGCACAAATTTTCTTCTTGCTTTAAGTTTTTTCTTGTTCATCGCCCATGGGCTGAGTTCACAAACGGTATCTCTTACGTATAAAAAAAGGATGAATGCGCCTATTGATGTGCAAATCAGCTTGTCAAATAAGGATGGAGGAGATGAAATCCCGGTTGAACAGTTCAAAAGCGGCAGATGGGTATATTTCACCATCAAGCCCGACCCTCAGAAAGGCCCTCAATATTTCAGGGGTAATGAACTTCAATTTGATTTACCCCTTATTCAGCTTGAGCAAGAAGGTAAATATATTGAACCAGCAGAAGCATTTAAGCCCATCATGACGGATGGAAGGGCAACGGCTATGTTGATGCGCTACTCAAAATCCAAGTTAGACCTGCATAAAGAAATTGTGTTTAAGTCGAAGATAGGACTTTCGGACCCAATACATATCCCAGAAATATATCTTGACGGCTACGATAAATTGGAAGCGATTTACAATAGTATTTTTAAGCTAATCAATGAAAACGACTACGAGCGTGCCTATGAACAGACTATGGAAACAATACAGGCAGTCGAAGGAGATAGCAGTTTGTTGCAGTTTACACTCTTTGAGGAAATTTGCAATAATTTACCTTCGCTGATTGTAGAAAAACAAATCGACTATATTGAAGCCAGTTTCGACACTACAAAAACTGATACAAAACGTCAGCAGTTAGAGCTTTACGATAAGAATAAGATACTGATAGACAATATCTTCGAGAAAACCACTGCATATCTTGACATGAACTTCAAGGGCGGACAAAAGCTAAGCGAATATATTAAAACCAAGCCACGCAGCATCGAAGCCAAAGAAAAAGAATTGGTCATGGGCTTATACGAACAAAGCATGCTGCTTTTGGAAACATCCGATTATTCAAACTATCAGTTTGGGCTTTTCCTTAAGCTGATACAAAATGATTTATTAAGCAGCCAAGAGCTGTATAAAACGACACATGACTTTAGTTTAAAAGGAAATATTCCGGCAAATCATGTGAATGAACTCAAGCTTCACGGCTGGTTTGAAGACTACACGGATTTGGTATATATCCTCAACAAGCGCATCGCACTATTTTCGCAAGAAAAGCTGTTTACCGACAAGGTGATAGAAAATCTTGAACAGCAAGCTGATATACAGCCACAACCTTACTTAGAATTTTACAATGCGATGAACCATCGTAACAACCCCCATCTTTTTACACAATACCTGAACGAGGTGATTGAAAAAAGTGCTGACCCATGGGTTATCATGTATATCGAAATGATTATGCTTCATCCACAGCTTAAGCTCAACCTTCTGAATGACAACGTCATTGCCAATTTAAACAAGGGCATGGATGCGTTAGCCAAAAAGCAATGGAGAAATGCCGCAGCCGCTTTCGATATTTCGGTAAAGCAGCTGAGTAATTTTGCACCGGCATGGTTTTTATACGGTTTGGCAAGTTTCGGCTTAGAAGAAAGCTATGCTGCCACCGTTCGTTTTGAAAAGGCACTCGAATTGTATCCGGATTATATTTCTCCCAAACTATTCATCCTCAACAGCCTTTATAATCAAAACAATCATGAAAAGTTGTTAGAGCAAGCCGAATACATCCTGACCGGACAAGATATTTACCTCATCCACATTTGGAAAGCAAAAGCATTGTATAAGTTAGGGCAGCATGATTTAGCTATAAAAGAGTTAAAAGAAAAAGCATTTGATATGAATTCAAAGAATATTGATGCCTATTTCTTATTGGGAGATATTTATGTAGCACAAAAGAACTACCAGCTTGCGAAGGAATCCTATCAGGAAGCCCAACGTATTAATCCTTTTGATATTGAGGCCTTTAACAAAAAGATGCTTGAGCTTCAAAAGCTAACCGAATAAAAACTCGATTTTTGTTTTAGCGTATTACGGCATCAAAATTGTATCTTTGCAATGGCAGTAACGGTTGTCGCGGTAAGTAATTACCGAGGAAAGTCGGGACAGCACAGAGCGCCATACTTCCTAACAGGAAGGTGCATGGTTGGCAACAGCTATGCAACAGATAGTGCCACAGAAAATAACCGTCTGTTGAAAAACAGATAAGGGTGAAAACGTGAGGTAAGAGCTCACGCACTGCCGGGGTGACTTAGTGGTGGGGTAAACCTTATGGGCTGCAAGGCCAAATATATAAGCAAAGAGATGCGGTGAAAGCTGCTATCGAAAGGGTTGCTCGCCCGATGCTTATGGGTAGGCTGCACGAGCTTTTTGGTGACAAAAAGCCTAGATAAATGACAACCCCGTACAGAATCCCGCTTATGAGACTGCCGCAACAATCCGGTGAACAACAGTTTGCCGGATTGCTTGCAATATCTTGACGCCATTGTCGTTAATTTGCTGTAAGATTGATTTTTTAAGACGAGTATATGTCGAAATTCAAAGAAACAAATACATTATTCATACAAAAAGCAAGAAAAGGCCCAAGTAAAGCGGTACGCCTAGTCCCTATATTTATTTTGTTCGCCTTCTTTCTCTTCCCATCACTACTAAACGCACAGCATAGCAGGCAGTTTGATACCTATCCGCTAATATTCCAGCAAGGTATTGAACTGATACAAAAGGAGATGTATGGTGCTGCAAAAGAAAAGATGGACTCCTTCCTGAAAATGGAAGCTGATGCAAATAATGTGTTGGTTGCCGAAGCACAATATTATAGCTTATTATGTGCCGTACAACTGAATATGAAGGATGCAAACTTGCAGATTGAAAATTTTGCAAAACAGTACAGCAGCTCAGCTTGGATACCGCGAGTGAATTTCCTGGAAGGGCGATTCCTTTTTGAACAAAAACGCTATTCAGAAGCATTGGCAGCATTTGAAAAGGTAGATGCAAGCAGCTTGGCCGATTTTGAAGCTGCCGAACTAAATTATAAGGCAGGCTTTTGCCTGATGCGCCAAAATAATATCGAAAAAGCATTGCAACATTTGGCATTGGCAAAAGAAGTCAAGGGTGCCTATCAGCAGCCGGCAATATATTATTACGGGCATTTGCAATATCTTCAGGAAAATGATGAAGAAGCAGCTACCCATTTGGAAAAATTGATACAGTCGCCACAATATAGACGTATTGTACCCCAATATCTTTTGCATATAAAGCATCGCCAAGGCGATTATTTGTATGTGACGGCTGAAGCTGAGCATGTACTTGGGCTTACCGACAACAAGCATCGCCCCGATATGTTGTTATTAGTTGCAGACGCTTGGTATAAAACAGATAACTTCTCAAAAGCTTTAGAATATTATACCAAATTGGATGCACAAGGGCGTCCGCGCTTATCGCGTGAGCACAGCTACCAAAAAGCAATATGTTTATTTAAAGCCGGCAATTATTCCGAAGCTATCGTGCTATTTGAAGGAGTCGCAGCCTCAGCTGAAGATGCCTTGGCACAAAATGCTTCCTATCATCTCGGCTTGGCATATAATGAAACAGAACAAAAGACATTTGCCCGTAACGCCTTCTTAAAAGCACATAAACTCACTGCAAATCAGGAGATTTCTGAAGAATCGCTCTTTAATTATGCCCGCTTGAGCATGGAAGCAAATGTGGACCCATATAATGAAGCAGTGAATCTGTTGGAGAAATATGTGGATGATGGTGGCGGACGACAAGAGGAAGCGGCGGACTTAATTATTCAGCTGTACCTGCACAGCAAAAATTACGACGCGGCACTGGCATCCATCGAAAAGCGAAAATCGAGAAACCCACAACTTGAAACAATTTACCGGCAGTTATCTTATAATACGGGAATCAACTTTTTTCAACAAAATAATTACGCAAAAGCCATTGAGTATTTCTCACGCCTTGAAGCGGACAACACATCCGATTTTGGTGCAAAAGCATTATTTTGGAAGGCTGAGGCACAGCTTCAATCGGCTCAATATGCCAATGCCATCCAAAGCTTAAAGAAGTTGGAAAATCATCGCTCGGATGAGGCAAAGCGGCTGATATCGCAAGCAGCTTATCAAAGCGGCTATGCACATTTTCAGCTGAAGCAATATCCGCAGGCACTCAATTATTTCAAAAAATTCACCGGCAGCAGTGCCATTGATGAAGCCATGAAGGCAGACAGCTGGCTACGTATCGGTGACTGCCACTTCATTCAAAAGCAATACCGTCAAGCGATAGAAGCTTATAACAAAGTAGCCGGCAGTCAGCTGCCCGGCAGCGATTATGCCTTATTACAAAACGGACTTTCCTACGGTGCTCAAGGGCGCTTCAATGATAAAATAGCGGCATTGGACAAGCTGGTAAAATCACATCCTTCTTCTTTTTATTATGATCAGGCGCTGTACGAAATTGGAAGTACAAACCTCATTATGAACGATCCGCAAAATGCGATTGTATTTTTCGACAAATTGGTTCGTGAACGCCCCCGCTCGGTTTATGCACGCGATGCCATGCATAAAACCGGTTTGATATATTTCAATAACAACCAGAATGACAAGGCAATAAGCCATTTAAAGAAAGTTATAGAAATGTATCCCGGCACCGAAGATGCCCGTCAGGCGATGAATACATTAAAAGCAGTTTATATGGATATGAACCGCTTGGATGAATATATTTCATTGTCGCAAAAGCTCGGAATTGGCAGCATCAGTCAATCGGAAGAAGATTCATTGGCTTTCACCATAGCCGAAAACTTTTATCTTGAAGGGCAACATGAAAAAGCATTGGAATCGCTGCAACAATATATTCAAAAGCAAACAAGTGGTGCATATTTATTGAAAGCCCACCATTATCGATATCAGTTGTTGCTTTTGGCAAACCGCAGCGAAGAAGCGCTACAAAGCCTCAATTATATTATCGACAAAAAAGGCAATCCTTATGCTGAACAAGCACTGCTACATAGTGCTCGCATTCGTTATGATGCACAGCAATATGCTGAAGCTGAAGCACTTTATAACGAGCTTTATGAACTTTCGGGACAGCCCGAAGAACGAATGGAAGCCTTGGAAGGGAAGATGAAAAGTGCATATTTTACAGCAAAGCATTCCACAGCAATCGAATCGGCACAACTGTTATTGGCAAGCCCGTCTGCTACTGCTTCACAAAAACTACAAGCGAATTATATTGCCGCAAAATCTTTATTTGATACTAACCGAGCAGAAGAGGCAAAGCAATACTTGAGTCAGGTATCAAAACATGACGGAGGACAGCTGGGAGCCGAAGCTGCATATATCACGGCACGAATAAGTTATAACAGCAATAAACTGGAAGAAGCTGAAAATCAGATTTTTGACCTTTCGGAGAAATATGCCGCACAAGATTATTGGGTTGCCAAAGGATTTTTACTCTTGGCAGATGTGTACGTCAAACAAAATAATATTTTTCAAGCAAAAGAAACACTTAAAAGCATTGTGGATAACTATAAAGGAGAAGACTTAAAACAAGAAGCTGCCCGCAAATTATCCATGCTTCATTAATTTTCAAATCACGGATAAAAACCGAAAAAACATATGATTCAAACTATTTTTCGTCAAAATCGCATCTTATTTATCATTATCGCATTCGTGTTGATAAGGCCGACCGTATTTGGGCAAACTCATAGGGAGCAAGTTACCATCATCGGTACTATGGAGCCCAGCTTGGGGACCGTAAAAAAGATTGCATTAAGTCCTGAAGGACCGCAATCTCTGATGCAAGAATTTGATACTGAAATTTTTGATCGCGGAATTATCGAACCCAGTATTGCCACAATACAATCCATAAGTCCACTAACTATTCAAAGTGGTAGCAAACGCACAAGCTACTCCAATTATCTGAAAGCAGGAATAGGCACTTTGGCGAGTCCGGTATTTTTGTTTGACCATTACAGCAAAATAGCAAGGCAAACAAACTTCAGAGCACAGATTGCACATCTATCATCATGGGTAAATATCAAAGACTATGCTCCTTCCGATTGGATGAAAAATAAATTTGCTATAGGTTTGGATCAAGAATTTGATAACCATTCATTTTCAGCAAATGTGTTATACAAGCGCAACCATCATCGATATTACGGCTTTAAACCACTGCCCGAAGGAACAAAATTCCCCAAAGACTCTATCGCCCGAAATTATCAACATATCGGCTTTAATACCTCATTAAAAAGCACCTATCGTAGTGCCGATGCGCTTCATCATACGATAGATATTGATTATACACGCTTTAAAGCATTACGCGATAATGATTTTGAAAACGGGCTGAAGATGAAGCTGAATTTGCACAAAAAGCTAGATATACTTCCTGTGGACGGCTATCAAATTCTGAGTGGAGACCTTTATACATCCATATATAATCAGGGAGATACGCTTGCTAGCGAGAATGATGTGTTTGTGGGTTTTCATCCCAAAATGGAACTAAATGGTGATTTTTATTCAATTGGAGTTGGGCTAAGAGCCGAATATATCCATGATACAAGTGGTAATTTTCATTTATTTCCAAATATTTGGGGGAAACTGTTATTATTGGATAATCAACTCGAGTTTTATGCCGGAATAGATGGAAGCAATACGCGTCAAAGCATTACGGAAATCACGGAATACAACCCATTCTTAAAACCCGGCACTCTTTCGTATTGGGAGAATAATGATTTTCATTTCGAAACGGGCATAAAAACAAGCTTAGTCAGCAATCTCGATTTCCATATCGGGCTTCGCTATGACGAGCTGGCGCATAAAGGATTTTTCATAACAGACTTCAGTAGCCCCTTGCAAAATCAGTTTCACTTTATATTTGATAATGCAAAACGCTTGCAGTTTAAATCAGAGTTGAGCTTCAAGTTTACGGACCAGTGGATGGCTCGTGCAAGCTTTTTACAACAAAATTATAGCTTAGACAAGCTGTCTGAGCCTTTACACGAGCCCGGCATCAGCTTTGAATTGTATCTGGCTCATAAATGGAATGAAGAATGGAAATTTGGAGCAGGATTATATCATGAAAGTCAGCGAATGAAAGCGAGCAGCTTCGAATTCAATCAGATAACCTATTCAAAGATGAGAAATATTTGGGATTTATATCTGGAAGCAGACTATTCGCTTAATGAGCAATTATCTTTATTCGCTGTGTTAAATAATGTATTGCATCAGCGTTACGAACGTTATTCAAATTACCCCGTACAAGGTATTCAGTTATTTTTAGGCATGTCAATGCGATTTTAGTCCAAATATTTGCTTTTAAGCATTGCACTATGTCACTCATTTTGTCTGCGTACAGAAAATATACATAATTGCATATACTCATTTTAACTGTTTCTACTATTTTCTTATCATAAACCATAAAACAACGGTCGATTAAGTGGTTTTTTCAATCAAAAAAAGCATTGAAAGAAGCTATGCAGACGTTTGCATTAAAATTGTTGATAAAATGCCTTAAATGAGCCTAAAAGAATGCGATTGCTATCAAAATTATCCGTATATTTGTATCTTAAAATCGCATTACCTTTTTAACTAAAAGGTTCAGAAAACAGATATATTTTAAAATGACAGAAGAAGAAAAAAAACTTATCGCTTCCAGCGAATATACTGCTAGTAATATTAAGGTATTGGAAGGACTGGACGCTGTGCGCAAACGTCCTGCCATGTATATTGGCGATGTGAATGTTCGCGGCTTGCATCACTTGGTTTATGAAGTTGTTGACAACTCCATTGACGAGGCAATGGCAGGTTATTGCGATCGTATCGATGTAACTATTCACGCTGACAATTCTATTTCCGTAATGGACAACGGTCGAGGTATTCCTACGGAGATGCACGAAAAAGAAAACCGTTCGGCTCTTGAGGTTGTGATGACCGTTTTACATGCCGGAGGTAAGTTTGACAAAGGTTCATATAAGGTTTCCGGTGGTTTGCACGGTGTAGGGGTAAGCGTTGTGAATGCGCTTTCGACTGAGTTTAAAGCAGAAGTGTATCGCAAGGGCAAAGTATTTATGCAAGAATACAGCTGCGGTGTTCCGCTTTACGAGGTGAAGCCTGTGGGAGATTCCGACAAAAACGGAACAAAAATTACATTCAAACCGGATAGCAGCATTTTCCATACTACCGAATACGATTATTCCATACTGGCATCACGCATGCGTGAGCTTGCATTTTTGAATCGCGGCATCAGCATTATACTTACGGATGAGCGTGAAAAAGATGACGAAGGCAATTTCAAAAGCAAAACCTTTTTCTCTTCGCAAGGATTGGTGGATTTCATCAATTATCTGGATGAAAACAGAGAAAAACTGATTGATGAGGTCATCTTCATCGAAGGGGAACGAAATAAAATTCCGGTAGAGATTGCCATGCAATACAATACTTCATTTTCGGAAAACCTGCATTCGTATGTGAATAATATCAATACGCATGAGGGGGGTACGCATTTGGCCGGCTTCCGCCGTGGGCTTACACGTACCTTAAAATCTTATGCCGAAAAGACTGGTATGCTTGCCAAGCTAAAGTTCGATATCAGCGGAGACGACTTCCGTGAAGGACTTACCGCCATCTTATCCATTAAAGTTCCGGAGCCTCAGTTTGAAGGGCAAACCAAAACCAAACTCGGAAATACCGAAGTAATGGGCGTGGTGGATCAGATTGTAAGTGAGCATCTTACAAACTATCTGGAAGAGAACCCCAAAGAAGCAAAAGCCATTGTAAATAAGGTAATTCTTGCAGCTACGGCACGCCATGCCGCGCGAAAAGCACGTGAGCTGGTTCAACGCAAAAACGTATTATCAGGCTCGGGCTTACCCGGAAAATTATCTGACTGTAGCGAACGAGATCCCGCAAAAGCAGAAATTTACTTGGTGGAAGGTGATTCGGCAGGAGGCACGGCAAAGCAAGGACGCGATAGACAGTTTCAAGCAATATTACCGCTCAGAGGTAAAATATTAAATGTGGAAAAAGCTATGCCACATAAGATTTTTGATAGCGATGAAATAAAAAATATTTTTACCGCATTGGGCGTTTCTATAGGTACCGAAGAAGACAGCAAAGCACTAAATCTTGAAAAGCTGCGCTATCATAAGATTGTGATTATGACGGATGCCGATATTGACGGCAGCCATATTGCCACACTTATTCTGACTTTCTTCTTCCGCTATATGACCGAACTCATTGAAAGAGGATATGTATATATCGCTACTCCCCCCCTCTACCTGATTCGAAAAGGAAGGCAAGAGCAATACTGTTGGACTGAAGAAGAACGAGAAGCACTGGTGGCTGAGTGGTCAAAAGACGGAAGCGACAGAGGAATTCACATTCAACGCTATAAAGGTCTTGGAGAAATGAATGCCGAACAGCTGTGGGAAACCACTATGAATCCGGAACATAGGACACTGCGACAAATCACCATTGTAAATAGCTCGGAAGCCGACCACGTCTTCTCTATGCTGATGGGTGATGAAGTACCGCCAAGGCGTGAGTTTATCGAAGCAAATGCAAGATATGCCAAGATAGACGCGTAAGCTGCTTAATTCATGAATTAAGCAGGCTAAGAAAATAAAGCCGACAAAAAAATCCGATATGTGTGTGCATATCGGATTTTTTTGCATTGTAAATTTCTTTAGAAGACAGGCTTCATACCTAGATAATACATGATAAAGCTGTAAGTATCCGTATTTTCTTCAATCAATTTTGAAGTAGGTTTCCCTGCTCCATGACCTGCTTGTGTTTCGATACGTACCAGCACCGGATTATCTCCCTGATGCTTCGACTGCAGTTCAGCCATGAATTTAAATGTATGCGCAGGTACCACGCGGTCGTCATGATCGGCAGTAATGGCAAGGGTGGCAGGATATGCTACCCCTTCTTTTACATTATGTAAGGGTGAATAAGCCATTAAATAACGGAACATCTCTTCGCTATCGTCACTTCTGCCATAGTCTGTAGCCCAAGCCCAACCAATTGTAAAGTTCTGATAACGAAGCATATCCAACACGCCTACAACCGGAATGGCTACTTTAAACAAATCGGGGCGTTGCGTCATACAGGCACCAACCAATAAGCCTCCGTTTGAGCCTCCCATAATTGCAATTTTATCCGAATTGGTGTATTTATTTGCAATAAGGTATTCGGCAGCAGAAATAAAGTCGTCAAATACATTTTGTTTGTTAAACTGCTGTCCGGCTTTATGCCATTCTTTACCATATTCTCCACCTCCACGCAGATTCACGGATGCATATACCCCACCCTGCTCCAAGAATGGAAGCCTTGCAACACTAAATGAAGGCGTTACACTGATATTAAATCCACCATAGCCATAAAGCAATACCGGATTTTGTCCATCAAGCTCCAAGCCTTTCTTATAGGTAACAAACATGGGGACTTTGGTGCCATCTTTGCTTTCGAAGAAAATTTGCTCGGTTACAAAGTTATCCGGGTTGAAATCCACTTCACTATCGGCATGCAAGCTCGATTCGTGGGTGTTTAAATCATATCTGTATACGGTGGAAGGGAATGTAAATGAAGTAAATGCAAAAAATGCTTCCACATCCCCTTTGTCACCACTAAATCCGCCAATCGTTCCCAGGGTAGGCAGATTTAATTGTTGTATTTTATTTCCGTTATAATCAAAGAAATAGGCTTGACTGTGCGCGTCCTCCAAATATTGGGCATAAATGTAATCTCCAACCAATTGAACGCTTCCCAATACGTTTTCACTTTCAGGAATCACAATTTTCCAGTTTTCTTCTTGTGGCTTTTTGGGGTCAATCAACACCAATTGATATTTAGGAGCAGATTTAGTTGTTTTCACCAACAGCTTGCCGTTCAGGTGATCGATTACGCTATAATCATAATCAAAACCTTCTGCAATTTTCACAAAATCAGTATGAGGTTGATGTGCTTCTTTCACATATAAGGCATTGCCACTCGTGGATTCCGACTCACCAACAATCACATATTTTTCATCTTCTGTCACACCGGCATAAAAGTTACGCTTGGGATGTTCTTTATCTTGAAATACAATCTTATCTTCACTTTGGTCGGTACCCAGTTTATGATAATATACTTTATGATACTCATTGCTTCCCGAAAGCGCTTGTCCTTCTGCTGGCGCATCATACGCGCTATAGAAGAAGCCTTCTCCAAGCCATGAAATACCGGAAAATTTAACCCATTTTACGGTATCGGCAAGGGTTTCGCGTGTAGCTACTTCCATCACTACAATTTCATTCCAGTCGCTACCTCCACGACTGATTGAGTACGCCAAATAATTGCCGTCTTTTGAAAAACTCATGTTTCCGAGAGCAATAGTTCCATCATCGGAAAACGCATTTGGATCCAATAACAGTTCAGGCGTTGCATCAAGGTTTTCCTGCATATACAACACACTTTGATTTTGGAGTCCATCGTTTTTAAAGAAGAAATACTTTCCTCCTTTTTTAAAAGGAATGCCAAGGCGGGGATAATTCCAAATTGTTTCAAGGCGCTGTTTCAACTGTGCACGGAACGGAATCTTTTCAAGATAGTCCTGTGTCAATACATTTTGTGCTGCTACCCATTCTGCAGTTTCGGCTGAGTTGTCATCTTCCAGCCAGCGATAAGGGTCTTCCACATCATAGCCAAAATAGCTATCTACCTGCTGAACTTTCTTAGATTCAGGGTATTGCCTAGCCTCTTTCTGAGAACATGATGAAATCATAAACAAAATTCCACTTAAAATAAATACAATTCTTTTCATAAGGTTTTTAATTTTACAGGCAAAAATACAAAATTGCTTAATGTGATTTTATTAGTCTAATCCGGCGGTGGCTTTCCGTCGTTTCCATCTGCCGGTCTTATAATACAAAAATGAAAGCAGTGCACCTATTGACCATGCTATCGGTATTCCCCACCAAATGCCTTTAGGTCCCCAATATTGCGATAATATCCAAGAAATCGGAACACGTACTACCCATAGCGAAATCAAAGAAATAAACATGGGAATAACGGTATCTCCCGCACCCCGTAACACCGCATGGAACACAAACATTGCCGAAAAAATAATATAAAATATACTTACGATATATAAATAGTCTTTTCCGGCTTCCACAACTGCCGGGTCATTCGTAAACATACGCATGATTGGACCGGCAAACAGCCATGCAATCAGTGTTACAGCCAAGGATATAAGGGTGGTCATACGTAACGTAGCTTTCAAGCCTGCATTCACTCTGTCTGGTTTATCAGCTCCGATATTTTGCCCAACAAATGAAGATAAAGCTGCAGAAAAGTTCATGGCAGGTAAGCTCGCAAAGGAGTCAATCCGCATGGCTACGGCATAAGCTGCAATAATAGTAGTGCCAAACATATTCACCACGCGATAAAGTGCCAACATTCCAAGTGCCACAAAGGTATGCTGAAAACCTGTTGGTAAACCAATTTGCACACTACGCTTAAAAATGGCTTTATTAAAACGCATTTCAAAGAGTTTAAATCGCATGAGCTCATTGGTACGATGCAGATAATACACAAGGCTAACAAAGGCACCTGCTTGTGCAACAACCGTTGCAATTGCAGCACCCGCAATACCCCATTTGAATACCACTACAAATAAAATGTCCAAAATAATATTCACGATGGTAGCCACAATCAAAAAATAGAGTGGTGTTCGAGAGTCACCCATCCCACGAAGTATGGAAGTAGTTCCTTGAAATCCAAAGAAAAACACAAAACCTAATGCATTGATATTGAAATAGCTAACCGCTTTGGGAATCACCTCAGGGGGCAAATCAATAAGCTTGAATAAAAAAGTACTGGAAAGTGTTCCGACTACAGTGAGTATCAAAGAAGAAACAAACAGAAAAATATATACCGTATCAATTGATTTGCGGACTTGTTCCATATTTCGAGCCCCAAAAAACTGGGCAATAATAATGGTAGCACCGGTTGTCAAGCCAATAATCATCGATATAAGTGTGAAAATCATCGGGAAGCTGGCGCCAACGGCTGCAAGTGCCTCATTACCAAGAAATTTGCCAATAACAATGCTGTCCACAACATTATACAATTGTTGGAACACATTGCCAATCAGCATCGGAATGGTAAAAATAAGAATCTGCCTGCCTTCCTTACCGGAAGTGAGGTCATTCATTGATGACAAATACCTAGGATTTAAATATCAAGCAGCAAAAATAAGAAATGATTCCTTATGTAATGGATTTCAGGCAAAAGATGTGGTAAAAAGTTCAGTAGCCCGGGTTAAATCATCAATTTGCTATCTTCCGCTAACGGAAAAAACAAAAAAACACCCAAACAATTTGGAATGCAGCCATCTTAAGCTATTTTTGTTATGAAAAAACATATTTAGCCCTACGTATATGAATCCGGAGAAATATCTTAGCCAATATCGCAACTACTTTTTCAATGATACGCCATTTATCAGCTTGATGAAAAATCGCATTTATCATGTATTGCTGATTTCATCCGTATATGATGCTTTTATGCTTGAAGAAGATGGGCGCATTGATGAGCAGATTTTCAATGAATATGTATCGCTCAACCTACGCTATCCTCCCATTTTTTTACTTGCAAGCACCGAAAAAGAAGCCTTCGAATTGCTGGAACAAGATAATATTGACCTCATTATCATCATGCTCAGCTCCAAAGAAAAGCAGACTTATGTGTTGGCTGAAAAGCTAAAAGCCGAAAACCCGGATATACCTATCGTTGTGCTGGCACCGCTTTCGCGTGAGCTGTCTATCAAAATGAACCAAAAGGAGTTACAATCAGTGGATTATGTGTTCAACTGGTTGGGAAATACCGATATACTACTTGCAATCATCAAACTTATTGAAGACAAAATGAATGCCGAGCACGATATATTGGATGTGGGGGTTCAATGTATTTTATTGGTGGAAGATTCGGTACGTTTTTACAGCAGTTACCTGCCAAATATGTACAAAATCATTTTTAAGCAGTCGAAATCATTCATGACCGAAGGCTTGAACGACCATCAACAGACCATGCGCATGCGTGGAAGGCCTAAAATATTGCTGGCAACCACTTATGAGGAAGCCATTGATATTTATGAAAAATATAAGAATAATTTGTTAGGCATCATCTCGGATATTTCGTACAAACGCGGAGGAATGATTGACAATGAGGCGGGCATCAAGCTATGCAAAGAAGTAAAAAAAGATGATAAATATATGCCCATGCTGCTGCAGTCATCCGATGCACATAATATAGAAACGGCAAGACGCTTGAAGGTTGGCTTTATCAATAAAAACTCCAAAACACTTTCATTCGAGCTGCGGCAATTTATTATGGAATTTTTTGCTTTTGGCGATTTTGTTTTCAAACATCCAAAAACAAATACCGAAGTCATACGTGCTGAGGATTTACGAATGCTGCAAGAGGTGATTGAACAAGTCCCGGATTATTCATTGCAATACCATATTGAACGAAATCACTTATCTAAATGGCTAAAAGCCAGGGCTTTATTCCCTTTGGCAGAATTATTTAAGCTATTTACTCCCGAGGACTTTAAAGATAGTAATGAGGTGAAGCGTTTTGTGTTTAATGCAATAGCCGAATTTCGCCTTACCAGAGCAAGGGGTGTGATAGCCGAATTCAATAAGGACAGTTTCGACGAATATGTGTCATTCAGCCGTATCGGACAAGGTTCTATCGGCGGTAAAGCCCGCGGGCTCGCCTTTTTGGACACACTCATAAAACGAAATAAACTGCATGATGTATACGAAAATGTCAAAATAGAAATACCACGTACAGTGGTTTTATCGACCGATATTTTCGATGCGTTCATGGAAGAAAACAACTTATATCCGATTGCATTATGCGATGATCATAGCGATGAGTTTATTCTTCAAAGCTTCATTGATGCTTCGCTTCCCGGTCATATTCAAGAAGACCTTTACGCCTTAGTTTCGGTCATACGCCATCCGCTTGCAATCCGCTCTTCAAGCTTACTCGAGGATTCTCATTATCAGCCGTTTGCCGGAATCTACAGCACATATATGATTCCTTTGGTGGACAACAATCACCGTATCATGGTGCAAATGCTAAATACGGCAATTAAAAGTGTATACGCCTCCGCTTTTTATAAAAACAGCAAGGCGTATATGATGGCTACAAAGAATGTGATTGACGAAGAAAAGATGGCGGTGGTGCTACAAGAAGTATGCGGCACTACCTATGGCATGCGTTATTATCCGGCTTTTTCAGGTGTGGCACGCTCCATCAACTTTTACCCTATCAGCCTTGAAAAGCCCGAAGACGGCATAGCAGATATCGCCATAGGGCTTGGAAAATATATTGTGGATGGGGGGCAAACATTGCGATTTTCACCGCGATTTCCGCAAAAGGTATTGCAAACAAGCCAGCCCGATATGGCGTTACGTGATACACAAAAGCTGTTTTATGCACTTGATATGCGCCCCGACAGCTTTAAGGTAAGCACGGATGAAGCGGCAAACTTATTGCAACTGCCAATAGAAGAGGCCGACAAAGACGGGCTGCTGAGATTGGTATGCTCCACCTATGACTACGACAATCAAATGCTTTATGACGGCTATATGCCGGGCGGGAAAAAACTGGTTACTTTTGCCAATATATTAAAATACAGCACATTCCCCCTTGCAGCCATCCTCAAACAGATTTTGGAGATAGGGCAAAAAGAAATGGGAAAACCAATTGAAATCGAATTTGCCGTCAAGCTAAATCAGCCCAAAGGGGTAGCTCCCGTGTTTCATTTGTTACAAATTCGTCCTATTGCAAGTCTGGATGCCTCAATCGAATTAAACATCGAACATATTGATGATGCACAAGCAATTATCAAGTCGAACCGTGTGCTGGGGCATGGGATTCACAATGAAATTGCCGATTTCATATATATCAAACCGGAAGCGTTTCAGGCTGCCAAAACCTTGGAGATAGCAGAGCAAATCGGTATACTTAACGCACAATTTCTGAAGGAAGGTAAAAATTATGTGTTGGTTGGTCCGGGACGCTGGGGCTCGTCAGACCCATGGCTTGGCATACCTGTCAAATGGCCTCAAATTTCTGCGGCACGTGTAATCGTGGAGTCCGGACTGGAAAACTATCGCATCGACCCAAGCCAAGGAACACATTTTTTTCAAAACTTGACATCTTTCGGCGTAGGATATTTTACCATAAATCCATTTATCAATGACGGCTTTTACGATATAGCCTATCTGAATAGCATGCCGGCTGTGTATGAAGATAAGTTTATTCGACATATCCGCTTCGCGGAACCGCTTTGTGTTGCTATTGACGGGGCTAATAATGAAGGGATTATATTTAAGGAAAAGTTTAAAATATATGATCCCAAACAGCAAAGCTCCGGTGATAAATCCTAAGCTTCTGAACGAATAAATGCTAAGATACCGTCTTTATCTTCAGGTTTAAACCAAGTGTATTTGTTCCCTTTACGCAACCAAGTACGCTGACGTTTAGCATATTGACGGGTATTAATTTTAATCCGTTCAATAGCTTCTTCCAAGCTGTTTTCACCTTCAAAGTAAGCAAACAATTCCTTATAGCCCACTGTATTCAAAGCATTTAGCTGTCGAAATGAAAATAGCGCTTTCGCTTCTTCCAGCAAGCCGCTTTCAATCATCTTATCGACCCGTAAATGAATTCGATTTACCAGTTCATCTTTGTCAAAATCCAACGCAATATGGATACATTCAAAAGGGCGGTCGGTAATTGTCTTTGTTCGAAACGAGCTGAATTTCTTTCCAGTTTCGAAATACACCTCCAAGGCACGCTGCAAGCGACGTGGGTTATTTTGGTCTACTTCAGCAAAATAAATTGGGTCATGCTCTTGTAACAACTGCTGAAGTGCGGGCAGCCCTTGGGATTTATAAATTTCATCCAATTTTTTGCGGGTTTGTGTGCTGATAGGCGGAATCACATCCAAGCCTTCACATACCGCATCAATAAACAAGCCTGAACCTCCTGTCAACACAACATAATCATGAATTTGAAACAGCTCATCCAGCTTTTGAATGACCTGCTGCTCATATGTTGCCACATCATAGCTGTCATGTATACTTAGGTGGTGAACAAAATGATGGACTGCTTGCTCCAACTCGAAAGCTGTAGGGGCAGCCGTGCCAATCTGCATTTCACGATAAAATTGCCTGCTGTCAGCTGAAATAATCTCAGTTTTAAAGGCTTGGGCAATCCAAATTGCCATCTCCGTCTTTCCTGAAGCAGTAGGACCGCTTAGGACAATCAATTTCTTTTGCTTTCGGTTATTTGTTTGCATGATTTAGCCTGCTTAATTTATGAATTTAATTTATAATAAACGCTTTTTAAAATTACTACTAAAACCTAATAATACAATTATAATAAGCTTATTACGATAAAGTTAGATTGATAATCTTATGAATTGGTGAATTTTGCAGGTTAGAGTGGCAAAGGACCATTCGATTTGACTTTTATTTCTTCTATTTCGTGCTTAAGTGACAGTCCCATTGAAAGTCCGGTTTCTTTCATAAATGCGTAAGCTTCTTCAAAGTTATTTTCGATTTTTCCATCCAAAATAGCTTCTCGAATAGCAGTTTTTATGATACCTACTTCCCTTCCCGGCGGCAGGCCGAACACCTGCATAATGGCATCCCCGCTTATGGGCGGCTGCCAGTTGCGAATACGGTCTTTTGCTTCAATTTCCTGTAGCTTTTCTTCAACCAATTCAAAGTTTTCGCGGTATTTGCGCACTTTGTATTCATTTTTGGAGGTAATATCTGCCTTACACAACATCATCAAGGCATCTACATCGTCTCCTGCATCAAACAGCAGCCTGCGCACCGCCGAATCGGTTACAATTTCTTGTGCCAGCACGATGGGACGTAGATGAAGCAGCACCAACTTTTGAACAAACTTCATGGGTTCGCCCAAAGGTAGTTTCAACTGCTTAAAGATAGCAGGCACCATTTTGGCTCCCTTGAATTCGTGCCCATGAAAGGTCCAGCCTTGTTTGGGATCAAAACGTTTGGTTTGAGGCTTGGCGATATCGTGCAATAAAGCTGCCCATCGCAACCATAAATCATCCGATACAGCAGCCAGGTTATCAAGGACTTCCAAGGTGTGATAAAAATTATCCTTATGACTTTTGCCTTTGATGGTTTCTACCTCACGCATAAGTGCCAGCTGCGGTAAAAACAGCTGAAGCAGTCCGGTATCATAAAGAAGCTTAAAGCCAATTGAAGGCTTTTCAGCTAAGATTATCTTATTTAGCTCATCGGTAATACGCTCGGCAGAAATTATTTTCAATCGTTCCCTATTACGACTGATGGCATCAAATGAGGCTTGCTCGATAGTAAACTCAAGCTGTGTGGCAAAGCGTATGGCACGCATCATCCGCAAAGGGTCATCCGAATAGGTGATATCCGGATCCAAAGGAGTGCGGATAATCTTTCTTGCCAAATCTTTCACTCCATCAAACGGATCGACTAATACTCCATAATCGGAAGCATTTAAGCTGATTGCGAGCGCGTTAATAGTGAAGTCGCGGCGTTTTTGATCGTCTTCCAAGCTTCCGGCTGTCACAGCGGGCTTTCGGCTTGTGGCAGTATAGGACTCTTTACGGGCTCCGACAAATTCCACCACATAATCGCGATAGCGAATCATTGCCGTACCAAATTGTCCGTAAAACTTGGCTTCACTGCCCTTTCCCAACTTTTCAGCCACGGCTGCAGCCACTGCAAGGCCGTCGCCCTCCACCACTATATCGATATCTTTTGAAGTGCGTCCCAGCAAAGCATCCCGAACAAAGCCGCCTATCACATAACAAGGGATAGCTTGATCGCTACACACAGATGCTACAAGCGAAAATAATTTAGAAGAAATATAGGCACGCATATTTTTCACGCTGCAAAAATAAATAAAAATAGACTGACAATCTCATAAGGATTGCTCCTGTCTTCCGAAAAAGTAACTCCCAAAATCAAGAAGTTGAGTTAAGACCTTTTGTTAAACTTGACTTTTTTTCATTAACTTCGTATATTTGAACCTTCATTCTCTAATGAAAACTGAGAGTGAGATTTGTATCACTGCCTCAGAATTTAAA
>CAZQBU010000038.1:0-21563 GCA_964592175.1 uncultured Lentimicrobiaceae bacterium
TACAACTGTTAAATATACAACTTAATCAGTTGTCCAGGATTATAGAAGCATTATAAGATGTACAAGATTCACAAGGTAAAGAGTATAGCAAAAAAGTTTTATTTGGAAACCTGTATTCTGTTTATGAGGCAATGATATGTACATATTATCAAATTAATAATAGGGATAGAGATATTCCTAGATATTTTAAACTTCATCTTGATCATGGTTTAGAAATGATAAATGCAGATGTAGAAGATAATCCAAATTTGGTAGGATACGATTATCTGTTTAACAAAATACATGAAGGACTTAATAAAGTATGATTCCAGAAGAATATAAACACATTTCAATTGCCGATTTGAGAACGGATAGAGTACTTTCTGTACGTGCATCTAATTGTTGTCGAAATGCAAGGCTTGAAACTTTGTATGATGTTTTATTATATTATAAGGTGAAAGGTACATTTTTGAATGTTCGTAATTCTGGATATAAAACAAATTTAGAACTAATCGACCTATGTGAAAAAAAACTATCAGAGAAACCTTATTGTTGCAATGATAATAATACAAGTGTTTTGAATTACATTGAACTAATGGATATCTATAAATCCAATCTACACCTAGAGAAAAAGAACGTAAAAGGTCAATTCACAGCATTGAAGGGAAAAGGAACAAGATTATTAATGCTTTTAAATGATGATCAAAGATGGATTTTACGCCAAAAGTATAATGAATTAGTTTCTAATTTATCTGTTCGTGCAAAAAACAGACTTAAAGCACTAGGAGTTTTTGGCTTTATTGAAGATTTCTTTTTTTACCCTAATCATCATCTGCTGGAAATGAATAATATTGGGAAAGGAACTTTACCTGAATTAATAAAATTCAAGGAAAACTTTAGAAAAGAATTTGAACGAGTTTTAGACGTGTCAGACCCAGCCACTTCAGGCTATATTTTTTTTAAGAAAAACAAAATATTATTTGTCAATTCATTTGTGGGTGAATTTTATAAGGAACATAAGTATTTTCCTATGTTTAGAATTATTGAGCATTACCTGAGAACCTCCACGCACAGGGATACTCAAATTTTGATTCGTTCATTTCCTATATTAAGAGATGTTGATGTGGAGCCTTTATCTGATATTGCAGACGACATAAATTTAACAAGAGAAAGAGTTCGACAAATAAGGAATAGAGTATTTCAACGAAATTTAGATTGGAACTATGAAGTAAAACCTAGAAGTAAAGACTTTAAGTTAATTAAGAAACTCATTAAAGATAAAGAGGATTGGGCATACATTGAAGATATTATAAAGAAAAACTATTTGATAAGTGGCGAGACTGATATCAAAAAAATCTTGGCTCTTGAAAACTCAAATTTAACAGAGCAATTTGCTTTGCATATAATAAAGTGTGTTTTTAAAGATTCAGTTACTTTGTTTAATGGTTTAAGTATAGAAAAAGAAAATGTGCAGTGGAAAAGCACATACTTAATTCCTTCTTACTTGACTGATGTTTATGAGTTCCAGAAAGGGAAGGTGTATTTTGAAGAGTATCTGGAAGAAAATGACGAAGAAAAAATCTTTAACATAAAAACATATATAACTACGTCAGGTCATTGGATTAATTATGATATTTCATACGAAAAGCAAGTGGTAAAATTAACAAGAGATATACTTATTAATGAATTTGATATTTTTCCATATGATGAAGAGCAAGAATGCGTTGTTATCCCAGCAATGAATGAAAAACATCCTATAGATATAGTTTATGATATACTCAAGGCTAACGGTGAGCCTATGTACTTAGATGAAATATTTGAAGAGTTTAAAAAAATACTTCCACATCATAGATACTCTGACCCAGAGCAATTAAGGTCTAGTGTTGGACGTAATGATAAGATAACGCATATTAGCAGAGAAAGTCTTTATGCGTTGAAAGAATGGACTAATGTTAGAACAGGAACTATTCGAGATGCAGTTTTAGAGTTTCTTGAGAAAAATGATTTTCCACAAGACTTTGATTCTATAACAGAGTATGTTGTTCGGTTTTTCCCAAGAACCTATAAAGGGAGCATAAAATGGAATTTAAAATTAGATAAAAGTAATAGATTTGTTTACTTTAAAAATGATTTGGTAGGTTTAAAACTTAAAAAATATCCAGGAGAATATGAAGAAGATAATTCTGTTGGAGAGAGAAAATCTGTAGAACAACGTATTACGGAATTAGAAAAGTTTATTCTTAGAAAGCGGCGATTTCCATATTATAATTCACAAGATTTGGATGAAATTAGCTTATGCAGATGGTATAATAGGGCTTGCGGTGGAGCTTTAAAATTAACTAAAAAACAAGATGCTGAGTTTAAAAGGATTATAAAAACCTATGCTGATATAGAGGTTAGCGAATCGGAGTACAATTGGAGTGTGATGTACGATGAATATCTTTCTTTTCTTTTCAGTAATAATAGAGTACCAACAGAGGATGATGCTGAGGGGGAATTACATCAATGGTATCAAAATACATTAAACATGCATAGAGAGTATCAATTGAATAGAACCCAGATAGAAAAGCTAATACAACTAATGAGAGAAAGAGATAATGTTACGAGATAAACAGTTTCATATCAGATATTCTACAGGAAAGGCAGACACACCGTTTAATTTCTTTGAACTTGCATTATCGAATAGTGTTAAGTTTGAAATAGGACTAGGATATTTTAGTTCTGCCTCTTTTAATGTCTTATCCGTTGGTTTTGCTCGTTTTATTAACAGTGGTGGAACAATAAAAATGTATATTAATCAATACTTGACAGAGGAAGACTATGAACTCTTATTAAAGCATGATGAAGAATCATACTTTAATGAAAGGTTAATAAACTCGTATGATAAACTTAGACAAACTTTTTCTATTAGAGACACACATTTCTTTGAATGCCTATCTTTTTTAATTCAAAATGAAAGGATTCAGATAAAAATTGTAATTCCCAAAGGTGGAGGATTAGCACATGAAAAATTTGGAATTTTTACTGATGGAAATGGGGACCAGGTTGCTTTTACAGGTTCAATGAACTTAACGGCAGCAGCATTAATGCATAACTATGAAACTATTGAATGTGCTTGTTCTTGGAAGGGGGATGACAGTAAAGAAAGAGTTCAAGTAAGTCAAGATGATTTTTATACCGTTTGGAATGGTCAGGATAAAAATATATCAGTATATGAAGCTAAAGAGTTTGCAAAAAAAATAGTGAAGGATTATCCTATTGGGGATATAAAATTATTGATCCAAAATGAAAAAAAAATAATTAAACAATTAGAGCTTGAGGATAAGATATCTTCCACCTACTTACTTGTTCAGAATAAAGAACCTCATTTCCCCTTAAAATATCCAGATGGACCAAGAGAGTATCAAAAAGAGGCATACCATGCTTGGGTAAAGAATGATAAGCAGGGGATTTTTGCTATGGCTACAGGAACTGGAAAAACTATAACATCGTTGAATTGTGTATTAGAGGAATATAAAGAAGATGATTTCTATCAAATACTAATACTTGTACCTACTATAGCGCTAGTAGATCAATGGCAAGAAGAAGTTTCCCTTTTTAATTTCAGAAATATTATTTCTGTTTATTCGGGCAACCCAAAATGGAGACAAGAACTTGTACGGTTAAAAAACAATATTGTAAATGGTTTAGAAAAAAACTTTGTTTTACTCTCTACTTATCAATCTTTTTTGCATCAAGACTTTCAGAAACTTCTAAGCCAATTTCCAGAAAGTGTAATTCTGCTTGCAGATGAGGCTCACAATATAGGTGCAACATCTGTAAAAAGAGCTTTTGGACAACTTAAGATGAAAAGACGAATTGCTTTGTCGGCAACACCCAGCAGAGTTTATGATGAAGAAGGAACAGAAGAGCTAGAGCGTTTTTTCAATGACCAACCACCTTATGTATATTCTTATTCTATGAAAGAGGCTATTGACAATGGAGTTTTGATGAAGTATCGTTACTATCCAAGGATTGTATATTTGAATAATGATGAGATGGAGGACTATGCAAGTATTACGGCACAGTTAGTTCGGATGTACAATAGTCAAACACAATCATTCTCAGATCCTGAAAAAGCAGCAAGATTACTGCTTATAAGGAAACGTATTCTTCATAAAGCTGCAGATAAGATAAGAGTTTACAAACAAATAATTAACGAAATAGGGGGAGATCAACTAAAGTATTGTTTTGTGTATGTTCCGGAAGGTGGAAAAATGTTTGATTCGGATGAAGCAAGGTTACATTCAACTATAGATTTTGATGATTCAAGTGATGATAGCACTATTTATGAAGAATCTTTTATTCAAAAGATGCTTGATGTAACGAAGGAGCAATTTCCAAAAATAACGTGTAATACTTACACGGGTAGTAATACCAAAAAAGAAAGGGAAATAATATTCAAAGATTTCGAAAATGGATTTATCAATGTTCTTTTTGCAATGAAGTGTCTTGACGAAGGTGTTGATGTCCCCAGGGCTGAATATGGCATTTTTGCTTCCAGTACAGGTAATCCAAGGCAGTTTATTCAAAGAAGGGGAAGGTTACTAAGAAGACATGAAGATAAAACCTTTGCTCATGTTTATGATATGATTGTTGTTCCTAATTTTAAAGCGGAAGTGTACTCTGACGAGCATTGGAAAATGGAGAGAAATTTAGTGAAAAATGAGCTAAAACGGGTTGCTGAATTTGCATCTTTATCAAGCAACTATTTTTCGGATGTAGAATCAATACTAAAAGAAGTAACTGAATATTATGAAATTTCCTTGTCAAGCTTGGTGTTGAATATTAACCATTAAAATAAAATATTATGACGGTAGAAGATGTTTTTAAAGAAGTCTTAAAATCACCAGAGTTACAAAGTGTTTTTAATATACCAAAAGATGAATTAGAAAAAGAGTGTTTTTATAATGAATCTCAATATGAGATTATAGAAATAGTTAGAACTCTTTTAACGAATAAATTTCATCGTAGAAGTAACGAGTCTATTTATAACACATTGAAGAATCAGATAATGGGATAATGAGTATGGGAGCAATAATTGAATCTATTGGATTACAAAACTTTTATAATTATTATGGTAATTATGAGGAGAACACCTATCGTTTTAAGGAAGGTATCAATATTATCAATGCAGATAATAATATGGGAAAGTCGAAATTCTATAATGGAATTTTATGGATAGTTGAAGATGAAGTATATGATGCTGATAAAAAAGGATTGCGGTCGGTTACTGAATCATATGAATTAATGGCCTCCGGTAAAGCAAAAAATGAGAAACATGAATTTACAATGGGGGTTATGATAGTTTTCTTCGAGCAGAATAATAAGTATACTATTAAGAAGGAAGTTAGGTTTGTAAAAAACAATGGTAAGTGGATTACAACACCTTATTTTGAGGTTTTACAAACTGTAGAAAATAAAGATGTTACAGTCCATGATAGTACAGAAAAAGAAGTAATTGTTAAGAAGTTAATTCCTGAAGAGCTTAAAAGATATGCGCTTTTACAAGGTGAATCTTTGGAGGAACTAGTTGATTTGTCGTCTAGAAGTGGACTCTCTTCAACTATTGAAGCATTGGTAGGTATAAGATCATTGATAGAAGCTTATGATACTAGTAAAGACTTAGTTAAGAGAGCATATAAAGATTTAAACAATTCAGAAAGAATTGCAAATGCTGAAGACAAGAAGGTATTAGAAGATTTATCAAAAAAGGAAGAGTTTGAAAAAAGAGTTGACCAAACTAAAGAGCGATTAGAACTATATCAAGAAGAACTAACTAGAGCTGAAAATATACGACAAGACCTAGAAGCTCATTTGTTGAATGCACATAAGCGAGAAGAACTTAGAGGTAAATTGAGTGAGTTGAAATTTCAAATTGATGAGAAGAAAAAGAAAAAAGATTCTCTAGAAAAAGATATAACTAAACAAATTCTGTCTGAAGATTATCCTTGGTTATTAAAAGGGCTAGAGGGTCAGATAAGTACTTTTAGAAGTTTACGAGAAGATCTTATTGTAAAAAAAACAGAAAAAAACTTAATGGAGACTGTGATATTATTGCCAGAAGGTTCTCCGGATAAAGAATCTCTTAAAGTAATGTTGGATAAAGAACATTGTAGTGTTTGTAACAGATCAGCATTAAAGAATTCTGAAGCATGGTTGCATATTGAGAAGGTACTCAATAGACCACGTCCTAAAGTAGAAAAACAAAGAAATGATTTTGATGATTTCTACAGTAATATTCAAAACTCAACAAGTGCGTTTGTTCAGAATTTGAAAAAGACGGATGAATATAAGAGGCAGTATAGACTCAAAGTATTTGACTTAGAAGAAAAAATTAAAAATATAGAAGAAGCTAGAGAAAGAGTTGAATTAGAATATATTAATGTAGGAGGAAAGGATGGTTATTCTGGCAGAACTGATGGTAAAACTATCTCAGATTTTACACTAGCAGGTAGAACCATAGAACAAAAAAAAGGAGAAATTCAAGAAGCACAGGAAAGAATTAAGTTACTGAAGAGACAGATATCATCTATAAATGAAAAGTTAGACAAGAAACCAAAGAATGAGAATGTAGAAAAATATCGTTCTGTTTATAATGCCATGAAACAGTTAGAAAAACTATTTGAAAACACGAAAGAAAGAATCTATGATGAAATAATCACTTCATTAGAAAGAAATGCTAACGAAAAATATGAAGAGTTAACTCGTGGCAATCTCACTTCTGGTGGCAGATTAGAATTCAAAAAACAGACAGATGAAACTGTGCAAGTTTCTATTAGAGATGTCAATAATAATGCAATAACAGGTCTGGGAACAGGTTTTCAGCGCATGAAACAGCTTTCTATTGTGATGGCAATTATATCATCAAAAATTGGTGACAAACAATTTAATTTTCCTTTTATTTCTGATGCGCCATTTTCTGAATTTGGTAATAACTTCATCAATAATTTTTTTGATATTGCGCCAAAAGTATTTACCCAAAGCATAATACTTATCAAGGAACTCTACGACCCTAAAACAGATGATTTACTGAATGATCAGGGGAGGCGAATTTTAGAAAAAATGAAAAATGGTGAAATACTAGGAACATTTTATGTGAATACAATTCAAGAAAAAGCAGACACTGCTAATTTGGTAACAGGAAGTAAATGTTACGTATCATAAAACCATATTAAAATGAACAGTTCTGAATTAAAAGAAATAATAAATATCAAGAGACCAAAGTACAAAAAAGAGTATAGAGAAATGCTAGATGCAATATCCATAAAAGGAGATACAACTTTAGCGGGCTCATATTCTTCATTTGGAGCATATTATCAAACTTATATGTATGCCTTTATCATAGGCTATAAGTTGGGGGAGTTAAACTATATTATGCCTGAAGATACTTCACCTGTAGATTTTGCGCCAATAGGTCAATGGAAACCGAGAAGAATCCGAGATTTTATTTATATGTTGATATTGAATGAATCTGATTCTTTTGGATATACTTGGGAGAGTTTAGAGGATGCGAGTGAAGATTCTATTGAGGTTTTTGTTAGCGAATTTATAAGGCGTATAGAAGGTTATGCTAATGCAGGTTTAGAATATTTGCAGAACAAGTGGGATAATGAAAGATATGAGTTTCAAGATCCTTTTGTATTTGTAAATATTCTAGAAGGACTTAGTACGATGATCCCTCAAAGTGTGTCAATATGATTCAAAAGTTTTAACAGTATTAGTGAATCCTTTAAGCAAAGTGATTGAGCCGCAATGGACCAAGTAAGTGCTTATTTATTTTGGCTGTGCCTTTGCTTTTTGCAAGAGAGGGGCGCTTCTGATAGGTATCTTGGTCAAAGAAAGTTAAAAACACATTATTAACTTATAGAACATTCTAAATGGGCTGCATATTCCAATCCCCTACCAAGTCACCACCAGCAGCCCCATCTTATGGGCGATCCATGTCATGCTGATGGAGAGGATAAATGCCAAAATTGGGGCTACTATCCATACAACCCAGAACTTTTTAACGCTGCTTTTGCTGAAAATCTCCTTCCATCCGTGCTTGGCACAGCCAATCGCTAAAATAGCGCCTGTATTCAGTTGTACCAATGATGCCGGGATGCCGCGCAACACCGATACACTCAGCAATAAGCTGGCGGTGATAAACGAAATGAGGGTAGCTGAAACCGGTCCAAGCTCCACAATTTCTTTTCCGGTACGCTGAATCACCTTTTTACCCATGAGCGAGCTGCCAATACCGAAAGCGGGGGCAATAACCAAGGTAGACAAGACCATTATCAATGCAAAGTTTTCTTCGTTCTCGCCTAAGCCAAGCTCGTGTATAATCATCGAAGCTACCGGACCGCTCGCATTTGCCACATTGTTGGCACCAATGGAAAATGCCACATATAAGGAAGAAAAAATCACTAAAGCCTGCAGCCCGGGATGCTGCCGTAAGGTCTCAAACTCAAGCAGGCTCCAGCGTTTGTTGGGCATAAGTAATAGCTTGGCAGCAAAATACGCAATACCGAATGAAATAAACGGAAGCACAAACCAAGTCGGGATGATTTCTATGAATAGTTTATTGCTTTCAAAATGCCCAAAATATACTGCCGGACCGCTCAAGGCAAATACGGTCGACTGGCTTGTTGACTGCGGCACGCCAAGCAGGTTTGCCAGCAAAAGTGATAGTGCTACCGCCAATAAAATGATGGAAGTAAGCAAAATACTCATGCTTTCTTGGGGCAGAAAGCCTTGACCCAAGGTGATGGCTACATTTTTTCCGGCTATGATGGCACCTACAAACACCATGATGCCGAACAAGCCGGGAATAAGGTTTTTCGGAATCAGATTGGCACCGTAGGCAGCAGCAAAAGAAGGGGCAGTTCCACTTACTCCCATATTGATTGCCAAAAAGGTGGCAATGATAAGGGGCAAAATAAATTGTCCATAAATGGGGTCAATGTACATTGCGTAAGAGTTTACTGTTCAGGGGCTTGCGCTACCAAACACTACAAATGCACTTGGCTTATTCAGTAAGTACTACCAAGAAGTAATTCTTTTTCCCTTTTTGCACCAAGATGTATTTGTTCTGTAATATATCAGCACGGCTGATTAGTTTATCGTCTTTTACTTTTTCTTTGTTGATGGATACCCCATTGTCTTTCAACATGCGGCGTGCCTCGCCTTTTGAGTCGAAGATGGAGGTATGTGTGCTTAAAAACTCCACGATATCCATTCCTTGATCTACTATTTCTAGGCTTAGCTCCCGTTGTGGAACCCCTTCAAATACGCTGAGTAAGGTAGATTCGTCAATTTTTCGAAGCACCTCCGTAGTCCCTTTGCCAAACAATATCTGACTGGCTTCTTCTGCCGTCTGCAGATCTTCTTCGGAATGGGTGCGTATGGTGATTTCACGTGCCAATGCTTTTTGAAGCAGGCGCAGATGCGGCGCAGCCTGATGCTCTTCCACCAGTTTTTCAATCTCCTCTTTGCTCAGCAGCGTAAAAATTCGGATGTATTTATCGGCATCTTCATCCGAGCAGTTTAGCCAAAACTGATAAAATGCATAAGGCGAAGTTTTTTCGGGATCGAGCCATACATTACCCGATTCTGTTTTACCGAATTTACCGCCATCTGCCTTGGTAATCAATGGACAAGTCAATGCAAACGCCTGATGTTCATAGCCTAGCTTACGACGAATAAGTTCCGTCCCGGTGAGTATATTACCCCATTGGTCGGAGCCCCCCATTTGAAGTTTGCAGTTGTGCTGCTGATATAAATGCAAGAAGTCATATCCCTGCACCAGCTGATAGCTGAATTCGGTAAATGATAAGCCGGTACCGCTTTCGGGTTCAAGGCGTTTTTTCACCGAATCTTTTGCCATCATATAATTAACGGTAATATGTTTCCCGATATCGCGTATGAAATCCAAGAAGCTGAATTCTTTCATCCAGTCGTAATTGTTCACGATTTCTGCTTTGTTGGAGCTATCGCTTTCGAAATCCAAAAACTTAGCCAGCTGCTTACGTATTGCTTGTTGGTTATGCCGTAAGGTGGCTTCATCCAATAAGTTACGCTCTTGCGATTTCCCTGAAGGGTCGCCTATCATACCGGTTGCACCACCTACCAAGGCAATGGGTTTATGCCCTGCCAGCTGAAAATGTTTCAGCATCATGATGCTTACCAAATGCCCGATATGCAATGAGTCGGCTGTAGGGTCGATGCCCACATAGGCAGCAGTCATTTCCTTCAGCAGTTGTTCTTCAGTTCCCGGGGTCATATCGTGTATCATGCCCCTCCAGCGTAATTCTTCAACAAAGTTTTTCAGCATCTTGAATCAATATTTTTTTGCAAATATAAAACTTATGTAGAAGTTTTCATCTGTGAATGTAGTCTTGACTTTGTTTACTACATTTGCTTTATGATTTTAATTACTGGAGCAAGCGGTATGTTGGGTGCGCACCTCATGGTGGAGCTGCTTAATCAAGGCAAGACCGTGAAAGCCATGCGGCGTGCATCTTCCGATTTGCGGGCGGCTAAACTTATTTTTGATGCCTACGCCAATGCGGAAGCAAGCTGGGAGCGTATTCAATGGGTCACCGCCGATTTGTTGGATATGGGCAGTATTGACGATATGTTGGACGATGTGCGTGAGCTGTATCATTGTGCGGCAATGGTTTCTTTCAATCCGGATGATAAACAGCGCATTATGAAAGTAAATGTGGAGGGTACTGCAAACCTTTTGCATGCGGTCATGGCGAAGGGTGGCATTTCGTTTTGCCATGTAAGCTCTGTTGCGGCGCTGGGCAATAGCGAAAAAGGGGAGGAGGTAACCGAAGAAACACATTGGAAGAAAAGCCCCGATCATTCGGTTTATTCGGTTTCAAAATATTTTTCCGAGCAGGAGGTCTGGCGTGCCATTACGGAAGGATTGGATGCCGTAATCGTAAATCCTTCGATTATTTTAGGTCCGGGCAGCTGGGATGCAGGCAGCAGCGAGTTGTTTTTACAAGTATGGAAAGGATTTCCGTTTTATACCAAAGGCATGACAGGCTATGTAGATGTGCGTGACGTGGTAAAAGCAATGGCTCTGCTAATGGAAAAGAAGCGTTTCGGAGAACGCTATCTGCTTTCAGCTGAAAACCTGAGCTACCGTCAGCTTTTTGATTGGATAGCCGAAGATTTGGGAAAGAAAAAGCCGCATATCCATGTGAAAGCCCCTTTGGCAGAAATTGCTTGGCGTGTATTTTGGCTGATGGGGCGCATACGCGGAAAAATGCCTGCAATAACCAAGGAAACTGCCCGCAGCTCCACAAGGCTATCTTTGTATTCATCGGAGAAAATAAAAAGTGAATTCGGCTTTGAATTTATCCCGATTCGTCAAAGTATTCACGATATTAGCAAGCTGTTTTTAGCGCAGCATTCGTAATTTTTTGATGTTTTCTTATTTAAACACATTCTAAAATCCACATAAAGCTGTTATATGCACTCAATATATTTTAATTTTACAGCAAAAATTTAAAATCCTCATTATGAAGAAGACCGTAATTTTATACTGGGCAACAGGTGGCAGCGTTGAAAAGTCTGCTTTTTTGTTGCGTGACACCATTGGTTCCGACAAAGTTGATTTGTTTGATTTGGGCAGTTTTGACATTTCCGAGCTTGATAAATACAAAAACCTGATTTTGGGTATTGCCACTATTGGTGCAGATGTATGGTATGAAGCTACCGGTACAAACAGGTGGAACGAGTTTTTTGTAAAGCTGTCTGAAAAGGATCTATCGGCTTTCAAGATTGCAGCTTTTGGTTTGGGCGATCAGGTATTATATCCTGACAACTTCATGGATGCCTTAGGCTATCTGCGCGATGAAGTTGCAAATCGTGGCGGCATGCTCATCGGCCGTTGGCCCGTGGAAGGCTATGAGTTTACTGAGTCGGAAGGCGTGGTAGACGGCATGTTCTGCGGCTTGGCATTGGACGAAGACCAGCAGCCCGAACTGACCTCAGAACGCATCAGCGGCTGGGTGGATAAGTTAAACGAAGAAATGAAGTTTTAAGCTTCGATTGACTCTTATTATTCGCTTGGGAGCAGATTGCAATAGTGTTCGTAACGATCTAAAATCTGTTCCACAAAGCGGAATGTTTCTTCACCGCGTACATAGCCGTAATACGCTACCGAATCGTTGTAAAAGGTGGGCTTTGACTTGTTGCGCATGAAGAAATCCACATTGCCCGTCCATTGATTCGGGTCTTTATTGTATTTTTCAGCCAAGCGGCGTGCATCCAACACATGCCCTACGCCGGAATTATATGCCGCTAAGATAAATTTTATCCGTTCGTTTGAATCGGTAACCATTTCGGGTATCAGCCTGTCAAGGTATAAAAGATATTTTGTGCCTGCCGAAATATGTTGTTCGGCTGTGGCGGTGGTGTCTATATTAAATTGTTCCATCACCACGGGCATCAGCTGCATCAACCCATAAGCACCTGCCCAGCTTACTGATTGCGGCTTAAACTCTGATTCCTGATAAATGAGCGATGCAAGCAAGCGCCAGTCCCAGCCGATATTTTTTGCTGCCTTTTTAATAATATCATCATAATCGGACAATTTGCTGCCTTTCAACGAATGAAAATCGCTGCGGCTGCGGTGGCTAATGTTTGGACCAAAGTACTTGGTATACAGCATGCGAGCATCTGTGCTGGAGAAATAATCTCTCAGCCAATAATTCAGCTCTTCCAATAGCTCGTTATGTGCTTCTTTTTTGACTGCCCAAGCAAGCTTCTGCTCAAAGCTGATGGGCGTTTTGATATCGAGATTGTCATGGCTGCGGATAAGCTGCATTGCCAAATATTCATCGGCTACCGTATATTCTATTTTGCCACTTGCTACGGCATCTATCAGCTCTTCCACATCCCGTGCATCTTCAATGATATAGATGGTGTCGGCAATTTCATCCATTAATGTTTCCAAGCGTTTCTTGAAAATGGTACCGGCTTGTACGTGAATGGTTTTGCCTGCCAAATCCAAGGAGTTGCGCAACAATTCGCTTTCAATTTGGTCGTGCGATGGAAATCGTCTCCAGTTTTTGGGGAGGCGCTGCACCAACACCTGCCTTGTGCGTAAAATCGGATCGGTAAAGTCGAAACGCTGCTTTCGTTCTTTGGTAATGGTAAAGCCTAAAGCAATAAGATGCACATCGCCGCGCTCAAGCTTATCCATGGCTTGCTCGAAATTTCGTTCGATATTTAATTCCAATCGGATATCCATATGGTTGCAAAAGGCTTTCAGCATTTCATATTGGTAACCCATTGGTTCGCCTTTGTACACAAAATAGTTGAGGGAGTTATATTCGGTTAGCACCTTGAGCTTGCCAAGGCGTACAACATCTTCCAATACATTCGTTGATATGGAGTCTTGCGCTTCAGCTTCGATATGTTGCGGTATCTCTTTTCGTTGGCATGAAAAAGACAAGAGCAGCATGATTAATGCAGCCAAAAACCCATATGGAATAGCGACCTTGTTATACACTTTTGTAGTTTTCGTGAGACGAAAATAAATAAGTTATGACAAATGCACAAATAACCTGCTTAATTCATGAATTTAATTTTGAGAAATTTTAAGGCATGTGCTGTGAAGCTGTAGTCAACTACTGCGAACAGCTCATAACGTATAAAATTGCCAAAATTAAATCAAAATTCAATTTATAATAAACGCTTTTTAAAAATCCTACTAAAACTTACTAACACAATGATCATAAGCTTATTACGATAAAGTTAGATTGATAATCTTATGAATTGGTGAATTATGCAGGATAAATTCAATCCGATGAATGCGAATAACCCCATGAATTTTATGAGATTGATGCTTCATAGCTATGCAATAAAAAAGCCGGTAAACCCGGCTTATATAATTTTTTGAAATTTACTTCACGCGTGTCCAATAGGTGTTCCTGCCAAGCATGGCAACACCTATATAGCCTCGCAGTTTCAACTTATCGGCATTTTCGAGTGCCATATAACTGCGATAGGTTTTTCCATTTCCGGCGTCATAAATTTTGCCACCTGACCATTCTTTCTTTCCGTCGAATTGAAAGTTTTTTAGCATTTCCATTCCCAAAGTAGGTAATTCTCTAAGCTTGGGATCGGGATTTTTGGTGTCGGTCTTTGGCTTTCCGGTTTTTGCATCTACACCATCTTTAAGCCATACGATTTTACCAAAGTACTTATCGCCACGTTTGAAGATTTCGACATGGGCATCTTTGTCTTCAACAAGCCATGTTCCAAGGATATCGTCTGCTTTGTTTTGAGCTTGCAGGCTAAATGCCGGTGCAATCATAAATAAGCCAAATAGAAAACTGATTATTGTAACTCTCATAATGTTGTATTTTAAGGTGTTCGTATTTAATGATTAACTAAAAAGTATCGTTATTAGTATATATAATTAATTTATGAAGCATTTTCTTCGGTCGCCGGTGCCATATATTTATTATACCACAGCAGTCCGATGATTGTGAGAACGCCTATCAAGCTGAAGATAAACCACAGCAGACCGGGGCGTTGCATCCCATCCACAAAGCGTACGTACAATGCTGCACCCAAAATGCCGCCTATACCGCTTCCGATAACGCCATAAAGGAATGAATAGCCCAAATAAAGTGCTTTTTTATCCGGTGGAGCAATCAGTCCCACATAGGATATAAATTTGGGGTGGGCAGTCATTTCCCCAATGGAGAAAATGATTATCCCGGCAATAAATACCCATGCATGCATGGATACAGCTAGTATCGCCATACCAATTGTTCCTATAGCAATTCCTGTTATCATCGTAGGAAGTGGCTTTGTATTTTTAACCAAACTTGATATTATCAGTTGAAGTGCAATAATTGTGCCAGCATTAATCACGGTAACATGCTCGGAATCAAATTTCCAGCTGGCATTAATTCCCAAAAGTCCAATAAAACTATTTACCGCATTATTTACCGGACTCATATCCACATATTCGGTGAGATACCATAGTACGGTATCAAACATTTGGAAATAGAGTATCCAAAACATGGAATAAATCACAATTAATGCGACAAAACGCACATCTTTTAATACCAGCAATATGCCTTCGAACACTTGTGCCAGCGATTTATTCCCGCTATCTTCCGGTTTTGTGGGTTCTTTATACACAAATATATTCAACAGCAGCAACCAGCCTGTCCCTACTGCTGCCATGATGAAAATCCAGTTCCATCCGATACCTTTAAGATAGGGTACGAGGATGAGAGGAAATATGAATGCTCCCAGGTTAATGGACCAATAAAATATGCCGAATCCCAAGCCGCTATTTCTTTCGTCGGTTTCGCGTGCGATAGTACCCGAAATAATTGGCTTAAAGATTCCTGCTCCTACTGCCATGATAATGAGGCTGAAAAATACCAGACCGTACGAGCTGAACAAGCTGGTTAAAAAATATCCGAGGCTCATCACTGCAAAGGCTAACATCAGTAATTTACGGTAGCCGAAGCGGTCGGCCAATGCCCCCGATAAGATGGGAAGCAGGTAGAGCAGCGGTGTAATCGTGCTTTTGATAATGCCCACACTTTCTTTTGAAAAACCTAATCCGCCGGCATCCACATTCAAAACCAGATAAACGGATAGGACGGACATCACACCGTAATACGAACCCCGCTCAAAGAATTCCATGATGATGACAACCCAATAGTTACGCGAGAATGAGCGGAAACCTTTTGACTTTTGTTCAGACATTATTTTACTATTTTGTAATGATTTAAGCGCAAATGTAATAAAACTGCATTAAGTTTTTAAATGATTTTTTTTGAGAAGCTTACAGAGTCAGTGGTATTTCTTCGGATATATAAGCTGAAAAAACACCGAGACCGCCTCTGATATTCGTATAAACGGGAGTGGGTTCCGAAAACACATTGTCCCCCTCAAAATCTCTGGTAGAAACATGATAATGATAATAATGCTCGTCGGTTATCATCATAAATATGCTTGATTCCAACATATAGGCATCCACATAAAACTGATGGCTGTTGTATGAGAAATAGGTGCCATCCTGATTTTGATCTGTAACAAACTCTTCGCCGTTGCGCATTGGAATCTGGTCCACATAGGCATATTCTGTCCACGGGTCGTATTGGAATTTGTAAATGCCGAATACACGGTAAAAGTCGCCACTTCCCTGATAATCTTTGAAGCGAAAGCTGATGGTAATCACTTCCGGTGCAGGCGAAGGTTGGCTGATTTTGAAATCTTCAATTTCCGGCGGAGTTTTTGATGGCACACTACATTTTGAAGTCAGTATTTCGCCTGTGGCGGATGTGACTCTCAATGAATAGCTTTCTCCTTTACGTATGTTGAGTTCTGTCGTCCAATATCGATTCATCAGCGCATCATACTGTAATAGCACCGTCTTGTCAAGATGACTTATTTCAACCTTTGCATCGGGCACCGAAACAGGCTGGTTGTAATAACGGCTGGTGTATAAGGGTTGACTTTTTGCCAAATGGAGGGTTATTGTGTCTTGATCGGGTGACAAATAGCTGTGCACCACAAATTTGGGCTTGCCCGGATCAATATCCACATCCGAAACCATATTGTCGCAAGCAGAGAGAAGGGCGCCCAGACCAAATAATAAGATAAATATGATACGATTCATGGCTTTAGAATTTGAAATTGTAGGAAATGGAAGGAATAATCGGGAAAAGTGCCCTCTGTTTCAGCTTGCTTGTTACGTTATTGTCATCGTACTCATAATCTATATAATAGAAAAACGGATTATGCCTGCTATAGGCATTGTACAAACCTACTTCCCAAGTTTGATCGTAATGCTTCAAGGACCTGTGAAACTGAATAGCCAAATCCAGTCGATGATAGGCTTTCATGCGGGAGCTGTTCATCTCGTTATAGTCATAAATCTCGTGTGGATAATAATACATATCCCATGACTGACCGTTATAGGGTATATGCGGCTTGCTTACAAAGGTGGCAATTGGCAGGGTAATTGCATTTCCTGTGCCATATACCCAGGTGCCTGAGAGGGTTATCCGGTCATTTATTTCATGTATGGCCACAATGGAGATATCATGTCTTCGGTCGTAGCGTGCCCAGAATTTCTTGCCGAAATTGATTTCATCAAACTGAAGCTGTGTCCACGAAAGCGTATAACCGACCCAACCGCTTGTTCTTCCTGTTTTTTTCTGCAACAGCAGTTCAATTCCGTAGGATTCGCCCTTGCCTGCCGCGACATTGTCCTGCCAGGTAAAGCTTTGTGCTCCGCTAGGGTCGTCAAGCAGAAGGAAGCTGGCTCCGGGCTTATAGCCGATGATATTTTTACTCTTTTTGTAATAGGCTTCGGCTGAGAAAAGCAAATCGTTTTTCGGTATGTCATATGCAATTCCTGCCGAGTACTGTTGCGACTGCTGCGGAGCTACCCTGTCTGTGGAGGGCACCCACAAATCGGTGGGCAAACCTATTCCGGTATTGCTGAGCAGATGAATGCTTTGGGTCATCATCGAGTAGGCTGCTTTTGCGGCAAGCCCCTCACGAACTACATAGTTGACCGAAAGGCGTGGCTCAGGTGAGAAATAGTGTTTGTTGTTTGCCACAAAATGAGCCAAACGGAGCCCGGCATTGATTTTTAGCTCAGGTATAAGGTTCAGGTGGTTCTCCAGATACATGGCGGATTCCATCGATTTGTAGGCAAGCCTATGGTTCCAGTCCGTGACATTGTTATTGTCTAATTCAATGATTACATTGGGAAAAAAATGATGATAGGTAGTTTGTAAACCGCTGCGTAGCGAGTAGATAGGTGAGTGATAATACTCCAAATCATACTTCAAACCCACATCTTTGATGCCGCTATTATATTCCAATTTATAGTGCTCATGTTGACTTTTATAATCGTTGAATATTTTCATGGCATACTCACTGAATATTAGGGAGGTATTGCTGAATAACTTATTGGTAAACATATGATTCCATCGCAATGTGGCGGTTTTGTTCTGCCAATAAAGCCCTGCTTTTTCAGTGGCATTGTTGTATTTTTGTTTAAACTGGAATTTATCTCTGCCGAAATATGCACTTACATATAATTTGTTTTTTGGTCCAAAATCATAGTTTAATTTGGTGTTGAGGTCATAAAAGTAATAACCAAATTTCTCATCTTTTGGTAAAAACGGGCGTATCAATGCATCGGCATAAGTTCGGCGTCCAGAAATAAGGAATGAAGATTTTTCTTTCACGATTGGTCCTTCCAATGTAAGGCGTGATGATAACAGTCCGATGCCGCCGCTTCCTTTAATTTGTTCTTTATTGCCGTCTTTCATCGTCATTTCAATCACTGAAGACAGCCTTCCGCCGTGGCGTGCTTGAAATCCTCCTTTGGTAAGCTCGATACTTTTAATGGCATCTCCATTAAAAACAGAAAAGAATCCAAACAAATGTGAGGCATTATATACCGGTGCATCATCCAAAATAATCAGGTTTTGATCCGGTCCTCCGCCACGCACATACAATCCGCTGCTCCCTTCTGTCCCTTTTTGAACGCCGGGCATCAGCTGCAATGCTTTAAACACGTCTTTTTCACCTAGCAAAGCCGGTATATTTTGAATTTGTTTCACGGGAATACTGACAATGCTCATGCGGTCGCTTTCGCTGAAACGCTCCGCCCGTTCAGCAGTTACTTCAATTTCTTTTAAGGTAATACTGCCTTCAAGATCAATGTCATAGGTTTTATTCTCGTTCAGCAAAATATGCAGCTCATGGGTTTGATAACCCACATATGAATAGGTAATGCTATACGCTCCAGGACTTAGGCTGAGCGAATAGAAGCCGTAATTATTGGTGGTAGTGCCTATGCGATGGCCGGGGATATAAATATTTACGCCCGGCAGCAATTCTTTACTTCCTTTTTCCCGTACATATCCACTGATGGTCACATGGTTTTGTGCCATTATACCGGATAAAGAAAGAAGAAATGAAAAGAAAAGTAAGATGGAATACTTTTTCATATTTTATGTACATCAATGCCAAAAGATTAACCAAAAATAGCCCAAGATTATTTCAAATCGGGCTATTTTTTTATTTTATTTCACCTGAAGTTGTGAAATACACTTATTTCTCTACGAATTTCGATAATACGGTATAATCTTGTAGTTTTCCTTTCTTATCATATGTTTCACTACGTACAACACCAGCTTTTTTCGACATCCATTCCGTTACATTCAAATGTGTCTTTGTAAAGCCCATATTTGCTTCAATGGTATAGGTGATTTTGGAGGCTTTGAAGCTGCCTGCCGGTACCGTAATGTTTTCTTCGGCTACTACTTTTCTGTCAATCAGGTTGATACTAACGCTCATCATTGTCATACCGCCCATACTCATGGAAACCGTATAGCTGGCATCTGCTAATGTGGTGCCGGGCACTAGTACGGAAGGATATTCTACTGCAGTGGTTTCAATAGTAGCTTCTAAGCCTTCAAACTTATCCAAGTCGAGGTTCATGTGATTTAAAATATCTTGCATATCCATTTGAAAAACACCGTTTTCACAGCGATAGCCCACTTCGAAGGAGGTTTTTTTCTCGTTATCCGGATCCGAGGTGGACATTTCAATTCGTGAAGCAATGCCCTCTGCCGTGGGGGTGACTTCTAATACACGGGCTCCGGTAATGCTTTCTAATTTGTCTTTGGCACTAAAGGTTTGCTGTTCCCACATCACGCCCGGGCGGAAAGAGAAAAAGTCAGAGCAGTCTTGAGAAAAGCTTAAGGTGCTGAAAATAAGAGCAGTAAATAATAAAATTGTTTTTTTCATATGGATAGTATTTAAATATAACTCAAAACTATATAAAGTTTTATATCTATTGGCAAATGAAATTATTAATTAAATGTTAAATCTTCTTTTACCGGATTGAGTGATGGGATAAAAATTTTGCAAAAAGTACTGATTACAGTTGTATTTTTGGAATATGTCGGCGGTTTGAAACTATTTAATAGCTTTGTAAGCGTTTTACGAAACGCTGAATTTGTATATCATTAAATCATAAAAATATGAAGCTTACGGAAAAAGGAAGTAAACGCTGGTTAATTGCCATCATGGCAAGTTTTGCACATCTGAGCATAGGTACGGTTTATGCTTGGAGTTTTTTTCAGAATCCCATTTCTGAAGCTTATCTTTGGAATAATTCCACTACTGCATGGACATTTAGCATTGCTATTTTTATGCTGGGTGTAACGGCTGCTTGGGGTGGTAAAAACCTTGACCGTATCGGCTCCAAAAAGATGGCGCTCATTGGCTCCTTTTTATATGCCTTTGGTTATATCATTTCTTATTTTGCCTTTAAAGCAGAAAGCTTGTTTTTGCTGTATCTGGGCTTTGGCGTAATTGGCGGTATGGGCTTGGGCTTGGTGTATGTCACGCCTGTTGCAACAGTTTCGGGCTGGTTTCCGGACAAGCAGGGCTTGGCTACCGGTATGGTGGTTATGGGTTTTGGTCTGGGAGCTTTTGTGATGTCGAAACTGATTGCACCGGTATTCATGAAGATGTTTGACAATAATCTTGCAAGCACATTTTTGGCAATAGGTATTTTATTATTGATTGTGCTTCCTTTTTTCAGCACCTTCCTTGAGTCGAAGGCAAAGCCGGTAGGTACGGTAGAAAGTAAGGAAAGTGTCATGCCCCATCTGCTGAAGTTCGACTATATGCTGATTTGGTTTATGTTTTTGTTTAACATCATCGCCGGCATGATTTTCTTGTCTTTTCAGTCGCCTTTATTACAAGATTTATTGCGTGAACAAGGCATTTCGGATAAGCTGGTTTTGGAAAGCCGCGGTGCTACCCTTATTGCGGTAAGTGCATTATTTAATGGTGTAGGGCGCTTTTTCTGGGGCAGTGTATCCGATAAAGTAGGGCGTATCATGACTTTTAGAATGCTTTTTATCATACAAATCATCACTTTTGCTATTATGGTAGTCAATAAAAATCCATTGGTATTCTTCGTGGGGGTTTGTATCGTATTGCTATGCTACGGCGGTGGATTTGGTGTGCTACCCTCTTTAATTCGTGAAAAGTATAAAGGCTTAATGGCAACTATTTATGGCATTACCCTTATCGCATGGGGAATAGGCGGTATCATAGGACCTCAGATTATTGCCTTGATGAAAGACCATTATCCTGAGAATGCAGCCACTTTGGCATATTATATCGGACTTTTACTCTTGGGCTTGGGTTTGGTTAGTTCCCTTTTATTGAAAAACAAAACTGCAACGGAGGTTGATTAATTGACATCCGCCACGGCGGAGACAATTGATAATTTAGTGTACTTGTACTTCCCTAAATAGGGTTGACCGTTTTGGTTAATTATTAATTTAGTTTTGGTATAGCCCAAAAGGGTCTTTGTTCAGCTTTCAAATTTATAAAGTTATTTCCAACCTGCTTGATTTTTGCGTCCTTTTATCAAGAAAAAGGACGAAAGAGTTGTAAGATTTGTGTGTGCAACTGTCCCTGGGAGGGTGTTTCGTCCCTACAGGACTAGGTAAAAACTTGCT